>NZ_WTVS01000126.1 GCF_012911005.2 Aromatoleum toluolicum | reverse complement strand
ACCAAGCACCCACACTTATCGGTTGTCCAATTTTTTAAAGAACCACTGCCGAAGCAGCGAGAAAGAGATTCTGACAAACTCAACCGCTTTCGTCAAGCACCGCAGCAAACTTTTTTAAATCCGCTGCCGCACCGCCCCCCTCTTTCCTGCCCTCCACCGCCGCCGCCAAATCCGCCGCAGCGCTGAAGAGGCGCGAATTATATAGACCTCAATTGAAGCGTCAAGCCATTTCCAAAAAAATTCCGGAAATTTATTCGCTTTGATAAAAACCCGCGCCGCCGGCGTAATTCTCGAATCGCGTGCATTCGCCGACGAAGGTCATGCGCACCGTGCCAGTCGGGCCATTTCGATGCTTGCCGATAATCAGTTCGGCGGTGCCCTTGTCCGGCGAGTCGGGGTTATAGACCTCGTCGCGGTAGATGAACATGATGATGTCCGCGTCCTGCTCGATAGCGCCTGATTCGCGCAGGTCGGACATCACGGGGCGTTTGTTCGGACGCTGCTCGAGGCTTCGGTTGAGCTGCGACAGGGCGACGATCGGGACGTGCAGCTCCTTCGCCAGCGACTTGATCGAACGCGAAATCTCGGACAGCTCGGAGGCACGGTTGTCGCTCTCCTTGCTGCCGACCATGAGCTGCAGGTAGTCGATGACGATGAGGCCGAGCTTGCCGCACTGGCGCGAGAGGCGGCGCGCACGGGCGCGCAGGTCGATGGGGTTGAGACCGGGCGTCTCGTCGATGAACAGTGGCGCGTCGTAGAGCTTGCCCATCGCCATCGTGAGGCGCTGCCAATCCTCGTCACCGAGGCGCCCCGTACGGATCTTGCCTTGATCGATGCGCCCGACCGAGGAGATGAAGCGGGTGGCGAGCTGCGTGCCCGGCATTTCCATCGAGAAAATGGCCACAGGCAGCTTGCAGTCGATCGCGACGTGCTCGGCGACGTTGAGCGCGAAGGTGGTCTTGCCCATCGCGGGACGGCCGGCGACGATGATCATGTCCGAGGGCTGCAGGCCGGAGGTCTTCTCGTCGAGATCGACCAGACCGGTCGGCACGCCGGTGACTTCGGACGGGTTGTCGCGGTCGTAGAGCTCCTGGACGCGATCGACGACCTGCTTGAGGATGGGCTGGATCGAGACGAAGCCTGTGGAGCTGCGCGCCCCCGCCTCGGCGATCTCGAACACCTTGGCTTCGGCCTCGTCGAGCAGGGTCTTGGCATCACGCCCCGTAGCGCTAAGGGCAGACGCTGCGATCTCGTCGCCGACGGTGACGAGCTTTCGCAGGATCGCGCGCTCGCGCACGATTTCGGCGTAGCGGCGGATGTTGGCCGCCGACGGCGTGCTGTTGGCGATCTCCGCGAGATAGGCGAGTCCGCCCGCCTGCTCGGATTCGCCGTTCTTCTCGAGCGACTCGAAGACCGTGACGACGTCGGCCGGCTTGCCGAGGTCGAGCAGCTTGCTGATATGGCGGAAGATGCGCCGATGGTCGTCGCGGTAGAAGTCGACTTCGCTGGCGAGGTCGGCGACGCGTTCCCATGCCTGGTTGTCGAGGAGGATGCCGCCGATCAGCGACTGCTCGGCTTCGAGCGAGTGCGGCGGGAGCTTGATTGCCGAGATCGCGGGGTCGCCGGAGTTCTCGGAAAAGCGGCGCTTTTGAGTAGCCATCGGGGGCGGTCTTCCAGGGGGTGCGGATGCGGAATTCTACCGAAGCGGCAGACGGCGCTGAAAAACAAAAGGGGCTGCCGAGGCAGCCCCTTTTCGATCACGTCAGTACCGGCGGATTACTGTTCACCGAGCACGGAGACGGTGACCGGAACCACGACGTCGTGGTGCAGGGCAATGTCGATCTGCACGTCGCCGATGGCCTTGATCGGACCTTCCGGCATGCGGATCGCGCTGCGCTCGATCTTGAAGCCCTGAGCTTCCAGCGCTTCGGCGATGTCGATGTTGGTGACGGAGCCGAACAGACGGCCGTCCATGCCGGCCTTGCGGGCGATCTGCAGCATCAGGCCTTCGAGCTTGGTGGCGACTGCCTGGGCTTCGGCGAGCTTCTCGGCCAGGGCCTTTTCGAGCTCGGCGCGCTTGGCTTCGAATGCGGCCATGTTGGCCTGCGTCGCACGCTTGGCCATGCCTTGGGGGATCAGGTAGTTGCGGGCGTAGCCGTCCTTGACCTTGACCACGTCGCCGAGGGTGCCGAGGTTGGCGACTTTTTCGAGCAGAATGATTTGCATGTCCGATCTCTCCTGATTACTTGTGCAGATCGGTGTAAGGCAGCAGGGCGAGGAAGCGCGCGCGCTTGATCGCGGTCGACAGCTGACGCTGGTAGCCGGCCTTGGTGCCGGTGATGCGGGCCGGCATGATCTTGCTGTTTTCGGTGATGAAGTCCTTCAGGATGTCGACATCCTTGTAGTCGACTTCCTCGATCTTTTCCGCGGTGAAGCGGCAGAACTTGCGACGCTTGAACAGGCCGCGGTTGCCGCGGTCATCCTTCTTCTTTGCAAACTTCTTGTTGAACGCCATTTTCGTTTCCTTCCAGAAATTCGATCTTGCTCAGGTGCAGTACCGGGCTCCGGCTGCGAAGACTCTTCGCGGCGAGAAATCCGGCGACCCTTATCCTCATGCCGGGGGATGCGCTGGCCAGCACAGCAGCCAACTCACCAACCGCAACCGCCTGCAGTTCCACCGAAACTTCGCGAACCAGGCCCGCTTCCATTTGCTTCGATTCGTGCGCGAGGCCGCAAGCGGCGATCGGCACTCCTGCCGGGGTTCGACGCAGGGGCTGGAGTTCAGCGATCCGGGCGTCGAGGTGCAGCTGGTTATTCCCCTCGTCGGTCACCTCAGGCGGATTCGGTCTCGGACTTCGCTTCTTCCGCGGCCGGGGCGGCGGTCAGCGAGCGGGACTTCTCTTCCTTCATCATCGGCGACGGGGCGGTCACGGCGGCCTTCATCTTGACGACGAGGTGGCGCAGGACGGCATCGTTGAACTTGAAGGCGTGCTCGAGCTCGCCGAGCGCCTCGCCGTCACACTCGATGTTCATGAGGACGTAGTGAGCCTTGTGCACCTTCTGGATCGGATAGGCCATCTGGCGGCGGCCCCAGTCTTCGAGGCGATGGATCTGGCCGTTACGGGCGGTGACGAGCGACTTGTAGCGCTCGATCATCGCCGGGACCTGTTCCGACTGGTCCGGGTGGACGATGAATACAACTTCGTAATGTCGCATGGAAACTCCTTGCGGTTGATGACAGCTCCCCGGCATGCGAACCGGTAGAGCAAGGGAAGCCGATTAGATTAACAGGAAAATCTCGGCAAATCAAAGGGCCGCGTCAGCGCGGGCGCGCGTCCCAGATCTTCTGCAGGCGCTTTACCGACATCGGCATGGGCGTCTTGAGTTCCTGCGCGAACAACCCGACGCGCAGCTCTTCGAGGAGCCAGCGGAATTCGTCGAGGCTCGGGTCGTCGACGCCCGCCTTGCGCTTGGCAAGCCGTTCGCGCTCGAAGGGCTGGGCGAGGCCGCGCCAGTCGGCGAGGAGCTGGGCGTCGCGCGCGGGGTTGTTGCGCAGCTTGTCGAGGCGCACGCCGGCGGCCTTGAGGTAGCGCGTGAAGTGCGCGAGACGCTCCCACGGGAAGGCGACGAGGAAGTCCTTGGGCATCAGCTCGCGCACCTGGGCCTGGATGTCGGCGGCGACTTCGGGGAAGCCCTTGAGGCCGGTGAGGCGTTTCTGCAGCGCGGCGTGCTCGGCGATGAGGCCGATCGCGAGGCGCATGAATTCCTGCGCGATGAGGGTGATGCGCGGCTTGGCCTCGGTGCAGCGCCGCTCGAAGCTTGCGGCATCGGCGGGGAGGGGGTCGAGGAGACAGGTGCGTGCGAGGGTCGCGGCGACGAGCTGCGCCTTGAGTTCGGCTTCGGTGCCGAATGGAATGAAGGCGAGCGCGAGCTCGCGCAGGCCGGGGAGCTTTTCGATCGCGCGGACCTGGTCCTTGAGCGTGAGCGCGAAGAGGCGGGCGAGGCCCTTGCGATGAACCTTCGCCGCTTCCTCGGGGGTGTCGAAGGGGCGCAGCGAGACGCTGTCGTCGTCGTCGTGCAGGGCGGGGAAGCCGATGACTTCGCGGCCGGCGACCTTGACTTCGAGGAGTTCGGGCAGCTCGCCGAAGGTCCAGGCGGTGATGCCGGAGAGCTGGGACGCGGGGGCTTCGGGAGCGGCTTTCGCAGGGGCGCCCTGCCCTATCGATCCTTTCTCGGAGGGCGGGGGTAGCGCGGTCTTCGTCAGAGCACTTTCCGGGATGGCGATCCGCGCGCCCCTGAATCGTTCGGCGACCTGATCGCGAAGACGCGTGCGCAGTTCGGCGAGGTTGCGCGACTGGCCGAGCACGCGCCCGTGCTCGTCGATGACGCGGAAGTTCATGAAACAGTGCGGATTGAGGTTTTCCGCACGGAAGGATTCCATCGGCAGCTTGAGCGACACGCGCTCCTCGACGAAGCGTTGCAGCGCGCGCAGGAGCGCTTCGTCGGTGTCCCATTCGCCGGCGTCGAAGTGCTCCATGAAGGCCGCGGCGCTTTCGGAGATGGGCTGCAGGCGATGGCGGTGCTTCTGTGGCACGGTGCGCAGCAGTGCGGCGACCTTCTCTTCCAGCAGGCCGGGCACGAGCCACTCGCAGCGGTTTGCCGGGATCTGGTTGAGCATCGCGAGCGGGACGGTGAGCGTGACGCCGTCGTCGGCTTCGCCGGGCTGGTGCAGATAGGTGAGCTTGAGCTTCTGGCCGAGGACTTCGAGGCTGGCCGGAAAACGGTCGGTGGTGATGCCTTCGGCCTCGTGGCGCATGAGCTGGTCGCGCGAGAGGTGCAGGAGCTTCGGCTCGGCCTTCTCCGCCGTCTTGCGCCAGGCCTCGAAACTCGGGAGATCGAGAATATCTTCCGGCAGCTTGGCCTCGTAGAAGGCGTGGATCAGCTCTTCGTCGACGAGGACGTCGGGGCGGCGGGACTTGTGCTCGAGACGCTCGATCTCGGCAACGAGGCGGCGGTTGTGCTGCAGGAAGGGCATGCCGCGCGCCGCGCCTTCGGCGATCTCGCCCTGCACGAGACCTTCGCGGATGAAGAGCTCGCGGCACAGCAGCGGATCGGTGTCGCGATAGCCGACGCCGCGACGGGCATAGAGGACGAGGCCGTGGAGCGTGCCGCGTTCCCAGGCGCGCACGGCGCCGGTGGCCTTGGACCAGTGCGGTTCGAAGACTTGGCATTTGATCAGGTGGGCGCCGACTTCCTCGAGCCATTCAGGCTCGATCTTCGCGAGGCAGCGGCCGAAAAGCCGCGAGGTGTCGACGAGCTCGGCACAGACGATCCACTTGCCGGCCTTCTTTGCGAGCGCGGAGCCGGGATGGGGCCAGAACTTGATGCCGCGGGCGCCGAGATAGCTGCCGGCCTGCGGACCGCTGGCGTCCTCGATCTTGCAGCCGACGTGGCCGAGCAGGCCCGCGAGGAGCGCCTTGTGGAGGGCGTCGTAGTGCGCGGGCTTGTCGTTTTCCTTCCAGCCGTGCTCGGTACACAGCGTGTGCAGCTGCGTATGGACGTCGCGCCATTCGCGCAGTCGCATGTAGGACAGGTGATGCTGCTTCGCCCACGCCTTCTGCTTGCTGCCGGTTTCGTGGCGCAGCACTTCCGCCCAGGCCTTCCACAGGTTCCAGTACCACAGGAATTCGGAGCGCTGATCCTGCTCGCCGCCGCGGAACTTCGCGTGCGCCTGGTCTGCGGCGCCGGGGCTCTCGGGGTTGCGCTCGCGCGGATCCTGCGTCGACAGGGCGGCGGCGATGACGAGGACTTCCGAAAGGCAGCCGCGGTCGCGCGCGGCGAGGATCATGCGGCCGATCTTGGGGTCGAGCGGAAGCTTGGCGAGTTCGACGC
Organism: Aromatoleum toluolicum; assembly: GCF_012911005.2. GTDB lineage: Bacteria > Pseudomonadota > Gammaproteobacteria > Burkholderiales > Rhodocyclaceae > Aromatoleum > Aromatoleum toluolicum. The sequence goes on along the minus strand of NZ_WTVS01000126.1, from coordinate 2,586 downwards.
CGATCGGCGTGAGTTCGCGCGCATCGTCGTCCGAGACCGCACCGAGCTCGGTGAGGAGCTGGTAGCCGTCGGCGACCATGCGCGGCAGCGGCGCGTCGATGAAGGGGAAGTCCTCGACGGCGCCGAGACGCAGCGACTTCATGCGCAGGATCACGCCGGCGAGCGAGGAGCGCAGGATCTCGGGGTCGGTGTGTGCGGGGCGCTTGCCGAGGTCGTCCTCGTCGTAGAGGCGGAAGCAGACGCCGTCCATGACGCGACCGCAGCGCCCGGCGCGCTGCTTGGCGGCCGATTGTGCGATCTTCTCGACCTGCAGTTGCTCGACCTTGTTGCGGTGCGAATAGCGCTTGACGCGTGCGAGTCCGGTATCGACGACGTAGCGGATGCCGGGGACGGTGAGCGAGGTCTCGGCGACGTTGGTCGCGAGCACGACGCGCCTGCCCTTGCCGGGCGCGAAGACGCGCGCCTGATCCTGCGCGGACTGGCGCGCATAGAGGGGCAGGATTTCGGTGCCGGCGGCGTGATGGGCCTTGCGCAGGGCTTCGGTCGCTTCGCGGATCTCGCGTTCGCCGGGCAGGAACACCAGCGTGCCGCCGGGACCGCTGCGGTGCGCCTCGTCGACGGCGTCTACGATCGCGTCGTAGAGGTCGCGGTCCTTGCGGCGGTCGGCGCCGGGGCGGCGGGATTCCTGCGCCGGCTCGTCGTCGGATTCGACGGGACGGTAGCGCAGCTCGATCGGATACAGGCGACCGGAGACTTCGATGACCGGCGCCGGCTTGCCGTCGGGCGCGGCGAAGTGGCGGGCGAAGCGGTCGGCGTCGAGCGTCGCCGAGGTGACGATGACTTTCAGGTCGGGACGGCGCGGCAGCAGGGTCCTGAGGTAGCCGAGCAGGAAGTCGATGTTGAGGCTGCGCTCGTGGGCCTCGTCGATGATCAGCGTGTCGTAGGCGGCGAGCGTCGGGTCACCCTGCGTCTCCGCGAGCAGGATGCCGTCGGTCATCAGCTTGACGCAGCTCGCTTCGCTGAGGCGGTCGGTGAAGCGGATCTTGTAACCGACGGCCTGGCCGAGTTCGCTCTTCAGTTCCTGCGCGATGCGGGTCGCGGTCGCGCGCGCGGCGAGGCGGCGCGGCTGGGTGTGGCCGATCAGGCCGGCGGCGCCGCGACCGAGCGCGAGGCAGATCTTGGGCAGCTGCGTGGTCTTGCCCGAGCCGGTTTCGCCACAAACGATGACGACCTGGTGGGCCGCGATCGCCGCGGCGATCTCGTCGCGCCTTTGCGTGACAGGGAGTTCGGCGGGGAAGTCGGGCTTGGGCAGGCGGGCCTGGCGTTCGGCGAGCGTCGCGCGCGAACGGGCGCGCAGCGCGTCGAGGTCGGCCTGCAGGCGCTCGCGCTTCGCCCCCTGGTTGCGGCCCAGATCGCGCGCGAGCCGGCGCAGGCGCGGGCGGTCGGCGGTGAGGCAGTCGGAAAAATCGTCATGCCGGCGCTCATGGCGGAGCCGGGGGTCGGTAGCAGTCACGTTTGGGGTCGTCGGCGGGACCGCCCTGCCCGAGCAGTTGCAGGCGGTCGTTCATTGCCCGCCGGGCGGCGGGTCACATCGGGAAAGTCGCCCGAATTATGCCAGAACGGCCGCGCGTGGCATTACTCGCGCCCCTGGCCTCTTCTCGGGGGCGCTCACTCCCCCGCGGCGGAGAGGATCAGGCGCACACGCTCGGGCGTCGGCGGATGCGTCGAAAGATAGCCGCCCTTCCCGTCCGCGTCCGGATCGACACGCTGCAGGATGTCGACCAGGCGCTGCGGGCTGATCCCGTGGCGGCGCAGGCTTTCGACCGCATTCAGGTCCGCCTCGCGCTCGAAGTCGCGGGAATAGCCCAGTTGCGTCAGCATCACGGGAATCGCCGTGACGGCCGAGGAAACGGTTGAAATGTCACCCACGATCAAGGTGGCGAGGAGGCCCAGCAGCGAGGACTGCAGGGAGGCGCGCATCGCGTGGCGATGCGCCACATGCCCGATCTCGTGCGCCAACACACCGACGAGTTCCTCCTCGTGCTGGGCGCGCCGGACGAATTGATCGGTGAAGATGACGGTGCCGGCGGGGAGCGCCAGCGCGTTGGCGCCTATCGTGGAGGCTGCATCGCGGAACACGACCCGGACGGCCACGCCCGCCGCGCCCTCCTGTACGAGTGGCGCAAAGGCTGCGCGCAGCCGCGCCTGCTCTTCCTCGGGCAGACGACTGGGTTCGAGAAGTTGCCGATCGAGAATTTCGAGCACCATGCTCTCGGCGTGCGCATTGAGTTCGGCGGGCAGCGCGAAGGCCGCCATTCGCGCCAGCGCAGGCACGCCCCAGTGCACGCTGCCCCCTACGAACGCGACGGTGAGCACCAGTCCCAACAGCACAAAGCGCAGCTTCGACTCCAGCCGATGCGCCAGCCCGCTCGCCGGCGCACGCTGCGCGAGGAGCCGGTCGACCGCGTCGTTGTCGGAAGTTTCGAAGCTCGCCCCGCCTGCAAAACGCAGGAAACGCGGGGTATTGCCGACACGCGACGAGAATTCGACGCGATCGAGCGCGAGTGCCGGATGCAGGATTTCGCC
>NZ_WTVS01000125.1 GCF_012911005.2 Aromatoleum toluolicum | reverse complement strand
CTACGCTTGATCGTGGTCATGGCTGCCCTCTCCACCGGGTTAAAGGTCGATCCGACAATCAACCTTAGCCATGACCACCCGCGCCTTCCAACCGAAGGCGCTTCTGCACACACTTCTGAACACTACCTTCGAGATTGGGTTAACTCGACCGCATGCTTTGCGACTCCCCCACCGGTGCGCGCTGCATTCATCACTCACTTCCCCTTGGCGCCAGCATCGCATAACGCTAGTTCGTTACGTAGCCCATCTTTGTCGTCGATCCCCATGTTCCAGGTGAACGAGTTGTATACGTGAAATTCCGGTAGCCAGCTTTTAACTTGTCCGCCTACGAACCAGTGGTGAGCGATACCGGGAAACATATCGGGATCAACGGGATGCTTCGCATGGGGATTGTGGAACATGGAGAGCCCTTCGGCCCAAGTCTCGGTCACGAGGCCCTGCTTCACTTCATGAAAGAAGGGGGCCGGCATCGCGGCGTTTGGATCGTGGCGATGCTTTACACCGGACCGAAAAATTCGCTGATTAGGGAGGCCAAAGCCTGCAAGGTGTCCCATGCGATTGAACTTCGAGATCGTCCCGGACGACGAGAACAACACCGCGCTCACGTTCTCCGCTCCCGGCTGCAAAAAGTAGCCTGAAGGAATTACCTTGCCTCGGTACTCATGCGTTTCGATCTTCAGTGGCGTGATTACAAGCTGACCTGCGTCGTCGAAGATGAATTCGTGCGTGACACCGTAGAGGTACTCAAGAAGCGCTGGAGACGTCCAAGTCATCGACTGTTCCTCATGGAAGTCAGCGACAGCAAAGACCAGCGGAAAGCCCTTAACGTGCTCTAGATCCCAATACTTCGTCTTCCGGTTAAGCTTGGAGTACAGCGCGCTGCCGAACCGAATGGGGGCGCGGGTCTTCAGCAGCTCCTTAATCTCTTCTGGCGTTCGCCTTATGGGCATGCCATTCTTTGGCGGATCGAGCGGAGGATCATGCGGGGATGGACCGGCGATGACTGCTTCGATGAACACTTTGCTTCGCCCATTGCTAACCTCGAAGTCAGGCGCCTCGTGCTCCTTCTTCACGAAGAGGCCAAGTTCCAGCAGCGCCGCATAGAGATACAACTCCCAAATCCTGGAGTCGAAGGCGGTGGTCTGAAACTGTTCTACGAAGTTGCCATCGACGTCAACGTAGTGCCGCATCATCTCGGACATGATCGCCCGCGCCGGGACCCAATGAGGGCGCGCGCACAACATGTGGAAGGCGGGGTGCAGTTGGTTTACTGGCAGCTTCGTATTGAAAAGATCAACACCTGCTTTGTCGGTTGTCTCGTCGCCTTGAGAGAAGACCGCTTCCCCGCTCGCGATATGCTTCCTGAACGACGCGAATAGCGCGTGACGCGCGTCGGTTCTGGTCATGCTAGCACTCACGTCGATGCAACGGAACCGACCCTTGAGGTCTCGACCAAGTATCACAAAGCCAAAGTCCCGATCAAATCGATCCTTTATCAGTACCCCGATCAATGTCTCGGCTTTGTCGGAGAAGAACTCCAGCTCAATGCCTATAGCATCCGCGATCGGCGAGCGAGTCCAGGCGACGTATGCGTTGTATCGCTCGGCCGTCATCTGGACTACGCCGCTCTCATCCAATAGAGCGACTACCCGCTGTGCTTTCGTACCCCTGCGTCTTGCTTCACCCATACGTCCCCTGCTTGTCGTTTGCGAGCGCGCTCGGCGTCAACTGGTTCAAGTGCTTTGCTAATATTATCCGCCCAACATAAACTCGGAGGCTAGACGACTCTAGCCATTTGAGAATCGGCCTGATGCACTCGCCGGCGCTCTGATCGCTAATAATCGGTCTCGGTGAGCGGTCTTGTCAGTACCTGTTGGAGCGGAACCGCCGGTCATTTGAAACCTCAGGAGTGAAGTGATAGTGCCAATCGATAGGAGCTTTAGGTAATGCTGCCTACAAATGGCCGGCAGGACGTCGGATAGCGAAGCACGGACGGAGCCACGGTCAGCATCTGGACTTGCATCCCTGCAAACATGCTGTTGGAACTATAAGCGAAAGGTCGGGAACATCTTCTGCGTTAATTTAACGCAGAAGTGCGTAGATATTTCGCAAATCTGCATTGAGTCTGCGCAGGGCTGCGCCTATAATGCAAAAATGCTATCGCATCGTATTACGTTTGCCGATCTGGTGGCGGTCGGCTGTGTCGACCGCCACCGCTTACGCAATCTGCTCAAGAACCTGCCGGAGTTCGCCGAACGTCCAGCCAACGAACGAGTCGCCAGCGAGTACACGCGCCATGACTTGATAGTTGTCGCCATTCTGTGCGAACTGGAGCGGATGGGGCTTCGTAAGGAAGCGATTGCTAAGTGGGTCTCTCCCATCCAGGAGGCCCTATTGGGACCGCGCTCGATGACCGTCCCGCAGTTGTTCCTGACCTATGACCCTGCCGAAGCTTGGCTGGCAGACGAGCACTGCCGCCTGAGTGCGGGCGTCGTCGTCGATCTGGACAAGGTTTTGAGTCTCGTAGACAGCCACTGCACTGGGCTCGATGGCGCGCGTGAGCAGCAGCGTGAGTTGGAATTTGGACCCACCAGCGTGGGGCTGTCAAAGTCCACAGCAGGTCAGCCGAGAGCGCACAGCCATGGATAGCCTGCAGGACTGGCTCGCCAAGGCAGGCATCACGTCGGAGAGCGCCGTTGATTTCGGTGCCGTTGCCGGTCCGCGCCACGTGCGCTACCTTGATCTTCTCCGAGGCGACGGCACGCAGGGATTGCTCCCAGACGCGGTCATCGAGTCGGGAGGCGTGCCGCTTGTCTATGTCGTTAGACACAACACGCTAGGCAGCGCGCGTGCCGACACGATCCCACTCGCGCAACTGGTGCGCGTGCTGGCCTGCCGCGCTGACGCACGCTACCTAGCCGTGTTGGAGCCGGGCCAGGTGGTCGTGTACCCCATCTTGATGGATGACGTGCTGCCAACGCCAGTTCTCTCCGATACAGAGACGGCCAGCTATGCCAAGTTCCGCGGCATGCTCAGTGGCAGTGCTGCAGACACGGCGTCGAACGTCAGCACCCGCAAGTCCCGCAAGGCAGCGACGCGTTGGCTGGACGGGCTGCTATTCCGGCTGTTGACGGACGCTGCTCGTGAAATTCATCGTTGCGCGCCCTTGCTGACCGTTCAGCAGGTGCTTGCGCTTGTGGGGCGCGCACTCTTCTTCAGATTTTTGGTCGACAGGCATATCGTCAGTGAAGCTGAGTTGCCCCACATCAGCCGTCGAGCAAACGATCTGAGCTCGGTGTTCGGCAACCTCGACGCGTTGATGGAGACGTGCACCTGGTTGGACAGGACGTTCAACGGGGACCTGCTCAGCCTGAGTGGTTCACATGACGGCCCCAACCGGTACCGGGAACTCCGACGACTGCTGGCAGCGGGCGCAGAGACCGTATGCTGGCATTTGACCAACATCCAATGCAAGGCGGTCCGTGGGCAACTGCCGCTTCAATGGGGCGGCATTTACTTCAAGCACGTGCCTGTGGACGTGCTGAGCCAAGTCTACGAGGACTTCGCTCACCAGTTCATTCCGGAGCTGGCCAAGGAAACCAGCATCCACTTCACCCCACGCAAGCTCGCAGAAATCGTGGTCGATGGCGCCTTCAGCGCGGTACGCAGCACCACGCCCGACCGCGCCCGCGTGCTCGATCCGGCCGTTGGAGGGGGGGTGTTCCTTGTGCTGGCGTTCAAGCGCCTCATCGCCGAGCACTGGCGCGCGTCGGGCGAGCGTCCGCGCCGCGCAGAGATCCGCCGAATCTTGATGGAGCAGCTCACCGGCCTCGACGTCAACCGCGATGCGCTGAACGTGACGGCTTTGAGCCTATACCTGTGTGCGCTCGAACTCGACCCGGATCCGAGCCCGCTGTCAGAGCTCAAGTTCGAAAAGCTGATTGGTTCGATCCTGCATCCTGTCGATGAGAAGGCGCTCGATCTGGCCAGCATGCCTGATGACTCGCCGCATGACCTGAAGCTGGGGAGCTTGTCTAGTGAAGTGCTGCGCCGGCATGCCGCGCTCTATGACATCGTCGTCGGCAACCCGCCCTGGAACAGCTTTAAGGACGGCCGAGCGGGCGCGCTGAATTGCACCTTACGCAAGTTGCTTGCGAAGCCCAAGCAACGGGCGACACCCCCAGCTGTAGCCATGGTGGCACGCTATGGGTCGCCCGACATTGCCTTCCTGCTTGCCGCGTCGTCGTGGGCGAAGCCGGCGGGTGCGATCGGCTTTGCGGTGCATGGGCGCTTCTTCTTCCAAGGGGAGTCGTTCGGACTGCGTCGCCACGTCTTCGAAAACCTTCGCGTGACGGGCGTCATGAATTTCGCGGCACTGCGCCAGGACGAGAAGATCTGGCCCAAGAACGACGCCCAATTCGCGTTGATGGTCGCGACCAATGAAACGCCGCACCCGCTAGACAGCTTCTACTTTATCAGCCCCCGTCATGAGCCACGGCTTTCCCAAGAGGGAGTCTTTCGCATAGATCCCTGCGCAGCCATTCCCGTGCCCTTGCATGAAGTCTGCAGCGATCCACATGCCTTTAAAGCGCTCTACAAAGGCGGGCGCCTGGGACTGGAGCTGCTTCACCGTATGCATAGTGAGGCGGCGCTGCCGTTGGGTCAGCAGGTGGCCAAGCATGGCGGCCGGTTCAACAGTGGCTATCAGGTTGGCAAGGAAGACAAGCGTGTGATCGGCGCCAGCCATCTACTTGGCCTGCTTGATGTACAGCACGACATGGCCTTCGTGGCTGCACCCGGTTCAAGACCTCCGGGCGAGCAGGATCGATACTTCGACTTGCCCGAGCTGCAGTGGCCGCGCGCGCCGGAAATCTACCGGGGACCGCTGCTGTTGCTCCGCGAGTCGCCTAGGCCTGAGCGCACGCTCCGCGGCGCGCTATTCTCAGCCACTGACGTGGCTTACCGGGAAAGTTTCATTGGGCTGTCGGCCCTCGGCAAGCCAGAGCTCGCAGGGCTGATGGATCTGATCTACGTTGTCTCCTACAGCGACCTTTTCCTTTACCACCAGTTGCTCACCAGTCCGAAGTTTGGTGTCGAGCGTGACTCGTCATTGCAGAAGGACCTACTAGACTTCCCTCTTATCCGGGAAGAAGCGCTGACCCCCGAGCAACGGCAGAAATTGCGCCGAGTGGCAGCCAAGCTGCGTGAACGCCATGTGGACTGGCAGGAGCTAGACGAACTGGTCTTCGATCTGCATGGGCTGAGCACCGCAGACCGCCAACTGGTCCACGACACGCTGGCGATGGAACTGCCGTTCACGGATGTCTCCAAGCAGGCCACCGCACCCACCGACTCCGTTACCCGCCAACAGTTCGTGGATACGGTCGCGAAGCTCATCAGCCCCTTTGTCGGCTCGGGCCTCGCGAAGGTGAGGGAGCTGCCAGCCCGTCCTATCGACGGCTGGGTCTTTATCGAGGTCGGTGCACCTGATGCTTCGTGCCAAGAAGGCGTGCCGGTATCGGACTTCACTCACCTCGTGACATTCGCCGAAAGCTATTGGAGCACTCGTATCAAGATCAGGCTCAAAGACCGAACCGTCTTGGGGCTGCTCGATCACATGCGCTACTGGACCCTGACCGAGGCGCGCGCCTTGGCACTCGACTGGTTGCAGTCGGATGCGACGCCTGAGCCTGGCAACTCGTCCCTCATTTGCGATCAGATCGGGACATCGCCAACGTGACGTTCACTAGCCTGGGAAGGGCACCTGCCCAATACAATGCCTATCCATCATGGAATCTTGGCGTGATCGTCGTGGTGGAACAGGCGATTCGCCAAGCTTGGCGCACACTGGTGCTTGAGCACCAGGCTGTGCTGGTCACCCGCGATGAAGACCGTATCACGGACCGCTTGCTGGACGTCCTGGTCGACATGCGCGCCCGCGGTACGGTGCCCGGCTTCACGGCCGAACTATTCGGCGTACCGGTCCGTGACGCCAAGCTTGCCGATTGGCTCGGGGATTCGATCGACAAGACGCCGGATATTACGGTCTACCCTGCGCAGCCCCGTCAGGGCATCAGCGATGGGCGCCACGACGCGCTCTTCTTCGAGTGCAAGGTCTTGCACGGCAGCCGGCGGCTGACGCAGTATGGCGACGAGGGCATTCAGAGGTTCCTAGACGGCCGCTACGCTTGGCGCATGCCCCATGCGCACATGGTGGCCTACGTGTTCTCGACCACCGACCGCCAGCCCACCTCGGCGCTCAATACTCATTTCGCGCGGCAGCGCGTAGGGCCACCCCGACAAACCAATGCCCAGAGATTGGCCGTGCGGGACTGGCCTATTGAGGTATCGCCGGCGGGCTGCGCGCGTACACGGCCCATCATCCAAACTGGGCATCTGCGCTCGGCACCCATCTTGCAAGGTCGCGACAATCCCATCGTGCTGCGGCATCTATGGCTTTGCGATCCCGAGTGACGTAAAGCGGGGCGATATCCGAGGGCCACCACACGATTGATTGTGGCGCCGGTCTCTCAAGCCCTCACTGTCGCGCAGGCCCGAGCAAACCGCCACCTTGTGCAAGCGGAGTTTCCGATCAAGACGACTAGACCTCTTGCGCACAGAAGTGCGCCGACACCCTGGCACGCAGCCTTATGCAGCGGTGCGCCAAGCTAAACTTTCAATTTATTTGGCAAGAAATCCGGATTTCTTCACTATCTGTGTCACACGCGTAGCAAGGGACGCCGCAATTAGTGCAAAAACCCTTACAGATCAATGACGTGATTTTCACTTTCTCTGTCACCCAACAGATGCTGTCGGGTGGCACAGATAATGAAAAAGCTCCTTTCGGAGCTTTTTTCATGTTCGTAGATTGCGATCGAAGGCGGGAATTCGGCCTGAGCGGACGGTGGCGGGTGTCGTTGCCGAGGTCCGCTTTCCCGTTGTAGATGAGCGAGGGTGTAGGATGCATTCTCATGACATCTGTTTGGTCGAGGTAGCCAGTTGAACGAAATAACGATAACAACGTTGGCGGATCTTGATGAGGCATTCGCGAAGTACAGCGACGGATACCTCTTCAGAGGCCAGGTCAAGCACTATGCTGCTCCCGTCAGCGGAGAGGTCAGCATATCTACGTCATTCAAGAGACATGGCTGCATCCCGGACCTGATGTTCAAGTGGTCGCATTACTCGAAGGCCATCATTCGAGCCTTTGGGGGCGGTAACTACCACGACATCAGTCTAGAACTTTCACAGGCGATCCTTCAGCACTATGGATGGCGGTCTTTCTTTATAGATCTCACCAAGGCGCCACACATCGCGTGCTGGTTCGCGGCACACCAGTACGTCGAAAAGCGTGTAGTCCAAATGTGCGAGGACTATGAAGAGAGCCCTGTCTGGCTTGTGCACAAGGAAGCCAGTTACGTCGAGACGGACCAGGTCGGGCACATTTACGTGGTTGATTCTGCGGCTTTGACGACCGCGGGCGTGGATGTGCATGACTTGACGCAAACACAAATCGAAGACGGAACCCTTCGCCCGCACGTACAGTCCGCGTGCCTTGCTGGGGCCATTGACGGACTCCTACCGCCGCAATCGGTCGTTGCACACCTCGTCGTAGAGCATCAAGTTCTCACAGCCGTTTGCGCTAAGTGCGGCGTCACGCAATTAGATGACGTCTTCCCCTCAAGAGAACAGGATTTTGTCTTGCGCGCATTGCTCGATATCCCCTGGCAACGCATCGATGCAGACACCCCAATCCCTATCTACGGGCGCGGATTGGAGATCCCTGAGTACGACCTACGATTTGTAAAGCACCTGCCCCCAAGCATCGCCCTATCAGGCGAATTCTGGGTTGCGGAGAACAGAGGCGACGTCGATAGCCCGTTCCTAAATATTCCTTTCTATCGCCTACACGAAGGAGCCTATTACGCGAACACCAACGAGCCGTTTGATCTAGGCGAAGTCAGCGCTCTGCTGCGAAGGCATAGGTCGATAGTCGTCGAACTGGACGGATTGATCAGTATTCCCGAGATGAGGCAGGACTATGAGTACGAGAAGGGCGCATACATAGAACGCGTAGATGACAACCTCGTCTGCATATGCGGGCTTGTTGTAACCCATCCTGGTCAGGTAGTGTCGGGGATGGGCACTGTAGTGGGGTGGTACTACAGGATTGACGGTAATACTTGGACTCGGGTCGAGCACACCGACCAGTGTCCCTGCAACAATTCACTGAGGCACGAGCTACAGTTTTCACTTCTTCGCATTCTTAACGAAGCGCTACGCGAAGGCGAGATGGTGGTAATCGACAAACTAAATTACGTGCACAAAGACATCCATCGCCCCGGGAAGTCCAGAGCGTAACTATTTCAGATCCTTCTTGACAGCAACGGTGCACTACGCCTTGAAAGCGGACGGCCCCCACCGACACCGTCACCGTCCGCATAGGTTTAGCGTTGTTCGACGCCTGCCAATCGGGAAGGGCGTCGATGATCGACCGCGGCTGATGGCAGGCGTTGGACAACGCTCCAGGGAGGAAACCGCGGATTGCGGTCGAGGTGCTCAGGAGGGGCG
>NZ_WTVS01000124.1 GCF_012911005.2 Aromatoleum toluolicum | reverse complement strand
GCGGAGCACCGCTCCGCACCGCCGGAGCGGCGGTGCGAAGCGGAGACTCCCGGGCTGGGGTGGGGATGGGTTGACGCCGAAGCGCCTGAAAGAAACCCATCCCCATCCTGTCCTTCCCCTTGAAGGGGAAGGGACCTGCTAATGAGCACCGCGACACACGAAACACACCGCTCCACCCCCCTCCGCGCCCGTCCACCGGGGACTATTCCCCAATTCCGGGGCGCTGTCCCCGTTTTTAACGCGATCACGGCAAGTCCGCGCGCCCAACATGGGCAATCGGTCGCCAAAGCCAAATTTGTCACAAGTTGTCGCGTACCCGCGTGGATGACCTTGCCGTAACCGGTACGACTTTCGGCGCAACCCGGTCAGGGTAAGCCGCGTCGTTGCAGGGATTGCGTGGGGAAACCCCACCCGCGTTGCGGGGAAAAAATGGGGAATCTTCCCCGCTTTTCGCTCCGGCAAAATTCAAGTTGTTGAAAAATCGTGATTTTTTGTAATGGCACGACGATTGCGAGATGGCCCACGGGATTTTCCCATTTTGGCTCGCGCCCGGTGCAGTCCGCCGGACGCGGGTCCGGGGTCTGCAGCACAGCGCGGACCGAAGCGTTGTAACCGTGGGGGGAACGACGATGAAGTACCTTTATCCGAAAGGGCGGGCGCCAGCCGCAGCCGGCTATACAGGCCGGCTGACGCAGCTGGCCGGCCTGCTGATGCTGACCGGGGCGACACTGTTCGCCGCCGGCCAGGCTCAGGCAGCTCCGCCGAGTGGTGGTGGCGGTGGTGGCGGCGGAACGACGACGACCGCCGGCATCGCATGTACGAAAACACTGGTGGCCAACGTGGTCGCACTCGACCAGCCGCTGATGTACAACCGGCTCGGCGCGCAGAACATCAACGGCATGATGTATGCGCTCGAGGAAGACGTGGTGGATTCGAGCGGCAAGACGCTCGCGGCGGGCGGCACGAAGTCCGCCGGCAACGTCAAGCTGCGCGCCGACAAGCGGCCGCGTCCGCTGGTGCTGCGCATCGCGGCGGGCGAATGCCTGACCGTGAACCTGACCAACCTGCTGAGCCCGACGGCCAACCCGCGCGACGCGGTGCCGCCCGAGATGCACATCGACGACCAGGTCGCCGACCGCAACGTGGGCTTCTTCGCGCAGGGCGTGCAGGCGGTCAGCAGCATCGCCGACATGGGCGACAACACCGGCAAGAACATGAGTGCGCTGGCGGCACCGGGCCAGACGAAGACCTACACGGTGTACGGCGAGCGTGAAGGCACCTTCGCCGTGACGAGCTACGGCGCGACCTTCGGTGCCGACGGCACCGCCGGCAACGTCGCCAGCGGCCTATTCGGCCAGCTCACCGTGCTGCCCAAGGGCGGCCGCGCCTACCGCAACGTCCTGTCCGAAGAGGAAATGCGCATTGCCGCCGACAAGAACGGCGACGGCGTGCTGACCGCAGCGGCGGGCGAACTGACCGCGGCCGGCCAGCCGGTGGTGAACTACGAGGCGCGTTATCCGAACGCACAACCGTGGATCAGCGAAGGCAAAGCCGGCAAGCTGGTGGTGAACATGGTCGACGGCACGCGCATCGTGCATACCGAGATCGACGCCGTGGTGCTGGGCCCGAACGCCGACGGTACTTTCCCCGCATCGACCTACCCGCTCGAGAGCATGGGCAAGCGCAACCCGGCCTACCCGAACCGCCTCGAGCCGTTCCGCGACTTCAGCACCATCTTCCATGACGAAGTGGCGACCGCGCAGGCCTTCCCGGGCTTCTACAACGACCCGGTGTTCGGCTACGTGCTGCAGGCGACGCGCGACGCGTTCATGATCAACTACGGTTCCGGCGGCATCGGATCCGAGATCATCGCCAACCGCCTCGGCGTCGGCCCGATGCACGACTGCACCTCGTGCGCGTACGAGGAGTTCTTCCTCACCGCGTACGTGGTCGGCGATCCGGCGCAGCTGGTCGACATTCCCGCGAACGTCGGCCTCGAGGCGCTCAAGCCGGGCCAGGTTCCGCCCGCCGGCACCACCGGCATCAAGGCAACGAAGGCGCTGTATCCGCAGGATCCGGCGAACGTCCATCACAGCTACATCAACGACTTCGTGAAGTACCGCAACATCCACGTGGGGCAGGAGCAGCATGTGTACCACCTGCACAACCACCAGTGGCTGTTCAACCCCAACGACGACAATTCCAACTATCTGGACGCCCAGGGCGTCGGGCCGGGCTCGGGCTACACCTATGAAATGGTGAATGGCGGCTCGGGCAACCGTAACCGCTCGCCGGGCGACGCGATCTACCACTGCCACTTCTACCCGCACTTCGCGCAGGGGATGTGGTACATGTGGCGGATCCACGACACCTTCGAGGCCGGCACGAAGCTCGCGGTGTCGAACGGCACCAAGGGTTACCACAGCACGCCGTATGCGCTGAAGGACGGCACGCCTGCCCAGGGTGCGCGCGCCTATCCCGACGGCGAACTGGTGGTCGGCGCGCCGATCCCCGCGGTGGTGCCGCTGCCGGGCAAGGCGATGCCGCCGATGCCGGGTCAGGTGAGCGTGGTCACGAAGTACGTGACCAACCCGGCCACGGGTGTCGATGTCGTCGCCGGTTCCAAGGCGCAGATCGACCGCAGCGCTGCCAACAAGAACAGCGACGGCACGCTGAAGAACCCGGGCTATCCGTTCTGGGTCGCGGGCATCGAGAGCACGATGGGGCAGCGTCCGCCGACCCCGCCGCTCGACATGCTCACCCAGGCCAAGGCCCAGGAACTGGTCAACGGCGCCAACCCGCTGTGGGACGGCCTCGTGCCGGCGCAGGCGGGCGGCTGGGACGGCGGTCTGCCGCGGCACACGCTGGAAGGTACGCTTTCGGGTACCACGGCGATCGTGACGACCAGCCCGGTCGACTTCCTGAAGAAGCTCACGGCTGCGAAGGCGGTGTTCTTCCCCGAGGAGGGGACGGATGCCGAGCAGGCGGCGATGAACTTCCACTCGAAGCCTTCCCACGCCAGCTACTCGGCCAACCCGAGCGGCACCGCGGTCGCAGCGGCGAACTTCAAGACCAACGGCGCCAAGCCTTCGGTCGCGGCACCGTTCGCCGAGCCGTGCATCGACGACACGCAGAAGCAGCTGACCAGCGCCGCGGGAGCGGGCACCTGGTATGGCGGCTCGACGCTGACGTCGTGGTACACCGGCCAGGCCTCGCAGTACAACGCGAGCACGCCGCGCGTGTACAAGGGCGCCAACATCCAGTTCGACGCGGTGATCAACAAGGCCGGCTACCACTTCCCGCAACAGCGCATCATCGCGCTGTGGGAGGACGTGATGCCGGTGATCACGAAGCAGCAGCCGCCCGAGCCGCTGGTGATGCGCCTGAACACGTACGACTGCGCGATGTACGACCACACCAACCTGGTGCCGGAGTTCTACGAGCTGGACGACTACCAGGTGCGCACGCCGACCGACATCATCGGCCAGCACATTCACCTGCCCAAGTGGGACCTTTCCACCACGGACGGCGCGGCGAACGGCTGGAACTATGAGGACGGCACGCTCGCCCCGGGAGCCGTCGTCGAGCGCATCCACGCGGTCCGCCACTTCAACCACTGCACCGAACCGACCGACCCGCGCGACGGCACCAACGTCTGCCCCGTGCCGAAGGCTCACCCCTATTTCGGACAGTTCAATCGTCCGGACTGGATGGGCGCACGCACGACGCAGCAGCGCTGGTACGCGGACCCGCTGTTCAACCAGTACAACATCGACCGCGGTCTCGGCAACATCTTCACGCATGACCACTATGGTCCCTCGACCCACCAGCAGGTCGGCCTGTACGCAACCGTGCTGACCGAACCGGCGGGCTCGAAGTGGTACCAGGCCGAGACTGGCGCTCCGCTGTACACCCGTGCGGACGGCGGCCCGGTTTCCTGGCAGGCGGTGATCAGCAGTGGCGACATCGACGGCGACAAGGTCGATGACAGCTACCGCGAGTTCTACCTGGAGTTCACCGACTTCCAGCATGCGTATGAAGCCGGCGTGTATGTCGGTGCAGGTCCGGACGGCATCCCCGACCCGGTCAAGTACCCGACCAGCCCGGACAGCTTCCGCTTCGCGATCAACCCGCCGGCGAAGAAGACCACGCTGCCCATCTTCCCCGACATGCAGCGCATCGTCGCCGGTGGCGAGAAGGTCGGTTGCCCGGTCCGTCCGTGCCCGCAGGCGATCTCGGCGGATGACCCCGGAATGTTCGTGGTGAACTACCGCAACGAACCGGTGGCGCTGCGCATCTACGACCCGACCAAGATCGGCCCCGACGGCAAACCGGGGATGCAGGCGGACGGGCTCGCGGGTGACCTGGCGTATGCACTGCAGAGCCGTACCGACCGCAAGATCGCAGCGTTCAACGAAGCACCGAGCTCGATCAGGCAGGCGACCGGCCCGACCGGAGGCATCACGATCTTCCCGCCGCACATCAACAAGGCGGGCGACAAGCCGGGTGACCCCTTCACGCCGATGCTGCGTACCTACGCGGGTGACATCGTCCGTGTCCGGGTGCAGGCCGGCGGCCAGGAAGAGGCGCACAGCGTCAGCATCCACGGCGTGAAGTGGCTGCAGAGCGGTTCGGCCTTCGGCGCGGCAGGCAACTCCGGCTGGCGTAACGGCCAGATGGCTGGCATCTCCGAGCAGTTCAGCCTCGGCATGCCGGTGGCGATGTACGCGGATCCCAACCGCACCGCAGCCGACTACATGTACTCGATCAATCCGTCGATCGAGGGCTACTGGAACGGCACGTGGGGGGTGATGCGCAACTACGCCGAACTGCAGTCCGACCTGTTCGCGGTGCCGAACAACCCGCTGCCGGTCAGCCTGACCAACACGGGGGACTTCAACGGCATCTGCCCGAAGAACTACGTCGATCCGAAGCTCGGAGTGCTGCCGGTCAAGCAGCGCAACTTCAACGTGGTGGTGGCGCTCGCCAACGACGTCCTGTCCAACCCGCTCGGCCTGACCATCGGCATGGCGGACAGCGCAGGCAAGCATGTCGGCGGCCCGCTCAAGGCCAACGGCGGCACGCTGGTGTACAACTCGCGTCCGACGAGCATCCCGGCTGCGACCATCATCGACGAAGTAACGGGTGAGTCGATCACCATCGGCGGCAAATCCGGCCCGCTGCACGACCCGACCGCAATCATGTACGTGCGCAAGGACGACCTCGATCCGACCACCGGCAAGCTGAAAGCCGGCGTCCCGGTCGAGCCCCTGGTGATGCGTGCGGCGTCCGGCGAGTGCGTGAATGTGGTGCTGGAGAACCGGCTGCCGGCAGTGATGCCCGATCTGCCGTCGCCCAACCTGATGTCGCCGGTCGTCGTGCGTGACCGCTACAGCAACGTGGGCACCACCAGCTTCAACAACAACCTGATGCGTCCGTCCGCGCACGCTGGCCTCCACACCCAGCTGCTGATGTACGACGTGACCAAGTCCGACGGTACCAACGTGGGTATCAACCCGGTGCAGACGGTCGCACCGCGCGCGAATGCCACCGATCCGTACCCGACGACGTCCTATCAATACTACGTAGGAGACCTGGGCCGCGCGTTCTCTGCGCAAACATCCACCATCAAGAAGGCAACCGACACCGTTACCGCGGTGGGCATCGAGTTCGGCGGGGTCAACATCATCCCGGCGGACAAGGTCAAGCAGACGCAGAAGGGGCTTAACGGTGCGTTCGTCGCCATGCCGCCTGAATCGACCTGGGTCGAGGACAGCAACATGCGCGCCGCCGCAACGGTGACCAAGACCTCGAAGCCGGAGCTTGCGACCTACCGTGACTTCGCGCTGCAGTGGGCGAAGGGTCTGAATGTGCGTTGGGCCAATGGCGAACCGGTGGAGAACGTCGCCGCCGAAGGTCCGATGATTCATGAGGATCCGGAAGACAACTCGGCGATGGCGGTGAACTACAAGGTCGAGCCGCTGTGGTTCCGCTTCCAGAAGGCTCCGGACGCGCCCTTCGGTCACGCCAACGGTGCAGGCTTCGCTGCAGTGCCCAATGCCAACATGGCCTACAGCAACAGCCTGGTCGGCGGCGACCCGGAGACCCCGGTGCTGACGGTGAATCGCGGCATGCCTTTCCGCATCCACGTGGTGCAGGCGTCGGGCGGCAGCCGGATGGGTACCTTCGGCCTCCACGGCCACGTGTGGCAGCGCGATCCGTACCGCGCGAACAACACCGATCCCAGCGGCTATCCGTCGCGCAAGTTCGGCGTGGGTTCGACGCGGATCCTGTTCAACCCGCTGGGGATGTTCCTGGGCGGTCAGGAGAGCATCCTGCCGGCCTCGCACTTCACCTTCAACCTGGCCAGCGCAGGCGGCGCCAACGCAATCCCGGGCGACTACCTGTACCGCGACTTCGAGTCGCTGGGCAACCTGGGCGGCCGCTGGGGGATCGTGCGGGTGCAGTAAGCAACACCCGGCAAGCAACACGCAGTACGCAGCTGCAATCGGCATCACGCAGCAAACACGGGGCGCGGTTCTGCCAGCCGCGCCCCGGCCGGAGCAGACGGTCCGGAACGCGCCTTCGGGTGCGTTTTTTAGGGGAGTCTTCATGGCAGTGGGACTCCCCGGCTTTTTTTGACGGATGCAGGGGCGCCGCGGAGACGGCGCCCCCATCCCACGGATTTCGCAGCAAGGGACGGCCTGGGGCCGGCTCCGAAAATGAGGGAGACCACCGTGAGCAAGATTCGCTTCGCAACACTTTCGCTGCTCGTTTCGTGCGCATTGTCGGGAACGACCGTCGCTGCCCCCGCCCCCGTGTCCGCAGCGGCGGATGCCAAGCCTGCAGCCAGCGGACGCCTGGTGCGCGACGGCGTCGCGATCGACTTCGAAGCGCGCCCGGCCGGCGATGCCACCGAGCTGGTCGAGGGCGGGCTCGCCGACATCCGCTTCCGCATCACCGACGCCAACACCGGCAAAGGGGTGCCGGGACTCGCACCGGGCGCGTGGCTGGACCTCGCGCACGTGATCTCGAACCCGAAGGCCAACGAGCAGAAGGAATGCAAGGACAAGATCGCGCTCTACCTGAAGGGCGTGGTCGGCGTGCGGCCGATGGTGGACCTCAACAGCTATTACCTGCTGGTGCTGAACAAGGACCCGAGCATCAGCGTGATCGACCCGCTGACCTCGGTGGGCGGCGTGACCAGCACGCTGACGCGCATCATGCTCAAGCGGCCGCCGGTGGACTGGGTGAAGAGTCCCGACGGCAAGCATCTCTTCGTGTCGATGCCGGTCGCCGACCAGGTGGCGGTGGTCGATGCGGCCACCTTCCGCGTCGTCAAGGATGTGGATGCGGGCGACGAACCGGTGCGCGTCGCGGTGCAGCCCGACGGGCGCTACGTGTGGGTCGGCAACAACTCGCGCGACCCCAACCGCAGCGGCGTCACGGTGATCGACGCCCACAGCTTCAAGCCAGTGAAGACCTTCACGACCGGCAAGGGGCACCACGAGATCGCCTTCAGCGACGACTCGCGCCACGCCTTCGTGAGCAACCGCGATTCGGGCACGGTGAGCGTGTTCGACGTGGCGACGATGCAGAAGGTGAAGGAACTGCAAACCGGGCCGCGGCCGATCTCCGTGGCGCAGTCGGCGCTGTCGAAGGCGGTGTACGTCGCCGACGGCCAGGCGGGCACGATCACCGTGATCGACGCCAAGACGCTGGCGACGCGCAAGGTCATCCAGGCCAAGCCCGGCCTCGGGCCGGTGCGCTTCACCGCCGACGGCCGCTTCGCGTTCGCGCTGAACACGCTGGAGAGCGTCGCGACGGTGGTCGACGCGGGCAGCGACGAGGCCGTGCATGACATCAAGGTGGCCTCCGAGCCCTACCAGGTGACCTTCACGGCGGGCTACGCCTACGTGCGCGGCCTGGCGAGCGAGCGCGTCACGATGGTGAAGCTCGACACCCTGGGCAAGGGCCGCGAGCCGGTGCTGCAGAGCTTCGCCGCGGGCGGCGAGGCGCCCAAGCTGGCGGGGGACCTGCCGCTGGCGGCGAGCCTCGCGGCGCGCAACGACGAGGGTTCGGTGTTCGTTGTGAATCCCGCCAACAACACCACCTACTTCTACATGGAAGGCATGAACGCGCCGATGACCGGCTACCTCAACCGCGGCCACACGGCGCGCGCGGTGACGGTGGTGGACCGCGCGATGAAGCAGGGCGAGCCGGGCGTGTTCTCGACCCAGGTGACGCTGCCGGCGTCGGGCAAGTTCGACGTCGCCTTCATGCTCGACCGGCCGCAGGTGCTGCACTGCTTCAGCGCCGAGGTGAAACCGGGCGCGGTGAGCGACGCCAAGCTCGCGGTGCCGCGCCTCGAGTTCCTGCCCGCGCCGGTGACGGTGCAGGCGCCGGGCAAGACGACGGTGCGCTTCCGCCTCGTCGCCGGCAAGAAGGACACGCCGCGCACCGGTATCAAGGATCTGAAGGTGAGCTACTTCGTCGCCCCGTCCGGCACGCGCCAGAACGCCGCGGCACGCGAGGTGGGCGACGGGGTGTACGAAGCGCAGGTGCAGCTCGGCGAGACCGGCGCGTACTACGTGCATGTGGACTCGGACGCGCTGAAGGATGCGCAGAACAAGCCCTACCTGACGCTGCGCGCGGTGTCGGCGGTGGCGGGCAAGTGAGGAATTCCACTCCCTCCCCTTCAAGGGGAGGGTTGGGGTGGGGAT
>NZ_WTVS01000123.1 GCF_012911005.2 Aromatoleum toluolicum | reverse complement strand
CGCCTGATCCGCCGCCCCGCCCCACCCTGCGGCCGCCGTCGCAGTGGTCTAGAGTGGGGGAGCAACGCCGTGCCGCATCGCACGGCGACAAGCACAGGAGGGGACATCATGGCGGAACTCGACAAGGAAGCGGTCGTTGCGGCGCTGAACCGTATCCTCGAGGCCGAACTGGCCGGAGTCGTGCGCTACACGCATTACTCCTTCCTCGTATTCGGCTTCGGGCGCATTCCGATCGTGTCGTGGCTGAACGCGCAGGCGGAAGAATCGCTGCAACACGCGCGCATGGCCGGCGAATGGATCACCACGCTGGGCGCTCACCCCTCGCTCGCGATCGGACCGCTGCTCGACTCGCACCAGCACGACATCGGCGCGATGCTGCGCGAATCGCTCGAATCGGAACGCGGCGCGCTGAAGCTCTACGACGAGCTGCTCGCGCTGGTCGCGGACCGCTCGGTGGCGCTCGAGGAATATGCGCGCCAGATGGTCCAGACGGAGGAGCTGCATCTCGCGGAAGTCGACAAGATGCTGCGCAAGCCGGGCGACCTGTCGACCTTCGCGCCGGCGCGGCCGGGCTAGCGACCTACGGCAGCACGCCGAAGAACGCGCCGCGCGTGAGGAAGATGTAGTCGCCTTCGAGCACCATCAAGGCGACGAGCACCAGCACGCACAGCGGCGGCAGCAGGATCGCACACACCAGGGCCGGCCGCTCCCAGCGCAGGTGCATGAAGACGGCGACGATCAGGCCGGCCTTCATCAACATGAAAGTGACGATGAGGCCCCAACGCAGCAGCCCCTGGACGTGGAAGTAATCGACGAGGTAGGACATCGTGCTGAGCACGAAGAGCAGCGCCCAGACCTTCAGGTACAGGCCGATCGGATGCTGCTGGCGGGATGCGTGGTCCATGGCGACACCTCACCACAGGTAGAACAGCGCGAAGATGAACACCCACACGAGGTCGACGAAGTGCCAGTACAGGCCCGCGATCTCGACGTTGCCGTACTTGCCACCGCCTTCGCCGCGCGCCTCGTAGCGCCCCGCGAGCACGTGCGCGGCGATCGTCAGCAGGTAGATCACGCCGACGCTCACGTGCAGGCCGTGGAAGCCCGTGATCATGAAGAAGCTCGCACCGAACTGCGCCGCCCCCATCGGGTTGCCCCACGGCCGCACACCCTCGGCGATGAGCTTGCTCCACTCGAAGGCCTGCATGCCGACGAAGCTCGCGCCGAGCAGCGCGGTCGCCAGCAGCAGCGCGGCGCAGCGCACGCGGTCGTGGCGGTAGGCGCAGTTGACCGCCATCGCCATCGTGCCGCTGCTCGTGATCAGCACGAAGGTCATGATCGCGATCAGGATCAGCGGCAGGGTCTGGCCGCCTATCGTCAGCGCGAACACCTCTGAGGGGTTCGGCCACGGCTCGGTCGTGGCGATGCGCACCGTCATGTAGCCGGTGAGGAAGCTGCCGAAGACGAAGGTGTCGGAGATCAGGAAGATCCACATCATCGCCTTGCCCCACGGCACCGCGAAGGCCTGCCGGTCGCCGGACCAGTCGGCGACGAGGCCGCGCCAGCCGCCGGCGGGCGCCGTGCTCGAGACGGGTGCGACAGTCGAATCCATCGCGTGACCTCCGTGAGTTAGTGGATGTGCATGCCCACGGCGCTGCCGAGCGCCACGAGCACGCCCGGCGGACTCGCGAGCAGGGCGAACAGCACCAGCCACACCGCGAACAGGAAGTGCCAGTACGTCGCGCACAGCGCCACGCGCCGCGCCGACTGCTCAGCGGGCACGTCCCGCGCAACGCCGGCCGCCGTCCCGCCGAGCGCGACCAGTCCGCCGGCCAGATGCACGCCGTGCAGCCCGGTGAGGAGGTAGAAGAAGCTCGCCGCCGGGTGGCTCGCGACGAAGTGGCCGGCCGCGACAAACTGCGCCCACACCCAGCCTTGGCCAACGAGGAAGGCCAGCGCGAGCGCCGCAGCGGCGGCCAGCGCGATGCGCAGGCTGCGCTCCCGCGCATGCCGCGCGGCGCCGCTCGCGCACTGCAGCGCGACGCTGCTCGCCGCCAGCAACCCGGTGTTCAGCCACAGCGTCGCCGGCCAGGGCAGGGCAGGGCCTGCCAGTCGGGCAGGCGCGCACGCACCAGAAGCGCGACCGCGAACAGGGCGAACAGCATCGCGATCACGCCCAGCAGCATGCGCAATCCCACGTTCGCGGCCGGCGCGCGCGGCGCATCGCGCCCGGGATGCGGCGGCTGGGGCAGCCAGGGCTTGGCGGTGAGCGCGTCAAGCAGAGTCATGCGTGGCCCTCCCAGGCGGGTCCTTCGGCCCCCACACCGGCCTCCTGCGGCACGTTCTGCGGGATGAAGTCGCGCGCAGCGCCCGGCACGCTGTAGTCGTAGGCCCAGCGGTGCACCTCGGGCAGGGCCGCGCCCCAGTTGCCGTGGCGCGGCGGCGTGTCCGGCGTCTGCCATTCGAGCGTCGTCGCGCCCCATGGATTGGCGCCGGCGTGCCGGCCGTGCCGCAGGCTCCATGCGAGGTTGAACAGGAACACCAGCTGGACGACGCCGACGACGAGCGCCGCGACGGTGATGAAGGCGTTGAGGTCCTGCGCCGAGGCCGGGATGAACTCGTAGCCCTCGTACGCGTAGTAGCGCCGCGGCATGCCGAGGAAGCCCAGGTAGTGCATCGGCATGTAGATCGCGTAGGTGCCGAGGAAGGTCACCCAGAAGTGGAGCTTGCCCAGGCGCTCGTCGAGCAGGCGTCCGGTGATCTTCGGGTACCAGTGGTAGAGGCCGCCGAAGACCGCGAGGACCGGCGACACGCCCATCACCATGTGGAAGTGGGCGACGACGAAATAGGTGTCGGAGAGCGGGATGTCGACGCTGACGTTGCCGAGGAAGAGCCCGGTGAGCCCGCCGATCACGAAGGTGCTGATGAAGCCGATCGCGAACAGCATCGGCACGGTGAGGTGGATGTCGCCGCGCCACAGCGTCAGGGTCCAGTTGTACACCTTGATCGCGGTCGGCACCGCGATGATCAGCGTCGTCGTCGCGAAGAAGTAGCCGAAGTACGGGTTCATGCCCGAGACGTACATGTGGTGCGCCCACACGACGAACGAGAGTCCGCCGATCGCGACGATCGCCCACACCATCATGCGGTAGCCGAAGATGTTCTTGCGCGCGTGCGTGCTGATGAGGTCGGAGATGATGCCGAAGGCGGGCAGCGCGACGATGTACACCTCGGGGTGGCCGAAGAACCAGAACAGGTGCTGGAACAGCACCGGGCTGCCGCCGGCGTGCGCGAGCGGCTGCCCCATCGACACGATCGCCGGCATGAAGAAGCTGGTGCCGAGCAGCTTGTCGCAGAGCATCATCACGCCGCTCACGAATAGCGCGGGGAACGCGAACAGCGCGAGGATGGACGCGACGAAGATGCCCCACACCGTGAGCGGCATGCGCAGCAGCGTCATGCCGTGCGTGCGCGCCTGCAGCACGGTCGTCACGTAATTGAGCCCGCCCATCGTCGCCGCGACGATGAAGATCACCAGCGACACCAGCATCAGCACGATGCCCCACTCGGTGCCCGGCGTGCCGGGCAGGATCGCCTGCGGCGGGTACAGCGTCCAGCCCGCGCCGGTCGGGCCGCCGGGCACGAAGAAGCTCGCGACCAGCACCAGCACCGCGAGCAGGTATATCCAGTACGAAAGCATGTTGAGGAAGGGGAACACCATGTCGCGCGCACCGACCATCAGCGGGATCAGGTAGTTGCCGAAGCCGCCGAGGAAGAGCGCGGTGAGCAGATACACCACCATGATCATCCCGTGCATGGTCACGTACTGGTAATAGCTCGCCGGGTCGATGAAGGCGAACGCGCCGGGAAAGCCCAGCTGCAGGCGCATCAGGTTCGACAGCACCAGCGCGACCAGTCCGATCGCGATCGCGGTGAGGCCGTACTGGATCGCGATCACCTTGTGGTCCTGGCTCCACACGTACCTCGTCCAGAAGCCATGCGGTCCGGCGTGCAGGTCGTCGTCGCTCATCGCCTCCCCCTCATCGCACCGCGGCGAAGGTCGGCTGCGCCGCGAGCCAGGCGCGGAACGCCGCCTCGTCCTCGACGACGACATGGCCGCGCATGTTGTAGTGCGCCAGCCCGCACAGCTCGGCGCACAGGATCTCGAAGCGGCCGGCGCGCGTCGGCGTCAGCCAGAAACGCGACACCAGCCCCGGCACGAGGTCCATCTTCACGCGGAACTGCGGCACGTAGAAGTTGTGCAGCACGTCATGCGAGCGCAGCAACAGCGTGACGGGGCGGTCGAGCGGCAGGTGCAGCTCGGGGCTGGCGACGAGCACGTCGTCGCGCCCGTGCGGGTCGTCGGCGTTCAGGCCGAAGGGATTGTCGGCGCTCACGTGGCGCACGTCGGTGCGTCCCAGGCGGCCGTCCGTGCCGGCAAAACGGAAGCGCCACTGCCACTGCTGGCCCAGCACCTCGACCTGCGCCGCGTCGGCTGGCGCGGCGATCATCTGCGAATACACGTACAGGCCCGGGGCCAGCATCGCGACGATGCCCGCCGTCGTGAGCAGCGTGAGCCGGCCTTCCAGGCGCCGGTTCTCCGGTTCGAAGGCCGCGCGGTGGCCGGCGCGGTGACGGAAACGCACGATCGCCACGGCGATGAAGAGATTCACCGCAACGAACACCGCCCCGGTGATCGCGAGCGTGATCAGGATCGTGTCGTCGAGCAGGCCCCAGTTCGACGCGATCGGCGTGAACCACCACGGACTTGCGAAGTGGAACACCACCGTCGCGACGACGATCACGACCAGTGCGATTGCCAGTGCCATGCCTCCCCCTTGCCCCCACTCCGCGTGAATCCCGCGCTGCTATCCGCGGATGCTCACGGGAATGCCGGGATCGTCGGGTCGGCCCCCTCGATGTCGGCTTCCGGATGGTGCTGCCGGATCATGTCCTCGAAGTCCGCGACACGGTCCTTCGGCACGTCGACCATCATCAGCAACATGCCGTCCCCGATCGCCTTTTCGAAACGCTCGAGGCGGGAGTTCGGCACGCTCACGCCGACCATCGCCGAGACCCACGCGCCGAAACCGGCGCCGCCCAACGCACCGAACAGGATCGCGCCCCCGGCCGCCACCACGCCCGCGAGCGGAAAGGCGACCGCGACGAGCCCCGCCAGCGCGCCCACGCTGCCGCCGACCGCCAGCCCGCGCTCGATCGCCGGCACGAGGTCGGTCTTCTGCGCGACGCTGGCCTCGGGCAATTCCTCCAGCGGGGTATTGCGGCGGGCCAGCACATGCACGTGCTCGTAGGGAACATGCGCGAGCAGCAGTTCATCGACGATCCTGCGCGCGGTCTCGACGTCCGGCAGCAGGAAATACAATCGCTTCAAGCCCAGCATGACGACCTCCTTGCCGGATCACCTACGGCAGCATGCGCGGCCTCCCCGTTCTCGCCTCGATCTCCGCAAGATTGTGACCACGGGGCGGTCGTCAAGTTTTCGGCGTGCGCACGCGCCGGGCGGCGCCGTAGGGCGGCAGGGAACTGAGGCGCGAGTCCTCGACCGGTCCGCCGACGGTGAAATGGTAGAGGCTCTGCCATTCCTCACCCGCGAGCCCCAGCAGTTCGTGCATCGCATCGTCGAAGAAGCAGCCGATGCCGGTGCCGCTCAGCCCCGCCGCCTCTGCTTCGAGATATAGCACCTGGCCGAGCAGGCCGCACTCGCGATAGAGGGGTGCATAGCGCCATGGCTCGTGCGCGACCAGCCCCGTGCGCGCCAGCATGCCGAGCGCGAAGCACGAATCGGCGGCGATCTCCTGATGGCAGCACACGAGCTGCGCCGTCGCGCGCAGGTCGTAGGGAATCAGCAGGTAGAGCGGCAGGTGCGCGGGGCCCGACTTGTGCCACAGCCAGTCCGCGCGCATCGCCCCACGCAGCCCGGCGAGCGCCGCCGGATCGCGCACCAGCACGTAGAGCCCCGCCTCCAGCCCGTCGACGCGATGCACGAAGAGCGCCGGATGCACCTGCGGCGGCCAAGGCCAGGCCGACCACGGCGGCACGCCCGCACGCGGCAGCAGCGCATCGAGCACGGCGAAGAAGGTTTCGGCAGTCATCGCCGTCACGCCGTCGAAGGCGACCGCGCTGCGGCGCCGGCGCGCGAGCGTCGCGACCGACAGGTCCTGCACCGGTGCGGCAGACGGAGGCAGCGCCGCGGGTGCCGGCGCCTCCGCCGCGGCGGTGCGCGGCTTGCGCGCGGCGGCATCGACGACGGCGATGTCCGGCCAATCGACATGCGCCGAACTCAGGCGGTTGGCGCGCCCGCGCCAGTCGGCTTGGTCCGCGAGGGCGCGCAGCGCATCGACGTCGGTGCCGCTTCCCGCCGCACCGAGCTGCAGCAACACCTCGGGCGCCTCGCGCTCGGCGCCATCGAAGTCCGCCACGCGATCCAGCCCGGCGAGGCGCGCGATGTCGTCGTCGCCGACGCCGTCGAGCACGCGCGCCGACCACCCTAGCGCCGCGGCCGCCACGCTCACGGCGGCAATCGCATGGCCGCAATCGTGCTGGCAGTAGCGCCACGCGCGCATGCCGTACTTCCACGCCTCGCGCCAGTGGATCGAGCTCAGCGCGACCAGCGCCGCCTGCCCGCCGAAGGCCGCATCCCATCCCTCGCGCGGCGCAGCACGCTGCTCCAGCACGTGATCGCGGCTCAGGTAATGGTGCACGCCGGCCGGGAGGCCGGGCAGCGCCGGTGCGATCAGGTAGCCCTCGGTCGGATGCAGGTTGCCGCTCGACGGGTTGCAGCGCAGCGCCCAGCGCGAGCCGCCGAACTCCTTCCATGCCGACAACGCCAGCGAGAGCTCGAACAGGATGCCTATGTGCTCGAGATCGAAGGGGGCGGGCGGCGGCAGCTCGCCGCGGCGCAAGGCGGCGTAGCGCGTCGCGAGGCCGTCCGCCGCAAGCGGCAGGATCGTGCGCGCGGCACCGTCCCAACTGCGCCACGGGTCCGGCTGGTTCGCCCAGTCGAGCCGTCCCGGCCCCGGCGCGTAGCGCTCCGGCCGATGCTTGCTATGCTCATGGTAGGCCCGCACGGCGGCGACCTTCCCGCTGTCCGTCGACACTGCTGCCGGCTCGTGCGCCATCCCGTCCCCCTCGCAATTCGTCGCGCCACCGCCGGAGTCCGACAGCGATGAAAAGATCGATCCTCGCCTTCGTCCTCGGCGGCCTGCTCGGCACCGCCGCCGGCTTCGCGCTGGGCATCTTCGTATACCCCTTCATCTTCCTCGCCGACATCACCGCGAGCGAGCGCATCGACGACCCGTCGGCACTGCGCCTCGTCGCGCGCGGGACCTTCATCCACGCCAATCCCTCCGACCCGATCCACTACGGCCGCGGCGGCGTACGCGTGTATGACGGCCTCGTGCATCTGGAGGAAGACTTCCAGGTCGGCCCGGGCCCCAAGTTCCACGTCTACCTCGTGCCGGACAAGCAGGTCACGCCCGATACCGACGTCGCCGCCAGCATGTTCATCGACCTCGGCCGGCTCAAGGCGTTCAAGGGCAGCCAGAACTATCCCATCCCGGCCGGTGTCGATCCGGGCGCCTACGGCAGCGTCGTCATCTGGTGCGAGCAGTTCGGCGTACTGATCTCGCCCGCCCGGCTGACGGCCCCCGGGGTGGGCGGCGCCGTGACGGGACCAAAGAATTAAATCTTCTTAATCTTCGACGGTTTTCCCGGTCCATATAACTTGATGGCTCGCCCATATAGCCCCGCTCGCTGCAGCGCAACAGTACAATTCGCACCTCACAACCCAGAATCGAAAGACCGGACATGGCCGCCTTCATCACCGAAAAGATCGTCAGCGTGCATCACTGGAACGACACGCTGTTCTCCTTCACCACGACGCGCGACCGCGCACTGCGCTACGAGAACGGCCAGTTCGTGATGATCGGTCTCGAGGTCGAGGGACGTCCGCTGATGCGCGCCTATTCGATCGCCAGCGCCAACTACGAGGAAAACCTCGAGTTCTTCAGCATCAAGGTGGCGGACGGCCCGCTCACCTCGCGCCTGCAGAAGGTGCAGCCCGGCGACGACATCCTGATCTCGCGCAAGCCGACCGGCACGCTGGTGCTGCACGACCTGCTGCCCGGCAAGCACCTGTATCTGTTCTCGACCGGCACCGGCCTTGCGCCCTTCATGAGCGTGATCCGCGACCTCGACGTGTACGACCGCTTCGAGAAGGTCATCCTCATCCACGGCGTGCGCCACGTCAGCGAGGTTGCCTACGAGCACTACATCACGCACGAACTGCCGCAGCACGAATTCCTCGGCGAGGCGGTGCGCGAGAAGCTGATCTACTACCCCACCGTGACGCGCGAACCGTTCCGCAACCAGGGCCGCTTCACCGACCTGATCGAAAGCGGCAAGCTGTTCGCGGACATCGGCCTGCCCCCGCTCGACCCCGCCGTCGACCGCGTGATGATCTGCGGCAGCGCTGCGATGCTGAAGAGCTCGCGCGAGCTGCTCGACCGCCGCGGCTTCAAGATGTCCAAGCGCATCGGCGATCCGGGCGACTACGTCATCGAGCACGCCTTCGTCGAAAAGTAGCACGGGGCTGCGGCGACACCACCGAAAGGGCGCTACGGCGCCCTTTGGCTTTTCAAGAGGCGCCACACGCATCGCCCGCCTGCAAGCAATGTCACCCGCATCGGGTAATCGCGCGTTATATTGATGCACGCAGGTGCATGACCGCAGCTCTCGACACAACCACGACGGAACACCGCCGGCGGCAGGACGCACACGCGCCGTGCGACGCGCCGCGTACTACAAGGAGAAACCCGCATGTCCCGCTTGATCACCGCCGTTCTCGCCAGCCTGTTCGTCGCCGCTTCAGCCTTCGCGCAGGCCCCCGCTGCCGATTCGATGTGCGAATCCAAGGCCATCGACAAGAACGGCAAACCGCTCGTCGGCGCCGCCAAGTCGTCCTTCATGAAGAAGTGCCACACTGACGCCGTGAACACCGAGTGCTCGGCGAAGGCCCTCGACAAGAACGGCAAGCCGCTCGCCGGCGCGGCGAAGAACTCGTTCATGAAGAAGTGCCAGGCCGACATGAAGGCAGCCAAGTAAGAAGACACGCGCCCCCGCCCCGGCACGGTTGCTCCCTGCCCTTCAAGGGGAGGGTTGGGG
>NZ_WTVS01000122.1 GCF_012911005.2 Aromatoleum toluolicum | reverse complement strand
CGTCCCGGAACCACTCCTTCCCATCCCGAACAGGACAGTGAAACAGGACCGCGCCGATGATAGTGCTCTTCGTGAGTGCGAAAGTAGGTCATCGTCAGACTACCTACACCCAAAAAAGCCGCTACCCCAACTCCAGGGTAGCGGCTTTTTTACGTCTACGGGCCGGGCTCGCCGTGTCTTGCGACCGTGACTTGCGCCGGTGCATCGTGCAGAATCGCCACTCTTCACGGGACTGGCGTTTCATGGATTTCGATCTGATCATCGTGGGCGGGGGGCTCGCCGGAGCTAGCCTCGCCGCCGCACTGCAGGGAACCCGCCACCGCATCGCGCTTGTGGAGGCGCGTGCGCCTGCCGTCGTCGAGGGCTGGGATGCGCGCGTCTATGCGATCAGTCCGGCATGCGCGGATTTCCTGCGCGAGATCGGGATCTGGCAACACCTCGATGCTGCGCGGATTGCACCGGTGCATTCGATGTCGATCCATGGCGACGCGGGGGGAGAACTCGAGTTCTCATCGTACGACAGCGGCTTGTCGGAACTCGCCTGGATCGTCGAGTCCGGACGGATGCAACGCGAGCTGTGGGAAACGGTCAAGCGCCAGCACAACGTGACGATGCTGGTTGGCGGCGTGCCCGAGGAGATGATCGTCGATAGGGAAAGTGTGTCGCTTGCACTGCCCGGTCGCAAGTCTATTTACGGCCGGCTCGTCGTCGGTGCAGACGGCATCAATTCCTGGGTGCGTACGCAGGCGGGAATCGACGCGGAGATCAGCCCCTACGGCGAGCGCGGCGTGGTCGCGAATTTCAGCTGCGGCAAGGATCACCGCAACCGCGCATTTCAATGGTTCCGCGACGACGGCATCCTCGCGCTGCTCCCGCTGCCGGGGCGGATGGTCTCGATGGTCTGGTCGTGCGCGGACGACTTTGCGGATTCCTTGCTCGCGCTGGATGGCGCGGCGCTGTGCCGGCGCGTCGCGGACGCTGCGGGTGGTGCGCTTGGGGCGCTGGAGCTGGTGACGCCGGCGCAGGCCTTTCCGCTGCGGTTCATGCGGGTGTCGTCAGTGGTGAAAGAGCGGGTGGCGCTGGTCGGCGACGCCGCGCATGCGATCCACCCGCTTTCGGGTCACGGCATCAATCTCGGCTTCCAGGACGCCCGGGCCCTCGCCGCTATGCTGCGGGAGCTTCCGGCATGGAGGGATCCGGGTGAGATTTCCGTGCTGCGCGGCTATGCCCGTGCGCGCGCGGAAGAGCCCTTTCTGGTTCAATACGCGACACACGGGCTAAATCGCCTGTTCGGTTCGCGCAATCCGCTGCTCGCGGCCGTGCGCAACGCCGGGTTGAACCTCACTGACCGTTTGCCGGTCGTACGCAACGCGCTCGTGCGATACGCCGTGAGCGGCCGATTCTGATTCCATGGAGATGCTGATGTTTAAGAAGGTAATTCGTCCGCTGGTCGCTGCCCTGGGGCTGGTGCTGCTGACGCAGGGGGCGGCACACGCCGACGAGGCGGAAGTTAAGAAGGCGGTGGAAGCCTTCGTCGGTGCTCCGGCGGTGGAGTCGGTTGCGAAGCTCCCGTATGCCGGCCTCTATGAGGTCGTGATGAAGAGCGGGGAACTGGTCTACACGGACGAGAAGGCGAGCTTCTTCCTCGACGGGCGCCTGATCGACACGAAGACGCGCAAGGACGTCACGGCGGCGCGCATGGCGCAGTTGTCGTCGATTGATTTCGCGTCGCTGCCGCTCGACCACGCGATCAAGCAGGTGCGCGGCAACGGTTCGCGGGTGCTGGTGACGTTCGAGGATCCGAACTGCACCTACTGCAAGCGGCTCGGCAAGGAGCTCTCCCAGATGAAGGACGTGACGCTCTATACGTTCCTGTTCCCGATCCTGAGCCCGGATTCGACCGAGAAGTCGCGCAATATCTGGTGCGCGAAAGATCGCGCAAAGGCATGGAACGACTGGATCCTCGAGGCGAAGACCCCGGCTGCGGCGAAGTGTGACAGCGGCGCGGTCGACCGGAACGTGGCGCTCGGCCAGAAGCTGCGTATCAACGGCACGCCGACGATCTTCCTCGCAGACGGTCGTCGCCTGGGCGGCTACGTGCCCGCGGCGGAACTCGAGCAGCAGCTCGCGAGCGTCGCGAAGTAAGAAGACGGACGGCGGCGCCTGCGGGCGCCGTCTGTTTCTCTGCCGTCCTCAGAGGGTGCCGCTGTCGTTCGGCAGCAGAACCCACAGCTGGCCCTGCTGGCGCATGCGGCCGGCCTGCACGCCGGCATCCGTGCCGAGCCCCCAGAAGAAATCCGCCCTGACCGCGCCCTTGATGGCGCCGCCTGTGTCCTGGGCGAGCATCAGCCTGCGCAGCGGGCGGTCGCTGTTCGGTGCCGTGGTTGCGAGGAAGACGGGAGCGCCCAGCGGGATGGTGCGCGGGTCGACGGCCAGGCTGCGCCCCGGCGTGAGCGGGACGCCGAGCGCGCCGGTGGGGCCGCCGCTTGACGCAGGCATTTCCCTGAAGAACACGTAGCTCGGGTTGGTGTGCAGGAGTTCGGCGAGGCGGTGCGGGTTGCTGCGCGCCCAATTCTTGATGCCGTCCATGGACGCTTTCTCCAGCGGCAGTTCGCCCTGGTTCACGAGCCACCGGCCGATCGACTGGTAGGGGTGGCCGTTCTGGTCGGCGTAGCCGACGCGGACCTGGCTGCCGTCGGGCAGTTCCACGCGTCCGGAGCCTTGCACCTGGAGGAAGAACAGGTCGATCGGATCGGCGGCCCAAAGCAGGGTGGGGGCGGGGGATCGGTCCTTCATGCCCTCGAGTTCGGCGCGCGTCCAGTAGGGCACGACCTTGTTGCCGACCAGGCGGCCGCGCAGGCGAAGGTTGCGCATGTCGGGATAGAGGTCGCCGAACTCGATCGTGAGCATGTCGCCGGGCACGCCGTGGATCGGCCACGGATAGCGTTCCGAACGGGAACGGCTGCCCTTGATGATGGGCTCGTAGTACCCCGTGATCAGGCCTTCGGCCGTGCCGTCGGGGTTGCGGACGGCCCACGGAGTGAAGCGGGTCTCGATGAACTGGCGTACGGCGGTTGCCCCGGGGGTGTCGCCGAGGCGCAGCACCTCGTCGCACACGCGCTGCCAGCGCGGCTGTTTGGCGAGCACCTTGCACGACTGACGCAGGGCGGGCCACGCTTGCGCGATGTCGTCACTGCGCCAGTCGGGTAGTTCGCTCCAGCTTGCGCGCTGCAGTGCTTCCACTGCGGGCGACGGCGCGGGGGGCTGCGCCGCGCCGGACGCCGGTGGGGTGGGTGCCGACGGGGCTGCACAGCTCGGGCATGAGGGGCAGGGCTTGGCTGCCGTGCACGGGGTCGTGGCGGTCGCGGGCGCCGGCGGCTGGCTGGCACAGGCGGCGAGCAGTACGAAGGGCAGGAGACACAGCAGGCGCTGCGCGGGTGATGTTGGGGCGCGCCGGTTCATGGGGAGGATCGGGTAGACTCGTGAAATCAAGGGGCCCCAGTATACCGGCTTGCCCGGATCGGCCCGAGTCGCCAATCCCGCAGGAGAGTGCAATGTGGGTGATCTTTCTGGAAGCGGGCGTCGCGCTCGCGCTGTTGCTGGTGATCGTGTGGGCGACCTGGCCGAAGCGGCGCGATGGCGACGCGAACGAAGGAAGAACGAATCGAGATGAATGATCTAGTGCAATTGGTGACGCGCGCCGAGCAGTTGATCGGGCGCCTGGAGCAGCTGCTGCCGCGGCCGGCGGCGGCGCCGGACTGGGATGCGGCGCGGGCCTTCCTGTGGCGCAGGCGTAACGGTCATGCGAGCCTCGTGCCCGTGACGCGTCCGCACGCCATCCGCCTCAAGGACCTGCGCGACATCGACGATCAGAAGGAGCGCATCGATCTCAACACGCGGCAGTTCCTCGCCGGCCGGCGCGCGAACAACGTGCTGCTGACGGGCGCCCGGGGCACCGGCAAGTCGTCGCTCGTGAAGGCCCTGCTGAATGCCTATGCGGGCAAGGGCTTGCGTCTGATCGAGGTCGATCGCGACGACCTTATGGACCTGCCCGAGATCATCGAGCTGGTGCAGGGGCGCCCGGAGCGCTTCATCCTGTTCTGCGACGACCTGTCCTTCGAGGATGCGGAGCCGACCTACAAGGCGCTTAAGAGTGTGCTCGACGGCTCGGTGGCGGCGGTTCCCGACAACGTGCTCATCTACGCGACGTCGAACCGACGTCACCTGATGCCGGAGTACCACGACGAGAACCTGCAGACGCAGCATGTGGACGGCGAGATTCATCCGGGCGAAGCGGTCGAGGAGAAGATCTCGCTTTCGGAACGCTTCGGTCTGTGGATCTCCTTCTATCCGTTCAGCCAGGACGAGTATCTGGAGATCGTCGCGTACTGGCTGAAGAGCTTCGGGTTGGAGCGCAAGGCGATCGACGGGGCGCGGCAGGAGGCCCTGCAGTGGGCGCTGATGCGCGGCTCGCGTTCCGGGCGCGTCGCGTGGCAGTTCGCGCGCGACTGGGCGGGGCGTTTCGATACGGACAATGCGCGATGACCAAGCGCGTCGAGGTAGCCGCCGGCGTGATCTTCCGCCGGGACGGGCGTTTCCTGCTCGGGCAGCGGGCGCCGGATACTTTTTATGCGGGTTATTGGGAGTTCCCCGGCGGGAAGGTGGAGCCGGGCGAGTCGCCGCCCGATGCGCTGGTCCGCGAACTCGACGAAGAGCTGGGGATTCGCGTGCAAGCGGTGCGGCCGTGGATCACGCGGGAGCATCTGTACGAGCATGCACACGTGCGGCTGCATTTCTTTGAAGTCGCCGACTGGGAAGGCGAACTGCACGATCACGTGCATAGCGCGCTTTCCTGGGAGCGGGTGGAGGCTCCGGAGGTCGGGCCGATGCTGCCGGCGAACGGCCCGATCCTGAAGGCCCTACGCTTGCCGCGCTGGATGGGGATCACGCATGCGGTCGACATCGGCGTTGCGCGCCAGCTCGAGCTGCTGGACGCAGCGCTGGCCGGCGGTCTGCGCCTGATCCAGGTACGCGAACCGGGCATGGCCGTGTCCGAACTGCGCGCCTTTGCCGCCGAGATCGTGACGCGCGCGCGGGCCTTCGGGGCGTCGGTCGTCGTGAACGGCAACGCGGCGCTTGCGGCGGAGACCGGGGCCGATGGTGTGCATCTGTCGGCCGCGCAGCTCGCTGTCCTGGGGGCGCGACCGGCGCTGGAGTGGGTCGGCGCCTCGTGCCATACGCGCGCGGAGCTGGAGCGTGCGGCCGATCTCGGCGTGGACTATGCGGTGTTGGGCTCGGTGCAGCCGACTGCGACCCATCCCGGGCAGGCCGCGCTGGGTTGGGAGCGGTTTGCGGAGCTCATCCGCGGCCTGCCGATGCCGGTACTGGCACTCGGCGGGCTGGTGCGCGCCGACATGGCGCGCGCGCGGGCAGCGGGCGCGCACGGCATCGCGGCGATCCGCGGTAGCTGGGATCAGTCCTGAGTCGAGCGTCCGGAGGGGTCTTGCTCGCCCGGGTCGCCCTCGTCGGCGGCGGGTACGCGGTAGTCCTCGGATGCCCAGGCTCCGAGGTCGATCTGCTTGCAGCGTTCGGAGCAGAATGGTCGGAAGCGGTTCTCCGGCACCCAGCGGACGGGGGCGCCGCATTGCGGACATTTTACGGTGCGGATCTGCGCCATGCTGCGGGCGGCCTCAGAGGCTGCAGAAAGTGAGTTCGAAGTTGACGTCGCGGTCGGCGAGCCGCGGGCGGATCACCGTTTCGGAGAGCATGAAGCGGACATTGAGTGCGTACTTGTTGGCGCTGATCTCGGGCACGACGGCGTCGGCGGGGGACAGGCGCAGGCGCAGCATCTGCGCGCTGCGGCCGGCCATCATGAGCTGGTAGGTGCCGCCGCGGGCGAGCTGCGTCTCGGGGCGACCGCTCGCGCGCAGCAGGCGCAGGACGATCGAGAGGCCGTCGCGGATCGGCAGCATCGGGTGCACCCAGTTGGACAGATCGTGCCGGCGCTGGTCGGCGTCGCGTTGCAGCCAGTAATGGTAGGACGGCAGATCGAACTGGCACACGCCGCCGGGAATCGACGCGCGGCTGCGGATCGCCATCAGCCACTCGTTTTCGCGCAGGTACTGGCCGATCTTGCCGGCCATCGCAAGGAGCGACGAGGAGGCCTGCTCGATCTCGTAGAGCGCGCCGGACAGGGCTTCCTCGGAGATCTCCGGATTGTTGCGGAAGGAGATCAGGATCTGGCGCTGGCGTTCGAGTTCCTGCACGAGATCAACCTTGAGGTCGGCGCGGCCGGCGACTTCGAGGATTTCGAACAGGGTGAGCAGGGTAACGTGGTGATCCTGCGGAGCGTCGCCGCGCGAAAAATGGGCGAGCTTGCTGTACAGGTCTTCCAGGCGCAGGAGGGTGCGGATACGCTCGTTAAGAGGATATTCGTAGCTGATCACCGCATGTGCGCCTGAGAAAACCGGATCTCCCGTTAGTGCCGGGATGATAGCACAGGGGATATGCCGCGACCTGTCCGTTTGCGGCGCAGGATCGCCCGAAAAGCCTTTGCCTGTGGGCGTTTTCAGGCGAGTGCGCGGGCCGCGGCGAGGTACTTTTCGTGCAGGCGGTCTACCTGGGCGATGAGCGCGGCGAGGTCGCCGCCATTGTCGATGACCTCGTCGGCGGCGGCGAGGCGTTGTTCGCGGCTCGCCTGGGTCGCCATGATGGCGCGCACCTGCTCTTCCGGCAGGCGGCTGCGCGTCATGACGCGCCCGACCTGGACGTCGATGGGGCAGTCGACGACGCACAGGCTGTCGCAGCGTTCGCGATACTTGCCCGATTCGACCAGCAGCGGCACGACGAGCACGACATAGGGAGCACGCGCCGCGCTCACCTGACGCGCGCTTTCGGCGCCGATCGCCGGGTGCAGGATCGCTTCGAGCCGGCGCCGTTCGTTCGGGTCGGCGAAGGCGCGGTCGCGCATGGCCTTGCGGTCGAGGGCACCGTCGGGTGTGATCAGCGCATCGCCGAAGGCCGCGCGGATCGCGGGAATGGCCAGCCCGCCCGGGGCGGTGAGGGCATGCGCGATGGCATCGGTGTCGACGATCGCGGCGCCGAGTTCGCCAAAGCGGTCGGCCGCTGCGCTCTTGCCGCTGCCGATGCCGCCGGTGAGGCCGACGACGTAGGGGCTGTTGCTCATGGTGTGCATTCGCTGATGGTTGCGCCCGAGCGGCGCACGGCCGGCGAGCTGGTGAGGGTCTTGAGGGGGCTGGCCGGACCGCGCACCTCGATGCGGTGAACGGTGGTCGTGCGCGAGGCGATGCCGGCGCCGCGCACCTGTTTCGCCTGCAGGCTGGCGAGGTGCTGCTGGGCCTTGGCTTCCGTCTTGAAGAGGCCGAGCGAGATCGCGTGCTGGTTGGGACCCGGGTCGTTGACGATGAAGAGCTCCGACACCCCCTGGGCGCGCAGTTCGGCGACGCGCCGTTCGGCCGCTTCGCGCCCGCCGCCGGGAGGGATGCGCACCCACCACGCGGTGGGGGTGCTGCTGGTCTTGCGCTCGGCGCGCAGTCCGGGTTTGCCCGTGATGGCGTTCTGCATGAGGGCATCGGCCTCGCTTTCGGCGAGTCCGTCGATGACGGTGCAGGCCTGCGGCAATACCGGTGCAGCGGCCGCAGGGGCTGGCGGCGGGGGCGCCTCGCGGCCGTTGCCGGTTTCGGGCGCGGCGGCGGCCTGCTCGGCGGCCTGCTCGGCGGGCGGCGTCGGCGCTGGCGCTTCGGCATCGCGCTGCGGGGCGGTGCCCCCCGGGCGCAGCACGATGCGCTCCGGGTTGAGCTGGTTGCTCAGGCGCTCGGGTTCGCCTTCGGGTGTGGAACTGCCCAGCCAGCCCCGGATCGACGCCAGGGCGAGCAAGTTGAGCAGCACGAGGATGACGAACACGATGCGCATGGGCGAACTTTACCGGATAGGCGGCCGATTCACGCGCCGCACCTCAGCCGAACTTCGGCAGGTGCGCGAGCGACGCGGCGACCGCCTCGGCCGGATAGTCGTAGTTTTCGAGCTGGCCGGAGAAGTAGCGCTCGTAGGAGCTCATGTCGAAGTGACCGTGGCCGGTGAGGTTGAAGAGGATCACCTTCGGCTCGCCGGTGGCCTTGCATGCGAGCGCCTCGTCGATGGCAGCGCGGATCGCGTGGCAGGACTCGGGCGCCGGGATGATGCCCTCGTTGCGCGCGAACATGACGCCCGCCTCGAAGGTGGCGAGCTGCGGGACCGCGACGGCCTCGAGCAGGCCCTCGTGATAGAGCTGCGAAACCAGCGGCGAGTCGCCATGGTAGCGCAGCCCGCCGGCATGGATGCCGGGCGGCATGAAGTCGTGGCCTAGCGTGTACATCTTCATCAGCGGGGTGAAGCCGGAGGCGTCGCCGAAATCGTAGGCGTACTGGCCCTTCGTCAGCGTCGGGCAGGAGGTCGGTTCGACGGCGACGCAGCGCAGTTTCTCGGCGCGCTTGTCCCCCGAGGCCTTGTCGGCGAGAAAGGGGAAGGCGAGGCCGCCGAAGCTCGAGCCGCCGCCGCAGGGGCCGAGGACGACATCGGGGTAGAGGCCGATCTTGTCGAACTGCTTCTTCGCCTCGAGGCCGATGATGGTCTGGTGCAGCAGCACGTGGTTGAGCACCGAACCGAGGGTGTAATTGGTGTCGGCGCGGCCGGCGGCTTCCTCGACCGCCTCGGAGATCGCGAGGCCGAGCGAGCCGGGGTTGTCGGCATCCTTGGCGAGCGCGTCCCGGCCGGTCTGCGTCATCTCCGACGGGCTCGCGAACACCTCGGCGCCCCAGGTCTGCATCATGAGGCGGCGGTAGGGTTTCTGGTGGTAGCTGACCTTGACCATGTAGACGCGCACGTCGAGGCCGAACATCTGGCCGGCGAAGGAAATCGACGAGCCCCACTGGCCCGCGCCGGTCTCGGTGGTTAGGCGCTTGATGCCGGCCTGCTTGTTGTAGAAGGCCTGCGGCACAGCGGAGTTGGGCTTGTGCGATCCGGCCGGGGAGACGCCTTCGTACTTGAAGAAGATCTTCGCCGGGGTGCCGAGCGCGCGTTCGAGGCGCACGGCGCGCATCAGCGGGCTGGGTCGCCAGATCTTGTAGATCTCCCGCACCTCGTCGGGGATCGCGATCCAGCGCTCGGCGCTCATCTCCTGCTCGAGGATCTGGCCGGGGAAGATCGCCATCATCTGCTCGGGTGTCACCGGTTTGCCGTCGGGCCCGAGCGAAGGGGAG
>NZ_WTVS01000121.1 GCF_012911005.2 Aromatoleum toluolicum | reverse complement strand
ACGATGCTGATCGACTACGACAAGAAGGTTCCGGTCTGATCTCCCCCGGGGCGCCGCGGCAGGCAATCACCGCGGCGCCCCGGGGGAGATCAGACCGGAACCTTCTTGTCGTAGTCGATCAGCATCGTGGAGCAGATGAACAGGCCGGCACCGGCGGCGGCGAACAGCATCAGCGCCATGTAGTACGAGCCGGTCGCCTGGACGATGAGGCCGACGAGGATGGGCACGCCGATACCCGCGCAGTTGCCGCCGAGGTTCATCACGCCGCCGAGGAAGCCGACGCGGTTGCGGGTGCCGAGGATCGACGGGACGCACCAGAACAGGCCGCACCAGCGCAGGAAGAACAGCGTGACCGACAGCATCACGACGACGGTGACCGGGTCGGTGATCTTCGCGACGCTGTAGATCGACACGGTCGCGATGATCGACGAAATGCCGAACAGCGTGCGCAGCACCTTGCCCTGCGAGGCGCCCGATTCCTTCCACTTGTCGGCGATCCAGCCGCCGATCAGCTCGCCGACGAAGCCGGCGAAGAACATGATGAACACCGCGCCGCCCATCTGCTTGATGTCGAAACCGTGCTGCTTCGACAGGTAGTTGGGCATCCAGGTCAGCAGGCCGTAGAACAGCGCGTTGAAGCACATCCAGCCGAAGAACATGCCCCACACCGAGCGGTAGCGGAAGAAGTCCATGGCCTTGCCGCTGGTGATCGTCGGCGACGCGGCCAGTTCCTTCGCGTGCGCCTCCTCGATGAACTCGGCTTCGGCGTCATTGACCCCCGGATGTTCGCGCGGATGGTTGCGGATGTAGGACCAGGCCCAGAAACCCGCAAGAACGGTGCCGACCCCGGCGATGACGAAGGCCGCGCGCCACGATCCCATGACGGCGATCAGGCCCGAGATCAGGATCGCGCCGAGTGCCGCACCCAGCGGGGCGCCGCCATCGAGCAGCGTCGCGCCGCGGCCGCGCTCGTTCTGCGTCATCCAGATCGCGTTGAGCTTGCCGCCGGCGGGGTAGATCGGCGCTTCGGCCGCGCCCAGTCCGAGACGCGTGATCAGCAGGCTGACCCATCCGGTGCACATGCCCGCGATCGCCTGGAAGAAGCCCCAGCCGAGCGTGGCCCCGGCGATGACATGGCGCGGCCCGAACTTGTCCGCGAGCATGCCGCCCGGGATCTGCATGAAGGCATAGGTCCAGAAGAAGGAACTCAGCAGCAGGCCCTGCGTTGCGGGGCCGATGTCGAATTCGGCGGCGATCATCGGCATCGCGACCGACAGCGAGGCCCGGTCGATGTAGTTGATCGAGATGAGGAACAGCATCATCAGGAAGATTCGCCAGCGGACCTTCGTCTGCGTTTCCGGTACCGCTGCCGCCCGGTCGAGGGCTATTTCGGCTTTCATGTGGTGTCTCCTTTCCACAGCTTGGATGAGTTTTGGCCACTTCGCCACGGACTTGCGACCGTGGCGGCGCCTCCAAAAGGCTTGACGCTGCCTGTGCGGAGCGGGTGCCGGATCACGGCCTCGCGCCATTTCTACTTTTTCGGTTGCCGGGTCGTGCCCGAAGTGTCGACCGGATAGGTCGCCGCCCGGGGGTGACTCGTCACCGTTGTGAGACGAACTATAGAAGTGATGCCGACACGACGTCAATAAATTGTCGACAAAAAAGTTTATAGTTCGCTAACAGTGAAATTGCAGCGAACGAGAGGGCGGCATGAAGACTCGACAGATACTTCAGGATGGCGCTGGCACAGAGGAGCGCCCGCAGGAGAACCGCGGCGCGAAGGTGGTGCGCCTCGGGCAGCAGCGCCGCGCGAAGGCGGCAGTGGGGGCCGACGCGGAGGCGATCTATCGCAGGATTCTTGCGGCGATCATCGAGCATCGCCTCGCACCGGGCCGCAAGCTCGTCGAGGAGCGGCTGGCGGCGGTGTTTGGCGCCAGCCGCGCGATGATCCGGCAGGTGCTCACGCGCCTGTCGCACGAGATGGTCGTGACGCTGGTGCCGAACCGCGGCGCCTTCGTTGCGGAGCCCACGGTGGAGGAGGCGCGCGAGGTGTTCGAGGCGCGGCGGCTGATCGAGCCGGCGCTGGCGCGCAAGTTGGCGCTGTCGGCGACGCCTGCGCAGCTCGCGCGGCTGCGTGAGCTGGTCGCGGCGGAGGAGAAGGCGCGGGCGCAGCGCGACCGTCAGCAGGTGATCCGGCTGTCGGGGGAGTTCCATCTCGAGATCGCGGAGATGGCCGGCAACGCGATACTCGCGCGGCAGATGCGCGAGCTCACGCTACTGACCTGCCTGATCATCATCCTGTACGACTCGCCGGTCGGGCGGGCCTGCCCGGAAGACGAGCACCGGCGCCTGCTGGAGGCCTTTGCGCAGCGCGACCAGGACACTGCCGCCGCGCTGATGCTGCATCACCTCGACCACGTCGAGCAGTCGCTCGACATCAGCCTCGCGGCGCAGGACGACGATGATCTGGAGCGGATCTTCTCCTGAGCGGCGACGCGGAACGGGTCGGGTTCAGCCCGCCAGCGCGGCTTCCAGGTCGAGTTCCTCGGGGCGGCCGCGCGAGAGGTCGAGGCAGGCTTCGACGTGTTCCAGGTGCTCCGTCATCAGGCGGATCGCGGTGGCCTCGTCGCCATCGGCGAGGGCCTGCGTGATCTCGGCATGCTCCTGATCGCGGCAGGCGGGCACCGTGGGGGCGTCGTAGAGGAAGATGATGAGGCAGGTGAGGGACGCCAGCTCGTGCATCAGGCGCGCGGCCAGGGCGCTGCCGGAGAGCTCCGCGAGCAGCACGTGGTATTCCCCGGACAGGCGGATGATGGCGCGGCGGTCGCGTGCGGCGCGGGCCGCCTCCTCGGCTGCGACGTGGGCGCGCAGGCGGGCGATGATCGCCGGATCCTTCTTCGCGACGATGCGGCGCACGACCAGCGCCTCCAGGGGGCGGCGGACTTCGAAGACCTCGCGCGCTTCCTCCACGGTGGGCTCGGCGACGAAGGCGCCACGGTTCGGATGCAGCACGACCACGCGTTCGAGTGCGAGGCGCGCGAGCACCTGGCGCACGCGGGCGCGGCTCACGCCGAAGATCTTCGCCAGCTTGTCCTCACCGAGCTTGGTGCCCGGCGGCAGGCGGTGCTCCATGATCGACGTGATGACCCGCTCGTAGATCTCCTGCTCCGACGCGCCGCCTTCGCCATCGTTCGCCGGGCGCTCGTCCTGCAAGGGGGGCGGCGCCGATGCGCCGGCGTCACGTCGTTTGGCCGTCTTCTTCTGCATGCTGGAGTCCTGCGCCGGAGGGGCCCGCAAGGTCGGGCCGAGGCGGAAATTCTACGGTTCGTGCCGATGCGCTAGCAAGAAATGCCGCTGGCTGTCGGCATTCGGACGGCGTTTCGCAGGCGCGGGGTCGGGCACGAGCGGCCGAGTTGAAGTCATCTCGTCGTACCGGCGGGGAGTATCCAGGAGTCGCGGTGCTATTGCATGTTGAAAAAAATATAGATAAATGGTCGACAAAACAGAAATTGATATTCGACATGTGCAGCGACTTCATGTGCGGAGTCCGGGCCCGTCGACCAAGACCCCAATAAATATGGAGACAACAATGGACGATTTCGACCTGGTGGTGCGCAACGCCCACGTCGTGACGGCAGCCGACGAGTTCGACTGCGACATCGGGATCCGCGAGGGCGTGATCGCGGCGCTTGGCAGGGACCTGCCTTCGGGCCGCAAGGAGATCGACGCTGCCGGCCGTTACGTGATGCCGGGCGGCATCGACGGCCACTGCCACCTCGACCAGCCGATGAACGACGGCACGAAGATGGCCGACGACTTCTACAGCGGCACGCTGTCGGCCGCCTGCGGCGGCACGACGACGGTGCTGCCTTTCGCGTGCCAGTTCAAGGGCCAGTCGCTGCGCGCCGCGGTGGACGATTACCACGCGCGTGCGGGGGGCAAGGCGGTGATCGACTATGCCTTCCACCTCATCGTCAGCGACCCGACGCCGGACGTGCTCAACCGCGAACTGCCCGAACTGATTGCGGAGGGCTACACGTCGTTCAAGATCTACATGACCTACGACGACCTCAAGCTCAACGACCGCCAGATCCTCGAGACGCTCGCGGTCGCACGGCGCGAGGGGGCGATGGTGATGATCCACGCCGAGAACACCGACTGCATCGCGTGGCTAACCGAGCAGCTGCTCGCTGCGGGCCACACCGCGCCGCGCTTCCATGCGGCGTCCCGTCCGATGCTGGTCGAGCGCGAGGCGACGCATCGCGCCATCTCGCTCTCCGAGCTTGTCGACGTGCCGGTGCTGATCGTGCATGTATCGGGCCGCGAAGCCGTCGAGCAGATCCGCTGGGCGCAGGGGCGCGGCCTGCAGGTGTATGGCGAGACCTGCCCGCAGTACCTGTTCCTGACCAGCGAGCATCTCGAAGGCGACGACCTGCACGGCGCGAAGTGCGTGTGCAGCCCGCCGCCGCGCGACAAGGCGAACCAGAAGGTGGTGTGGGACGGCCTGGAGAACGGCGTGTTCCAGATCTTCTCGTCGGACCACGCACCGTTCCGCTTCGACGACCCGCAGGGCAAGAAGGTGGCGGGCGAGGACGCCTCCTTCGACCAGATTCCGAACGGCATCCCCGGGCTGGAGACGCGCATGGCGCTGCTGTTCTCGGAAGGCGTCCTCACCGGCCGCATCGACCCGCAGAACTTCGTCGCGCTGACCTCGACGAACGTCGCGCGCCTCTATGGCCTGTACCCGCGCAAGGGCAGCATCGCGGTAGGCTGCGATGCGGACATCGTGATCTGGGACACCAATGTCGACGTGACGATCCGCAACGAGATGCTGCATCACAACGTCGACTACACGCCCTACGAGGGCATGCACCTGAAGGCGTGGCCGGGGGTGACGATCTCGCGCGGCGAGGTCGTGTGGGCCAACGGCAGGGCGCAGGTGCAGAAGGGGCGCGGGCGCTTCCTCGAATGCTCGAAGCCGCTGCCGGCGCGGCCGAAGAGCGAGCGCAAGCTGGTGCGGGAAGGCTAGGGCACACAGTCGCGCGCCTGTGATTCATCGCTGCATGACGTACGCGCGGTGATGCGTATCATGATGGACGGCTAGCAAGCGAAGTCCGCCTCCGGTATCGTGGGGCGGACTTTTTTCTTCGGGGCCGGCCACTCGATGCCGATGCGCAAACTCTACCGGGGCGGCGATCCGCGTCGCGCCCAGAACATTGCCGAACTGCGCGCGATGGCCGCCGCGCGCATCCCGAACTTCTGCTTCGAATACCTGGAAGGCGGCGCCGACGACGAGCTCACGCTGCGGTACAACCGCGCGGGCTTCGACGCGGTCAATTTCCAGCCGCGCACGCTGGTCGATGTGTCGGAGCGCGACCTCGGCTGCGAGCTGTTCGGCGAGCGCATCGCGATGCCGGCGATCATCGCGCCGACCGGCTTCAACGGCCTGCTGTCGCACGAGGGCGACCTGATGCTCGCCGAGGCGGCGCGGGATGCCGGCATTCCGATGTGCCAGAGCATGGTGTCGACGGTGTCGCTGGAGCGCATCGTCGAATCCGGCGTGCGCCACTGGATGCAGATCTACCCGTTCAAGGATCGCGAGAACCTCGCCGGCGTCGTCAAGCGCGCCGAAGTCGCGGGTTCCGAGGCGATCGTGCTGACGACCGACGTCGCCGCCTTCGGCAACCGCGAATGGGACCGGCGCAACTACCGTGCGCCGATGAAGCTCAACCTCGACAACATGGTCGATGTCGCGACGCGCTGGCGCTGGCTGTTCGACGTGCTGATCCCGCACGGCATGCCGCGCTTCCGCAACCTGGGCGACTTCCTGCCGCCGGGGCAGGACAGCGCGCGCAATGCGGCGACTTTCCTGTCGAGCCAGATGGACCCGTCGCTGAACTGGGACGACGTCGCGTGGCTGCGCGACCTGTGGCCGCGCAAGCTGATCGTGAAGGGCATCCTGCGGCCGGACGACGCCGAGCGCGCCAAGCAGTTGGGCGTG
The DNA here is from genome assembly GCF_012911005.2 of Aromatoleum toluolicum. Classification (GTDB taxonomy): domain Bacteria; phylum Pseudomonadota; class Gammaproteobacteria; order Burkholderiales; family Rhodocyclaceae; genus Aromatoleum; species Aromatoleum toluolicum. The sequence continues at coordinate 3,295 of NZ_WTVS01000121.1, read as the reverse complement.
GACGGGCTGGTCATCACCAACCACGGCGGGCGGCAGCTCGATACCTGTGTGGCGCCGATCGACGTTCTGCCGGAGATCCGCGAGGCGGTCGGGCCGGACATGACGCTGATCATCGACAGCGGTCTGCGCCGCGGCGGCGACTTCGTGAAGGCGCGCGCGCTCGGTGCCGACGCGGCGATGTCGGGGCGCGCGACGCTGTATGGCCTCGCCGCGGCGGGCAAGCCCGGCGTGGCACGGGCGCTGGAGATCCTGCGTTCGGAGATCGACCGCACGCTGGCGCTCCTCGGCTGCCCGGTGCTGACGCGTCTCGGGCCGGATTGCGTGCGCGTGCCGCGGCGCTGAGGGGACCTGCGCGGCGGCGCACGCAGCGCCATGCAACTTATTGACGTCGCGGGCGTTCCGAACGCTTACACTCTCGCCCTTGGCGGATTGTTCGGGTGTCGGCCGCGGGCCTCGCGCATCTCTTGCGGGCCGCGGCCGTTGCGCAACGCACCCCTCGCCGATTCATTTTCCTGCAGATTTCCAAAGGTATTCGATGCACCCGCTTCACGATATTGACGCACTCCTCCTGCTCGCCCTGGCGCTCGCTTCGAAGCGGCGCCCCGCCGAGCTCGCCGAAGCCGTCGCGGCAGTCGATCTGCTGCAGGGGGCGATCCCGTCCGAGGCGAAGCTGGCCGAGTCGTTCCAGCGCCTGGCGACGAACGGCCTCGTCTGTGTTGAGGAGGGGCGCTTTTCGCTGAGCACGGCCTCGCAGGCGATCGTGACCGGCTTGCCGAAGAAGGCGGATACGGCCGAGCGGATCTTCGAAGTACGCCAGCGGCTCGCCGCCCACATGGCGCAGGACGTGCAGGAAGCGGCCATGCCGACGATCGAGCAACTGAGCGCCGCGATCCTTGCGCACCGCGCTTCGGGGCAGGGAGCGGGCAAGAACCTGCTGATGCCCAAGCCCAAGACTGCCGAAACCGAGAAGAAGCGCGCGGGGCACTGGCGCAAGCCGCTCGGCGCGGCGCGTCGGCGCAAGGGCTGAGGCGCAAGGTGAGCATGAGCGAATCGATCCCGGTCCAGGTGGCCCCGGCCGCTGCAGATGCGACCGAGGCGACGCCGGGTCCGACTCTTGCCGGGCGGCCGTTCGGCGAGCTGCCGCTGTCGCCCGCGCTGCTCGCTACGCTGGAGCAGCTCGAATACCGCACGACGACGCCGATCCAGGCGGCCAGTCTGCCGCTGGCGCTCGCCGGCCACGACCTGATCGCGCAGGCGAAGACCGGCAGCGGCAAGACCGCGGCCTTCGCGCTGACACTGCTCACCAACCTGAACCCGCGCCGCTTCGCGGTGCAGGCGATGGTGCTGTGCCCGACGCGCGAGCTGGCCGACCAGGTGACGCAGGAGATCCGCCGCCTCGCGCGCGCCGAAGACAACATCAAGATCCTGGCGCTGTGCGGGGGCACGACCATGCGCCCGCAGCGGGCGAGCCTGGAACACGGCGCGCACATCGTCGTCGGTACGCCGGGACGCATCATGGACCACCTCGATCGCGGCAGCCTGCGGCTGGATGCGCTCAACACGCTGGTGCTCGATGAAGCCGATCGCATGCTGGACATGGGCTTCTACGACGACATCGCGTTCGTCGCCAGCCAATGTCCGACGCGCCGCCAGACCCTGCTGTTCTCCGCCACCTATCCCGAGGGAATCGACCGGCTCGCGCAGCAGTTCCTGCGCAACCCGCAGCAGGTGAAGCTGACCGAGCAGCACGAGGGCAGCAAGATCCGCCAGCGCTTCTACGAGATCAAGCACGAGGAGCGCCTGCAGGCCGTCGGCACGCTGCTCAAGCACTATCGTCCGGTGAGCACGCTGGCGTTCTGCAACACCCGGCAGCAGTGTCGCGATCTGGTGAAGGTGCTGCACGACCAGGGCTTCCATGCGCTGACGCTGCACGGTGATCTCGAACAGCGCGAGCGCGACCAGGTGCTGATCCAGTTCGCCAACCGCAGCTGCTCGGTGCTGGTGGCGACCGACGTGGCGGCGCGCGGGCTCGACATCGCGCAACTCGAAGCGGTCATCAACGTCGACGTCACGCCCGATCCCGAAGTCCATATCCACCGCATCGGCCGTACCGGCCGCGCCGACGAGGACGGCTGGGCGCTGACCCTGTGCAGCCCGGCCGACAAGCGCCGCGTGGCGACCATCGCGCAGGCGACGGGCATCGAACCGGAGTGGCACGGCCTGGGTTCCCTGCAGGGCGGGGACGACTCGCCGCTGGTGCCGCCGATGGTGACGCTGCAGATCCTCGGCGGGCGCAAGGACAAGATCAGGCCCGGCGACGTGCTCGGCGCGCTGACCGGCGAGGCCGGCTTCACGCGCGAGCAGGTCGGCAAGATCACCGTGACCGACCAGACGACCTACGTCGCGGTCGTGCGCGACATCGCGCGCGAAGCCGTGCGCCGGCTGTCCGCGGGCCGGCTCAAGGGCAAGCCGGTGAAGGTGCGCGCGCTGGCCGACTGATCCGCGTCAGGCGGCGGCCGACCACAGCGGTCGGTCGGTGGCGTCGAGGTGGCACAGGTAGGCGCGCACGTCGAACTCCAACTGGTGGTAGTCCGGCTCCATGTGGCAGCACAGCTGGTAGAAGGCCTTGTCGTGTTCGCGCTCGCGGATGTGCGCGAGCTCATGTACGACGATCATGCGCAGGAAGGCTTCCGGCATGTCGCGGAAGACGGTCGCGACGCGGATCTCGCACTTCGACTTGAGCTTCGCGCCCTGTACGCGCGCGATGCGCGTGTGGGTGCCGAGCGCGTGCTGGATGACCTGCAGCTTGCTGTCGAAGGCGACCTTGCTCAACTGCCCGGCATTGCGCAGGAACTCGCCCTTGATGTCCTGCACGTAGTCGTACAGCGCCTTGTCGGTGCGCACGCCGTGGGCCTGCGGGTACTTGCGCAGCAGCAGTTCGGCGAGCCGCTCCTGCCCGATCAGGTCGCGGACCTGGGCGGCGAGGGCGGGCGGGTAGCCGGCGAGATAGTCGGGAGCGGTGCGGGGGCGCATGGGCGGTCGGATGTCGCGAAGGCGCGATTGTACCGGTGGTGCGATCCCGTGCCCGCGCCGGCGCAGGAATGTTCAGCGCGGCGCGGTTTCGTACAGTTCCAGCGGCAATCCATCCGGGTCCGCGAAGAAGGTGAAGCGCCGGGCGGTGAGTTCGTCCGTGCGGATCGGTTCGACGGCAACGTCGCGGGCTTCGAGCGCGCGCACGGCGGCGTCGAGGTCCGTCACCGCGAAGGCGAGGTGGCGCAGCCCGCGGGCTTCGGGG
>NZ_WTVS01000120.1 GCF_012911005.2 Aromatoleum toluolicum | reverse complement strand
TTATAAGAGACAGCCCGTCCCCCCAAGTCAGAGGAATTCATGCCCAAGGTCGGAATGCAGCCGATCCGCCGCTCGCAGCTGATCGACGCAACGCTCAAGGCAGTCGACGAGGTCGGCCTGGGCGACGCCAGCATCGCCTACATCGCACGCCTCGCAGGGGTGTCGAACGGGATCATCAGCCACTACTTCCGGGACAAGAACGGGCTGATCGAGGCCACCATGCGCCACCTGATGCAGGCGCTGGGCGAGGGCGTGCGCTCGCGCCGGGCGGCGCTGTGCGACCCGGCCCCGCGCGCCCATCTGCGGGCCATCATCGAAGGCAACTTCGACACCAGCCAGGTGAGCGGCGCAGCGATGAAGACCTGGCTCGCCTTCTGGGCCAGCAGCATGCACCACCCCTTGCTGCAGCGCCTGCAGCGCATCAATGACCGCCGCCTCTACTCGAACCTGTGCGGCGAGTTCCGCCGCGCGCTGCCACCGGTCGAGGCACGCGCTGCTGCCCGCGGGCTCGCGGCATTGATCGACGGCCTGTGGCTGCGCGGCGCGCTTTCGGGCAAGGCCTTCGATACCGAGCAGGCGCTGCTGATCGCCTACGAGTACGTCGATCTGCAACTGGCCAAGGCTTGAGCAAACCCTCAGTAAGACTCCTCCTGCCGGACAGGACCGAAACCCCAACGGCTCCCTCCTTGCCCCGTCCGTCGCCACGATTCCGCTGGCGACCGTCGGAGTCGCGCGCAGAACCACTCCGGTCGTTTTTTTGGCTGCCCGTTCAATAAACGGCACGTAACCTTGGGCGCGATATCCCCCGTCCCGTGCGGAGCGAAGCACGGCGCGGATTGCCGATCAGAGGAGTCGCCATGCCCCGTTTCAACGAACAGCAGCTCTACATCGACGGCCGCCATGTGGCGGCCACCAGCGGTGCCACCTTCGACACCGTCAACCCCGCCAACGGCGAGGTCTTGGCTCGCGTGCAGCACGCAAGCCAGGCTGACGTGGATCACGCGGTAAGAAGCGCCGTCGCGGGGCAGAAGACATGGGCAGCAATGACTGCCATGCAGCGTTCGCGCATCCTGCGCCAGGCGGTGGCCATTCTGCGCCAGCGCAACGATGAGCTGGCCGAGCTCGAGACCTTGGACACGGGCAAGCCTCGGGCTGAGACGCGCAGCGTGGACATCGCCACTGGCGCGGACGTGCTGGAGTACTACGCTGGCCTGGCCCCGGCCATCGAAGGCGCGCAGATCCCGCTGCGGGAGACGAGCTTCGTCTACACGCGCCGCGAACCGCTCGGCGTGGTCGTCGGCATCGGAGCCTGGAACTACCCGATCCAGATTGCCCTGTGGAAGTCCGCGCCGGCGCTGGCCGCGGGTAACGCGATGATCTTCAAGCCCAGCGAGGTCACGCCGCTCTCCGCCCTCAAACTCGCCGAGATCTACTCCGAGGCGGGCCTGCCAGACGGCGTCTTCAACGTGCTTACCGGCAGCGGCCGCGAGGTCGGCCAGTGGCTGACCGAACACCCGCGCATCGCCAAGATTTCCTTCACCGGCGGCACCGTTACGGGCAAGAAGGTGATGGCCGCCGCCTCGGGCTCGACGCTCAAGGAGGTGACCATGGAGCTCGGTGGCAAGTCGCCGCTGGTCGTGTGCGACGACGCCGACCTCGACCGCGCCGCCGACATCGCGGTGATGGCCAATTTCTTCAGCTCGGGCCAGGTGTGCACCAATGGCACGCGGGTGTTCGTGCCGCGTGCCCTGCAGACCGAATTCGAGGCGCGCGTGCTGGCACGGGTGGAGCGCATCCGCGTCGGCGATCCGATGCACGAAAGCACCAACTTCGGTCCGCTGGTGAGCTTCAACCATATGGACAAGGTGCTCGGCTACATCGAGAACGGCCGCGCCGAAGGCGCGCGCCTGCTGTGCGGCGGCGTACGGGTCACCTCCGGCGAATATGGCCGCGGCGCCTACGTGGCCCCCACGGTGTTCACCGACTGCACCGACGACATGGCCATCGTCCGCGAGGAGATCTTCGGCCCGGTGATGAGCATCCTGGCCTATGACACCGAGGAGGAAGCCATCGGCCGCGCCAACGACACCGACTACGGCCTCGCCGCCGGCGTCGTGACCCGCGATGTGACCCGCGCGCACCGGATCATCCATCGCCTGGAGGCGGGCATCTGCTGGATCAACACCTGGGGCGAATCGCCGGCCGAGATGCCGGTGGGCGGCTACAAGCAGTCCGGCGTCGGTCGCGAGAATGGCCTCACCACGCTGGAGCATTACACGCGCCTGAAGTCGGTGCAGGTCGAACTGGGCGAGTTCCACTCGGCGTTCTGACTTCCCGAGGACGATCACAATGAAGAAAGAATACGACTACATCATTATCGGTGCCGGCTCCGCCGGCAACGTGCTCGCTGCTCGCCTGACCGAGGAAGCCGACGTCAGCGTGCTGCTGCTGGAGGCGGGCGGCCCCGACTACCGCCAGGACTTCCGCACCCAGATGCCGGCGGCGCTCGCCTACCCGCTGCAGGGTCGCCGCTACAACTGGGCGTACGAGACCGAGCCCGAGCCGCACATGAACAACCGGCGCATGGAGTGCGGGCGGGGCAAGGGCCTGGGCGGCTCGTCCCTGATCAACGGCATGTGCTACATCCGCGGCAACGCGCTGGATTTCGACAACTGGGCCAAGGCCAGGGGCCTGGAGGACTGGACCTATCTCGACTGCCTGCCCTATTTCCGCAAGGCCGAGTCGCGGGACGTCGGGGCCGACGACTACCACGGCGCCGACGGTCCGGTCAGCGTCACCACGCCGAAGCCGGGCAACAACCCGCTTTTTCACGCCATGGTCGAGGCCGGCGTACAGGCGGGCTTCCCCGGCACCGACGACCTCAACGGCTACCAGCAGGAAGGCTTCGGCCCGATGGACCGCACCGTGACCCCGCAAGGGCGCCGCTCGAGCACCGCGCGCGGCTACCTCGACCTGGCGCGCGAGCGGCCGAACCTCAGGATCATTACCCACGCGCTCACCGATCGCATCGTCTTCAGCGGCAAGTGCGCGACGGGCGTCGCCTACCTGTCGGGCGACGGCAGCCAACCGATCACCGTGCACGCCCGGCGTGAGGTCCTGCTGTGTGCGGGCGCGATTGCCTCGCCGCAGATCCTGCAGCGCTCCGGGGTCGGCCCCGCAGCCATGTTGCGCAGCCTCGACATCGCGGTCGTCCACGATCTGCCGGGGGTCGGCGCCAACCTGCAGGACCACCTGGAGATGTACCTGCAGTACGCCTGCAAGGAGCCGGTGACGCTGTACCCGGCGCTCAAGACGTGGAACCAGCCGGCGATCGGCGCGCAGTGGCTGTTCAAGGGCACGGGCATCGGCGCCAGCAACCAGTTCGAGGCTGGCGGCTTCATCCGCACCCGGCCGGCGTTCGAGTGGCCGAACATCCAGTTCCACTTCCTGCCGGTGGCGATCAATTACAACGGCAGCAATGCGGTGAACGAGCACGGCTTCCAGGCGCATGTCGGCTCGATGCGCTCCCCGAGCCGCGGGCGTGTTCACTTGAAATCCAGGGACCCGCGCCAGCACCCGAACATCCTGTTCAACTACATGAGCACGGAGCAGGACTGGCAGGAGTTCCGCGACGCCATCCGCATCACCCGCGAAATCATCAACCAGCCGGCGCTCGATCCCTATCGAGGCCGCGAACTAAGCCCTGGCGCCGACCTCAAGAGCGACGCCGAGCTCGACGCTTTCGTGCGCACGCATGCGGAGACCGCCTTCCATCCCTCCTGCTCGTGCAAGATGGGTGAGGACAACATGGCGGTGGTGGACGGTGAGGGCCGCGTACACGGCCTGCATGGGCTGCGCGTCGTCGATGCCTCGATCATGCCGGAGATCATCACCGGCAACCTCAACGCCACCACCATCATGATCGGCGAGAAGATCGCCGATCGCATCCGCGGCCGCAAGCCGCTGACGCGCAGCAACGCACGTTACTACGTGGCCGGGGATGCGCCAGTGCGCGGACGCGCGGAGCGCAGCTGAGCCGCGGCGTACGGCGGCCAGGGTTCCCCGGGGCCGCCGAGTATCAGGAGAGGTTTCCCGGCCCGTGTCTTTCGACGGCCGGCAACGCCAATGCGGCCCGCGCCGCACCCGCTGCGTACACGGAACCCGTGACGCACATCAGCGAATCGCATGGCACGTGCACGAGTGTTGTGGTGACCGCTTCGACGGGGTCTTCGACGACTCGCACGGGTATCCCCGGGAAGTGGTTCCTGACCCAGTCCGCGATCGCACCGGGTTCCAGGGATCGCTGACGGTCGGCCCTCGTGGCGACGAAGGTGCTGGCCTTCGCGGCGAGGATGGGCAGCAGGGCTGCGAGGTCCTTCCCGGACGAAATCGACACGACCATGTGGCGCTCGCGGCAGTCCAGCACGTCGAGGGAGCGCATCAGGGCGCGCGCGGAGGATTCGGTGTGTGCCCCGTCCGCGACCACCCAGGGGCTGCGTCCGAGGATTTCCGTGCGACCGGGCAGCTCGGCCCGGGCGAGGCCGCGCCGGGCGGCGTCCGCAAGTTGCGCCACGGGCAGCAGGTCGGCCTGGCGGATGCATGCGAGTGCCATCGCTGCGTTGCCGGCGAGATGGGGGCCCAGCACCGGCATTGTGAGGTCGAGCGCCAGGGGGCCGCAATCGAGGTGTACCGCGATGCCTTCGGCTGAAGCCCGCGTCACCTCCGCGGCGAATTCGATGCCGAGGCGATGCAGCGGAGCGGCGCAGCGTGTCGCCTGCGCCTCGACGACGGCGACGGCCTCGCGGGGCAGGTCGCCGATCACGACAGGGACCCACGGCTTGATGATCCCGGCCTTCTCGCCGGCGATCGCCGCGAGGGTGTTTCCCAGGCGGTCCGTGTGCTCCAGTTCGATGCTGGTGATGCAGGATACGAGCGGGTGCACGACGTTGGTGGGGTCCAGCCGTCCGCCGAGGCCCACTTCGATCTCCGCCACGTCGACCCCGGCGTGTGCGAACAGCGAGAATGCGATCGCAGTTGCGAAGTCGAAGCAGCCGGGCGGATGCGTGGCGCCGAGCAGGGCCGCAAGATGGGGGCGCACGCGCTCGGCCGCGGCGACGAATTCCGCTTCGCCGACTTCCCGTCCGCCGACGCGGTAGCGTTCGGTCCAACGCTCCAGGTGCGGTGAAGTGAAGGTGCCGACCCGCAGATCCGCTGCGCCGAGGATTGCCTCGCAGAGCAGGGCGGTGCTGCCTTTGCCCTTCGATCCCGCGATGTGGATGCAGCGCAACGCCCGCTGGGGATTGCCAATGCGGGCGAGCAGCTCGCGGGCCGGCTGCAGGGCGAGTGCATCCGGTGGCCGGCGGCGGGAAGGTTCGGCTGCCGCGAGCGCCTCGAACAGCCGAACCACGTCGCCGGCGCTGCGCAGTGGTTCGGCCGAGAGGGCCGCCGCGCCTGGCTGCGCGCTCATCCCCAGGCTGCCTCCATCAGCCCTGCGGGTACGGGCAGGCCGTGTTGCCTGCAGGCCGCTTCCAGCGTGTTGAGCAGCAGGCACGCGATCGTCATCGGGCCGACGCCGCCCGGTACCGGCGTGATGGCGCCGGCCACTGCGGCCGCACTGTCGAAATCGACATCGCCGACGAGCCGACCCTTTCCGTCCGGCGTTTCGATGCGGTTGATGCCGACGTCGATTACGGTCGCGCCGGGTTTGATCCAGTCGCCGTGGACCATGCGCGCTCGGCCCACCGCGGCGACGAGGATGTCTGCGCGGCGGCACTCTTCCGCGAGATCGCGGGTTTTCGAGTGGGCTATCGTCACCGTGCAGCTTTCCCGCAGGAGCAGCGAGGCCATGGGCTTGCCGACGATGTTGGAGCGCCCGAGAACGACCGCGCGCAAGCCGGACATGTCCCCCAGCCGATGCTTGAGCAGCATCAGGCAGCCGAGCGGTGTGCACGGGACCATGCCGTCTCCCCCTGTCGCGAGAGCGCCGGCATTGATCGGATGAAAGCCGTCGATGTCCTTGTCCGGCCGGATCGCGTTGATCACGCGGTCGGCATCGACCTGCGGCGGCAGCGGCAACTGCACGAGGATGCCGTGCACCGCCGGGTCCGCATTGAGTCGCTCGATCAGTTCCAGCACCTTCTCCTGCGGCACGCTGTGCGGCAGCCGGTACTCGAACGAGGCCATCGTCGCCTCGCGCGCCTGACGAGCCTTGTTGCGGACGTAGACCTGGCTCGCGGGATCCTCGCCGACGAGGATGACTGCCAGGCCTGGCGTGACGAGGTGTTGTTCGCGCAGGCGCACTACGTGGCGGCCGATCTCGGCCCGCAGGTGCTCGGCGAAGCGCTTTCCGTCGATGATTTCGGCCATGGTCATTTGAGTACCCTCCTGTCGCTACGCGACATCCTCCCCAGGGGAGGACGAGCGCCGCCTTCGGGCGGCCGTGCGGCGGCGCTCATCGGAACACCACCGTCTTGTTGCCGGCGAGGAAGACGCGGTGTTCGATGTGGTAGCGCACCGCACGGGCCAGCGCCAGGCACTCGGTGTCACGCCCGACGGCGACGAGGTGTTCCGGACGATAGGAGTGATCGACGCGCTCGACGGCCTGTTCGATGATCGGCCCCTCGTCGAGATCCGACGTCACGTAGTGCGCGGTCGCACCGATCAGCTTCACGCCGCGGTCGTGCGCCTGGTGATAGGGTTTGGCGCCCTTGAAGCCGGGCAGGAAGGAGTGATGGATGTTGATCGCCCGACCGGAGAGCTTGTGGCACAGGTCCTCGGACAGCACCTGCATGTAGCGTGCGAGCACGACGAGGTCGGCGCCCGTCTCGGCGACGATCTCCATCACGCGTGCCTCCTGCTGGGCCTTGGTTTCGGCGGTCACCGGCAGGTGGTGGAAGGGAATCCCGTGCCAGTCAGCGAGGGGCTTCAGGTCGGGGTGGTTCGACACGATTGCCGGCACTTCCATTTTCAGTTCGCCGGTGCGATGGCGGTAGAGCAGATCGTCCAGGCAGTGGTCGAACTTCGACACCATCAGCAGCACCTTGGGCCGCACCAGGGTGTCATGCATTTCCCAGTCGAAGTCTTCCTCGGCGCGCGGCAGTTCGTCGCCAAAGGCACGCTTGAGATCCTCGAAGGACGGCGTGCGCTCGGGCGTCGTCGAGAAGACGGTTCGCACGAAGAAGCGCCCCGTGAGGATGTCGTCGAACTGCTGCATTTCCATGATGTAGCAGCGGCGCTCGGCAAGGAAGGTCGAAATGCGCGCGACCGTTCCGATCACGCCCTTGCAGCTAGCCTTCAGTACGTAGATGTTCTTGCCTTCTGTCATTACCGACATTGCGTGTCTCCTCGATCCGCCGTTTTCTTTGAGATTCCCGAGCCTCAGCCCGAATCCCTTCGTTCCGGAGCGGCCCACAGTCCTCGGGGCCGCTTCGGTAGCGTCGGCATCGTTCGGCCGTCCGCCGCTGCTGAATCTAGTCTTGCGGGTATTCGTCGCTTGCCTGATTGCGACAAGCTCCGGTCGCCCCACGACAGTTGAGAAATCAACGGGAATTCCGCTGCCGGCGGCGGATTCCCCGTGTCGCTTATCGACATGCTCGCGTCGCTCATGCGTCTGCCTCGTCGGGAGCTCGCGCCTAACCTTCAGGCCATCGGGTCGGCAATGGCGAACCCGCAACGCCCGTGATTCAGGAGACGAAGATGGCGGACCAGATTGAAGACGGTGACGATTTCGACCTCGCGGCACTGCCGGACGACGAACTCGTCGAACAGATGCACGACGACCTCTACAACGGCCTGCGCGACGAAATCGCCGAGGCCACCAACATCCTGCTCGGGCGTGGCTGGAGCGCGAGTCGCGTGCTCGATGACGCCTTGGTCGAGGGCATGCGCATCGTCGGCGTGGATTTCCGCGACGGCATCCTGTTCGTGCCGGAAGTGCTGATGGCGGCGAACGCGATGAAGGGCGGGATGGAAATCATCCGTCCGCTGCTCTCAGCGACGGGCGCGGAGACGGTCGGCAAGATCGTCATCGGCACCGTGAAGGGCGACATCCACGACATCGGCAAGAACCTGGTGGCGATGATGATGGAAGGAGCGGGCTTTGAGGTCATCGACATCGGCATCAACATCCCGGTCGAGACCTACATCGAGGAACTCGAGAAGCACAAGCCGGACATCCTCGGCATGTCGGCGCTGCTGACCACGACGATGCCCTACATGAAGGTCGTCATCGACACGATGAAGGAAAAGGGCATCCGCGACGACTTCATCGTGCTGGTCGGCGGGGCGCCGTTGAACGACGCTTTCGGCAAGGCCGTCGGTGCCGACGCCTATTGTCGCGATGCCGGCGTCGCGGTCGAGACGGCCAAGGCGCTGATCCAGCAACGCCGCGCGGCCTGACCGGGCACGAAGCGAGGAGCGTCCCGGCATGGCGCCCGCACTGATCATCGCCTGCGGCGCGCTCGCGCGGGAACTTACCGTGGTGATCGCGGCGAACGGCTGGCAGCACGTGCAGGTGCAGTGCCTGCCGGCGGATCTGCACAACCGCCCGGAAAAGATCCCGGATGCGGTACGCGAGAAGATCCGCGCCGCCCGGGCCCGCTTCGGTCGGATTCTGGTTGCGTATGCCGACTGCGGCACTGGCGGTCTGCTCGACCGCGTGCTCGAGGAAGAGGGCGTCGAGCGTCTGCCGGGGGCGCACTGCTACGAGTTCTACGCCGGCAGCCCCACTTTCGCTGCGCTCGCCGACGCCGAGCCGGGCAGTTTCTACCTGACGGACTTCCTGGTGCGTCACTTCGAGCGCCTGGTGATCCGCGAACTGGGCATCGAGCGCCACCCGGAACTCGCGTCGCAGTATTTCGGCAACTACCGCCGCCTGGTCTACCTCGCCCAGCACGAGGATGCGCAGCTGCAGGAGCAGGCCTGGCAAGCCGCCGCGCGCCTGGGCCTCGCGTTCGAATACCGATTCACGGGCTACGGCGATCTCGAGCGGGCCGTTGTCCGATTCCACCGGGACGCGGAAGGCGGACCCGTCACGGAGCAAGCTTCATGGCAAAAATGATTGTCGTCCAGTGGCGGGACATTCCCGCGCAGGTGATCGTCAAGAACGGTCGGGACAGCGCGAAGGTGCAGCTGTCCGAGCGCTTCCAGGTCGCGATCGACCGGGCGGCGATGCGTGCCGGCAAGGGCAGTTCCGAGGCTTACCTCGAGGACTGGCGTCGCCAGCCGCCGCGTGACTGCGGCGGCGACCTCGAGGCCGAAGCGGCCGCCGAAGCCGCCCGCATCGAGGCCTGCTATTCGGATGAGGCGCTGGAAGCCCTGGTCCGGGCAAAGGGCCTTGCCGGTGGCGCAGCGAATGATTAACCGGGCAGTCAGATACATGAAATCTGCTCGAGCACCTTGTTCCTCCCCCTTCAAG
>NZ_WTVS01000011.1 GCF_012911005.2 Aromatoleum toluolicum | reverse complement strand
CCCCAACCCGGGAGTCTCCGCTTCGCTCCGCCGCTTCGGCGGTGCGGAGCGGTGCTCCGCGAGACCCCGCCTCCGCCCCCTTGAAGGGGAGGGAGCACTTACAGATACCGCGCCGGCATGCGCTCGACGCGCTCGATCACGCGGATCGAGAACTTACGGTCACTCAGCTGCCCACGCCCCAGCCGCACCTGCAGGCTGTCGGGGAACTGGTCGAGCTTGCTCGACACCTCCACCTTCGCGCGCTGGTAGGTGTACTTGTGCAGCCCGTCATTAAGCGTGCGGATCGTCAGCTCCAGCTCCTTGCCCTCGGCCAGTTCCCCAAGGTCCATCACGAACACTTCCCATTTGTTAGTCATAGCAACCCCTCCTTATTTCTTCGCGCCGCGGAAGCCGTAATCGGCCCAGCTGTTGAGAACCCGTTCCTGGATGTTCTTGGGATAGACGTTCTTGAAGCTCACGAGCGTCGGCACGTCGTTGGTCTTGTCCCAATCGACCGGCCACAGGCAGTCGAATAGCACCTGCGAGCCGATCGAGTACTTGCGGTCATGTGGCGTCGCGTGCGGGTAGAGCGCCGTGCCGGTCGTGTTCTTGAACACATGGATGCCGCGCTCCGGATTGCAGCGCGTGCAGAACGCGTGATAGACCTCGTCCCAGTTGAAGATGTCGGTCTGGTCGTCGACCACCATCACCATGTGGAACCACGGTCCGAGCTTCGAGCCGAACGCGAGCTGCGCGATCTGCATCGCGATGCCGGCGTAGGTCGGCTTCACGCCGACGATCATCATGTGGTGCGTCGAGCGCGGGTGCATGTAGACACCCGTCACCGGGATGCCCTGGCTCTTCAGCAGCTTCTCGAGTTCGAGGCCGAGCGAGAACGAACGCAGCAGCTGCCCCTCGTCCTGCGGCACGCCCATGTTCGAGATTGTCATCGTCGCGTTGTTACGATAGGTGATCGCATCGACGCGGAAGGTCACGCGGAAGTCGCGCGGGCTGGTGCGGTAGCCGGTGTATTCGCCGAACGGACCTTCCTCGACCTTGTAGTCGGGCAGGATCATGCCCTCGATGATGATTTCCGCATCGGCCGGCACTTCGAGGTCATTGGTCTCGCACTTGACCAAGCGGACCGCCTCGCCGGCGAGCATGCCGGTGAGTTCCGGCTCGGGGATCGGGGAGGGCGCGCACGCGGCCATCGCGGCGAGCGGCGACAGGCCGATCGCGGTGGCGAACGGGCAGCCCTCGCCCCGCGGCAGATAGTAGTCGGTCAGCGTCTTGCCGAGGTCCGAGAACGGAAACACCGCGCCCGACATCGTGCGGCCGTCCCACATCATCTGGCGGTACATGCCCCAATTCACGTCGCCGCGCACCGGATGCTTGGTGATGACCCCGTGCCAGGTGCCGACGTAGCGCCCGCCGTCGCCGTCATGCACCAGCGGCACCGGCAGCTTGCACAGGTCGACGTCGTCGCCGAGCAGGATGTTCTCCTTGCACGGCGCGTCGCGCTTGTCGATGACGACCGGCGCAATCGGCTCGCTGTTGGTGCGCTTGAGGTATTCCGCGCCGATCTGCGGCAAGGTGGAAGCCGGGTCCATGCCCAGCGCGATCGCCATGCGCCGGTAGGTCGACAGCGGCGCGCCGAAGTAGCTGAAACCCGGGTAGTCCTTGATGCTCTCCATGAAGGGCGCGGCTTCGCCGAGCTCGCACACGCGGCGCACGATCGCGCCGGCCTCGTTGTCCCAATCCACTTCCTGCTTGATGCGCACGGCGTCGCCGGACTTGACGCACGCCTCGATGAATTCGCGGTTGCTCCGCGGTGCCGAAATCTTTCCCACGTCGATCTCCTTGCTGGTGAATGTCGTTCGGGTGAATCAGTGGATCTTCGAGAGCATCGCGTCCCACTTGCCCTGTGCCTTGAGGATCAGCTCCGCGACCTCGCGCACCGCCCCGTAGCCGCCGCGCGCGGTCGTCACATAGGCGGCCGCTTCCTTGACGTCCGCGACCGCATCGCAGACCGCGACTGGCAGCCCCACGCGTTTCATCATCGACAGGTCCACGAGGTCGTCGCCGACGTAGCAGACCTCGGCGTCGGAGATGTTCATCTCCTCGAGCATCTGTGCGTAGGGCTCGGTCTTCTTCTTGATGCCTTCGTGGAAGCGCTTGATCTTCAGCTCCTCGGCGCGATGGCGCACCGCGCCGGACTTCTTCGACGTGATGATCGCGACCTCGACGCCGCACAGCTGCAGCACGATCACGCCCATGCCGTCCTTGATGTCGAAGTTGCGCGACTCGACGCCCTCGTCGTTGATGACGATGCGGCCATCCGTCATGACGCCGTCGACGTCGAGGATCACCAGCTTGATGTTCTTGGCCTTTTCCATGTCTCCGTTTCCTTTTCAGATCCCGATCCCGTACTCGTGCCAGCGCGCGCGGATCTTCGCGAGCGTCTCCTCGTCCATGCGCGCCTCGACCGGCTTCTGCTTCCATTCGTACGGAATGCAGGCGTCCATCAGGATGCGCGAGGTCATGAGCTTGTCGGAGTCGGGGTCGAGCGCCGGATCCAGCGGCGTCGAGCGCCCGCGCTTGATGAGTTCGGTGCCGCGCATCGGGTCGTAGCGGCACGACAGCGCCCAGAACACGCGCTGCAGGTCGTCAGCCTGGATGTCCTCATCGACCGTGATGACGCCCTTCATGCCGTAGTTGCCGGTGTTCGTTCCGAGCACGGCGTCCGCGACCTGACGCGAATGGCCGGGATAGGCCTGCTTCAACGACACCACCGTCCAGAAACGTCCCGCCGATTCGGGCAGCACGCACACCGACTGCACGCCCGGGATGCGCATCTGCTCGAGCTCCGTCCACAAGGTGGCCGTGCGCGTGAAGGCGAGCAGCATATGCACGTCGGTCACCGGCCGGCCCTGGCCGGTCGCCCACAGGATGGGGTTGTTGCGGTGCAGGATCTGCTGCACTTCCAGCACCGGCTTCGGGATCGGCTTATGCAGCTCGTCGGTGTAGTAACCGGTGTATTCCGCGAACGGGCCTTCCGGCAGGAAGTTGTTCGGGTCGATCTCGCCCTCGAGGACGATCTCAGCACCCGCCGGCACCGGCAGCCCGGTCAGCGGCGCCATCAGGAACTCGGACTGCTGGCCGCGCACCGTGCCGGTGATGTCGTAGTCGGACGCTCCCTTGTGCATCAGCGTGCCGGCCATGAAGATCAGCGGGTCGCAGCCGATGATCGCCGCCGCGGGCATCTTCTTGCCCATCTTGGCGTACTTCTTCATGATCCGCTCGCCGCGCTTGCCGGGCAGGATCTGCACGCCGCAGCGCTTGTCGTCGAGCATCTGCATGCGGTAGGTGCCGAGGTTCACCTCGCCCGTTTCGGGGTCCTTCAGCACCACCGACACCATCGTGCCGATGTAGCGCCCGCCGTCGAGCGGGAAGAACTTCGGCACCGGGAACATGTTCAGATCGACCTTGTCGCCGGTCAGCACGTTTTCCAGCACCGGGCCGTCCTTCACTTCCTTCGCCTTGATCAGGCCCTCGGAGGTGATCGTCTTCTTCATCCACTGCTGCGCCGACTGGCACAGCGTCAGGTCGTGGGGCAGGCCCAGCATGATCGCGAGGCGCTTGGTCGTCGCGAAGGCGCCCGTGAACACCGGTGTGTCATAGCCCTTGACGCTCTCGAACAGCAGCGCCGGGCCTTTCTTCTCCTCGGTCAGCTTGGAAACGTGCGACAGCTCCAGATTCCAGTCGACCTCGGTCGTGACGCGCTTCAGTTCATGGGCTTCGGCGCACTGATTGATGAAATATCTCAGATCCATTCGGATGACTCCTTGGCGGGAAAGCGGGATTTGAAAGTGACGGGAATCAGTGCGTGGCCTGCACCGACTCGATGACCTCGTAGCCGGCGGCAGTGAGCGCGCGCGTGACTTCGGCGGTATCGGCGTGATGGAAGCGGACGATGACCTTGCGCTCCTGGTCACCGCTCGCGACGCCCTTCGGGCCGAGGCTGATGGGATAGATCGCATGCACTTCCGCGCCGGTACCCTCGACGATGTCGGCGATGCGGCCGATCGTGCCGGGGCCGATGCGCGTAGGCGCTAGCGTCACGCCGCTGCGCCGCTCCCATGCGCCGAGGAAGTGCGCCGCGAGCGAGAACATCTCGATCGCCGAGATCATCCCGACGACGTGGCCGTCATCCATCACCGGCAATTGGCCGACACCGGCTTGCTGGCCGACCTGCAGGCAGCGTTCCATCGTGTCGTTGGCATCGATGGTGGCCGGGTTACGCACCATGACGTCCTTCACCTTCACGTGGTTCGAGAAGTAGTTCAGCTCGTCCGGACTCTGGCTGCGAATCGCGGCGTGGGCGGCGCGAAGGCAGCCGGCGCGAGTGATCAGTCCGCGCAGGCGGCCGTCATCGACGACCGGCAGCGCATGCAGGTTGGTTTCGGAGAGGATCCGCTTCGCTTCCGACAGCAGCGTGTTGCTGCCGAGCACCGCGGGGTTGGCTTGCATCCAGTTGCGTACGATCACGGTTGAGTCCTCCTCAGGCCAGACGCTTGCCGACGAGCAGATTCGAGACGATGTAATCCATCGCCGAAGTCGCCCCGGTCGTCGCCGGCGCCTTCTGCCTGTTGCTCCAGATGGTCTCGGGACGGGCCTGCAGGATGAAAACGTTGCCGCCGGCCGGCAGGTTCTTGTCGATCGCCCACTCGATGTCCATCGGACGGCCGTAGTGCTTCTCGATCTTCTTGGCCATCCACGCGAGCTCGGTGATCTCGTCGTCGAGGATCGACTGGATGTTCTGGCGCTCGACCGGCACCTCCATCGCGACCGAGCGCTGCAGCTTGAGGTCGGCCGTGTAGCAGACCGTCTTGGTCGAGATCGTGCGGTCGATGATGTCCAGCGTGACCTTGTTGACCACGAAGTTGTCCGGCGTCACCTCGCCCGACACCACCGATTCGCCGAAGCCGAAGTTCGAGTCGATCACGATGACCGACCGATCCCCGGTGGAGGGATGCAGCGTGAACATCACCCCCGCGGTATAGGCGTTCGCCATCTTCTGCACGCCCACGCTGATCGCCACCTGCTCGTGCGGGAAGCCCATGCGGATGCGGTAGGCGATGGCGCGTGCGGTGTACAGGCTGGAGATGCACTTGCGCACGTGGTGCATCACGTCGTCGATGCCGCGGATCCACAGGTAGGTGTCCTGCTGCCCGGCGAAGCTCGCGCCCGGCAGGTCCTCGGCCGTCGCGCTGGAGCGCACCGCCACCGGCACTGCCGGCAGGTAGCAGCGCACCGACAGCTTGCGGTAGGCCTCCGCGATCAGGTCCTCCAGCTCGATCGAGATCGGCCGCGACTCGATCATGTCGCGAATGGTGCGGGAAGCGGTCTCGAGCTTGTCCATGTCGTCGTGGTCGAGCCCCTGCAGCAGCCCGTTCACGTCGTCCTGGATCCCGGCGTCACGCATGAATTGCCCGTAGCCGGCGGTGGTCAGGGCGAAGCCGGGCGGCACCCGCACGCCGGCGTTGATCAGCTCGCCGAGCGAGGCGCACTTGCCCCCCACGAGCGGCACCGAGTCCTTGTTGCAGTCCTCGAAGAAGCACACCTTCGGGGCCCGGCTGTCGATGCCGGGCGCGAGGCAAGCTTCCTCGACCATCAGAGCGCTTCCCATGCTGGTCTCCCGCTTACTGGACAATGGTCACGACGCCGGACGAACCATCGACGCGCAGCGTCATGCCGGTCTTGATCACCCGTGTGGAATGGCCGGTACCGACGACCGCCGGCATGCCGTACTCGCGACACACGATCGCGGCGTGGCTCATGACGCCGCCGACGTCGGTGATGCAGGCCTTGATCTTCGCGAAGGCGGGCGCCCAGGACGGCGAGGTGGTCGGGGCGACGAGGATTTCGCCTTCCAGCAGGTCGCGGATGTCCTCAGCGCTGCGGCACACCCGCGCCTTGCCCTCGACGATGCCGGCGCTGGCGGGGAAGCCCTTCAATTCGGTGATGCTGTCGGGATCGGCGACGTCCTGCACCGAGGCCCAGGCGGAGAGCGAGCTGTTGGTGACGCCCCACAGCACGATCGTGAAGGGCTCCTGGATCACCTCCGGGGCGATGCCGATCGCCGGCGGCGGCGCCCACTCGCGGAATTTCTGCATCACGCCCTTGCGCCATTCGATCTCGGTCGGCCAGGTCGCGGTGCCGCGCGGGGTCACGCCGGTGGCCCAGGCGGTGACGATGTCCCACAGCGCCTGCTTGATCTCGTCGCGGCGCAGGTACCAGATGTCCTCGATCTCGGCGATGAGGCCGTGTTCCTGCATGACCGCGGCAACTTCGCGCATCTTGTTCCAGAACACCGAGTGGAACCAATGCTCCACGTAGAACAGGTGGTTCTCCACGTAGGGGAACACCGTGCGCGCGCAGCCCAGCAATTCGTCGAACTGCTTGCGGTCCTCGTCGTTGTCGATCAGGTCGCGGTACTCGGCGGTGACGCGGTCGCGTTCGGCGCGCACGGCTTCCATCGGCCGATCGATCGCCACGCCGGTGCGCAGCTTCGAGATGTAGGTCTGGATGCCGTCGAGCGGGATGTTGAGGTTGTCGTTCCAGCTGCGGTCGGTGTGGAACCAGCCGGTGCCAGACGAGATGTTGAACCACGGGTAGCGCGCCTTCTCGAAGGCCGCCAGCCACTCGTCGCCGTGGCGCCGGCCCTGCAGCGCCGCCTTCACGTCCGCCCAGTCGCGGTGGCCGGTCACGACGTCATCGACTTCCAGCGCGACGGCCTTCTTCGCCAGCTCCTTCAGCTCGTCGTCGGACTTGTACATGATCACGTCGATGCCCGAGATCATCTGCGTCACGCGCTGCAGCGGGATGCTGGGGAACAGCTTCTGCGTGAAGTCCATGAAGAACACGTAGGCCGCGTAGCCCAGGTTCAGGAATTCGAAGTGGTACTGCCAGCACTTGATGCCGAGGTTGATCAGGTCGTCGTAGTTCTTGATCAGGTGATAGGCGGTCGACTCGCCGATCCCGTCCGTCACCACGCGCAGCTCCTCGACCTCCGGCAGGCGCGGGATCTGCAGCGCCTCGAGCTCGGCGATCGTCGCCTCCATCTTCAGCTTCCACTTCGCCTCGAGCTCGTCCCAGTTCTTGTAGTAGTAGCCGGCGCGCTCCATGAAGTTCGGTACGCGGCGGCCGATCTCCTCGGGGTCCTTCACCGGCACCGGCGAGATATAGACGTAGCCGTTGATGATGCGGTGGTCGACGCCGCGCACCGGCGGCACCTGGAAGATGCGGTTGTTGAACTGCGACAGCGCGAGGTACCAGGCCTCGTCCCAGATCGTGTCGAAGGGGTAGAGCGGCTCCGGGTAATGCAGGCCGTCGTAGAACCAGAACGTCTCCTTCTCGTACTGGTTGCGCTGCGGATCGTCGGTGACGAACTGGTACTGGTACGGATACATCCGCTCCCAACCCTCGGTCCCCGGGATCGTCTTGCCCTTCACGTCGTGCGGAACAGGAAACTTCATCGTGTGTCCCCTCGTGCTGTAGGTTTTTGGGTGTGGCCGGACTCGTTTTGCGGCCGGTTGCCGGACAGCCATCGCAATCGCTGTGCCACCACGCCATCGCGCAGCGCAGCAAATGTCGATGCAAACGGGATGAGTCGGGGCGTATGAATCCGCTGTCGCCGGGGAGCTTGCGTGCTTGGTGCAGGTGCGGAAAATCACATCGAAAATCGCGTCTTTCGCCAGCGAACATGCGGGGTTCAGGCTCGCCGCCGATACGCGTGGATTGATCATTTGATGAGTTTTTCCGCTCGTTCCGGAGCGATCTCATCATTTGGTCAAAACCGCGGATGGCCTCTCCGCGACCGGTGTTATTGGACGACTTCCAATCGTTTGATCTTTGTCAATACACCCCCCGGCGGCGGCGCGTAGAAGGAACGATCCAGGAGGAGACAGCCAATGAGGACCAGGCAATGACCAGGGCCCATGCCAAGCCGTGCATCAAGGCGGACGACCTGCGCGCGCGCGTCCATTTCTGCGCCGAAACCGGCCAGATCTGGCTTCACGAACACCGCATGCTGCTCGTGCACGCCGAAGCCCAGTCCTCGCTGCGCAAGGAGCTGATCGACACGCTCGGCATGAACCGTGCGCGCGGCCTGCTGCTGCGCATGGGCTACGCGTCGGGCATGCGCGACGCCGAGCTCGTGCGCACGCGCATGCCCGAACTCAGCGAGACGGACGCCTTCATGACGGGCCCGCAGCTGCACTCGCTCGAGGGCATCGTCGGCGTGATCCCGATCCGTGTCGAAGTCGACCGCGATGCGGGGAAATTCGATTGCGAGTTCCGCTGGATCAACTCGTGGGAAGGCCATTCGCACCGGCGCCATTTCGGCACCCACCACGAACCCGTGTGCTGGACGCAGATCGGCTACGCCTGCGGCTACTCCTCCGCCTTCATGGGGCGCAGGATCCTGTTCAAGGAAGTCGAATGCGCCGGCATGGGCGACGACTGCTGCCGCATCGTCGGCAAGCCCATCGAGGAATGGGAGGACGCCGACGAACACATGCGCTACTTCGCGCCGGACCCCATCGCCGACCAGCTCATCGACCTGCAGACCCAGGTCGTGCAGCTGCGCTCGACGATCGCCGAGAAGGAGAACCTTCCCGCCGACATGATCGGCAATTCCCCGGGCTTCCGGCACGCGCTCGACCTCCTCAAGCAGGCCGCCGGGGGCCAGATCACGGTGCTGCTGCTGGGCGAAACCGGCGTCGGCAAGGAGCTCTTCGCCCGCGCGCTGCACGAGATGAGCAACCGCCGCGACAAGCCGCTGGTGGCGATCAACTGCGCCGCGATCCCGCACGACCTCGTCGAATCCGAACTCTTCGGCGTCGAGAAGGGCGCCTATACCGGCGCGCAGGTCTCGCGCCCGGGCCGCTTCGAGCGCGCCGACGGCGGCACCCTGTTCCTCGACGAGATCGGCGACCTGCCACTCACCGCGCAGAGCAAGCTACTGCGCGTGCTGCAGGAAGGTGAGGTCGAGCGCCTCGGCGACGACAAGGTGCGCAAGATCAACGTCCGCCTCGTCGCCGCGACCAACGCCGGCCTCGCGCAGCTCGTCAAGGAAGGGCGTTTCCGTGCCGACCTCTACTACCGCCTCAACGCCTTCCAGATCGACATCCCGGCGCTGCGCGAGCGGCACGACGACATCTCGCCGCTGGCCAGGCACTTCCTCGAGAAATACGCCGCGATCAACGGCAAAAAGCTGCTCGGCTTCACCGACAAGGCCAAGAAGGCACTGGTCGGCTACGCCTGGCCGGGCAACATCCGCGAACTGCAGAACACCATCGAGCGCGGCGTGATTCTCGCGCCCCACGGCGGCCGCATCGAGATCGAGCACCTGTTCCTGTCCCGCAACCACGACGAGGTGCAGGAACTGGGCCTCGACTCCGAGGGCAAGCTCGACATCAACGGCCCGAACGCCGGCCGTGCGCTGTGCGAAGCCGTGTGCGACGGCGCGATGACGCTCGACGAGGTCGAGGCGATGCTGCTCGAAGCGGCGATGGACAAGGCGCGCGGCAATCTGTCCTCGGCCGCGCGCCTGCTCGGCCTGACCCGGCCCCAGCTCGCCTACCGCCTCAAGCGCCTGCAGGAAGAGGCCACGTCACGCGACGCGGCGACAAGCGCCCCCCCGGGGGGATAATGGAGCATGACCGACCTGCAGCAGAGGGTGTTCGACTACCTGAAGGCGCATCATTCGATGACCATCGCCTCGCATGGCGAGGAGGGCGTCTGGGCTGCGACGGTGTTCTATGTGAACGACGGTTTCCGGCTGTATTTCCTCTCCGCGCCGACCACGCGCCACAGCCGCAACATCGCCCACGACGGCCGGATCGCGATCACCATCCAGGAAGACTGTGCGGACTGGCCCGAGATCAAGGGCATCCAGGCCGAGGGGCGGGCGCTCGAAATCGGCGGCGCCGAGGAAAGCCGCGCGCGCGAGCTCTACGGAGACAAGTATCCGGTTGTCGGCAAGATCGCCCAGGCGCCCCCCTTCATCGTCAAGGCGCTGGCGAAGGTGCGCTGGTACCGCTTCGAGCCCGAAAACCTCTACTTCATCGACAACTCGGCCGGCTTCGGCCGCCGCGAAGCCGTCGAGTGCGGCAACCTGCCGTAGGCGCCTAGCCTACCAGGCAGGCGAGAAGCCAGCTGCGTTCGCCCTGGGCTTGTCGAAGGGCAGGGGTGGGGCCTCGACAAGCCCGGCCCGAACGGGAATATCGCATTTCCCGGGGCAGGACGCTGCGTCTCAGGTTTGCTCGGCCAGCATCCCCGCCGGCGACTCCCGGACCGAATCTTCGGCAGATTGCCGCTCGACCCCGCGAAACGCCCACGCTGCCAGCGCCCCGATGCCCGCGAGCACGGGGATCAGCCAGCGGCCGCCACCCCAGCCGCCGAGTGTGCTCGCCAGCGCAGCGATGGCCGGGACTCCCACGAAGGTGCCGATGTTCGAGCACTGCATCAGGATGCCGTTGGCGATTGCGATGTCGGACGGCGTGCGCGCAACCAGCGGAATCCCTCCCATCGTCGCGGCCGGCAGCAAGCCCCCCGCGCTGCACGCGAACACTGCCGCGACCGAGCGCAGCACCGGGTCGTAGCCGGACGTGAACACGAACCAGCCGAACGCGCCCATCATGATCATGACGCCGGCGAGCAGCGCCCACCGCGGAACGCCCCGCGCGAGCCAGAAATCGGTGGTCAGGTTGCCAAGGATGTTGCCGCCCACGGCGAGGGCGGTGAGCCAGGTCGCGCCGTCGCGTGTGTAACCCATGTGCTCGACCGCGAACGAGGGCAGCCAGGTCGCGATCATGAACCAGATCGCCGCATAACACCCGAAGCACACCCCCATCAGCCAGGGCGCCGGCTGCACGAGGCGCGCGCGCGTGAACATCGCCACCGGTACCGGACGCGGGCCGCTTGCCCGTTCCGCCCCGCGGTGCAGGGCCAGCGCGAGGAGCAGGCACGCGGCGATCGCGAATGCATTCGCCGACCACAGGCCGCGCCAGCCGTGATGTTCGAGGATGTACGGCGCGACCGCCATCATCAGCCCCATCCCGGCCGGCATGTAGCAGCTCCACAGCGTCAGCAGCCGCCTGCGCCGCGCAGGGTTGTCCGCCGCGGCGGTGGCCAGCAGCGAAGGGGCCGCGACGACGAGCAGCACGAAGCCGGCGCCCTCGCACGCCCGTGCGGCGATCAGGGTCATGCCGTCGGCGGCGGCCGCGCCGAGTGCGGAGCCCAGCCCCAGGAACAGCAGCCCCGCCAGAAGTCCGCGCTGCGCCCCGATGCGGGCGAGCGCCAGCCCGACGAGCACGCCGAGCATGGCGGCCGCGGCATTGATCGCCGTCGCGATCCAGCCCGCGTGGATCAGGCCCACCCCGAGCTGATCCCTGATCGCAGCGAGTGCCGGAGGCACCTTGCCGACCTGGGCCGAGGCGAGGCAGCCGGCGAGAAGCGCCAGCGCCGTCCTGCTGTCGAGGGTCTTCATGCAGATCCTGCGGAAGTGTCACGGAATGCTTGCAGGATGGAAGTGAAACAGTTTGACGTCAAGTAAAAAAGTCGGGCCTCCGGCTCCGCGGCGATGACGGCGCGCAGCGCTGTGCGGGCGGCGCTATAGTATTCGCATCGCCTGCGGCATCCGCGGGCGGCCTGTCCGGAGACGCCCATGGAACGCCCACGTGGATTGCGGACCTGCCTGTACGACGAGACCCAGCTCGAACTGGTCCTCGCAGACATGGCACAAGGGCTTGCCGCGCGCCTGGATCGCGCCGATCCCGTGGCGGTCGTCGGCATCCTGCGTCGTGGTGCCCCGCTCGCGGACCGGCTCGTCGCCGCCCTGCAGCGCCATCACGGCATGCCGGCGCCGCTGCGCCTGGATCTCAGGATCAAGCGTTACGAAGACGACCTCACGCTGCTGCACCCCGAAACCCGCCTGGACGAGAACGAGGAACAGCGCGCGCTGGAACTGAAGGGCTACACCGTCGTCGTCGTCGATGACGTGCTGTACACCGGCAATTCGATGCTGCGCGCGGTGGCGTGGCTGGCGCAGAAACAGCCGCAGCGGATCATTGTCGTCACGCTCGCGGACCGCTGCGTCACGCGCCTGCCGATTCACGCGGATGTGGTGGGGATCCGCCTGCAGGTCGCGCCGCCGGACGTCGTCGAATGCAACGTCCCGCCCTACGAGCCGACCTTCCGCATCGAGCTGCTGAAGCTCGATGCGGCGGGCGGTTCGTCCCGGGGCTGAGGGCGCGGGCAGACGCCGCGCATGAAAAAGGGGGCCGGCGGCCCCCTCGTGTCGATTCCGCTGCAGGCGCCCGGGGCGTCTGCGCAGCGTCACGCAGCCTTGCGGCTCTTGGTGCCGCTCGGCGGCGTCGTCAGCATGGGCTGCAGCGCGTTGCTGGCCGCGGCCAGATTGGTTTCGGCCACGTCGCGGCTCGTCTTGACGAAGCTTTCGTAGGCGGCGCTGGCGTTGCTCATTGCGGTCTTGACCGCATTGACGAAGTCGTTGGTGCCGGCGGGGGCGGTGTGGGCGAAGTGCTCCACGAATTCGCCCAGGCTGCGCGAGGCCTCGTCGAACTGGCGGGTGCCGAAGGCGGTGATCTCGCCCTGGGTCTGGATGAACAGCTCGTTCACGTTGCGGAAGTAGTCGGCGGCCTGTTCCAGCGACTTGTTCTGGGCGGCGAGGCGCGACGAGAACTGCTCGCGCAGATCACCCTCGGCCACCGGAGCGGCCGCCACCGACACGTATGCGCAGGCATTGCGCGCGGCGTCGATGTTGAGCGCCAGCAGGCGTTCCGTCGCGTTCAGGATGGTGTCCGCGAGGGACTGGAAGGCTTCGATGTTGCCGTTCGCTGCTTTCGCCAGCTTCTGGGTGTTTACCATGTTGTTCATGTCCAGCTCTCCTCGTCTGTGTGTGATCGTGGGCGCGATCCGATCTCCGTCGTCTGGGCGCCAGGCATTACGGAACCCGAATGCTACGTTGTGGGCATTGCCGGTGACATACATCTTTCCGCGTGTTTTGGATACCGTGTTTCAGGTATTTTCCCCGCCGTGGGGCCTATCCGGATATCGTCGTGATGCCGTTGCGGATGGCATACTTCGTGAGTTCGGCCACGCTATGCAGATCGAGTTTGCGCATGATGTTGCGGCGGTGTACCTCGACTGTCGAGGGGGCGAGATGCAGGCGGTCGGCGATGCGTCCCGAGGTATGCCCCTCGGCGATCAGCTGCAGCACCTGGCGTTCGCGCGCGGTGATGCGCGGCACCGAGGTGTCGCGCGGCGTGTTGTCCAGCAGCGCGTTCGTGACCGTCGCGGCGACGTCGGGGCAGAGATAGGTCTTGCCGAGCTGCACGGTGTGGATCGCCCGCAACAGCTCCTCGCCCGCCTCGGCCTTGGTGACGTAACCGCGTGCGCCGGCGTTGAGCAGGTCGAGCACGAACTGCCTATCCGAGAAGGCCGACAGTCCGATGACCTTGATGTTCGGACGCAGGGTCAGCAAGCGCCTGGTCGTCTCGATCCCGTTCATCGCGGGCATGCCGATGTCTACGCACGCAATGTCGACCGGCTTGTCCGCGACAAGGGCCAGCAGTTCGTCGCCGGTGCCCGCGACGCCGATCACGTCGATGTCGGGCTCCTTCTCCAGCAGCGCACGCAACGCATGCAGGAACATGCGGTGATCGTCCGCCAGGGCGATATGCACTTTCGGACTGTTCATGCTGGCCCCGCGCTTGTGGTTGCTTCATGTGCGAAGCTTCGCGCCCCGCGAGGGTGCTTGCGGAACTCGCCTGCCTGGAGATTGAAGCTGACGCGGATCTCGGTGCCCGTCTGTGGGTCGGATTTCAGCGCGAACGTTCCGCCGGCGAATTCTGCGCGCTCCTTCATGGTGATCAGACCCAGTCCCGGCGTCGTGCCCGACTCGCCGAGCTGGTGGGGATCGAAGCCGATGCCGTCGTCGGCGACCGCCATCAGCAGGCGGCTGTCGCCATTCTCGAGATGGATGCGGACGTTCCGCGCGCGCGCGTGCTTCGCGCAGTTCGTGAGCGCCTCCTGGGTGATGCGGAAGAGCAGCGACTGGACGTTGGAAGGCAGTTGCATGTTGAAATGGGTGGTGTCTAGGTGCACGGTAATGCCCGTTCGCAGGCCGAACTGCTGCGCGTAGTCCTGCACGGCCGGAATCAGGCCTGCGTAATCCAGCGTCGCCGGCCGAAGGTTGGTGCAGATGTCGCGAATGCCCGTGGTGGTGTCGAGCAGCAGGGCCTGAGCGTCGTCGAGCAGCGGTTCGAGTTCGCTGAGGACGGGCGCAGGCAGCGCGCGCGCCAGGTTCGCGAGCGTGAGCTGCAGTGCTGCCAGATTGGGGCTGGTGTGGTCGTGCAGTTCCGCGGCGAACTTGCGTCGCTCGTTCTCCTGCACGTCCACCATATGGCGCGAGAGCTCGGCGAGGCGCGTCGCGTGGGCGGCACGCTCGAGTTCCAGCCGTTTGCGGTCGGTGTTGTCGGACAGCACCGTCCGGCTCGCGACGAACCGGCCTTGCGCGTCCAGGATGGCCGTCGAGCTGAGCAGCACCTGCATCGACGAGCCATCCTTGCGCAACAACTCGATATCCATGTTGCGCAGGACGCCGGTCCTCTTGAAGGTGCGGAAGACCTGTCCGAACAGCGCGCGACTCGCAGGGCTGAACAATTCGAAGGCGCGCATGTGGCCGACGATCTCTTCACGTTCATAGCCCAACCAGCGCAGCAGCGTGTCGTTGACGCGGATGATCATTCCGTCCGCGTCGAGCGAGTAGTAGCCGCAGGGCGCATTCTGATAGAGGTCCTCGATCTCGAAGGTCTTGCGCCGCAGTTCCTGTTCCGCGAGCTTTCGTTCGGTGATGTCCTGCGTCGTGCCGTAAAGCTTGTACACGCGCCCACGGAGATCCCTGACGGGAACGATCGTCGTCGCGTGGTAGCGTTGGGCGCCCGACGGCAGGAGTACGGACTGTTCCAGTTCCTGCCGCGCGCCGAGGTCGATTGCCTCCCAGAACGCGGCACGGGTGTGCTCCACGGACTCCAGCGAGTAATAGCCGAGTGCCTCGTTCAGGTCGGGCGTGCCCTGCGCACTGGAGCGCTCGAAAAGACGGAACAGTTGCGGCGACCAGCTCATCGCGCCGGTGTCGCGATCCAGTTCCCAATCGCCCATGCGTCCGACGGCCTGCGCTTCGTGCAGGCGAGCCTCGCTTGCGCGCAGAACCTCTTCGGTATTGGGCGGGTCCGGAATCTCCCGGGGCATTACAACCTCACTGCGTGGAAATCGACGCAGGGGACAGAAAGACGCAAGGCACCGCGCTCCGATCCGCGCGCGCGGGGACATTCGCGTGCGCGCCTCCGGGCGGTGCGAAATCCGGGGGTATCACTACCATTCTAGTGTGCCGGTCAGGAATATTTATAAGAATTGCATTCGTCCAAAGCACTCGATCGGGTCTCCTGCCGATTCGTTCGTCGCAGCCGGACGATACGGGCGTGACACGCTCGCGGTCGGCAGTTCGGGCCCAACCGTATCATCTTCAACATCGGGAACAATCTGCGCCTGTGCGCCACGGACCGTCTTGCGTGCGGGGCACGACCCGCGGGGCGCGTTTCGTCGTCATTCTGACGGCATGGTCGAAAACGGCGTCTACACGAGATTTCGAAGCGGTCGATCATACCGGCGGGAGTATTTCGGACCTATACCCGGAACCCTGTACCAGGATGTAACGTAAAGTTACATGCGGCAGTTGTCTTACTCTTCCGACATCGCGCGGCGCGGCGGGCGGATCAGGTAGCGTGCCGGATCGAGCGCCTCCACCAGCGAACGCTCCAGCGGCAGGGGATCGCCCGCGAGTTCGCTCGCGAGCAGTTCGGCGGCAAGCGCCGCCCACACGAGTCCGCGCGCGCCGAAGCCTTCGACGGCGTAGAGGCCGGGGTGCCGCGGGATGGACGAGAGCGGGCTCGCACGGTCGGCTTGGCGTACCGACGGAACGGCGCCGACCATCGGCAAGCGGTCCGGCGACGCGGGGCGGAAACCGACCCGTCCGTCGAGCCGGGCCGGGTCGAAGCCGGCGGCGAAGCCCGGCAGGATGAAGTCGAGCTTGGCGAGATTCTCGCGGTGATCGGTGACGCGCAGCGACGGATCCTCGTCGTCCACCGAAAAGGTCGCGCCTGCGCAGCGCACACCGTCGATGGCGGGGCTGACGTAGCCGAGGCGGCACACGACCACGCGCGGCGCGCTGTCCGCCTGTGCCGGGAGGTGGCTCACCTGGCCGCGCGCGCTGCGCACGGGCAGGGCGGCGGCCTGCGGAAACGGGCGGATGCCGACGCCGTTCGCGAGTATCGCGACCGGCGCCGCGGCGATCACGTCGCCGTTCGCGTCGAGGGCGCGCCAGCCCCCGGCTCCGGATTCCAGCGCGGCGACACCGCGGCCGAAGTGGCAGCGAATCGCCTCCGGGAAGGCGGCCAGGTTCGCCCTGCACAGGCTGGGCGGATTGACCCAGCCGCCGCCGGAAAACCACCACCCGCCCAGCGGCAGCGGCCAGTCGGCGATGCGCGATGCTTCGTCGCGGTCGACGAATCTCAGGTAGTCCTCGGGTGCCCGTTGCGCTTCGACGACGCGCCGCTGCTTTTCCTCGTGCATCGGGTCGCGCGCAAGGTGCAGCACGCCGCACGCATCCCAACGCAGCGGCAGGCCGCGGGCGCTGAGGCGCTGCAGATGGCGCAGGCCATACAGGGCGCCGGCACGGGTGATGCGGGCGAGGCGGTTGTCGTCGAGGCTGGGCAGCGGGCGCAGCACGCCGCTGAGGTTGCCCGATGCACCTTGCGCAGGCTCCGCGGCCGCGTCCACGACGTCGACCGTCCAGCCGCGCTCCGCGAGGCGGTTCGCGATGCTGCTGCCGGCGAGGCCGGCCCCGATCACCAGCGCGTGGCGGGGCGAGTCCGCCGCGGCAACTTCGCCGGCGTTGCCGAACCGGGCACGCAGCATCGCGCGCTTGCCGCCGATGCCGGCAGCCCTCTCGCAGCGGAAACCGAGTTCGCCCAGTGTGCGCCGCACCGCGCCCGCCACCGACCAGGTCGCGAGGGTCGCGCCCGGCGCGGCCAGGCGCGACAGCCCGCGCAGCAGTTCGGCTGACCACAGATCGGGATTCCTCTCTGGCGAGAATCCATCGAGGTAGTAGGCGTCGGCGCAGCATTGCAGTTCGGGGATCAGTTCCGGCGCGTCTCCAAACAGCAGCGTCAGGATGACGCGGCCGCCGTCGAGATGCAGGCGATGGATGCCCGGCGTCAGCACCGGCCAGTTTGCCTGCAACTCCGCCGCGAGCGGCGCGAGTTCGGGCCAGCGGGCATGCAGTGCGGCGAGATCCGCGGCACGGAAGGGATGGCGCTCGACCGACACGAAGTGCAGCCGGTCGCAGCGCCGCGCGTCCTCACGCCACGCCGCCCAGGTCGCGAGGAAGTTGAGCCCGAGGCCGAAGCCGGTCTCGACGATCGTGAAGCGCTCGCGCCCCTGCCAGCGCTCCGGCAGGCCGTTGCCGCCGATGAACACATGCCGCGCCTGTTCGAGCCCGCCGCCACGCGAGTGATACACGTCGCCGAAGGCGACCGAGCAGGGCGTGCCGTCCGGGGCGAAGTTCAGGGTGGCAGGGTCGATGGGCATCGGCATCGAGCGGAACGGTGACGAAAAAAGGGGCCTCGAAAGACACAGGGCGCCTTTCGGCGCCCTGTATTCGTTGCAGCGTCCGGTTTACTCCATCCGCATCTGCGGGAAGAGGATCACATCTCGGATGCTGGGGCTGTCGGTGAGCAGCATGACGAGGCGGTCGATGCCGATGCCGCAGCCGCCGGTCGGGGGCAGGCCGAATTCGAGCGCGCGGATGTAGTCGGCGTCGAAGTACATCGCCTCCTCGTCGCCGGCTTCCTTCGCCTTGACCTGTTCGAGGAAGCGCGCCGCCTGGTCTTCCGGGTCGTTCAGCTCGGAGAAGCCGTTGGCGATCTCGCGGCCGACGATGAAGAGCTCGAAGCGCTCGGTGATCTCCGGGTTCGCGTCATTGCGGCGTGCAAGCGGCGACACTTCGGCCGGGTAGTCGATGATGAAGGTCGGTTCCCACATCTCGGCCTCGGTGGTCTCTTCGAACAGCATCAGCTGCAGCGTGCCGAGGCCGGCACCGGCACGCGCCTCGGCCTTGAGTTCCTTGAGCTTGTTGCGCATCCACTCGGCGTCGTTGAGCTGCTCGACGGTGTAGCCCGGGTGGTACTTGCGGATCGCCTCGACGATGGTCAGGCGCGCGAACGGCTTGGACAGGTCCAGCTCGCGGCCCTGGTACACGAACACCTCGGTGCCGAGCGCCTCGCGCGCCGCCTGGCGCAGCAGGCCTTCGGTGAAGTTCATCAGGCTGCGGTAGTCCGCATACGCCTCATAGAACTCCATCATCGTGAACTCGGGGTTGTGGCGCGGGCTCAGGCCTTCGTTGCGGAAGTTGCGGTTGACCTCGAACACCTTCTCGAAGCCGCCGACTACCAGGCGCTTGAGATAGAGCTCGGGCGCGATGCGCAGGAACAGTTCCATGTCCAGCGCGTTGTGGTGGGTGGTGAAGGGCTTGGCCGCCGCGCCGCCGGGGATGGGGTGCATCATCGGCGTTTCGACTTCGAGGAAGCCGTGGTTGACCATGTAGTTGCGGATCGACTGCACCATGCGGCTGCGCGCGACGAAGGTGAAGCGCGTCTGCTCGTTCATGATGAGGTCGACGTAGCGCTGGCGATACTTCTGCTCGACGTCGGTGAGGCCGTGGAACTTGTCGGGCAGGGGGCGCAGGCTCTTGGTGAGCAGGCGCACTTCCGACACCTTCACCGACAGTTCGCCGGTGCGCGTCTTGAATACGGTGCCGACCCCACCGACGATGTCGCCGATGTCCCAGTGCTTGAAGTCGGCATAGACCTCTTCGCCGACGGCATCGCGCGTGACGTAGAGCTGGATGCGGCCGGACAGGTCCTGGATGGTGATGAAGCTCGCCTTGCCCATGACGCGCTTGAGCATCACGCGGCCGGCGACGCGCACTTCGACGGGGTTGGCGTCGAGCGCTTCGGGTTCCTTGTCGCCGTACAGTTCGTCGAGCTTGCCGGCGGTGTTTTCGCGCGAGAAATCGTTCGGGAAGGCGCGGCCGGTGGCGCGCCACGCGGCCAGTTTTTCACGCCGCTCGGCGATGATGTGGTTCTCGTCGGGCGCGGTGGCGGGGTTGTTGTTATGGTCGCTCATGAATCGAATCGGCTGGTTGCGGCGAAAAAGGGCAATTGTGGCATGCCGGAAGGTACCCGGCAAATTCGGACTGTATGCCGCCATGTGCCGGGGCAGAGCATGAATTTTTGCCAAGGCGCTAAAGTGTCGGCCGGTCGCCGCCGATAGTCGCGTTATATTTGAACAAATCCGATGACGGAGAGGAAAAAATGGGCTCGTCCGAAAGCCTGTACGAAACAATCGAGAAGACCTTCTGGAATTCGCTCACGAAGAAGCTGTGCAGCTTCCTGCTGCTGTTCTTTATCGACGTGGTGTATCTCGGGATCTACCTGAACCAGAAGACGGCGATCCAGTCGCTGCTTGTCGAGGGGAAGGTTTCGCCGGAACTCGCTCAACAGGTTGCAGGCTCCCTCGAGGGCGGTCTGTACCTGATGCTGATGCTGACGTTCGTGGCGCTCGCGATCAACGTCGGCCAGATCCTCTTTATCCGGCACCTCATCGTCCGACCGGTGCGCGTCATCACCGGCATCTTCAACGAGATCGCGCGCGGCGAGGGCGATTTCTCGCGCAACCTCCCGCTCGTCACGCACGACGAGCTGCGAGATCTCGCGGTCAGCTACAACCATTTCGCCGACAAGATGCGCCAGATCATCGGCGACGTACGCACGATGAGCGTCAGCATCGCCCGCGACGCCGTAGTCGTGAAGTCGCGCGTGGAGGGGGCGGCGAACAACGCACGCCGGCAGGGGCAGCTTACCGAGGTCGTGTTCAGCGCGAGTACCGAGTCGACCTCGGCCATCGACAGCGTATCGGCGAGCACGCAGCAAATTTCGGCGTCGACGACCAAGAATCTGGAGATTGCGCGCGCTTCGCTGGGCGAAATGCACGAGATCTCGGAAAAGATCAACGCGGTGAGCGAAAAAGTGATGCATTTCAATGCGACCGTCGATGATCTGTCGAAGCGTTCCGAGAGCGTCAAGCAGATCGCCTCGTTAATTCGCGAGATCGCAGATCAGACCAACCTTCTCGCGCTCAATGCTGCGATCGAGGCCGCGCGTGCCGGCGAGGCGGGCCGCGGCTTCGCTGTCGTCGCGGACGAGGTGCGCAAGCTTGCTGAGCGCGTGAATACCGCGGCCGTGGAGATCACCGGCAACATCGACGGCATGATCGGCCGCGTGATGAACACGCGCGCAGAAAACGAGGTCATCAACGTCGATGTGCTGCAGGCGCGCGAGGTGGTCGCGCACTCGGCGACGCAGTTCCAGTTCATGGTCGGCGAATTCGAGACGACCGGGGAGCAACTACTGCAGATCGCAACCGCGATGGAGCAGCTGTCGGCGACCAATGCGCAAGTGCATGAGAACGTGACGGCGATTCACGATCTTTCGGGCACGGTTGCCGCGCAGATGGACGAGTCGGAGGCATGCACGCAGAAACTCGCTCGTGCGACCGAATCGGTACAGGAGCTGGTGTCGCGCTTCAAGATTGGCAAAGGCGAGTTCGATCACGCCGTTGAGCAGGCCAGGACCTTCCGTGACCGAGTGCAGTCCCAACTCGAGGAGATGAAGAACAACCGGGTCGATGTGTTCGACAAGCGCTACCAACCCGTACCGGATACCTTTCCGCAGAAGTTCAAGGTGTCGTGGGGGGACGAATACACGCGGCGCTGCCAGAAACTGCTGGAGGACTGCCTGTCCTCGATTCCCGGCTGCACCTACGCCGTGGCGGTGAACACCGACGGTTACCTGTCAGCCCACAATCTCAAGTACTCCAAGCCGCTCACCGGCAACAAGGACTCGGATCTGGTCGGCAACCGTACCTGTCGCAAGTTCGTTAGCCACGCAGAGCTGCGCGCAGCGAAGAACGCCGACCCCCTGCTGCTGCAGACCTTCCTGCGCGATACGGGAGAAATCCTGTGCGACATGGCGATGCCGGTCATGGTCGGCGGTCGTCACTGGGGGAATGTGCGGGTTGGCGTGCCGGCCGAGGCGCTGCTCGCCGAACGCTGAGTGAATGAACACCGGGCGCCCCGCGGTGCCCGGTGAGTCGCGGCGAACGCCGTGGACTTGGGGTCAGCGTGCCTGTTCGGGCAGGACGATGTTGACTTCCAAGACCTCGTAGTTGTCCTGCTTGTCGAGATGCACCTTGATGTCGTCCGGATTGACGGCGACGTACTTCGAGATCACCTCGATCAGCTCGCGCTGCAGTGCGGGCAGGAAATCAGCCTTGGCCGCGTCGCCGCTGCGCTCGTGCGCGATCAGCAGCGACAGGCGGTTCTTGGCGATTTCCGCCGTCTTCTTCTTTTCGCCGAAGAGGCGGGCAAGGAAGGACATCTTACTTGCCTCCGAACAGGCGCTTGATGAGGCCCGGCTTCTCGTAATTCACGTAGCGCAGTTCGCGGGTCTCGCCGAGGAAGCGCGCGACCACGTCGGTATAGGCCTCCGAAACGTCGGAGCCCTTCAGGTGGATGGCGGGCGTGCCCTGGTTCGAGGCCTGCAGCACGGACTCGGATTCCGGGATCACGCCGATCAGCGGCACGCGCAGCAATTCCTGCACGTCCTTGTACGACAGCATCTCGCCGTCATCGACGCGCTTGGGCGAGTAACGGGTGACGAGCAGGTGTTCCTTGACCGGCTCCTTGCCTTCCGCGGCGCGACGGGACTTGGACTGCAGGATGCCGAGGATGCGGTCGGAGTCGCGCACCGACGAGACTTCCGGGTTGGTCGTGACGATCGCCTCGTCGGCGAAGGTCAGCGCGAGCACCGCGCCGCGTTCGATGCCGGCGGGGGAGTCGCACACGATGTAGTCGAAGCCCATGTGCTCGAGGTCGTGGATGACCTTCTCGACGCCTTCCTCGGTCAGTGCGTCCTTGTCGCGCGTCTGCGATGCGGGCAGCACGAAGAGGTTGTCGCAGTGCCTGTCCTTGATGAGCGCCTGGTTGAGCTTGGCGTCGCCGTTGATGACGTTGATGAGGTCATACACGACGCGGCGCTCGCAGCCCATGATGAGGTCGAGGTTGCGCAGACCGACGTCGAAGTCGATGACGGCCGTCTTGAATCCCCGCAGGGCCAGGCCGGAGGAGAAGGCGGCGCTGGTGGTGGTCTTGCCCACGCCACCCTTGCCTGAAGTTACGACGACGACACGAGTCACGGTATGTCCTTCCTGAAAGTTTGCACTGCGCTCAACCGAGCTGCAGCGATTCGATGTCAAGTTTCTGTTCGGTGCCGCCGGCCGTCAGCCGCACGAGTGCCGCCCGGCCCGCGACCGAGGCGGGAATGCCCTGTTCGAAGGTGCGGTAGATGCCCGCGATGGATACCAGCTCGGGGCCGAAATTGGTCGTCACGATGCGGGCCTCGGTGTTTCCGTGGGCTCCGGCCAGTGCGCGGCCGCGCAGCGGGCCGTAGCAGTGGATGCTGCCGTCGGCGATGACTTCGGAGCCGTTGCTGACGCCTGCGAGGAGTACGAGGTCGCCGCCGCGGGCATACACCTGCTGGCCGGAGCGCAGCGGGCGGTCGATGTAGAGCGTGTTCCCGCCGGGAGCCGGCGCCGCGGCGGGAGCGGGTGCGGGCGTTGCGGCGGGCGCAGGTTCCGGACGTGCCTGCGGGGCAGGGGCGGCGGCGCCCTGGCGCTCGCGCAGTTCGGCGCCATCCAGGATCGCCAAGCCTGCCTGACGCGCCGACGCGGCGAGAGTCTCGGGCAGGCAGCGCACGCCGACGGGTTGCAGCCGGTAGCGGCGGAACAGGCTCGCGAGGCCGACCCAGTCGATGCGTTCGGGATGCGCGCTGACGCCGGAGAAATCCAGCACGGCCGCTTCGCCGTTGAAGAAATCGGGCATGCCGCCGAGCATCAGGTGCAGGGCGTCGGCGAGCCGTGCCGGTTCGGTTTCGCGCAGGACCGCGATGGTGGCGCCGAGCGTTGCGTTGCGGAACTCGATCGAACGGACGGCGTTGGGTGCGGACATGGGTGCAGAGGCCGAAAAGCTTCAAAGTCTACTGACGACAGGGGAATCGGGCAAGGCTCTCGCGGCGCATGCTGGCATGCGCCGTCAGCGCCTTGCGGGGCGGCTCAGTGCAGGGTCGGGGGCGACTCGGTGCTGCCGGGTCCGGACTCGAAGAATGCGTCGATCTCGTCGGGTTCGAAGCGGTATTCGTGGTTCGACAGGTCGTCGCGCACGATCAGTTCGCCGTGCTCGGCGTAGATGCTGCGGACTTCGCTTTCGCCCAGTGCGCGCAGCATCGCGATGATCTTGTCGCGGTCGGGCGGAAAGTCGTGGATCACCGGGCGCGCGTCATACAGGCGCACCGTTTCCTCGGCGAACAGGCGGCCGAGCAGGGTCTCGGGATCGAGCGCGAGGAGCTCCTCGCGCGTGACGGTCTGCGCGAACTGGTGCGCGCGCGACCATCCGTCCTCGTCGCGCGCATCTGCGCCGGGCAGCTTCTGCAGGAACAGCGCGGCGGCGGCGTCCTTGCTGCACGCGAGCCACAGGCCGGCCGGCTGCTGTTCGGACTGCTGCAGGTAGTGCTCGAATACCGCGGCGATGCTGTTGCCTTCGAGCGGAACGAGGCTCTGGTACGGCTGGTCCATGCCCTCGACGTCCAGCGTGAGCTGCAGGATGCCGTCGCCGACCAGTTCCGACAGGCGGTCGCCGGCGGGAACGTGATCGTCGAAGGCCGCGAAGCCGCGCAGGTTCAGGGCCTCGTCGCAGTCGATGACGAGCAGGCGCACCGGGCCGTGGCCCTGCACCTGGAAGGTGAGGCGGCCCGCCTGCTTGAGGTTGGCGGAGATCAGCGCGGACACGGCGCTCATCTCGCCGAGCAGGGTGCCGACGTTGCGCGGGTAGTCGCGGCCCTTCTGCAGCGCCTGCCAGACGTCGTCCAGGCGCACGACGGCGCCCCGGATGTCGAGGTCTTCGAGCAGGAAACGGCGTACGTAGCTCTTGTGGTCCTTCATGGGCGGGCTCCTTCGAACAGCGCCACGAGGCGTTCGGGGTCGAATCCGGCGATGGTCTCGCCCGATGCGGTCTCGATTACCGGCCGGCGGATGACACTGGTGTGCGCGGCCATCAGTGCGATGGCGTCCGCGGCGCAGGCGATGGCCTGCTGCGCGGGATCGAGCTTGCGCCAGGTGGTGCCGCGCGTGTTGACCAGTGCCTCCCAGCCGAGGCGCTCGCACCAGCGCGCGAGCGTATCGGGGGAGATGCCGGACTTGCGGTAATCGTGGAAAGTGTAGGCGATGCCCCGCGCGTCGAGCCAGGCGAAGGCCTTCTTCATCGTATCGCAGTTCTTGATGCCGTAGATCGTCGTGTTCATCGTTCGTGCTTTCGGTGGGGCGGCGCTTACTTGCGCAGCGCGCGCGCGAGCGCGTCGGCCATCGCGCCGGCGGCGGCGGGCCGGTCGTTGCCGCGCGATGGGCTGCGCTGCGCGTTGCGGTCCTGGCGCGGCGCGTCGCTGCGGCCACGTGGCGCGTTGTCGCGCGCTCCGCCGGCCGGGCGGGTTGCGCTCGGTTCGTCGCTCATGCGCATCGTCAGCGCGATGCGGTTGCGCGGCAGGTCGACCTCCAGCACCTTCACCTTGACGACCTGGCCGGCCTTCACGACGCTGTGCGGATCCTTCACGAAGCGCTCGGACAGCGCGGAGATATGCACGAGGCCGTCCTGATGCACGCCGATATCGACGAAGGCCCCGAAGTTGGTCACGTTGGTCACGACGCCTTCGAGCATCATCCCCGGAGCGAGATCCTTGAGGGTCTCGACGCCGTCGCGGAACGAGGCGGTGCGGAATTCCGGGCGCGGGTCGCGGCCGGGCTTCTCGAGTTCGGCGAGGATGTCCTGCACGGTCGGAAGGCCGAAGCGCTCGTCGGTGAATTCGACCGGGCGCAGCGTCTTCAGGAAGCTCGCGTTGCCCATCAGCTCGCGCACGTTCTTGCTCACCTTGGCGAGGATGCGCTGGACGACCGGGTAGGCTTCCGGGTGCACCGAGGAGGCGTCGAGCGGATTGTCGCCGTTGGGGATGCGCAGGAAGCCGGCGGCCTGCTCGAAGGTCTTGGGGCCGAGGCGCGGCACCTTCTTCAGTGCGTCGCGGCTCGGGAAGGGGCCGTTGGCGTCGCGGTGCTCGACGATGTTGCCGGCGAGCGTGGCGTTGAGGCCGGAGATGCGGGCGAGGAGCGCCGCCGAGGCGGTGTTCACGTCTACGCCGACGGCGTTCACGCAGTCCTCGACGACCGCGTCCAGGCTCTTCGCGAGGCGCGACTGGTTAACGTCGTGCTGGTACTGGCCGACGCCGATCGACTTCGGGTCGATCTTGACGAGTTCGGCGAGGGGGTCCTGCAGGCGGCGGGCGATCGACACCGCGCCGCGCAGCGACACGTCGAGATCCGGAAATTCGCGTGCCGCGAGTTCGGAGGCGGAATACACGGACGCGCCGGCCTCGGATACCGTGACCCGCGTCAGGCGTAGTTGCGGCAGCGCTTCCATCAGGTCCGCGACAAGCCTGTCGGTTTCGCGCGAGGCGGTGCCGTTGCCGATGGCAACCAGGTCTACCGCGTGTTTCTTCGCCAGGGCGGCCAGCGTCGCGAGCGAGCCTTCGCGGTCGCGACGCGGCTCGAAGGGGTAGATCGTCGCGGTATCGACGAGTTTGCCGGTTCGGTCGATGACCGCGACCTTGACGCCGGTGCGGATGCCGGGGTCGAGGCCCATCGTGCAACGCGCGCCGGCCGGGGCGGCGAGCAGCAGATCCTTGAGGTTGCGTGCGAACACGCGGATCGCTTCCTCTTCGGCCCGCTCGCGCAGCTCGTTCATCAGTTCGAGCTCGAGGTGCAGGGAGATCTTCACGTTCCACGCCCAGCGCACGCTGTCGCGCAGCCAGCGGTCGGCCGGGCGGCCCTGGTCGCGGATGCCGAAGCGTGCGGCGATACGGCCTTCGCAGGGATGCGGTGCGTCCGGGTCGGGCTGGTCGACAGTGAGGGCGAGGCGCAGCATGCCTTCGTTGCGGCCGCGCAGCAGCGCCAGCGCACGGTGCGAGGGCATGGTGGCGACGGGCTCGCGGAAGTCGAACCAGTCGCGGAACTTCGCGCCCTCCGTTTCCTTGCCTTCGATCACCGTCGAGCTGACCTGGCCGTTCTCCTGCAGCCAGGTGCGCAGCGTGCCGAGCAGTTCGGCGTCTTCGGCGAAGCGCTCGATGAGGATCTGGCGCGCGCCGTCGAGCACGCTCTTGACGTCGGCGAAGCCCGCATCCGCATTGAAATAGCGTTCGGCTTCGGCCTCGGGGGTCAGGGTGGGGTCGTCCAGCAAGGCCAGCGCGAGCGGCTCGATGCCGGCCTCGCGGGCGATCTGCGCCTTGGTGCGGCGCTTCTGCTTGTACGGCAGGTAGAGGTCTTCGAGGCGCTGCTTGGTTTCGGCGGAGGCGATCTCGGCGGCCAGCGCGTCGGTCATCTTGCCCTGTTCGGTGATCGACGCGACCACGGCGGTGCGGCGATCCTCGAGTTCGCGCAGGTAGCCGAGGCGTTCTTCGAGGTTGCGCAGCTGGGTGTCGTCGAGGCCGCCGGTGACTTCCTTGCGGTAGCGGGCGATGAAGGGCACGGTGGCGCCTTCGTCGAGGAGCTGGATGGCGGCGACGACCTGGCGGGGCTGGGCGGCGAGTTCGGCGGCGATGCGATGTTCGATCGGGGGAAGCATGGATTCTGGCGGGCGCGTGCGCGGGCAGCGCCGTTTGTCTGGAGAGAGGGGGGCGATGGTGCAACAGGCGGGCTTGCCTGTGCAAGCACCGCCCGGTTGCAGGGCGTATCGCGTCAGAGCGCGATCAGGCTCTGGCGCCCGGCCCAGCTTTCGCCGGCGTCGAGCTCGATGCGCTGGCGCGCGGCGGCGGCCTCGACGCACAGCATGTGGCGGAAGCCGTTGGCGGGCAGGTCGGCGAGCGCGGCGCAGCGCTCTTCCCAGGGGTTCCACACGACGACGTCGGGGAAGCCTTCCGCGTTGATGCCGAGGTTGCGGTTGCTGTCGCGCAGGAGGAGCGGCCGCTTCACGTCATGGTAGACGCGATCGGTTTCATCCTCGACGACCACCATGTCACCGGAGTCGCGCCTGATGCGGTTGTGGTCGGCCGAGTCGCGGTATTCGTGGCCGTAGAGGCCTTCGAGGCGCGCATTTTCGACTTCGCGCACGCGCAGGTAGGTGTGCAGCGCCGCGGTGAAGGCGAAGGGGGCGTGGCCGGTATTCTCGACCTCGAGTTCGACGTCGAGACGCTCGCCCTCGACGACCACAGTCAGCTCGGCGACGAAGTTCTGCGGCCAGATCGCCCAGGTCTCGTCGGTCTCGGTGAAGCGCAGCGTGACGAGTGCGTAGTCGTCGCCGGTGCGTTGCTCGCCCACGACCCAGGGGCGGGTGCGCACGATGCCGTGCTTCGGGAGCTTGCCGAGTCCTGCGAACTGCGGAAAGCACACCGGGATGCCGCCGCGGATTGGGGTGCTGCCGTCGTAGACGGCGGCGGGGCTGAGGTAGAGGCGTTCCTCGCTGCCGGCAGGGATCCACGACAGGATCTGGGCGCCGAACAGCGACACGACGGCGCGGGAGCCCGCCTGGGTGGCGAGCGCGAGCGCCGGCTGGCCGTTGAAGTCGATGGTTTCGATGGTGGCTGGCATTGCTGGCCTTCAGTCCTGCAGCGCGAGCACGCCGAGCTTGACGGTGCTGTCCTCGGGGTCGCTCGAGAGTACGAAGCCGAGGCCCTGCACGAACTTGAGCATGCGCTCGTTGCTGGCGAGGAAGACGCCGTTCATGTAAAGCAGACCCTTATTGCGCGCGGTGTCGATGAGCACGCCCATGAGCTTGCGCGCGAGGCCGCGGTGCTGCCAGTCGTCCGCGACCACGACCGCGAACTCGCACGATTCGCCGTCGGGATTGACTGCATAGCGGCACACGCCGACCTCGACCTCGGTTACGCCGCCTTCGCCGGGGATCGTCGCCAGGAATGCCATTTCGCGGTCGTAGTCGATCTGCGTGAGGCGCGCCACCATCGCGGGCGGCAGTTCGCGCATCGTGTTCATGAAGCGGTAATACTTCGACTCCGACGAGAGCGTGCGCACGAACTCGACTTCGAGCTCGGCGTCCTCCGGCTTGATCGGGCGGATCGTGACGATGGTGCCGTCGGGCTGCGTCCAGGTGCTGGTGAGCTGCGACGGATAGGGGTGGATCGCCATATGGGCATAGCGGTCCACCGACGGCGAGATGTTCTCGACCGTG
Organism: Aromatoleum toluolicum; assembly: GCF_012911005.2. Taxonomy (GTDB): domain Bacteria; phylum Pseudomonadota; class Gammaproteobacteria; order Burkholderiales; family Rhodocyclaceae; genus Aromatoleum; species Aromatoleum toluolicum. The sequence continues at coordinate 82,213 of NZ_WTVS01000011.1, read as the reverse complement.
ACGCGTGCGTCGACGGCGACGGCGCCGTGTTCGTCGACGATGAGGGGGTTGATCTCCAGCGTCGTGATCCACGGCAATTCGCAGACCATTTCCGACACCCGCAGCAGCACGAATTCCAGCGCCTCCATGTCGACGGGCGGCATGGTGCGGAATTCGCCCAGCAGGCTGGCGACGCGCGACGACTTGATGAGGTCGTGCACGAGGTAGTTGTTCAGCGGTGGCAGCGCGACCGCGAGGTCCTTGTTGGCTTCGACGCGGTTGCCGCCCTCGCCGAAGGTGATCACCGGGCCGAAGACGGGATCGCGGCGCACGCCGACGACCAGCTCGCGGCCGTTGCGCTTCATGATCATCGGCTCGATCGCAACGCCGTTGATGGCGGCGTCGGGCTTGTTGCGGCGGACGTCCTCGAGGATTTCCTGGTAGGCGGTGCGTACCGCGGCGAGGCTGCCGAGGTTCAGGCGCACGCCGCCCGAGTCGGCCTTGTGGATGATCGACGGCGAGTCGATCTTCATGACGACGGGCAGGCCGATCTCTTCGGCCAGCACCATCGCCTCGGTCGCGGAGCGGGCCACGACGGTCTGCGCGATGGGGATGCGGAAGGCCGCGAGCAGCGCTTTGGATTCCATCTCGTTGAGCACCTTGCGGCGCTCGGCCAGCGCGGTCTCGATGACTAGACGGGCGCTTTCGATGCTCGGCGGCTTCAGATGCGACAGCGAGGCCGGCGTCTGCATCAGCAGCTTCTGGTTGCGGTAGTACGCGGACAGGTGGCTGAAAAGTTCGACGGCCGGTTCGGGCGTGCGGAAGGTCGGAATCCCCGCGACTTCAAAGGCCTTGCGGCCGTCGCGCACGAGGTCGTCGCCCATCCAACAGGTGACGACCGGCTTGTCCGCGGTCTTTTCCACCTCGACGATGGCTTGGGCAACGGCGGTGGGATCGGTGGTTGCCTGCGGCGTGAGCATGACGAGCACGCCGTCGACGTTCGGGCCTTCGAGGACCGCCTGCAGCGTCTTCGTGTAGCGCTCAACGTCGGCATCGCCGAGCATGTCGATGGGATTGGCCCGCGACCAGCCGTTGGGCAGGATCGTATTGAGCTTTTCCATCGTCCCGTCGGAGAATTCCGAGAGCGGGATTCCGAGGTCGGCAGCGCGGTCGACCGCCATGACGCCCGGTCCGCCGCCGTTGGTGATGATCGCGAGACGGTTGCCGCGCGGGCGGAAGTGCGAGAACAGCGCGTTCGCGGCGGCGAAGAGCTGGCCCATGTTGTACAGGCGGATCACCCCGGCGCGGCGCAGGGCGGCGTCGAACACCGTGTCGTCGCCGCTCACCGAGCCCGAGTGCGACCGGATTGCACGGGCGCCCTGCGGATGGCGGCCGACCTTGATCAGCAGTACGGGCTTGACGCGCGCGGCGCCGCGCAGCGCACTCATGAAGCGGCGCGCATCGCGAATGCCTTCGACGTACATGATGATGCTCTCGGTGCGTGGGTCCGAGATCATGAATTCCAGGATTTCGCCGAAGTCGATGTCGCTCGACGAGCCGAGCGAGACGACGGTGGAGAAGCCGATGTTGTTCGGCTTGGCCCAGTCGAGGATGGAGGTGACCAGCGCCCCGGACTGCGAGATCAGGCCGATCGTGCCCTTCAGTGCGCTGACATGCGCGAAGGTGGCGTTCAGGCCGAGTTCCGGGCGCATGATGCCGAGGCAGTTGGGGCCCAGCAGGCGGATGCGGTAGCGGCGTGCGGCCTCGACGACGTGGCGCTCGAGGGTGGCGCCGCGCGGGCCGCTTTCGGAAAAGCCGGCGGACAGGATGATGATCGCCTTGACCCCGGCGCGGCCGCAGCTTTCGACGACGGTGAGGACCTTCTCTGCCGGCACGGCGATGACGGCCAGGTCGAGGCGGTGCGGTACGTCCTCGACCGATTTGTGGCACGGCACACCGAGCACGGATTCGTGCCTGGGGTTGACCGCGAACAGGCGCCCGCGGAAGCCGGCGTCGAGCATGTTGCGCACGACCACGTGGCCGATCGAGTTTTCGCGCTCGCTGGCACCGATGACCCCGACCGATTTCGGTTCGAGCAGCGGGCTGAGGTAGTGCTTTTCTTTCATTGTCATTTGCCTGGATCCAGGTTCGCCAATGGCCGTCGGCTTGTTGCGGCACATCGCCGGTCATGCCGTGTGAATCGTGTCCGTGGTGATGCAGTCTGGTTCACCGTACGTGAAACTCAAGTTTACCGCAGTGCACAATTCTTATTGTGACATAAACGCTAACGATATCGGATCAGTACGAACCGCAGGGCCGGCGGAGCGCTGGCAGCGTGCAGCGAGGCCCGCCCGTGCGCACGCGCGGCTGCGCGACTAGAATCAACGTTCCTCAGGGCTTTTCGGGTTACACGGACACACTTTTCATGATGAAAGATATCGCCGACTACCCCAATTTCCGCCGCCAGGCCTATATGGATGGCTGCTGGTCGGATGCCGATTCGGGCGCGACCTTCGCCGTGCGCGATCCGGCAACCGGTGAAACGATCGCACAGGTTCCCGACATGGGCGCCGCCGAGACGGCGCGCGCCATCGCCGCGGCGAATGCGGCTCTGCCTGCGTGGCGACGCACGCTGGCTAAGGAGCGCGCGGCGCTGCTGCGACGCTGGTTCGCGTTGATCGTGGACGCCGCCGACGAACTGGCTGCGATCATGACCGCGGAGCAGGGCAAGCCGCTGGCGGAGGCGAAGGGCGAGGTGACGTATGCGGCGTCCTTCGTCGAGTGGTTCGCCGAGGAGGCGAAGCGCACCATGGGCGACGTGATTCCGACCGTGGGCCAGGACCGCCGCCTGCTGGTAATCCGCCAGCCGGTGGGGGTGTGCGCGGCGATCACGCCGTGGAATTTCCCCGCGGCGATGATCACGCGCAAGGTCGCGCCGGCGTTTGCCGCTGGCTGTACGGTGATCGTGAAGCCCGCCGAGCAGACGCCGCTGACGGCGCTGGCGCTGATGGCGCTGGCCGAGAAGGCGGGTTTCCCGAAGGGGGTGTTCAACGTCGTCACCGGCGATGCGGTGGCGATCGGCGGCGAGCTCACGTCCAGCCCCGTCGTGCGCAAGCTGTCCTTCACCGGTTCCACCGAGGTGGGCCGCTTGCTGATGGGGCAGTGCGCGCCGACGCTGAAGAAGCTGTCGCTGGAACTCGGCGGCAACGCGCCCTTCATCGTCTTCGACGACGCGGACCTGGATGCCGCGGTGGAGGGCGCGATCGGGTCGAAATACCGTAACGCCGGCCAGACCTGCGTGTGTGCCAACCGCCTGCTGATCCAGTCGGGTGTCTACGACCGCTTTGCCGAGCGCCTCGCGGAGGCGGTGAAGGCGCTACGGGTCGGCCCGGGAACCGCGGACGGGGTGAATGTCGGACCGCTGATCGACGACGCGGCCGTCGCCAAGGTCGAGAGCCACATTGCGGACGCGGTCGGGAAGGGCGCGCGGGTAATGACCGGCGGGCGGCGCCATGCGCTGGGCGGATCCTTCTTCGAGCCCACGGTGCTGGCCGACGTGACGCCGGCGATGCGCGTCGCGCGCGAGGAAACCTTCGGTCCCGTGGCGCCGCTGTTCCGCTTCGACACCGAGGAGGAGGCGATCCGCATGGCCAACGACACCGAGTATGGGCTCGCGGCATATTTCTACTCGCGCGACGTCGGGCGCATCTTCCGCGTCTCGGAGGAACTCGAGTACGGCATGGTCGGCGTCAATACCGGACTGATGTCGAATGAGGTGTCGCCCTTCGGCGGCATCAAGCAGTCCGGGCTCGGGCGCGAGGGGTCGGTATACGGCATCGAGGATTATCTCGAGATCAAGTCGATCTGCGTGGCGGGCATCGATCGATGAGCGAGGCGATCGCGCCCGGGCACCCGCAGCCGACGGAGACTTCGGCGTGGGTGCGGCGCTTCCTGCCGCTGGTGGCGCCGGGTGGCACGGTGCTCGATTACGCCTGCGGCGGCGGACGTCATGCGCGCCTGTTTGCGGCACGCGGCTTTCGCGTCGTGGCGGTGGACCGCAACGCCGAGGCCCTCGCGACGCTGGAGGGAGTGCCGCGCATCGAGCCGCGCTGCGAGGATCTCGAGGATGGCCCGTGGCCGCTGGTCGATGAGGTTTTCGACGCGGTGGTCGTCACGAACTACCTGTTCCGTCCGCGCTTTCCCGATCTGCTCGCCTGCGTGGCGCCGGGGGGCGTGCTGATCTACGAGACGTTCATGCTGGGCAACGAGCGCTTCGGGCGCCCGTCGAGTCCCGAGTTCCTGCTGCGGCCGGGCGAGCTGCTCGAGTGCCTGGGGACGGGGTTCACGGTGCTGGCGTTCGAACAGGGCGTCGTGGAGCGGCCGAAGGCGGCGGTCGTGCAGCGCGTGTGTGCGGTCAGGCGGCCGGCAGATGCGGTCGCGCTGCCGCCTGCGTCGGAGTGAGGGAGTGCGTGGGTAGCATCCCCCGAACTTGTTGCAGGAAATGGGGGATATGCCCCATGTGGGGCTTTTCCCTTTAGGCCGCGAAATGGCCGAATCGGCGGCGAAGGGGCGTGGTCATTGAGGGTGGGAAATTTTTCCATGGTGGCACGGCGCGTGCATAGGCAGTAGCGAACCCGGCACTCGAGTCCGGGGATAAGCAGCCAACCGCCCCGGAGGCCGAAAATGACTACCCCCAACGTCACCCTGCTCAATGCCAACCGTGTCGCCGGACTGAAGACGCCTTATGCGACCCGCCGCGTCCCGACGTCGGCGTTCGTGACCCTGCTCGGCGGCCCGCGCGTACCGCGCGTCGGCGACCTGATCCTTGCACGTGTCGACAAGCTCGGGCAGCACCGCCACCTGGAGCTCGCCTGCGGACGGCGGGCGCGCCTGTACCAGGGCGACGAGATCGTCCTGGCCTACGGCAACCGCTACGCGCCCGACCAGTTCGAGGCGGAGGTGCCGTCCGACCTCGGCCCCTGCCACATGGTCGCCGGTGGCGGCGTGGCAGCGCGCGTGATCACGCGTCACGACAAGATGCGCGGTGCGACGGTGGTGCAGCCGCTGGGGTTGCTGGGCGACCGCAGCGGCCGGCCGCTCAATCTCGCCGACTTCGCGCTCGAAGCGCCGCGTACCGACGGACGCCGGGCCTTCACGGTCGCCGTGGTGGGAACCTCGATGAACGCCGGCAAGACCGAGACGGCATCGAACCTGATCCGCGGTTTTGCGAGTGCCGGACTGCGCGTCGGGGCGGCGAAGGTGACGGGCACGGGGGCCGGTTGCGACGTCTGGATGATGGTCGATGCGGGCGCGCAGTCGGTGCTGGATTTCACGGATGCCGGGCTGCCGTCCACCTACCTCGCCGAGCCGCGGGAGGTGGAACGGGTGATGGGCACGTTGCTGGACGTCCTGTATGCCAGCGGCGTCGACGTGGTGGTGTTCGAAGTCGCGGACGGCCTGTACCAGCGCGAGACGGCGCAGCTGCTGAAGTCGCAGGCATTTGCACGGGCGGTCGACGCGGTGGTCTTTGCGGCCGGCGATGCAATGGGTTCGGCCGGCGGCGTGCAATCCTTGCGCGCGATGGGCTTGCCCGTGGTCGCCGCAAGCGGCCTGCTGACGGCTTCGCCGCTGGCGATGCGCGAGGCCGCGCATGCGACCGGGCTCGAAGTGCTCGATCTCGATGCGCTGCGCAGTCCCGGCATCCTCGACTTCATCGGGTTTCGGCCTGCGGAAAGCCTCGCAGTGGGAGCGATGTGATGCCGGGCGCAGCGTCGGCCGTGCCACGCATGTGGGCCGGGGCGCGACGCGCGATGCTGGCGGGGCTGGCCCTCAACGGCATCGCACAGGCGGTCGCGGCGCTGGCCTGCGCGTGGTTGACGCATCGTTTCTTCGACGTCGTGATCGATCAGCGCACCGGGGGCTCGGGGCTGGCACTCGCGCTGATTGGCGGGCTGTTGGGCGCGGGCGCAGTGCTCGCCGCCCTGCGCGTGATGGAGCGGGTGCAGGCCGAGCGTCTGGGGCAGGATTACGCTTCGGAACTGCGGCTCGCACTGTACGACAGCATGGCCGGGCAGTCGCCGCGGCGAATGCAGGCGCGCAGCCGCGGCGCCACGATCCTGCGTTTCGTCGGCGATGTAAAAGGGGTCCGGCGCTGGATCAGCCTTGGTATGCCGAAAATTGCGGTCGGCGTGTTGAGCGCGAGCGTGGCCTTGTCCGTGCTGGCCTTGGTCAATGGTGTCATGGCCTTCGCCGCGAGCGCGGGTTTCATCGGCGCGGCGGTCACGCTGGCGCTCCTCAGCGAGCGCGTCGATCCCGCCGTGCGCGAGGCGCGGCGGCGGCAGGCGCGCCTCGCGGCGAACGTGAATGACAAGATCGGCGGTATCGCCGTGGTGCAGGTGTTCGATCAGGTCGAGCGCGAGCGCGCCCTGATCGAGCGGCAGGGGGCGGGTCTCGCCGACGCCATGGTCGCGCAGACGCGCGGCATGGCGCTGCTGAAATCGGCTGCTGAATTCAGCTCGTCCTTCGCGACCGCCGGGGTGCTCCTCGCGGGGGCGATCGAGGTGGCGACGGGTGAGCTGAAGACTTCGCAGGTCGTGGGCGCGATCACCGCGGTCGGCCTGATCTCGCCGGCGTTCCGCGATTTCGGCCAGGCCCTGGGCTACTGGCGCTCGGCGCGCGTGTCGATGGAGAAGCTCGCCGCCTTCCTTGCTGCGCCTCGCTTCGCGACATCGCTGCAGGACAATGGCCATGCCTCTCCGCGGCCGCTCGTGGCGTGCGGCGGGGCGGTCGATATCGAGTTCTGCGACGTGTCGAGCGGGACCGCATTGCGAAACTTCAGCGCCCGCGCTCCCGCGGGGGCGATGGTCGCGATCGTCGGACCGAGCGGGGCGGGCAAGTCGACCGTCCTCGGCATGGCGGCCCGCCTGCTCGAACCGGACAGCGGGGAGGTTCGCATCGCCGGGGCGCCGATCGGACACTATCGGCTGTCCGAACTGCGCCGTGCGTTCGGCGTCGTGATGCCCGACCTGCCGCTGCTGCGCGGTTCGATCGAGCGAAATCTGCGCTATCGCTGGCCCGACGCGCCGGATGCCGAAGTCGCCCGCGTTGCCGGCCTGTGCGGCATCGACGAACTGCTGGCGGATTTGCCGGACGGCGCGCGCACGCGCGTCGCGGACGCAGGGGTGAATCTGTCATATGGCCAGCGTCAGCGCATCGCCTGGGCGCGGGCGCTGCTCGGAAATCCGTCCGTGCTGCTGCTGGACGAGGCCGACGCAAACCTCGATCCGGCCTCGGCGCGCGGTCTGGGGCGGATTCTCGACAGTTTCGAGGGGACCGCGCTGATGGTGACGCACAGCTATGCGCGGATGATCCAGGCTGACCTCGTGTGGTACGTCGAGGCCGGGCGATTGCTCGAATCCGGCACGCCGGAAGAGCTGATGCGCCGGGTGAGCCGAACGCGGCGCCTGTTCCAGCGTGAAGCCAACGCGGCAGGGTGAGCACATGATCTCGTCCGCGATTGCGCCCCCGAACGATCCGCCTGCGATGCCGGTCCTTGCGCCTTGCGAGCGGGCGCGCGTCTCCCCGGCCGCGTCCCTGGCCGGTCGGCGGGACGGGAGGCCCGCAATCGAGGGCAGCCATGCGAGCGCGGCAAGGATGGGTGCTCCGCTGGCGGGGCGGATCGAGCAGCGCGCTCTCGAATCCGACGGGAGCCTGCAATACGTCACGTACATGCCGTCGCGCGGCGGTGCGGGCGCGCCCGTGCTCGTGACCGTGCATGGCATCTCGCGCAACGCTTGGGAGCAGGTGAGCATGTTCGCCCCGTACGCGGAGCGCGCGGGCGTCGTGCTGGTGGCGCCGCTGTACGAGCACGGACGATTTCCGCGCTACCAGCGCCTGACCACGAACGAGCGTGGCGAGAGTCCGATCGCGGTCCTGGAGGCGATGGTTGCCGAAGTGGCGCGTACGACCGGCGCCAGTGGCGAGCGACTGCACCTCTTCGGTTTCTCGGGGGGCGGCCAGTTCGTGCATCGTTACGCGATGGCCCATCCGGACCGGGTGGCCGGCTACGTGGTCGGCTCGGCCGGCTGGTATACCTTTCCCGACGCGCAGCGACGCTATCCCTACGGGTTGCGATACAGCCGGCGCCTGCAGATGGGCGGCTTCGAACTGGGCCGGTTCCTTGCAGTGCCGGGATGGGTGCTGGTGGGCGAGCGCGACGTGCATGAGGGCTCGGCGATGCGCAAGACCGAGCGCGTGATGCTCGAGCAGGGATTGTCGCGGATGGAGCGCGGGCTGCGCTGGGTGGACGCGGTCAACGCCAGGGCGGTCGAACTGGGGCTTGCGGCGCCGGTGCGTTTCGAGCTGCTGCCGCGCTCGCCGCATTCCTTCCGGCGCAGCATGCGCCGCGGCGACCTGGGGCAACGGGTGTTCGGCCACCTGTTCGGGCTTGCGGAGAACGCGGCGCCGGCCGCGGCGTCGCTGAGCAAGTCCTCTGCGGAACCTGAAGGGAGGGCCGCGCAATGAGTGCCGATTTCCTCGCCATGCGTCTAACATGCGCATGTGTCGTTCCCGCTTCGACGGGCGATGCATGGGGGCGCGAATTGTCCGCGGGCGTGAATGCGGGTGGAGGGGATGGTGCGATGACCGGAACCAGACGCGAAAGACGTGCGACGCCCGCACAGTTGCGGCCGTTCAACCTGAGTCGCTGGTTTGCGCTGATCGGGCTGCTGTCGATCGCGTCGATCTCGGCGATTGCGGGCTACCTGATCTCGGATTTCGTGACCGAGCGCATGGTGCGGCAGGAAGGCCAGCTGACCATGGAAATGGTCGAAAATCTGGTCATGACCGAGCAGTCCGTGCGCAGGCTCCTCGTCGAGCGCGAACCGGTCAGCACGGACGAGCCGGGCGGGGCGTTTTCCCATCTCGCGCTGATGCCAGGGGTGCTGAGGGCGAATCTCTACGATACGTCGCGCCGAATATTGTGGTCGAGCGAGATGGAGATGATCGGACAACAGTTCGGCGCCAACGAGGAGCTCGACGAAGCCCTCGCGGGGAGGCTCGTCGCACATGGCAAGCGCCACGAGGTCAAGGAAAAGGCTGAGCACATGCATCTGGCACGTGCGGCCAACTTCTTCGTCGAGATCTACCTGCCGGTGCGGGACACGGACGGCAGGGTGTTGGGTGCGATCGAGTTCTACAAGAATCCCGTCGCGCTGTTCAACGCCCTGCAGCAGCTCAACCGCAACATCGCTGTCGGCGCCGCGCTGGCCGGGCTTTTCCTGTATGCCGCCCTGTTCGGCATGGTGCGGCGGGCGGACCTGTTGATTTCCGAGCAGCAGCGCCGCCTGGTCGATGCCGAGACGCTGGCCGTGGTCGGGGAAATGAGTTCCGCGGTCGCCCACGGCATACGCAATCCGCTCGCGTCGATCCGCAGCTCCGCCGAGCTGATCCTGGTCACCGACGAGAAGACGGGGCGCGAGGCGGCGGGCGACATCATCTCCGAATCCGACCGGCTCGAAGCCTGGGTGCGCGAGCTGCTCTCGTACTCGCGCCCGCTGGACGAGAAGGCCGGCGCGGTGTCGCTCGCGCCGATTGTGGCGCGCTGTGTCGACGAGTTCGGGCGCGAGCTGCACCGGCGGCACATCACCGCGTCGCTGCAGGTGCCTCCCCAGATGTGTGCGGTGCGTGGCGATGCGCTGCTGCTGGCGCAGGTCCTGCACAGCCTGGTGGCGAACGCCATCGAGGCGATCCAGGCCGACGGGCGCCTGGAGATCGGCTGCGAGAGCGTGCGCGGCGGACGCCAGGTGGTGCTTACTGTGCGCGACAGCGGTCCCGGCATGACCTCGGAGCAGTTGCAGCGGGTGGGCAAACCGTTCTACACGACCAAGACGCAGGGCTTGGGTGTCGGCCTGGCGCTCGCCCGGCGGATCATCGAGCGCTATGGCGGCACGATGGACATCGACAGCGCGCCCGGCTGCGGTACCGCGGTGCATCTGACGCTGACGTGTGCATGACCGACCGGTTCGATCAGGCGGCAGAGAGGCAGGAGAAGGACTATGGGGCGCGCGATTCTGGTGATCGAGGACGAGGCGGTCCTCGGCAAGAACATCCGCATCTACCTCGAGCGCAGCGGCTACGACGTGCGTGTCGCCGGCAGCGCGGAAGACGGGCTGGCGCTGCTCGACGTGTTCAAGCCCGATGCGGTGATCCTCGACTTCAACCTTCCGGGCCTCAACGGCCTGGAGGCACTGACGCGCGTGCGCGCCTTCGATTCCGGCATCCCGGTGATCATGATCACCGGTCACGGCACGGTCGAACTCGCGGTCGAGGCGATGAAGTCCGGCGCGCGCGACTTCCTGACCAAGCCGGTCGCGCTGGGCAAGCTCAAGCTGTTGATCGACAAGGCTTTCGACGAGAAACAGCGTGACAGTGCGCTGGATTATTACCATCGCCGCGAGGCCGACTCGACCGACCTGGCCAGCCTGTTCGGCGACTCGCCGCCCATGGTGGCGCTGAAGAACACGCTGCGCCAGTTGCTCGACGCGGAATCGCAGTTGCAGGACACCGATGCGCCGGCGGTGCTGGTACTCGGCGAAACGGGGACGGGCAAGGAGCTGGTCGCGCGGGCGCTGCACTTCAACGGGCCGCGGCGCGACAAGCCTTTCGTCGAGCTCAATTGCGCGTCGATTCCCGCACAATTGCTCGAGTCCGAACTGTTCGGTTACGAGCGCGGCGCATTTACGGATGCGCGCGAGCGCAAGCTGGGCCTCGTCGAGACGGCGGAGGGCGGAACCCTGTTCCTCGACGAGATCGGCGACATGGATCTGTCGCTGCAGGCCAAGCTGCTGAAACTGCTGGAAGAAAAGACGGTGCGGCGCATCGGCAGCCTGCGCGACCAGCATGTCAACGTGCGCATCGTCGCCGCCACGCATCGGCCGATGGAGACCCTGGTGCGTGAAGGCAGCTTCCGCGCCGACCTCTACTTCCGCCTGTGCGTGTTCCAGTTGAGCCTGCCGCCGCTGCGCGAGCGGGGAGCGGACATCCTGTCGCTGGCACGGCATTTCATCGCGCTGCACGCCGCACGCTACGGCAAGAGCCCGCCCGCGCTGACGCGCGAGGCCGACGCAGTGCTGCTCGCGCACAGCTGGCCGGGCAACGTGCGCGAGCTGCGCAACGTGCTCGAACAGGCCGTGCTGCTGGCCACCGGGCCGACGATCGACGCGCCGCAGCTGTCGCTGTCGACCGCGGTCACGGTGCCGCCCCTGCCGCATGGCGTCCCGGAGCCTGCGCCCGCAGCGCCGGTCGCGCCTTCCGCGCCGCAGACGCTCGAGGACATGGAGCGCCGGGCCCTGCTCGACGCCTTGCGCCAGACCGGTTGGAACGTGTCGCGCGCAGCCCGCGTGCTCGGCATCAGCCGCGATACCTTGCGCTACCGCATCGACAAGTTCGGGCTCACGGTCGCTAGCGTGTGAGGGCGCTCAGGCCTGTGCCGCGAAGATCCTCTGCGCCAGCTCGCGGATGCCGGCGGGGCTGAGATCGTCGCAGGCGAAGCTCGGGGCATCCGGGAAGCGCGCGAAATTGCGGTTCTGCGAGCGCCGGTAGAGCGGGTCGTAATGCAGGTCGATGAACTCCGCGTACAGCGTGGGCAGGTCGTGCTGGCGGGCGAGATCCTTCCAGCGGTCGAGGATCTCGTTGCTCTGCAGGCCGCGCAGGAAATCGATGCGGCTCTGCAGGTCGGGCACGTCGTCGCCGAGATAGGCGTAGTCGCGTACCAGGAACTCGATGCGCGCGTCGCGGGCCGCCTCGATCGCCACGCAGGGGCTCGCCCGCATGTGCGCGATGAGGCCCTCGGGGAGGTGGATGCGGCCGATCTTGCGGCTTTCCGCCTCGACGAAGACGGGGCGGACGGGGTCGAAGCCGTGCAGCTTTTCATACAGGCGGGTTTCGAAGGATTTCTGCGTCGGCTGCGGACGGTCGGGCAGGGCGCCCAGCACCGATCCCTTGTGCGCGGCGAGGTCCTCGAGATCGAGCACCTGCGCGCCGAGTGCCGCGAGCTGTTCGAGTACGCGCGTTTTGCCACTGCCGGTTGCGCCGCAGATCACGCGCAGGTCGAAGCGCTGCGGCAGGGTCTCCAGTTCGGTGACGACCATGCGGCGCCAGGTCTTGTAGCCGCCTTCGAGCTGGCACGCGTCCCAGCCGATGAGCCGCAGCCAGCTCACGAAGGAGCCGCTGCGCTGGCCGCCGCGCCAACAGTAGACGAGCGGGCGCCAGTCCTTGGGTTTGTCCTGGAAGCGCTCGCGCAGGTGGCGGGCGATGTTCTCGGCGACCATCGCGGCGCCGATGCGGCGCGCCTCGAAGGCCGATTGCTGCTTGTAGATCGTCCCGACGATGGCGCGCTGCTCGTTGTCCAGCACCGGGCAACTGATCGCGCCGGGGATGCGGTCTTCCTCGAATTCCGCGGGGCTGCGGGCGTCGATGAACTCGTCAAAGGTGTCCAGCTGTGCTACGGTCGCGATGCCTTTTTTCATGCCTTGTCGCGGCGCGCCGGTGCTCGCCGGGCGGCCGTCTTTCCCCTTCGGAATCCATGGATCAGATCAAACTCACGCAATTCTCCCACGGCGGCGGATGCGGCTGCAAAATAGCGCCCGCCGTGCTGTCGAAGCTCCTCGCGCATGCGCCGGCCGGCATCGTCCCGCCCGAGCTCCTCGTCGGCACCGAAACCGCCGACGATGCGGCGGTGTACCAGCTGAACGAGCGGCAGGCCATCGTGGCGACGACCGACTTCTTCACCCCCATCGTCGACGACCCCTACGATTTCGGCCGCATCGCCGCGACCAATGCGCTGTCGGACGTGTACGCGATGGGCGGGCGTCCCATCATGGCGCTGGCCATCGTGGGCATGCCGCTCGACAAGCTGCCGCCCGAGGTCATCGGCCGCATTTTGGAGGGCGGCGCCGCGGTGTGCCGCGACGCCGGCATCCCGATCGCCGGCGGCCATTCCATCGACGTGCTGGAGCCGATCTACGGCCTCGTCGGGCTGGGCGTCGTCGATCCGGCGCAGGTCAAGAAGAACGCCGGCGCGCAGGCGGGCGACGTGCTGATCCTGACCAAGCCGCTGGGCATCGGCATCCTCTCCGCGGGGCTCAAGAAGGGGCTGCTGACGGATGCGGACTACACCGAGATGCTGCGCTGGACGACGCTGCTCAATCGCGTCGGCGCACGCCTCGCCGGCATGGACGGCGTGCATGCGGTGACCGACGTCACCGGCTTCGGGCTGGCCGGCCACCTGCTCGAGATCTGCCGCGGCTCGAAGCTCGGCGCGACCGTGAACTTCGATGCGCTGCCGAAGATCGCCGCCGCCGAGAAGCTCGTGCGCGACGGCATCGCCACCGGGGCCTCGACGCGCAACTGGGCGAGCTACGGCGACGACGTGGCGATGGCTGCCGATGCGCCGGAGTGGCAGCGCAAGCTCATCACCGACCCGCAGACCAGCGGCGGCCTGCTGATCGCCTGCGCCGAGTCCGGCGTCGAAGCGGTGCTGGCGGCGATCCGCGCGGAGCAGGGCAGCGAAGGGCACGTCATCGGACACATGGTCGCAGGCGAAGCGGTGCTGCGCGTCGGATGAGCGCGATGCGGGCCGGTTGCGGACCGGCCCGGCAGGCTGCTTCAGCCCTTGAGCAGCGTCCTCAGCCCCTTCCACACCGTTTCGAGGATCAAGGGCTGGGCTTCGGCGGTCGGATGGATACCGTCGGGCTGAAACAATTCCGGTTTGTCGGCGAAGCCGTCGAGCAGGAAGGGGACAAGTGGCACCTTTTCGGCGCGCGCGACCTCGGTGAAGGTCTGGTGGAAGCGCCGCGTGTAGGCGGGGCCGTAGTTGGGCGGCAGCTGAATGCCCACGAGCAGCACCTTGGCGCCCTTGCCGCGCGCCGCCTGGATCATCGCGCTGAGGTTTTCGCCCATCAGCGCGGGCTGCAGGCCGCGCAGGCCGTCGTTGGCGCCGAGCTCCAGGATGAGGAGGTCGGGCTTGTGGCGGTCGAGGGCCGCGCTCAGGCGAGTGCGGCCTCCGGCCGTGGTTTCGCCGCTTACGGAGGCGTTGATCACGGTATGGCGGAACCCTTCGCGTGCAAGTCGCGTCTGCAGCAAGGTGGGCCAGTCTTCCTTCGGCCGCAGGCCATAGCCGGCGGACAGGCTGTCGCCCCACACGAGTATCGTTGCCGCCTGGGCGGCACCCGACAACAGGACTGCAAACAAGAAGGTCACGATGGATCGCAGCGGCATTGAGTTCTCCGTTCCGGTGATGCAGGTCTCGGGCCTGTCGAAGAGCGTCGAGCTGGCCGACGGCCAGGGCACGCTCAAGATTCTGCAGGATGTAACGTTCGACGTCGCGGCCGGCGAGTCGGTCGCGATCGTCGGCGCCTCCGGCTCGGGCAAATCGACCCTGCTGGGATTGCTCGCCGGGCTGGATGTTCCGAGCAGCGGCGGCGTGCGTATCCTTGGTCGGGATCTGTTCGCGCTCGGCGAGGACGACCGCGCGGCGCTGCGCGGCGAGGCGATCGGTTTCGTGTTCCAGGCCTTCCAGCTGCTGCCGGCGCTGACCGCGCTCGAGAACGTCATGCTCCCGCTCGAGCTCGCCGGCGCCCGCGATGCCGCGGCCACGGCACGGCAATGGCTCGAGCGCGTGGGCCTGGGCAGCCGCCTGCGCCATTATCCCAAGCATCTCTCCGGCGGCGAACAGCAGCGCGTCGCGCTGGCGCGCGCCTTCGCGCCCGACCCGCGGCTGCTCCTCGCCGACGAGCCTACCGGCAACCTCGACGCGGTAACGGGCGAAGCGGTGATCGAGCTGATGTTCGCGCTGAACCGCGAATCCGGAACCACGCTGATCCTCGTCACGCACGACGAGTCGCTCGCTGCGCGCTGCGACCGCGTCCTGCACATGCAGGCGGGACGTCTCGTGGAACCGGCGGCGCTGCGGCCCGCCTGAGGCGACGGGTTCAGGCCGCGGTGCTGGCGATGCGGCGCAGCACGCGCGACGCCGCCTTGATTCCCGAACGCACGGCCGATTCCAGCGTCGCGGGGTAATCCGAGTCGAGGTAGTCGCCGGCGAGCCACAGCCCCGGCACGGGCGTCTGCGTGCCGGGCCGCGAGATGCCGGGACGGCAGGCGAAGGTCGCACGCTTTTCGGTGATCACCTGCGACCACTCGAGGGGGGGCAGGCGCAGGCCGAGTTCCTGCTCGAGCTGCGCATGCACGGCCAGCAGCAGGTCTTCGCGGGATAGCGCGTCGTGCGGACCGTGCGCGCTGATGACGCAGGCGACGAGGCCCTGCGGCCCGCCGAGCTGACCGCGGTCGAAGGCCCACTGGGCCGGGCCGCGCGCGAGGCCGATCATCGGATAGGGCAGGCGCACCGTCGGCCCGAGCGCAAGGTAGACAGTCGTGATCGGCTCGCTCGGCAGCGCGGCGATCATCGCCGACAGGCGCTCGCAGTGGCCGACAGAGTTCAGCAGGGCGGTGGCGTGGTGCGGTGCCGTCGCGAGCACCACCTGCGCATAGATCTGCCGCTGCGCGGGGTCGCCTTCCAGCCGGAATCCGCCATGCACCTGATGGATCGCTTCGACCGGCGTTCCGGTGCGCAGCCTGCCGCGCCGCACGGCGAGGTAGCGCGCCGCCGGCACGGGGAAGAGTTCGGACAGGTCGACGCGCGGGATCAGCAGTTCGCTTGCCGCCGCGCCGGCCCCGAGGCTGTCGCGCAGCACGTTCGCGAACACCTGCGCCGAGGCCTCGGCGAGCGGCGTGTTCAGCGCGGCGACGCACAGGGGCTCCCACACCAGATGCACGAGGCGTTGCGGCTGACGCAGCTCGTGCAGCAGCGCCGCCACGCTCTGCGTGGAGTCGACGCGGAAGCGTCGCTTCTTCAGCACCCGCATCAGGCGCAGCATCGCGAGCCGGTCGCCCCAGCCCAGGCCCCTGGCACCCAGCAGGCCCAAGGCCAGGTGGAGCGGGGCGGGCAGGCGGGCGGCCTGCAGGTGCAGCTGCCCCGGCGTGTGGAGCGTGAGCGGCAGGTGGGCGAGCTCCTTGGGCGAGCCGCCGGTCACGCGCAGCAGGCGCAGCAGTTCGCCGTAGGCGCCGAGCAGGATGTGCTGGCCGTTATCGACGCGCCAGCCGTCCTTGAAGACCGCGCGCGCGCGTCCGCCGAGCGTGTGCGAGCGTTCGAACACGGTCACCTGCACGCCGCGCCGGGCGAGTTCGACCGCGCACGCCAGGCCGGCGTAGCCGGCACCGATGATCGCGACCGGATGGTTCATCACCGGGCCCGCTGCGCCGTCATGCGCGCACCCAGGTCTTGCCGGCGATCCACAGCTTGCGCACCGGCGTCAGCGAGGTGCGGCGGTCGAGCACGAGGAAGCCGTCGCTGGCGATCTCGCGCAGCAGCGTGCGGTAGATCGCCGCCATCACGAGGCCGGGGCGCTGGCTCTTGCGGTCGGCGGCGGGGAGCTGGGCGAGCGCCTGGTCGTAGAACTTCTCCGCGCGTTCGGCCTGGAAGGCCATCAGCGCGCGGAAGTTGTCGTCGTGGCGGCCTTCCATGATCTGGCTCGCCGGGACCTTGAAGCGTTGCAAGTCCTCGATCGGCAGGTAGATGCGGCCACGGCGCGCATCCTCGCCGACATCGCGGATGATGTTGGTGAGCTGGAAGGCCATGCCGAGGTCGTGCGCGTACTTCAGCGTCTGGCGCTCGCGGTAGCCGAAGATCTCGGCGGCGAGGAGACCGACCACGCTGGCGACACGGTAGCAGTAGAGCTGCAGCCCCTTGAAGTCGAGGTAGCGGGTCTGCGTAAGGTCCATCTCCATGCCGTCGATGATCTCGAGCAGCTGTTCGCGCGGCAGGTTGAAGCGCGCGCTGACGTCCTTCAGCGCGAATCCGACCGGATGGCTGGGGGAGCCCGCATACGCCTGCGACACTTCCTTGCGCCACCAGTCGAGCTTGGTCTGGGCGACCTGCACGTCGTGGCAGTCGTCGACGACGTCATCCACCTCGCGGCAGAACGCATACAGGGCCGTGATGGCCTGACGGCGCTCCGGCGGCAGGAACATGAAGCTGTAGTAGAAGCTGGAGCCGCTCTTCGCAGCCTTGTCGTGACAATAATCGTGCGGATTCATCGGTTTCTCGGGTAATGCACGGACCGCCAGGCGAGGCGCGGCCAGTCGCTGCGGGTGAGGGCGGGTCGGCGGCGGAACACGTCGTAGCCGACCGCCTCGATGCGTTCGAGGATGCGCAGGCCGCCCAGCACCATCAGGCGCAGCTCCCAGCCGATGCGTCCCGGCAGTTGCCGTGCGAGTGGCGCCCCTTCGAGCATCATCGTGCGCGCGCGTTGCACTTCGAAGTCCATCAGGGCGCACCAAGCATCGTCGCAGCGCCCGCTGTCGATGTGGGCTTCGTCCACGCCGAAGCGCGTCATGTCGGCCTGCGGCAGGTAGATCCGCCGCTTGCGCCAGTCGATCGCGACGTCCTGCCAGAAGTTGATGAGTTGCAGGCTCGTGCAGATCAGGTCGGAGCGGCGCAGGTTGTCGGGCGTCGCTGCGTCGTAGAGGTGCAGCAGCAGCCGCCCGACGGGGTTCGCCGAGCGGCGGCAGTAGTCGAGCAGTTCGGCGAAGTCGGCATAGCGCGTCTTGCCCACATCCTGGCTGAAGGCGTCGAGCAGGTCGCGGAAGTACTGCAGCGGCAGCTTGTGGGCGCGGACGTTCGTCGCGAGGCGGGTGAAGATCGGCGCGAGCGAGGCATCGCGCGGCGGCTGGCCGGCGCCGATCGCATTCAGTTCGATGCGGTAGTCGTTGAGCCGCGCAAGGCGCGTAACCGGGGCCATGTCGCCCTCGTCGGCGATGTCGTCGGCAGTGCGTGCGAACGCGTAGATGGCTTCCACGGGCTCGCGCAGGCGGGCCGGAAGCAGGAGCGACGCGACAGGAAAGTTTTCGTAGTGGTCGACGGGCATGATCGGGGCGCCGCGAGTATACGCGAAGCCGCGTGCGCCGCCGCATGGCGCGCCGGGGTAATCGCACGAACCACGTGGCGGGGCGTTGCTGGCCGAGTGAAGTCGGCCTCCCCGGGTGGAGTCAGGCCGTCTGCCCGTTGTCCGGCCCTTCGAGCGCGGGCGACTCGCGGCTCTCCGCTTCGGCCGGATACCGCACGACGCGATTGCGGCCGTTTCGCTTGGCGTCGTAGCACGCCGCGTCGGCGGCGATGAGGATTTCCGACGGATCGACGCAGCTTCCGTCGATATGGGCCATCCCGATGCTGGCGCCGATCGAGAAACTGCGTCCCTGCCACTCGAAGTTGAACGAGGAGATGCTCTCGCGCAATTCCTCGGCGATGTTGAGCGCATCGGACGGGCTGCAGCCGCGCAGGATCAGCGCGAACTCGTCGCCGCCGATGCGGCAGATGATGTCCTGTTCGCGCACGCGCTGCTGGATCAGGAGCGCAATGCGCATCAGCAGGTCGTCGCCGGCAGCATGGCCGCAGGTGTCGTTCACGATCTTGAAGCGGTCGAGGTCGATAAAGCACAGCGCCCCGTGATCGCCCGCCCGCCGGGACGCCACGACGCATTCGTCGAGCTTCTGTTCGAACACGCGGCGGTTCGGCAGGCCGGTCAGTGGATCGTGCTGTGCCTGGTATGCGAGGAGCGCCGTGGCGTCGTCGATGCGCGACTGCAGGGTGCGATGGTTCTCGGAGATCGCCCGCGCCATTGTGTTGAAGCCGTGTTCCAGTGCGGACAGTTCGTGGCTGGTGGCGTGCTCCGGAATCTCCACGTCGAGCGCGCCGGCCGCCATCTGCCCGACCCCGCGGACCAGGCGTGCCACGGGGTGCGACACCGATCGAGCCAGCCTGACGGCGATCACCGCGGTTAGCAGCAGGCCCGCGGCGAGGATTCCGAACGAGGTCCAGATGATCAGCGATTTCTCCCGAGAAGACGGACGGGTGTCGAGCTCGACGTGAACCCAGCCGATCGTCCGCATCCCCTGGTGGGCGGCGCCCGTCTGCCAGCCGTCGACAAGTTCGTCGTCGATGTCGATGCCGCCCGACTTGATCGGCGCGACCACGGCGAGCAGTTCCGGGGCTGCGTGCGAAATCGCGCCATCCTGAACGCGGTGCAGCATCTCCGGTTCCAGAACGCTGATGCGCCCCCTGCTGGCGAGCAGGGTGCCGCGGTCGTCATAGACGGCGGCGGCGCTCACTTCCCGCTGCGCCGTCGCCGCCTGCAGCAGGGATTGCAGCGTGGTGCGATTGCCGGAAATGACACCGTATTCCGCCGCGGGGGCGAGGAAGCTGACGATCGCGTTGCCGTGCTCGTGCAGCGTCCGGTCCAGGGTCTGCGCGCCGCGATACAGCACCAGCGCCGTCACCAGCGTGGCGAGCAGCGCCGCCGGCAGCAGCGCCACCAGCAGCAGCCGGTTGTGCAGGGAAAGGCGGCTCGGTTTCATTGCGGCCTCCTCTTCTCGATCGCCTCGACGAGCGTCGATTCGTCCGGAACCGGGTACATCAGCGAACGGGCGACGTGGCGATTGACCGCGACGCTGAAATACCGGGGTGCTTCCGCCACCGGAAGGTCGACGTGACCCGCGCCCTGCTGCGAGATGAGCCAGTCGCCCACCTGATGCGCGGCATCCTCGGGAGCGGTGTAGACGGAGGCGATCGCACCGGCCGTCACGTAGGCCTGCGAATAACCGAACAGCGGCTTGCGGTAGCGGTAGGTGGTGAGCAGGATCGGGCGCGCGGTGCTGGGGCTGTAGGCGACCGGGTCGGGCACCGCGAGAATCGCGTCCGACGCTTCGAGCAGGCGTTCGAGCGCGGGCAGCAGGCCGTCGATATCCTCGATGGTCTCGAAGCTCATCGTCAGCCCCTGGCGGGCGCCGGCCTCGGCGAGTGCGCTGCGCATCGGCGCGGATTGCGGTCCGAGCAGCACGCCCACGCGCGCCGTCTTCGGGTTGGTTGCGCGGATCAGGCGGATGTGCCGGGCGAGCGGTTGGTCGAGCACGAAACCGCCGAGCTTCGCGCGCGGATGGCGTTGCTGCAGCGCCCGGAGGTTGGGCGACGAAATCAGCGCCACCAGGATGGGGGTCGTGCTGCGTTCGGCGACCGCGTCGGCTGCTTCCGCGCCCACTGCGATCACGACGTCGGCGCGTTTCAGGGCCGCCTCGTTGATCGATTCGCCGGTGCTGCCGGCATCGTTCAGGCGGACAGAAGCCGAGGACGACACTTTGTTGCTCAGGGTGGCCGCGAAAGCAGCCTGCGCGTCGCTTCGCTTCGACAGGACGATCGCCGCCTCGAGCGCGAACGCCGACGGAGCCAGCAGCGCCAGCACCGACAGGGTAAGGACGAGTCGCACCAAGCGCTTCAGCATGTCATCCGTGGCCTGCGACACGCGTCGCGGGGGAGCCAGGCAGCGTATGCTTGCAGCGGGATTCGCGTCGGAGCGGTGTGCTCGTTCCCGTTGCGGAGGCTGCGCGCGAGGGGCTTATGGCCCGGGTGATTTCCATCCGCGTCATGCGCGCCGTATACACTGTGCGAGTCAAATGGTGCAGCTTTCCATTTATGCCGGGTCGAGTCAATCCCGGATTTGCCCATCATAAGCAGCATGGATTTGCATCGCGGCCCTGCGGCATGTCCGCAGCCGCGGATGTCTTGCGGTCATGGTTCGGGGAACCACGCGCCGGGGGGGGGGAGGCGGCCGGAATGTTCGAGATCTGCGACTTGAAAAAGGGATTCGGGACGGCCGGAGCGCGCGTGCTCTTCGAGGGGCTGTCTCTGCGCGTGCAACGCGGCGAGTTTGTCGCGATCATGGGCGAGTCCGGGGTCGGCAAGTCGACCCTGCTCAACTGCATGGCGGGTCTGGAGCCGGTGGATGGCGGCAGCATCCGTCTCGACGGGACCGAACTCGTCGGACTCGACGACGACGCGCTGGCAGGATTGCGCAGGCGCAGCTTCGGCTTCGTGTTCCAGGCCTTCCATATCCTTCCGCACCTCGACGTGGTGCAGAACGTCGCCCTGCCGCTGTGGCTGCTCGACGCCGATGACGCCGAGGCGGACAGGCGCGCCCGGGGAATGCTGGACCGGGTCGGGCTCCTCGATCGCGCCGGCGACTGGCCGCGCGAGCTTTCCGGCGGCGAACTGCAGCGCGTCGCGATTGCCCGCGCCCTCGTACATCGGCCGTCGCTGGTGCTCGCCGACGAACCGACCGGCAACCTCGATCCCGCCCGCGCCGCGGGCGTGCTCGACCTGCTCCTCGAGTGCGTTCGCGACGCGGGAGCGATGGGTATCCTCGTGACCCACTCGCGTGCCGCGGCCTTGCGCGCCGACCGCATCCTGCGCCTGTCCGCCGTCGGTCTGCTGCCGGAGGCCGAAGGCACGTGAGCCGGGTACTCGGCCGGATCTTCGTCGCGAGCCTCGCCCGTCGCCGTCTCGCGACGGCACTGTCGCTGTTCGCAATCGCCCTTGGCGTAGCCCTCGGCCTCGCCGTGCAGATCATCCACGGTGCGGCACTCGACGAGTTCGGCCGCGGCATGCGGCTTCTTTCCGGCGAGGCGGACCTGCAGGTGGCGGGATCGCGCGACGGCTTCGACGATGCGTTATATGGCCGGCTGGCGATGCGCGACGAGGTGGCCGATGCCAGCCCTGTCGTGGAACTCGAGGTCCGCCTGCCGGCGCACGACCGGTCGCTCTCCCTATTCGGTCTCGACGCCCTGCGGGTCGCTTACGTCCATCCGGCCCTGATGCCGCAGCAGGTCGACGACGCCCGGCGTGACGACGTGGCGCTCGCCGCGCTGCAGCCCGATGCGCTGTTCCTGAGCCCGGCGGCGCAGGCCGAACTCGGCGTCTCGGCCGGCGAGCGGCTGGACGTCCTGGCCGGCGCGCGGGTCGTGTCGCTGCGCGTCGCGGGCGCGGTGCCCGGGGCGGGTCAGGGGCGAGCGCTGGCGGTCATGGATATCGCCGCCGCACAACAGCTCTTCGGCCGCCCGGGCCGCATCACGCGCATCGACCTGCGGCTGAAGCCGGGCATCGACGTCGGGGCCGCACGCGATGCACTCGCGGCCGACCTGCCCGCGGGCGTCGCGGTGCTCACCCCGCACGCGGCCGAGGAACTGGCGGCCGGCCTCTCGCGCGCCTACCGCGTGAATCTCACGATGCTGGCCGCGATCGCCCTCGTCACCGGCGGGTTCCTCGTCTTTTCGACCCAGTTCCTTGCCGTTGCGCGCCGTCGGCAGGAATTCGCCTTCCTGCGCGCGCTGGGGCTGGGACGCGGGGCGCTGATGCGCGGACTGCTGATCGAAGGCGCTGTGGTCGGGATTGCGGGCGGGTTGCTCGGGATCGCCTTCGGGCACGGCATTGCGGCGGTCGCCTTCGATGTCGCCGGTGGCGATCTCGGCGCGGGTTACTTCAGCGGCGTGAGCCCCGCGCTGCGTTTCGACCTGGCCGCGAGCGGCACCTATCTCCTGCTGGGCGTTCTCGCCGGGCTCGCGGGGGCATGGCTGCCGGCGCGCGAGGCGCGGCACATGCTGCCCGCGCGTGCGCTCAAGTCCGGCGACGAGGCCAGCATGTTCCGCTTCCATCCGCGCCCGCGCCGCGCCGCAGCCTGCCTGGCGGGCGCCGCAGTGCTGTGCCTGCTGCCGCCGCTAGCCGGCGTGCCCGTGTTCGGCTACCTCGCGGTCGCCCTGATCCTCGTCGGCGCCGTGCTGGTGCTGCCGATGCTCGTGCGGGGCGTTACGCGCGTCGCGTCGCGTCCGCGCCGGGCCTTGTGGAGGCTGGCGAACGCCCGGCTCGCGGCTGCACCCGGGCAGGGCGTCGTCGCCGGCGCCGGGGTCGTTGCGAGCGTCGCGCTCGCCGTCGCGATGGCGATCATGGTCGCCTCCTTCCGCGACTCGGTCGATCGCTGGCTCACCGCCGTGCTGCCCGCCGATCTTTACGTCAGCGCCTCCCCGCAGGGGACCAGCGGCTTTCTCGATCCGGCGGCGCTGGCGCGGATCGCGGCCCTGCCGGGCGTGTCGCGAACCATGCCGGTGCGCTTCGACACCCTGCGCCTCGACGACCGGCATCTGCCGGTGTCCCTGATCGCGCGGCCGCTGGATGGCGGCAAACTGCTCCCGCTGGTCGGCCTGTCCGTGCCTCCCTCCGCGGGCGAGAAACCTGCGTGGGTGTCGGAGGCGATGGCCGACCTCTTCGCGCTCGGCGCCGGCGACCGCATCGTCCTGCCTCTGGGCGGAAATCCGGTAGCCTTCCGCGTCGCCGGCGTGTGGCGCGACTACGCGCGACAGCAGGGCGCGGTCGCGATCGAACTCGCGGACTACCGTGCAGCGACCGGGGACCTGGTCGCGAACGACGTCGGCGTCTTCCTCGCCGCGGGCACTTCCTTCGACACGGTCGCCGCGGCAGTGCGCGACATCCTCGGCGAGAACACCGTGCGGATCGCGAGCCCCGGGGAGATTCGCGCCCGGAGTCTGGCGATCTTCGACCGCACCTTCCTGGTCACCTACGCGATGGAAGCGGTCGCCGTGCTCATCGGCCTGTTCGGCGTCAGCACCAGCTTTGCGGTGCTGGCGATCGCCCGGCGCAAGGAATTCGGCATGCTGCGCCATCTCGGGATGACGCGCCGCGAGGTCGGCCGGCTGATCACGCTCGAAGGCGTGCTCACTGCGGCGGCAGGCACCGTGCTCGGCCTGCTCGCGGGAACCGCGGTGGCCTTCGTCCTGATCGAAGTCGTCAATCGCCAGAGTTTCCACTGGAGCATGGATCTGCACGTTCCGTTCGGCGGGTTGCTGGCATTCGCCGCCATCGTGATCGCGCTTGCGGGGCTTGCGGCGCGCGTGTCGGGCTATCAGGCGATGCGCGGTTCGGCCCTGCTGGCCGTGCGGGAGGATTGGTGATGGGCTGGAGGCGGATCTGGCGCGCTCTTGCGCTCGCCGTGTGCGGCGTGCTGGCCATGCCGGCAGTGAAGGCGGAGCCCGACTATCCGCCCGTGCTGCCCGGGACCGTGCTGCGCTTTCCCGAAGATGGCGGTGCCCATCCGGACTTCCGTACCGAGTGGTGGTACGTCACCGGGTGGATCACCGACGAACGGGGCGTAGAGCGCGGCTTCCAGGTCACCTTTTTCCGCGTCCGCACGGGGATCGGGGAAGACAACCCGAGCCGCTTCGCACCGCGCCAGCTCGTGCTCGCCCATGCGGCGATCGCCGATCCCGCCGCCGGGCGCCTCCTTCATGCCGAACGCAGCGAACGCGCGCTCGACCCGCTTGCGGGCGCCGATCCCGGGGCGACGCGCGTATGGATCCGCGACTGGCAGCTTGCATGGACGCAGGATCACTACCGCAGCCGCATCGACGCCGGATCCTTCGCCTTCGACCTGCGATTCGATCCGTCCGGGCTGCCCGTGCTCAACGGCGACAACGGCTTCAGCCAGAAGGCCACCGATCCGAAACATGCGAGCCATTACTACAGCCGCCCGCAGCTCGCGGTCAGCGGCGCGCTGCGCGTGGATGGCGCCACCGTCCCGGTGACGGGCCGCGCCTGGCTGGACCACGAGTGGTCCAGCGAACTGCTGCCCGAGGGCGCGCGCGGCTGGGACTGGATCGGCATCAACCTCCACGACGGCGGCTCGCTGATGGCCTTCCGCATGCGCGACGAGCGCGGCGCGGCCCTGTGGTCCGCCGGCACGCTGCGCGCCGCCGGAGGCGAACCCCGTGCCCTGCGCCCCGGGCAGGTGGCCTTCACGCCCCAGCGGCGCTGGCGCTCCCCCCGCACCGGCGCCGAGTACGCCGTCGAATGGCTCATCGACATCGACGGCCGCCGTCTGGAGCTGCGTCCGCTGATGGACGATCAGGAACTCGACAGCCGCCGCTCGACCGGCGCCGTGTATTGGGAGGGTGCGGTGCGGCTGTTCGAATCGGGCCGCGAGATCGGTCGCGGCTACCTCGAGATGACCGGCTACGCGGAACGCCTGCGGATGTGAGGCCGTGTATAATGCGCGCGCCGCTGCAATGGCGGCAGCCCGCTTTGCGGGCACGGCGGGGCCCAAGTGGCGGAATTGGTAGACGCACCAGATTTAGGTTCTGGCGCCGCGAGGCGTGGGGGTTCGAGTCCCTTCTTGGGCACCATATGGTGCAGGCGGTCCGTGCGACGCCGGGTTTCAGCCGCACCAGTCTGTCATCGACAGGCATCGTCCTGCCTGCTTCGGGGCGGGACGCGTTCGTTATCGAGGGAAGCGATCGCCAGTGGCGCCTTTCCGCATTCACGGATTAAGCAATGACTAACGCGCAGTGGTTCCTGCTGGTGGGCGGCCTTTTGCTCGCGATGGGCCTGACTTCGTCGGTCCTCAAGCGCTTGCCGGTCACGAGCGCGATCATTTACCTGGCGGTCGGCATGCTGGTCGGGCCGACGGTGTTGAACCTCTTCCACTTCAATCCGCTCAAGGAGTCTGCGCTCCTCGAGATCCTCACCGAGGCGGCCGCGCTGATCTCGCTGTATGCGGCGGGCGTCAAGATGCCTGTTCCGGTCAGCCTGGCGCGGTGGCGCACGCCCATTCTCCTCGCGTTCGTGTCGATGGCGGTCACGGTGCTCCTGGTGACCGCGTTTTCCCACTACGCGCTGGGGCTGCCGCTGGGGGCCGCGATCCTGCTCGGGGCGATCGTCGCGCCGACCGATCCGGTGCTCGCAACCGAGGTCCAGATCCGCCATCCGGGCGACCGCGACCGCCTGCGTTTCACGCTGACCTGCGAGGCCGGCATGAACGATGGCAGCGCATTTCCCTTTGTCATGCTCGGGCTCGGTCTGCTCGGTCTGCACGAGCTGGGCGAACTGGGCACGCGCTGGCTGCTGGTGGACGTCGTGTGGGCCACGTTCGCCGGCATCGCGCTGGGTGCGGCTTCCGGCGCGGGGCTCGCCCACGTGGCGCATCGCCTGCGCAGCAATCGGCCCGGGCACGGCTTGCTCGACGACTTCCTCGGCCTGGGTCTGATCGCGCTGGTGTATGGCGTCAGCCTGCTGATCAGCGCCTGGGGTTTCCTGGCGGTGTTCTTCGCCGCGGTTGCGCTGCGTCAGACCGAGCGGAAGCTGGCCGGTGCCGGGCCGGATGTCCCCGACCGGCTGCTGGCGAACGACAGCGGCGAGGGGGGCGAGGGCGTACCGGCGGCGACGGTGAGCGAGGGTTCGCTGGTGTTCAAGGAGCACCTCGAGCGCGTGTCGGAAGTGGTGCTCATCCTGCTGATCGGCGGCACCCTGTTCGTCGACTCGTGGAGTTGGCGCGCGGTGTCGCTGGCGCTATTCCTGTTCCTCGTCGCACGTCCGCTGAGCGTGTTCGTCGGGCTCGCCGGCACGCGCACGCCCTGGAATGCAAAAGCGCTCGCCGGCTGGTTCGGCGTGCGCGGGATCGGTTCCCTGTACTACCTGATGTACGCGATCCAGCACGGGCTGCCGGAAAAGCTCGCGCTCGAGCTGATCCACATGACACTGATCGTCGTCACCCTTTCGATCCTGTGTCACGGGATCAGCGTCAAGCCGCTGATGGAGCGTTTCTGGCCGGAACGCTGATCACTGCGCCGGCTTGGGGAGCGGCGAATACTCGATCGGCACCCACGCATAGACGCCCTTGCCGTCTGCGCGCACGCGGCCGATGCCGGGGAAGGGCAGATGCATGCCGGCGACCAGGGTCTTGCTTGCCGCCAGCGAGTACATGAGGCTGCGGCGGGTTGCGATCGCCTGGTTCTGATCGAAGTCGAACTCGATCGAGACGCCCGGCAGCGCGAACTGGACCGCATGCGAGTGCACGATATCGCCCCAGATCAGCAGCTTCTGGCCGGACGACTCGACCGAGATCGCGCTGTGCCCCGGCGTGTGGCCGTAGGCCTTGACCGCGCGTACGCCGGCCGCAATCTCCGTGCCGTCGGCGAAGGTGCGCCATTTGCCGCGTGCCTGGTAGGGTGCGGCGACCTCGCGTGCCATCCTGAAGAAGTCCTGCATCTCGGGCTTGGCCGCAGCGGCGGCCTGCTGCGAGAGCCAGAAGTCGTTGTCGAGCACCGACACGTACACGTTCGCGTTCGGGAAGGCCGGCGGAGCCGCCGGGTCGCCGAGCCCGCCGATGTGGTCGGGGTGCATGTGGGTCAGGATGACGGTGTCGACCTGTGCGGGGTCGTAGCCGGCGGCCTTGAGATTGTCGAGGACGAAGCCGAGGGTCGGCCCGAAGAGCTTGGCCGCGCCGGCGTCAACCAGGATCAGGTTGCCGCCGGTGTTGATCAGGTAGGCATTCACCGCGGTCTGCATCTTCGGGTTGCCGACGAAATTGCGCGCCAGCATCCGGTTGAGGTCTTCCGGTTCGGCGTTCTTGAGCAGCTTGGTGTCGAGCTCGATTGCGCCGTCATACAGCGCGGTGACCTCGAACTGTCCGACCATGGTCCGGTAGTAGCCCGGAACCTGGGTCTTCACCATGGGGGCTTCCGCCTGTGCCGGGGCTGCCGGCGCGAGGGCGAACAGGGCAGCGCTCACGGCGAGGATTCGCTGGAGGCTCTTGTACATGGATATTCTCCTGTCGTTTCTGGCGATGAGTGTGGCATCGAGGATAGCGGAAAACGCGCCCGTCGCGAGGCGGGCGGCGGCACGCGCCGGCCGCCCGGTCGTGTCTGTCAGCGGGTGATCGGCTTGTAGCGGATGCGCTTCGGTTTCGCGCCTTCCTCACCCAGCCGCTTCCTCTTGTCTTCCTCGTATTCCTGATAGTTGCCGGCGAAGAAGGTCCACTGCGAGTCGCCTTCCGCCGCGAGGATGTGCGTGCAGATGCGGTCGAGGAACCAACGGTCGTGGCTGATGATCAGCGCACAACCGGCGAATTCGAGCAGCGCGTCTTCCAGCGCCCGCAGCGTCTCGACGTCGAGGTCGTTCGACGGTTCGTCGAGCAGCAGCACGTTGCCGCCGGAAATCAGCGTCTTGGCCAGGTGCAGGCGGCCGCGCTCGCCCCCGGACAGGTTGCCGACGAGCTTCTGCTGATCGCCGCCCTTGAAGTTGAAGCGGCCGATGTAGGCGCGGCTGGGCATCTCGAAGCGGCCCACGGTCAGCACGTCGGCGCCGTCCGAGATCGCCTCGAACACCGTCTTGTCGTTCGCAAGCCCCTCGCGCGACTGGTCGACCGCAGCGAGCTTCACCGTCGAGCCGATCGTGATTTCGCCGGCATCGGGCTGGTCGCGGCCCTCGATCATCTTGAACAGCGTCGATTTGCCGGCGCCGTTGGGGCCGATCACGCCGACGATCGCGCCGGGCGGAATGCTGAAGCTGACCTTGTCCATCAGCAGCTTGTCGCCGAAGGCCTTGGTCACCCCGTTGAACTCGATCACCTTGTCGCCAAGACGCTCGCCGGGCGGGATGAAGATTTCCTGGGTCTCGTTGCGCTTCTGGTACTCGACGGTGGCCATCTCCTCGTAGCGCGCGAGGCGGGCCTTGGACTTCGCCTGGCGGGCCTTCGGGTTCGAGCGTGCCCATTCCAGCTCGGTCTTCATCGCCTTCATGTGGGCGTCGATCTGCTTCTGCTCCTGCTCGAGGCGCGCTTCCTTCTGCTCCAGCCAGGAAGAGTAGTTGCCCTTCCAAGGGATGCCGTGGCCGCGGTCGAGCTCGAGAATCCACTCGGCGGCGTTGTCGAGGAAGTAGCGATCGTGCGTGACCGCGACGACGGTGCCGGGGAAGCGCGTCAGGAACTGCTCCAGCCACTCGACCGATTCGGCGTCGAGGTGGTTCGTCGGTTCATCCAGCAGCAGCATGTCGGGTTTGGAAAGGAGCAGCTTGCACAGCGCCACGCGGCGCTTCTCGCCACCGGAGAGATTGCCGACGAGGGCGTCCCACGCCGGCAGGCGCAGCGCATCGGCGGCGATCTCCATCTGGTTCTCGATGTCGGAGCCGGCTGCGGCGAGGATGTTCTCGTATTTAGCCTGCTCCTCGGCGAGCTTGTCGAAGTCCGCATCGGGTTCAGCATAGGCGGCGTAGATCTCTTCGAGCCTCACGCGCGCCTCGACGATCTCGCCCAGGCCGGACTCGACCTCTTCCTTGACGGTCTTGGTGGCGTCGAGCTGCGGTTCCTGTGGCAGGTAGCCGATGCGGATGCCCGCAAGGTGCTGCACTTCGCCTTCGTATTCCTTGTCGGCACCGGCCATGATGCGCAGCACCGTGGACTTGCCCGACCCGTTCAGGCCGAGCAGGCCGATCTTTGCGCCGGGGAAGAACGACAGGGAAATATCCTTGATGATCTGCCGCTTGGGCGGCACGACTTTGCTCACTCTGAGCATCGACATTACGTATTGGGCCATTGGGTCGCTTTTTTGTTTCGGTCGAACCGATATGATGAAGTGCGCAAAGGATACCTCAAGCCCGCCGGTGCTTGCGCTGTCGCGGAAGTGAGAAGGAATCCCGCGTCGCCGGCGGAGCTGGTCTTTATCATTTTGTTACATGATGACCACATTGGGGCGCGTTGGTGAGGCGCGCCTCAGTCCCGATGGATCGCGAAATGCATGATGCCCAGGAGCAGGGTACCCGTCCCGCGCTGCCGCGCAGTTGGTCGCCCGCAGGGGTGGCATTCCTCGCAATTGCGCTCTCCTGTGCGATCGCGGCGGCTCTCGTCGTCTGGCGCCACCTCGGCCAACGTCACGAAGAGCAGATGCACGCCCATCTGGCGAGCCATTCCGCCGAATTGGTCCTGAAGGTCAGCGAGCGATTCCACACCTATCGCATGCTACTGCGCGGCGGGCAGGCGTTTCTGCGCTCGCGCGAGGACCTCGATCTTGACGTGTGGCGGACCTACCTGCAGCGGCTGTCGTTCCAGGAAGACTTTCCGGGTGTGCAGGGAATCGGATTTGCGCAATGGATATGGCCGGGCCAGCTGGAGGCGCATACGCGGGCCATGCGCGAATTCGCCGGTAGCGATTACAGGGTATGGCCCGAGGGGCAGCGGGAGTTCCTGAGCAGCATCGTCGTGCTGGAACCGGCCGACTGGCGCAATGCACGCGCGATCGGCTACGACATGTATTCCGAGCCGGTCAGGCGCGAGGCGATGGATCGGGCCGTGCGGTCCGGCGAACCGGCCCTGAGCGGAAAGACCGTTCTCGTCCAGGAAACGGAAACGGACGTGCAGGCAGGCGTTCTGCTCTACATGCCGGTGTTTGGAGACGGGATGCCGGTCGCGACGGAGGCCGAGCGCTGGGCTGCGCTCAGGGGATGGGTTTATCTGCCGTTCCGGATGGCCAGCCTGATGCGCCAGATGCTGGACCAGCATGCCGGGCAGATCCGCGTGCAGGTGTTCGACCGGATCCACGCACCGGAAGCCCTGCTTTACGACAGTCATCCCGGAATGCCGGAATCCGGGTCGGGGCGGGTCAGTACCGAGCGCGCGATGCTCGGCGGGGTCGAGTGGATCATCCGCCTCGAGGCCCTGCCGTCGTTCGATGCCGAACACGATATCCGCCAAGCGGAATTCGTGTCGGTGGTGCTGGTTGGCGTCCTGCTCGTCGTGACGGCCCTGTTCTTCGTGATTACCCGCGAGCGCGCGGCGCGACTGGCACGGACCACGGAATCATTGCGCCGGAGCGAGGCGAAATACAGCGCGCTCGTGAATCTTGCCCACGACGGCATAGCGGCGACCGATGCAGATTTCAGGCTGACCTTCGTCAATCCCGGATTCGTCGCGCTCGTCGGGCGGGACGAGTCGCGATTGCTCGGACGATCGTTGGACGAGCTGTGGGCCGATGGCGGAGGCGAAAGTCGCGACGTCATACTCGCCCGCCTTGGTGAAGGGGAAAGCAAGCGCTACGAGGTGCGATTGACGCGCGGAGACGGCAGACAGCTGACCGTCCTCGTCTCGCTGGCGCCGCTCAACGACGGATGGGGCCATATGAAGGGGGCCATCGCACTCCTGTCGGACATCACCGAACGCAAGGAGGCCGAGCGGCGTATTGCGCACATGGCCACGCACGACATCCTGACCGGTGCCGTGAATCGGCTGATGTTCGGCGAACTGCTCGGATATGCGTTCGTCCAGGCGCGTCGCTCCGGGCACCGGTTTGCGCTGCTGTTCATCGATCTCGACCATTTCAAGCGGGTCAACGACGAAATGGGACATTACGTCGGCGATTTGCTGCTGTGCGAGGCGGTCCGGCGCATGCAGGGCTCGATCAGGTCGTCGGATGCGCTGGGGCGGCGGGGCGGGGACGAATTCGTCGTGCTGCTGCCCGAAGTCGGTGCCGCTACGGACGCCGAGATCGTCGCGGAGAAGATCCGCGGTGCGCTCGAAAAACCTTTTGTGCTCGAGGGGCGTGAAGTGCGCATCTCGTCGAGCATCGGCATTGCGATCTATCCCGAGGACGGCAACGACGATCACGAGCTGATGTGTCGTGCCGACGAGGCGATGTACCGGGCGAAGCTCGGCGGGCGCAATCGCGCGTGCCGCGTGCGCTAGCGCCGGGTTAGGACCGTACGCGCGTCAGCCGATGGCGACCAGCGCGATCAGGTCGCCCTCGTCGATCAGGTCGCCTTCATCGACCTTGACCTCGACTATGGTGCCGGCTCGGGGCGAGGGGATGTCCATTGCGGTCTTGCCGGTTTCGAGGACGATCAGCGGTTCGTCGTAGCCGATGGATTCGCCGGCCCGCACCAACACGCTTTGCACGAAGACATCCTCGGTGCGGCAGTTTCCGCAGCTCTCCCAGCATTCCGGAAATTTCGGCATGCGGATTTCGACGACCTGAGCAGCGGTCATCGTTTGCCGGAGGTGGTCGAAACGGCGTCGACGAACATCACCGACTGGAACGTGCGCTTGAGCAGCTTGCTGTAGAACTGCTCCATGGTCACGCCCTCGTCGAACTGGACCATGTCGCCGCGCATGATCTTCATCCTCGCGGTCGCGATCCAGTAGCTCTTTCCGGCCTCATCGACCTCGATGTAGGTGTACTCGTTGGCGTCGATCGAATCGAGTGCAACACCCGTGCGGCGCAAGGCCGCAGACTGTTCCGCGCCTGGCCGGATCAGCTGCAGCGCAGCGCCTGGTGAGGGGTGCCCCGGGGGTGGTGCGGGATGGGCCGCCTGGGGCGCCATTGCCAATAGCACCGCCAACAGGGGGAGGGACAAGCGTGCGGCGGCGTGCGCAGGGGACACGACCGTCCGGCGAGGGAATTCCATGCTTCGATCCGGCTTGCTGCGAGTACGCGGAAGTGTACTCCTGCATGGCCGCTTGTGCATGCCGTCCTTGTACCTTCTCGTAACCGGCAGTCATCCGGCGCCCTGCGCGGGACGCCCGCTACCCGCCAGACCTCACTTCTCGACGAATGCGCGTTCGATCACGTAGTCGCCGGGCTCGCCGATGTGCTTCGAAATGTGGAAGCCGCGCGAATCGAGCAAAGTGCAGCAATCCTTGAGCATCGCGGGGCTGCCGCAGATCATGGCGCGGTCGACGGCGGGATCCAGTTCGGGCAGTCCGATGTCGCGAAACAGCTTGCCGCTGTTGATGAGGTCGGTGAGGCGTCCCTGGTTCTCGAAGGGTTCGCGCGTGACCGTCGGGTAGTAAATGAGTTTGTCGCGCACGAATTCCCCAAAGAACTCGTGTTGCGGCAATTCGTTGGTGATGAAGTCCCGATACGCCAGCTCGGAAACGGTGCGCACGCCATGGATGAGTACGACGCGCTCGAAGCGCTCGTAGGTTTCGGGGTCCTGGATCACGCTCATGAAGGGAGCCAGCCCGGTACCGGTTGAGAGCAGGTAGAGGTGCTTGCCCGGCTTGAGGTCGTGCAGAACCAGGGTGCCGGTGGGCTTCTTGCTGACGACGATCGGGTCGCCTTCCCTCAGGTGCTGGAGACGCGAGGTCAGCGGACCGTTGGGCACCTTGATGCTGAAGAACTCGAGGTGCTCCTCGTGGTTCGGACTCGCGATGCTGTATGCACGGGTCAGCGGACGGCCTTCGACTTCGAGCCCGATCATCACGAACTGGCCGTTCGTGAACCGCAGCGCGCGGTCGCGGGTGGTACGGAAGCTGAAGAGGGAATCGTTCCAGTGGTGCACGCTCAGGACGCGCTCGGTCGCCAGGTTGCTCATCTCGGGTCTTGCTCCGCTCCGGTTTCAGATGGTGCGATTCTAGTTACTCCTTTTAATCTGATGAGTGGATAATTTAAATAATGAATATCTGAGAAATCGATATGAGGCACACCCTCAGGCAACTGGAAATTTTCGTTGCAACGGCTCGCGCGGGCACGGTATCGAAGGCAGCCGAGCATCTTTCGATGTCGCAGTCTGCCGCGAGCAGCAGTCTCGCCGAATTCGAACGCCAGTTCGACGTGCGCCTTTTCGATCGTGTCGGCAAGTCGCTGCGCCTGAACGAGCTCGGTCAGCGCCTGTTGCCGCGCGCGGTCGAACTGCTCGCGCGCGCAGAGGATATCGAGGACCTGCTGCAAGGCGGCATGGGCTTCGGCAGCCTGAAGATCGGCGCGACGCTCACGATCGGCAACTATCTCGGCACGCTCATCGTGGCAACCTTCCTGCAACGCCATCCCGAGAGCCGCATCCACCTGAGCGTGCACAACACGGCGACCATCGTCCAGCAGATCGCGGGCTTCGAACTCGACATGGGCATGATCGAGGGCAGTTGCCACCATCCCGACCTCGAGGCCGTACCCTGGCTGGAAGACGAGCTGGTGGTGTTCTGCTCACCCTCGCACCCTCTGGCGAGCGGGCGCCGGGCGAGCCTCGACGAACTCACCCGTCAGCCGTGGATCCTGCGCGAAATCGGTTCCGGCACGCGCGAGACCTTTGATCAGGCCACGCGCCACATCGCGGCGCGCATCGACGTGCGCCTGGAACTGGAGCATACGGAAGCGATCAAGCGGGCGGTGGAGTCCGGGCTGGGGATAGGCTGCATTTCGCGCCTTGCGCTGCGGGAGGCGTTCCGGCGCGGCAGTCTGGTGCCCGTCGACACGCCCGAACTGGATCTGCAGCGCTCCTTCCATTTCCTCTGGCACCGGCAGAAGTTCACGACGCCGGGCATGCGCGCCTTCATTGCCCTGTGTCGCGAGATGACCGCCGGTGCACGCACCAGCGACGAGATTCCGCTCGCCTACATCCCCTGATCTTCCCACGCTGATCCGCGCAAGGGCGCCCGCGGACGTGAAAAGGGCGCCTTGCGGCGCCCTGTGCAATCTCCGCTACCGACCGGCTCAGCTGACCTGTCCGGCTGCGCCGTGGCCGGCCGCCAACGACGTCCCCGGCTCCGCCTCGGGCATGTAGGAGGCCACCTGGCAGGCGATGGAGGCGAGGTAGGGCACGCATTGCAGCGCGAGGATGCCGACCCACAACTGCACCTCGAGGTCGTCGTAGCCACGCTGCAGCACCAGCACGACGGCGCCCAGAACCAGCGCGAGCAGCAGGCCGATCTCCTCGCGCAGCGGCGAGAAGAAGGCGAGGGTGCCCTTGTCCTTCCACCCCTTGGGCGTGCGCACGAATTCGCCACGCCGCTTGACGAGGCCCGCGAACACGCCGCGCGCGATCGCATGGGCGAGTCCGACCGACAGCACCGAGGCGCCGAGGATGTCCTTCCACGGCGCATCCATCGTGCGCCGGTAAAGGATCGGGCCCAGGCCGGCCTTGAACGCCATGAAGGCGAGGATGGGCAGCGCCAGCGAGGTCACGGGCAGACCGAAGGCCTTGGGGTAGAACAGGATGCCGACCGTCCATGCCAGGCTGGCGAACGCGAATACGAGCTGCAGCGCGTCGCCGAGCCACGCGAACCAGCCGGTGAGGAAGTGGTAGCGCTGGGCGAGGTTGAGCCGGCTCGGGCCGATCATCGCCGGCAGGTGGTGCTTGAGGATCTGCATCGCGCCGAAGGCCCAGCGGAAGCGCTGGCTCTTGATCGCCGGGAAGTCCGCTGGCGTGAGGCCGCGGCCGAGAATGTGGTCCACGTAGCGGGTGTCGTACCCCTTTTCGATCAGGCGCAGACCCAGCTCGGTATCCTCGCAGATGCACCATTCCGACCAGCCGCCGACGTCGTCGAGCGCAAGGCGGCGCACGAGCGTCATTGTGCCGTGCTGGATCAGCGCATTGCGCTCGTTGCGGTGGTGCATGCCGATGCGGAAGAAACCGTCGAATTCCCAGTTGCACATGCGCCGGAAGGGATGGGTCTCCCAGTCGCGGTGTGCTTGCGGCGCCTGCACGACGGCCACGTCCGGGACGTCGAAGTGGGGGATCAGGCACGACAGCCAGTCGGGCGACACAACGTAGTCCGCATCGACGACGCCGACGACTTCGGCGCGCGGGTCGGTCTGGCGCAGGCCGAAGTTCAGCGCGCCGGCCTTGAAGCCGGGCCAGTTGTCCAGATGGTAGAAGCGGAAGCGCGGTCCCAGTTCGGCACAGCGCTTCTCCAGCGGCTTCCACAGCGCCTCGTCCTTGGTGTTGTTGTCGAGGACGAGGACCTCGAAGTTCTGGTACTTCATCGCCGCGAGGCTGTCGATGGTCGCGATGACCATCTCCGGCGGTTCGTTGCAGCAGGCGAGGTGGATCGAGACGAAGGGCTCCCTGTCCGTATCGTGGGGGGGCAGGGGCAGGAAGCGGCGGTGCCACTTGCGCTTGAACAGCACCTCGCCGAACTCGAAACCGTGCGACAGCAGCACCGCGATCGTCAGCATCGTTGCGCCGATCAGCATCGCAAGGCCAATGAGGTCGCGCTGAGTGAGGTAGTAGTCGGCCGGCACATTGATACCGATGACGAGCGTCGTCGCGCACGCCTGCACCAGGGCGGCCAGCCACAGACGGCCCAGCACGCTCCAGTCGCGCAGGAAGAACGCGATCAGGAACATCGGCAGGAAAGCGATCAGCCCCGCGGTGCGCGCCTTCTCGTGCCAGCGCACATCCTTCACGACGAGGCCGTCGAGCGCGAATTTCGGGTGACGGTCGGCATTGAACATGCCCCAATATGCGCCGGCCCAGCCTTCGATCTCGATCTTCCAAGGCTGGTCGATCGCTTCCATGATGTAGTAGTCGAGCGTGGCCGAACGCGGATGCGCTAGGAACTCGCGGATGAAGCGCGCTTGGTTCTCGGCCGAGGCGATCCCCTTGGTGTCGCCGCCGCCGAGGCTGTCCATGACCGGCCCGCGGCTGGGCCAGCCGATTTCGCCGATGACGATCTTCTTCTTGGGGAAGCGCTTCACGAGCTCGTCATAGCGCATGAGGGCGTAATCGACGGCGTTCTCGACCGGCACGCCCTCGTGGTAGGGCAGGAGGTGCACGGTGAGGAAATCGACGCTTTCGGCAAGCTCGGGATTCTTCAGCCAGACGTGCCATGGCTCGGCCGTCGACACCGGCTTCTTGGCTCGCCGCAGCGCCTTGCGCGCCTTGTCGAGGTGAACGGCGAGTTCCTTGACGGTGAGGTCGCCGCGCAGCAGGACTTCGTTGCCGATGATGACCCGGTTGACGTGCGTATACTTGCGCGCCGAGTCGATGACCGCGTCGACTTCCTTCGCGTTGTTGTCCTCGTCGGGACCGATCCACGCACCGGCCATCACGGTCAGTTTGCGATTGAGCGCGAGCGGAACCATGGAGGGGTTTTCCAGGCTGCCGTAGGTGCGGATGTGTTCGGCGGTCTGGGAGAGCAGATCGAGGTCGGCCCCGATCTCGACTTCGCTCGGATACGTGCCTTGCAGCGGATTCTGGTCGCGCTGGAAGGGACTGTAGGCGTATCCGTGGATGCTGTTGGCGGCGCCGACGAATTCGGTGCCGCGGTTCCAGCGTTCTGCGATCAGGTACTGCGCGCCGGCGACGATTCCGGCAAGTATCAGAGCTACGACAACTCGGTAAATCAGCGAAGCCGCATTTTTCATCAGGATCAATGTCCCTCGAGGACTGCATCAAACACCACGGCACCGGCGCCCGGCGGGCGAACCGGGCCTTGCGGTGCAATAGAATACTTCAGGCTATGCCAGAATTCGCACATACGGGCCCGTACAGCCGTTGGCCGCGGAGTTTATGCGGTTTCTCTTCCGCTTAGCAAAGAGAATGTGGGTTAATTTGCAACACATTACCGCCCCGTTTCGGGGGTATTGATTAATAAGGAATAACGGCGTTGTCAGGAAACGAAAAGCGGTGGTCCGGTGCCGTGGCGCGACTGGTCTGGGTGAGTTCGATCGTGCTGGCCGCAGTCCTGCTGTTGCGCTACGCCGTGCTCGAAGCGGGCGTGTTCCCGGCCGACTGCAAGCCGCAATTCGCCGACGGCCCGGAGGGGCTGTGTGTCGCCAAATGGGCGCTCGTCCAGATGTTCATGCAGCAGCGACTCGGGTGGGCGAGCCTGATGCTGGGCGTGCTTGCCTTCGTGTCGCGCCGGCGGTCCGTCGCTTGGGGGGGGTGGCTCACCGGGATCGCGGGGCTCGTGCTCTACAGTTTCGATTACGCGGCCGTCGGTGCCTTGTTGTCGCTACTGGTCCTTGCGCACGATGGTGCGCAGGCACGGCGCGGCGAGGATCAGGCCGGTCGCGAGCCACGCGATGGCCTGCGGGTTGAGGGGCTCCGGTAACCAGCGGCCGACGACGCACGTGGCGATCACGAGGCTGCACACCCTTTCCTCGATGCCGAAACGGGTTGGCGCCCACCATCCGGTGACGCCGAATACGAGGGCCGGGACGAGGTACAGGAACACCGGGAAGTCGCGGTAGCGCGGGTCGGCGAAAAGCAGCAGGGCCGCGACCGCGGCGGCGAACAGCAGGAATCCTCGCAACAGTCCGAACCACTGTCCGGTCGCGTGGCCGGTCACGCAGCCCGCGCGAACGGCCGCCCAGGCCTCGCTCGCCGGGGCGATGGGCGCTGCGCCCGACCAGCGCGAAGCGGTCAGGGCCGTCATCAGGCTCAGGGCGCCGATGCCACCTAGCAGCCACCATTCGAACGGATCGCGCCAGGCGAGCTGCGCATGTTCCCACCCGAGGACCGCAGCGAGCCCGGCGACGGCGCCGGTTGCGCCCAGTGCGGCGCGGCGCAGCGCGCTCCCGTGCGTGCCGAGCGTCAATAGCAGACACAGGGCAGCACCCAGCGCAGCGCCGGCCAGCGGGGCAGCGACTCCCGAACGTTCGGTGACGGGGCCGGCGAGGGGGAACTTGGGGGCCAGGTCGGTGCCGAGCATGCCCCAGTAGCCGCCGACCGTGCCTTCGAGCCGTCGCTTCCACGGTTGGTCGATGGCCTCGATGAGGTTGTAGTTCCAGCCCTTCTCGTGCGCGACATGCACGAACTCGCGGATGTAGCGCGCCTGATTGACCTGGGAGGGCTCCGAGCCCTGGCGCTGCCGTCCGGCGCTGGGCCAGCCGGTTTCGCCGATCATCAGCGGCTTGTCGAAGTGTCCGCGGACCTCGTCGAACACCTCCGCGACGTGGGCGACGGCGCGGTCGATCGCGACCGGGTGGTCTTCCCAGAATGGGAGGATGTGAACCGTGACCCAATCGACCGTCTCCGCGAGCTTCGGATGCTGGAGCCAGAATTCCCAGACGTCCGCATACGTCACCGCCACCTTCGCGCGGGCGCGCGCATACTCGATCAGCTCGCGCATCTCGGACTCGGTCCGCTCGCGGCGCAGCAGCACCTCGTTGCCGACGATCAGCACGCGGACGACATCGGCGTAATCGTTGGCGATCGCGATCGCGTGGTCGAGCTGCTTCATGTTGCGCTGGGAATCGGCATTGACCCAGGCGCCGAGCAGCACCTTGAGCCCCACCTCGCGCGCCACCGCGGGCACCTGGTCAAGCCCCTGGTCGACCGAATAGATGCGCACGCATTCGGTGATGTTCGCCAGCGCGGCGAGGTCGGCGGCGATCTGCTCGCGCGAGATCATGAGCTTTTCGTCGAAGGGCGTCTGGCCTGGAAGCCGGTAAGGGGCGTAGGAGACACACTTGAGCCGCTCGCCGTCGGCGAGCTTGAGGTCATGCATCGGCACCGGGCGGGTCTGCTGCACGAGCACGATGCCCAGAACCAGCAGGACGACGAGGCTTGCGACGAGCAGGCCGAGCCAGTTGCGGTCATTCGGCGGCGACGCGATGTGCTTGGGCATGGAAATGCGTTCTGGGTCGGATCGTGATGGTCGAAAAAAAGCCACGCCGGTGTGGCGTGGCTTCCGTTGGCTAGAAGCGGCGCGATTTTAGCCTGCGTAGTCTTCCATCGGCACGCAGGCGCAGAACAAATTGCGGTCTCCGTAAACGTCGTCGATGCGATTGACGCTGGGCCAGAATTTGTTCTCGGCGACCCAGGCGAGGGGGAAGACCGCCTGCTCGCGGGTGTAGCCGTGCGTCCAGTCGCCGAGGAAGTCAGCCTGGGTGTGTGGCGCATTCTTGAGCGGGTTGTCCTCGGCGGTCCAGCGACCGGCTTCGATCTCGCGGATCTCGTTGCGGATGGAAATCATCGCGTCGATGAAACGGTCCAGCTCGGCCAGGTCTTCCGACTCGGTCGGCTCGACCATGATCGTGCCGGCGACCGGGAAGGACATCGTCGGTGCATGGAAGCCGTAGTCCATCAGGCGCTTGGCGATATCCACCTCGCTGATTCCCGTCGCCCCCTTGATCGGGCGGACGTCCAGGATGCACTCGTGCGCGACGCGACCTTTCGAGCCCGTGTAAAGCACCGGGAAATGGTCTGCGAGGCGGCTGGCGATGTAGTTCGCATTGAGGATCGCCGCCTGCGTTGCCTGCCGGAGACCTTCCCCGCCCATCATCGCGATGTACATCCACGAAATCGGGAGGATGCTCGCCGAGCCGAACGGCGCCGCGCTGACAGCGCCCTGGCCCTTGTTCGGGCGGTCCTCGCCACCGGTTGCGGCGACGACATGATCGGCCATGAAGGGGGCAAGGTGCGCCGCGAGGCCGATCGGTCCCATGCCCGGTCCGCCGCCGCCGTGCGGGATGCAGAAGGTCTTGTGCAGGTTCATGTGGCTGACGTCCGCGCCGATGTGCGCGGGCGAGGTCAGCCCGACCTGGGCGTTGAGGTTGGCGCCGTCCATGTAAACCTGGCCGCCGTGCTCATGCACGATGGCGCAGATCTCGCGGATCGCCTCCTCGAACACGCCGTGGGTCGACGGGTAGGTGATCATCAGCGCGGCGAGGCGGTCCGCATGCTGCGCGGCTTTCGCGCGCAGGTCGGCGACCTCCACGTTGCCCTTGTCGTCGCACGCGACCACCACCACCTCCATGCCGCACATCTGCGCCGTCGCCGGGTTCGTGCCGTGCGCGGATTTCGGGATCAGGCACACTTTGCGGTGTGCTTCGCCGCGACTGGCGTGATAGCGGGCGATTGCCACCAGGCCGGCATACTCGCCTTGGGCGCCCGAGTTCGGCTGCATGCAGATCGCGGGGAAACCGGTGACCGCCTTGAGGTAGTCCGCCAGCCCGTCGATCATCTCGAGGCAGCCGGCCGCCTCCTCGCGCGGCGCGAACGGATGCATGTTCGCGAATTCCGGCCAGGTCACGGGGATCATCTCGCTCGTCGCATTGAGCTTCATCGTGCAGCTGCCGAGCGAGATCATCGAGTGGTCGAGGGCGAGATCGCGGTTCTGCAGTTTTTTCAGGTAGCGGAGCATCTGGTGTTCGGTGTGATGCGTGTTGAACACCGGGTGCTTCAGGATCGCATCGTCGCGCAGCAGCGCGGGCGGGATGGCGCCACCGTTGGCGGCGACCACGGCGTCGAGCGCGGCAATGTCAGCGTTTGCGCCGAAGCACTGCAGCACGGTAGCGATGTCGGCGGCCGTCGTCGTCTCATCGACCGAGATGCCGAGCACCCTGTCCGAGACCTTGCGCAGGTTGAAGCCGGCGGTGTCGCACGTTGCGGCGATCTCGCCCGTCCGCGCGCCGGTTTCGACCTGCAGCGTGTCGAAGAAGGCCGCCGTCGGCACCGGGAATCCGGCCCGACGCAGGCCTTCGGCGAGGATCGCGGCGAGGCGGTGGACGCGCGCCGCGATCGTGCGCAGTCCCTCCGGGCCGTGATACACCGCATAGAACCCGGCCATGTTCGCCAGCAGCACCTGCGAGGTGCAGATGTTCGAGTTCGCCTTCTCGCGCCGGATATGCTGCTCGCGCGTCTGCAGCGTCATGCGCAGCGCCGTCTTGCCGCGCGTGTCCTTCGACACGCCGATGATGCGGCCCGGCATCGCGCGCACATTCGCTTCGCGCGTGGCGAAGAAGGCAGCGTGCGGGCCGCCGAAGCCCATTGGCACGCCGAAGCGCTGGGCCGAGCCGAGCGCGATGTCGGCGCCCATCGCAGCGGGGGACTTGAGCAGCACCAGTGCCATCAGGTCCGATGCGACGGCGGTCACCGCGCCCTTTGTCTTCAGTGCCGCGATCGTGTCGCCGAGGTCGGCGATCTCGCCACGCTCGTTCGGATGCTGCAGCAGCGCGCCAAAGACTTCGTGCTCGGCCGCACGGGTGGCCGGGCCGAACACCAGTTCGAAGCCGAAATACGTCGCGCGGGTGCGCACGACATCGATGGTCTGCGGGAAGCAGGCCTCGTCGACGAAGAAGGCGTTCGCCTTCGATTTGCTCACCCGTCGCGCCATCGTCATCGCCTCGGCGGCCGCCGTGGCTTCATCGAGCAGCGAGGCGTTCGCGAGTTCCAGTCCGGTGAGGTCGATCACCATCTGCTGGTAGTTCAGCAGCGCCTCCAGGCGGCCTTGGGAGATTTCGGCCTGATAGGGAGTGTAGGCGGTGTACCAGCCGGGGTTTTCCATCACGTTGCGCAGGATCACCGCCGGCGTGTGGGTGCCGTAATAGCCCATGCCGATCAGCGACTTCTTCACGATGTTCTTCTGCGCGATCGAACGCAGCTCGGCCAGCGCCTCGTGCTCCGGCTTTGCCGCGCCCAGGGGCAGCGGCGCGGGCAGGCGGATCGCCGCAGGGACGGTCTGGTCGATCAGGGCGTCCAGTGTCGGCGCGCCGATGGCCGCGAGCATCTTCGCGACTTCGGCAGGATCCGGGCCGACGTGGCGGGCGATGAAGGCGTCGCGCTGCTCGAGCCGGGACAGGGGCGCACGCACGGAGGAGGAGACAGGGGTGTTCGACATGAAGAAGACTCGACTGGTGTACCGGGCCGCGCATCGTCGGCCCGGAAGGGAAGTGCGTGCGGCGGGATCAGGCGTTGGCGACGGCTTCGTAGCCGGCCGCGTCGAGCAGCTTGCCGAGATCGGCACCAGCGTCGGGCCTGATCTTGAACAGCCAGGTCGCGTAGGCGTCGGCATTCACCGACTCGGGCGCATCGACCGCCGCCTGGTTGGATTCGACAACCTCGCCAGATACCGGAGCATAGATGTCCGATGCCGCCTTGACCGACTCGATCACCGCGCACGCTTCACCCGCAGCAAGGTTGCGGCCCGCTTCGGGCAACTCGAGGTAGACCACGTCGCCCAGCGCCTCCTGGGCGTGATCGGTCACGCCCACGGTCAGCGTGCCGTCGGCTTCGACGCGGATCCACTCGTGCGATGCGGTGTACTTCAGATTTGCGGGAATGTTGCTCATGGCGGGCTCCAGTGATGGAAGGTTCGTGTGCCGGCTCTCGGTCCGGATGCAGTGTTGCGTCGGGGAAAATCGGAAGGTCGCCCTCAGGCTGGCGGGCCGTCGGCGCTGCTCGCCCGGCTCATCTGAGCGCGACGACCGTTGGGTGGTACGAGTTCGAACGCAAGGCGGGGCGGGGAAAAACGGGCGATGGCTCGTGCCGGGCGAAAAGGCGTCTGCATGGGAACTGAGCGCTCCTGCCGAAACGCGGAATCGGTTGTCGAGACTGCAAACGCAATGCCCATGGGCCCGCGTTGCAGAGCCGTGCGCGCCCGACTCCGGTTTCCGGGAAATTCCGTCGAGCTGCAGCCGATCCGGATGCGCCGGCTGCTGCATGCGTTCCGCATGCTCGCATCGTTCCCCGGGCCGGCAGTCGGTCGTCGGTCCAATTGTCTGCGCGGTCTCCGGGGCCTTGCCATTGGCGATTCCCTCGCCGGGAAGCTCCCCCGCGCGACGGGCGGACGATAGCACCAAGGGCAGGGGCTGGCAACGGCCGGAGCGGCCCTGCGGTTTGCTATCATGAAAAAAATATCAGTCCCGGCTTCCCGTCGGGATAGCGCCGCAGGCCCCCCCGACAATGCTCCTGAATGCCGACCTTCACTGCCACTCGACCGTTTCCGACGGCTGGCTGACGCCTGCCGAGGTGGTGCGGCGCGCGGCGGCCAATGGCGTCGAACTGCTTGCGCTCACCGATCACGACGAGGTCGGCGGGATCGACGAGGCGGAGGCGACCGCCCGCGAGTGCGGCATCGCCTTGGTGCCGGGGGTCGAGATCTCGGTGACTTTCCGCGACGAGACGATCCATGTCGTCGGTCTCGGCATAGACCGCCGCAATGCGCGGCTGCTCGCGGGCCTGGCGCAGGTGCGCAGCGGGCGCGAGCAGCGTGCGCAGGCGATGAGCGACGCGCTCGATGCCGTCGGACTGCATGGCGTGCTCGAAGGCGCGCGCCGGTTTGCGCGCAATCCGGCGCTGGTCGGCCGCGCACATTTCGCGCGCCACATCGTCGCGACCGGACTGATGCCCGATGTCGCGACGGTGTTCCGCTATTACCTCGCCCGCGGCAAGCCCGGGTTTGTTCCGCATGTCTGGGCGCGGCTCGAGGACGCGGTGGGCTGGATCCGCGCGGCGGGTGGAGTGGCGGTGATCGCCCACCCGGGGCGCTATCGGCTCTCCGCAAGCGACATGGAGGCGCTCTTCGACGGCTTCGTCGCCTGCGGCGGCGAAGCGCTGGAGGTCGTTTCCGGCGCCCATGCGGAGTCCGACGTGCTGCGCTTCGCAAGCGTCGCGCGCCGCCGCGGGCTGCTCGCCTCGCGCGCCTCCGATTTCCACGGCAGCAGCGAGAGCCCTGTCGATCTCGGCCGCTGCGATCCACTGCCGCCCGACCTCGTTCCCGTCTGGTCGCGACTCCGCGCTGCTGCGCCGGCCGCCGACCTGCACTCCTGACCCGGAAGCATTAATGGCCCAGTTCTTTTCGCTCCACCCCGAATTACCCCAGCCACGGCTGATCCGCCAGGCTGCCGAGATCATGCGCGCCGGCGGGCTCGTGGCATTTCCGACCGATTCGGCCTATGCGCTCGGCGGCATCACCGGTGACGCCGATCTGCTGCAGCGGATCCGGCGGCTGCGCGGCGTGGATGAACGTCACAACTTCACGATGATGTGTCGCGATCTCTCGGAGATCGCGA
Organism: Aromatoleum toluolicum; assembly: GCF_012911005.2. Classification (GTDB taxonomy): domain Bacteria; phylum Pseudomonadota; class Gammaproteobacteria; order Burkholderiales; family Rhodocyclaceae; genus Aromatoleum; species Aromatoleum toluolicum. The sequence goes on along the minus strand of NZ_WTVS01000011.1, from coordinate 38,002 downwards.
AGTACGCGAAGGTCGACAACACCCAGTACCGTCTGCTGAAGGCCGTCACGCCCGGCCCGTATACCTTCATCCTCGAGGGCACCAAGGAATTGCCCAGGCGCGTGCTGCATCCGAAGCGCAAGACCATCGGCCTGCGCGTTCCCGAGCATCCCGTGGTGGCCGCCCTGTTGCAGGAGCTGGACGAACCCATCCTCACCTCGACGCTCCTGCTGCCGGACGACGACTTCCCGCTGACCGACCCCGAGGAGATCCGCGACCGCCTCGAGAAGCAGATCGAACTGGTCATCGAGGCCGGTTATTGCGGCCCCGAGGCGACGACCGTGATCGACCTCACGTCGGGAGTTCCGGTGCTGATCCGCGCGGGCCGCGGCGACCTGGCGCCGTTCGGATTCGAAGCCGACTGAGCGAACGGGCGGACCGCGCGCGGGGGCGGAGGGGAGCGGCCCGCTCTGCTAGAATGCTACGTTTTGCCCCCTGACTTCATGGATTCGCTGATCTCCACCCTTGCCATCTGGGCCTTGCCGGTGCTGCTTGCCATCACGCTGCACGAGGCGGCGCACGGCTATGTGGCGCGGCATTTCGGCGATCCCACCGCGGAGCAGGAGGGGCGCATCACCCTCAATCCGTTCAAGCACATCGACCCGGTCGGGACGGTGCTCGTGCCGGGCGCCATCCTCGCGCTCAGTTCGTTGCTGGGTGGCGGCGGAATGCTGTTCGGCTGGGCGAAGCCCGTGCCCGTCAACTTCAACCGCCTGCGCCGGCCGAAGGCGGACATGCTGTGGGTCGCGGCGGCGGGGCCGTTCATGAATTTCCTGATGGCCCTCGGCTGGGCCCTGCTGCTGAAGTTCGGCCTGTCCGATCCGCACGGCACCTACGCGGAGCCGATGCGCGAGATGGGCATGGCCGGCATCCAGATCAATTCGGTGCTGATGCTGCTCAATCTCCTGCCGATCCCGCCGCTCGACGGCGGTCGCATCGCCGTCAGCCTGCTGCCGCACGGGCTGGCATGGAAGTTCTCGCGCATCGAACCCTACGGTTTTCCGATTCTTCTCGTGCTCCTTTTTACCGGCATCCTCGGTCACATCCTGTGGCCGCTGATCGCAATCTTCCAGACACTTCTCGCGACGCTTTTCGGGTTCTAAATCATGTACGCAGAACGCGTTCTCTCTGGCATGCGCCCGACCGGGCGGCTTCATCTCGGCCACTACCATGGTGTGCTCAAGAACTGGGTCAAGCTGCAGGAAGAATATCCCTGCCTGTTCTTCGTCGCCGACTGGCACGCGCTGACCACGGTTTATGACAGCCCCGAGGTCATCGCCGATAGCGTGTGGGACATGCTCGTCGACTGGCTCGCGGCCGGCGTCGATCCCGAGAAGGCGACGATCTTCATCCAGTCCAAGGTTCCGCAACATGCCGAGCTGCACCTGCTGTTGTCGATGATTTCGCCCGTCGGCTGGCTCGAGCGCGTCCCGACCTACAAGGACCAGCAGGAAAAGCTCGCCCACAAGGATCTGGCGACCTACGGCTTCCTCGGTTACCCGTTGCTGATGTCGGCGGACATCCTCCTGTACCGCGCCGACAAGGTGCCGGTCGGCGAGGATCAGGTGCCGCACATCGAGTTCACGCGCGAGATCGCCCGCCGCTTCAATCACCTCTTCGGGCGCGAGCCCGGCTTCGAGGACAAGGCGAAGGATGCCGTGAAGAAGCTGGGCGGCAAGACCGGTAAGCAGTTCGAGGAGCTGCGCAAGCGCTTCCAGCAGGAGGGCGACGCCGAGGCCCTCGCGCAGGCCCGGCTCATCCTGCGCGAAGCCGGCAGCGTGGGGCATGTCGATCTCGAGCGTCTGCACGGCTACCTCGAAGGCAGCGGCAAGATGATCCTCGTCGAGCCGGGCGCGCTCCTCACCGAGGCGGCCCGCATGCCCGGCCTGGACGGCCAGAAGATGTCGAAGAGCTACGGCAATACCATCTTCCTGCGCGAGGATCCCGCTACGGTCACGAAGAAGATCCGCACCATGCAGACCGACCCGGCACGCGTGCGCCGCACCGATCCGGGCGATCCGGACAAATGCCCGGTGTGGCAGTTCCACGTCATCTATTCCGACGAAGACACCCGTGGCTGGGTCCAGAAAGGCTGTCGCAGCGCCGGCATCGGCTGCATCGAGTGCAAGCAGCCGGTCATCGACGGCGTGCTGAAGGAGCAAGTCGTCATGCACGAGCGCGCCCAGCGCTATATTGAAGATCCCGCATTGATGCGGCGCATCGTCGCCGACGGCTGCGAACGGGCGAGCGTGCTGGCCGAAGAGACGATGCGCGACGTGCGCGAGGCGATGGGGCTTTCGTATCGCTGACGCGCAGGAAAGGGGTGGTTTGCAGGATGAGTGCGAAATGAACCTGCCGCTCGCACTGGCTCCGGCCGAGACGCCCGTCCCGGTCGAGGTCTTCGCTCGCCTGTACGGTGAACCGCTCCTCGAGCTGCCCAAGGATCTCTACATCCCGCCCGACGCACTCGAAGTCTTCCTCGAAGCCTTCGAGGGGCCGCTCGATCTGCTGCTTTACCTGATCCGCAAGGCCAACCTCAACATCCTCGACATTCCAATGGCGCCGCTGACGGGGCAGTACCTCGGCTACGTCGAGGCGATGCGCCGGCACAATCTGGAGCTTGCGGCCGACTACCTGCTGATGGCTGCGACGCTGCTGGAGATCAAGTCACGCATGCTGCTGCCGCGTCCGCCGCGCGAGCGCGAGGACGAATCGCTCGATCCACGCGCCGAACTCGTGCGCCGGCTGCTCGAGTACGAACAGATGAAGATGGCGGCCGCGCGGATCGACGCCTTGCCGCGGATCGAACGCGATCACGAGTGGGTCAGCATCTTCGTGGCCGAGAAGGTCGTCGAGCGCCTGCCGGACGTCAGCCTGCACGATCTGCAGCTCGCGTGGCTCAAGATCATGAAGAAGGCCCGCCTCACGCAGCATCACCAGGTGAAGCGCGACGAATTGTCGGTGCGCGAGCACATGACGGCGATCTTGCGTAAGCTGGCAGACGGCAGCTTCGTCGTCTTCGACTCCCTCTTCGAGCCCGTGCGCGGTCCGGCCAGCCTGGTCGTGAGCTTTCTCGCGGTGCTCGAACTCGTGAAGGAAAAACTCGTGCAGGTCGCCCAGAACGAGCCCTTCGCGCCGATATACGTGAAACTCGCCGATGCAGCCAACGACGCCTGAAGACTTCAAGCGCGTGATCGAGACGGCGCTGCTGGCGGCATGCGCACCGTTGCAGGTCGCGGATGTCCGGCGCCTGTTCGATCCCGATCCCGGGGCCGATCTCGTCAGGCGCCTGCTCGACGAGCTGCGCGGCGACTGGACGGGGCGGGGCGTCGAGCTGGTGCAGATCGCCTCCGGGTGGCGTTTCCAGACGCGACCCGAGTATCAGGTCTTCCTCGATCGGCTCAAGGAAGAAAAGCCGCCGAAGTATTCGCGTGCCGTACTGGAAACGCTCGCGATCATCGCCTATCGTCAGCCCGTCACGCGCGGCGACATCGAGGATATCCGCGGCGTGGCCGTATCCCCCAACGTGCTGAAGACGCTCGAATCGCGGGGATGGATAGACATTGTCGGTCATCGCGACACCCCGGGGCGTCCCGCACTGTTCGCCACGACGCGGCGGTTTCTCGATGACCTCGGCCTGCGAAGCCTTACCGAGTTGCCCGCGCTAACCGAAATTGAAAGGATCATGGACCTTGTCGACACCAAAGAAATCGAATCGGCCGCTCCGGCCGCCAACGAAGAAGAAAGCTGAATCCGCCGACGGGCCGCAGGCCGCGCGCGGGCGCGGTGCGCGTCCGTCCGACGCCGGCGGAACGCCCGCGGCGCAGGAGCGCGACCATCCGCCCCGGCGCGGACAGGCCGCGGGACGTGGCGCGCCGCAGGAAGAGCACGAACCGGAACGGCTGCAGAAAGTCCTTGCCCGGCTGGGGGTCGGCTCGCGGCGCGAAATCGAGGAATGGGTCGTCGCCGGGCGCATCACCGTCAATGGCGAACCGGCGGAACTGGGTCAGAAGATCGGTCCCGGGGACCGTGTCAAGGTCAATGGCAGACTCGTTTCCGTGAGGTTCTCCACGCGTGCGCCACGCGTTCTGATCTACCACAAGCCCGAAGGCGAAATCGTTTCGCGCGAAGATCCGGAAGGGCGGCCGACCGTCTTCGAACGCCTACCGCTGCTGCGCAAGGGGCGCTGGATCGCCGTCGGCCGTCTCGATTTCAACACCTCCGGCCTGCTGCTTTTCACCAACGACGGCACACTCGCCAACCGTCTCATGCATCCGCGCTACGAACTGGAGCGCGAATATGCGGTACGCCTGCTCGGCGAACTCACCGACGAGCAGATCGAGTCGCTCAAGGCCGGCATACAGCTCGAGGATGGGCTGGCCCGCTTCACCGACCTCACCGACCAGGGCGGCGAGGGCTCCAACCACTGGTACAAGGTCACGCTGTCCGAAGGGCGCAATCGCGAGGTGCGGCGCATGTTCGAGGCTGTGGGGCTGACGGTCAGCCGCCTGATGCGCGTGCGCTACGGCCCGGTGACGCTGTCGCCCCGGCTCAAGCGCGGCATGTGGATGGAAATGCCGGAGGAAGAAGTGTGCAAGCTCTCCGGAGTCCCGCGGCCGCAGCGCCAGGTGTCTGCACGAACCGCCGAGAAGGAGCGCCAGGTCCGGTTGCACCGCACCACGCCACGCGGACGGGCCTGAGAGGCGGGTCGCGCGGCCCGCTTCGCAATTGCCTGTTTTCAATGGGGCTGTTATAATTGCAAAGCTTTGATACCGGCTTTGCGCCGGCATCGTTTTGTGGATGGGATCAACAAAGATGGGCGTTATGCCCATTTTTTATTTGTGGGCGTGGAAATGGACGTCGAACGTCTGGTCGAGCAGGTGGTCACCGGCCTCGGTTTCGAACTGGTGGATTTCGAGACTTCCCCGAAGGGGCGGTTGATGCGCGTGTTCATCGATATCGAGCGTGGCGTGGATGTCGATGACTGCGCGACGGTCAGCAATCAGCTGACGCGCGTTTTCGAGGTCGAGAACGTGGATTACGACCGCCTCGAGGTTTCCTCGCCCGGCCTCGACCGGCCGCTCAAGAAGGTAGCCGACTTCGAGCGCTTCGTCGGAAGCGACGTGCAGGTTCGCCTGCGCATGCCGATCGGCAATCAACGGAATTTCGCCGGCGTGCTCACGGGCTTTGCCGAAGGCGTGGTGCATCTGAGCACCGAGAAGGGCGAAGTCGCTCTTCCCTTCGACGAAGTCGAGAAAGCGCGCCTCGTGCCCAGATTTTGAATTCGAGTTGGAGATTTTGATTAATGAGCCGCGAGATTTTGCTGCTTGTCGATGCGCTGGCGCGCGAAAAGAATGTAGCCAAGGACATCGTGTTCGGTGCCCTGGAAACGGCGCTCGCCTCCGCGACGAAGAAACGCATCAATGACGAAGCCGATGTGCGCGTGACGATCGATCGCGAGACCGGCGCTTACGAATCCTTCCGTCGCTGGGTTGTGCTGCCGGACGAGGAGGTCGTCAATGACGAAGCCGAGATGGGCATCATCGACGCCCGCGAAGTCGAACCCGGCATCCAGGTCGGTGAATACATCGAGGAGCCGCTCGAACCGATCGATTTCGGCCGCATCGGTGCCCAGGCGGCCAAGCAGGTGATCCTGCAGCGCATCCGCGACGCCGAGCGCGAACAGGTGCTCAACGACTTCCTCGATCGCAAGGAACATCTCGTTTCGGGTTCCATCAAGCGCATGGAGCGCGGCAACGCAATCATCGAAGTCGGCCGACTCGAAGCCATGATCCCGCGTGATCAGATGATCCCGCGCGAGAACCTGCGCGTCGGCGACCGCGTCAAGGCTTTCCTGTTGCGCATCGACCGCGGAGCCCGTGGTCCTCAGTTGATCCTGTCGCGCACGGCTCCCGAATTTCTCGGCAAACTGTTCGAGCTCGAAGTGCCGGAAATCGAGGATGGTCTCCTTGCAATCAAGGCTTGCGCCCGTGACCCCGGCCTGCGTGCGAAGATCGCCGTGCAGTCGAACGACGCGCGCATCGATCCGATCGGCACCTGCGTCGGTCTGCGCGGCTCGCGCGTGACCGCGGTGCGCAACGAGATTGCCGGTGAGCAGATCGACATCATCGTGTGGTCGCAGGATCCCGCCCAGTTCGTGATCTCCGCGCTGCAGCCGGCGGAGGTCGTGTCCATCGTTGTGGATGAGGAAAGCCACAGCATGGACGTCGTCGTCGACGACAACAATCTCGCGATTGCGATTGGGCGCAACGGCCAGAACGTCAAGCTCGCGTCCGAGCTGACCGGCTGGACGATCAACCTGATGAGCGAAGAAGAGTCCGCGCAGAAATCGGGGCAGGAGCGCCAGAGCCTGCGCCAGCTCTTCATGGACAAGCTCGATGTCGACGAGGAACTCGCCGACATCCTGATCGACGAAGGTTTTTCGTCGCTCGAGGAAATTGCGTACGTGCCGCTCGCCGAGATGCTCGAAATCGAAGCCTTCGATGAAGAGACGGTCAATGAGCTGCGTAACCGTGCGCGCAACGTCCTGCTGACCGAGGCCATCGTGACCGAGGAGCAGCTGGAAAATGTTTCCGACGATCTGATTAATCTCGACGGGATGGACAAGTCGCTCGCTGCCAAGCTGGCCGAGCATGGCGTACGCACCCGCGACGATCTGGCCGATCTCGCAGTCGATGAGCTCGTCGAAATCGCCGGAATCGAGCAAGAACGTGCCAGCGCGCTGATTTCGGTCGCGCGCGCGCATTGGTTCGAAGAATGAGGGGGGGCACTGACTGATGGAACAAATGAGCGTAAACCAGTTCGCCGGCGAACTAAGAATGCCGGCAGCGGTACTGCTCGAGCAGTTGCAGAAAGCCGGTGTTGAGAAGACCAGCCCCGACCAGTTGCTGACCGAGCAGGACAAGGCGCGGTTGCTCGAGTATCTGCGTCGCTCGCACGGCGACAGCCAGCCCAAGGGCAAGATCACGCTGACCCGCAAGCAGACGTCCGAAATTCGTGCAACCGACTCGTCCGGTCGCGCCCGTACCGTTCAGGTCGAAGTGCGCAAGAAGCGTGTGTTCGTCAAGCGCGACGAACTCGGTGGGGAGTCCGGTGCCGGCGAGATGCCCGCAGTCGAAGAAGCGCTGGCTGCCGCAGCCGATGAGATCTTCGAACCCGTGGCCGAAGCCGTGCCCGAGGCGGCCGCGGTAGAGATTCCGCCCGTCGTCGAGGCAGAGCCGGAGCCGGTCGTCGAGTCCCTCCCGGAACCGGAACCGGAACCGGAACCCGAGCCTGCGCCCGAACCGATGATCGAAGCCGTCGTCGAAGAGCCCGCTGCAGTGGAAGCGGTCGAAGATGCACCTTCCGCGCCAGCGTCCACGCAGCGTCAGCGTGTCTCCATTCTCAGCGACGAAGAGCGTGCCGCCCGCGAACGCGAAGCCCGCAGACACGAGGAATTGCGCGCGCGCCAGATGGCCGATCTGAAGGCCAAGCAGGAGCGCGAAGCCGCGGCACGTGCGGCCGCCGAGGCTCGCCGCGTTGAAGAAGAAGCACGCGTCCGGGCGGAAGCCGAGAAGCGCGCGGAAGCAGCCAAGCCCGAATCCCGTGAGGCCGTCAAGGCGCCCTCCGGCACGCTGCATCGTCCGGCCAAAACCGATGACAAGTCGGGCGCCAAGGACGCCAAGCGTGGAGCGCGCGGTGGCGCGGCGGACGCCGGTGCAGGCGACAGTGCAAAACGTCGCGGTCTGAAGACCCGCGGTGAAGTCGGCGCCACGACCGGTTCTTGGCGCGGCGCGCGCGGCGGCGGCCGGGGTCGGGGGCAGCAGGACGATCACAAGGCCTTCCAGATGCCGACCGAACCGGTGGTGCGTGAGATTCACGTGCCCGAAACCATCACTGTGGCCGATCTCGCCCACAAGATGGCGGTGAAGGCTGCCGAAGTGATCAAGGCCCTGATGAAGATGGGCTCGATGGTCACCATCAACCAGGTACTGGATCAGGAAACTGCGATGATCCTGGTTGAGGAGATGGGCCACAAGGCGTTCGCCGCAAAGCTCGACGACCCCGATGCCTTCCTTGAGGACACTGCCACCCAGGCCGATGCCAAAGTGGAGTCGCGTGCGCCGGTCGTGACCGTCATGGGCCACGTCGACCACGGCAAGACCTCGCTGCTCGACTACATCCGGCGTGCGAAGGTCGCCTCGGGTGAAGCCGGCGGCATCACCCAGCACATCGGCGCATATCACGTCGAGACGCCGCGCGGCATGCTCACCTTCCTCGATACCCCGGGTCACGAGGCATTCACCGCCATGCGTGCCCGAGGCGCGCAGGCTACCGATATCGTCATCCTGGTGGTTGCTGCCGACGACGGCGTGATGCCGCAGACGCGCGAGGCGATCCATCACGCGAAGGCCGCGCAAGTTCCGATCGTCGTCGCGGTGAACAAGATCGACAAGCACGAGGCCAATCCGGATCGCGTCAAGCAGGAGCTTATCGTCGAGGGGGTAGTGCCCGAGGAGTACGGCGGCGAGGTCATGTTCATCAACGTCTCGGCGAAGACCGGCGTGGGTATCGACAATCTGCTCGAATCCGTCCTGCTGCAGGCCGAGGTGCTCGAACTGACGGCGCCGGTCGATACGCCGGCCAAGGGCATCATCATCGAGGCGCGCCTCGACAAGGGGCGTGGCCCGGTTGCGTCGCTGCTGGTCCAGTCGGGCACCCTGCGCAAGGGCGACGTCATGCTGGTGGGCGCCACCTTCGGCCGCATCCGCGCGATGCTGGACGAGAACGGCAAGGCGATCGACGAGGCGGGTCCGTCCATTCCGGTCGAGATCCTTGGTCTTTCGGATGTGCCGTCTGCCGGCGACGAGGCGATCGTCCTCGCCGACGAGAAGAAGGCGCGCGAAATCGCCTTGTTCCGCCAAGGCAAGTTCCGTGAAGTGAAGCTCGCCAAGCAGCAGGCCGCCAAGCTCGAGAGCATGTTCGAGCAGATGGCCGAGGGCGAGGTCAAGTCCCTCCCGCTCATCATCAAGGCCGACGTGCAAGGTTCGCAGGAAGCCCTCGTGCAGGCGCTCAACAAGCTGTCCACGGACGAGGTCCGCGTCAATGCGATCCACTCCGCGGTCGGCGCGATCTCCGAGTCCGACGTCAACCTTGCGCAGGCTTCGGGCGCGGTCATCATCGGCTTCAATACGCGTGCCGATGCAGGTGCGCGCAAGCTGGCCGAGACTTTCGGCGTGGATATCCGCTACTACAACATCATCTACGATGCCGTGGATGACGTCAGGGCTGCGCTGTCGGGTCTGCTCTCGCCGGAAAAGCGCGAGAATCAGCTGGGTCTCGTCGAAGTCCGCCAGGTGTTCCGCGTTCCCAAGATCGGCACGGTCGCGGGCTGCTACGTCCTCGAGGGTGTCGTCAAGCGTGGTGCGCAGATCCGCGTGCTGCGTGGCAACGTCGTCGTCCATACGGGCGAGCTGGAATCGCTCAAGCGCTTCAAGGACGACGTCAAGGAGGTCAAGTTCGGTTTCGAATGCGGCCTGTCGGTGAAGAATTACAACGATGTCCAGGAAGGCGATCAGCTCGAAGTGTTCGAAATCCAGGAAATCGCCCGGACGCTTTAACAGATGCCCAAGGAGTATTCCCGCAGCCAGCGCGTGGCGGAGCAGGTCCGCCGCGAACTGGCCGAACTGATCCGGCTGGAAGTGAAGGATCCCCGCGTGGGGTTCATCACGCTGACCGATGTCGAAATCACCCCCGACTACGCGCACGCCAAGGTGTTCTTCACCTCGATGCGCGGGGAGGAGGGGCTCGACGAAATCCTCATCGGCCTGCGCCGCGCGAGCGGCTTCCTGCGCCGGGAGCTCGGAAAGCGTGTGCGTATCCACACGCTGCCCGAACTGCATTTCCATTACGACCCGTCCGTCGAGCGCGGCAGCCGCATGTCGCAACTGATCGACCAAGTGGTGCGCGAGGATGATGCGCGCCACAAGGACGAGCCGGAAAGCTGAGCGGTCTTGAAAGCGCAGAAGCAATTCAGGCACCAGCGCCGTGCGCTGGACGGCGTCCTGCTGCTCGACAAGCCGCAGGGCATAACGTCAAACGCGGCGCTGCAGACGGCGCGCCGGCTCCTCAACGCGGCCAAGGCCGGGCACACCGGTACGCTCGATCCGATGGCGACGGGGCTCTTGCCGCTGACCTTCGGGGAGGCGACGAAGTTCTCGCAGATGCTCCTCGATGCCGACAAGGAATACGAGGCGACGGTTCGTCTGGGTATCGAAACGGATACCGGCGATGCCGAAGGGCGTCCGATTGCCGAAGCACCGGTGTCGGTCGCGGAGGATGCCGTACGCACGGCGCTGGGGCGCCTCACCGGCGAGATCGAGCAGATCCCGCCGATGTACTCGGCACTCAAGCGCGACGGCAAGCCCCTGTACGAATATGCGCGCGCCGGTATCGAGGTCGAACTGACACCGCGCCGCGTCACGATTCACGCGCTCGAGTTGCTGGAATTCGCCGGGGAAACCTTTCGTATCCGGGTTGCATGCAGCAAAGGCACCTACATCCGGACGCTCGCGATCGATCTCGGGCGGATTCTCGGTTGCGGGGCGCATCTCTCGGCGCTGCGGCGTACGCGCATCGGCCCGTTCGCAGCCGGGTCGGGCACGGTGACGCTCGCAGAACTCGAAGCCGTGCCGGCCGACGACCGGGAACGCTTGCTCGCACCCGCCGATGCGCTGGTGTCGCACCTTCCCGAGGTCATGCTCTCCGCCTCGCAGGCGGCCGGTTTGCTGCAGGGGCGTGCGTTGGTTTACGAGGGCCGCGAGCGGGGTCTTGTCAGAGTTTACGGCGAAGGGCGCTTTCTCGGCCTGGGGGAACTGGGCGATGACTGCCGCCTGTTGCCCAAACGCCTCGTTGCAACGGGTACGGCAGCACCGCAGTCTTGATAATCATTGAGTTTTTCATGGTGCGTTGGGTATAATCCCACGCTTCTGATTGGCAGAAAACGAAAAGAGTAAACACCCACATGGCTCTCGATACCGCATCCAAGGCGCAGATCGTCACCGACTTCCAGCGCGCACAAGGCGACACCGGCTCGCCGGAAGTGCAGGTCGCTCTGCTCACCGCCCGCATCAATGGGCTTACCGGTCACTTCAAGGCCAACGCGAAGGATCATCACTCGCGTCGCGGCCTGCTCAAGATGGTCAGTCAGCGTCGCAAGCTGCTCGACTACCTGAAGGGCACGAATGCCGACAGCTATCGCAGCCTGATCGAGCGTCTGGGTCTGCGCAAGTAATTCGCTGACCGTGTCGCGTCTGACAGCGTCGCAAAAGACAATGTAAGCGAGCAAGCCGGTGCGGATCCCGCGGGGTCGCACCGGCTTTGTTTTTGCTGTCAGGGTTGCGTGACCGGGACAGCTTCGCAGTTGTAGTCTGCTGCTTATACTCACCTAAAGGATATTCAACTTGCCTACCGCCATCAAAAAAACATTCGCATACGGCGCGCATACCGTCACCATCGAGACCGGAGAGATTGCCCGTCAGGCAGGTGGTGCCGTCATCGTGAATATGGACGACACCGTGGTCCTCGCCACCGTCGTTGCCGCCAAGGAAGCCAAGACCGGGCAGGACTTCTTCCCCCTCACCGTCGACTACGTCGAGAAGTTCTACGCGGCCGGCCGCATTCCGGGCGGCTTCTTCAAGCGTGAAGGGCGCCCGACCGAGAAGGAAACGCTGACCAGCCGCCTGATCGATCGGCCGATCCGCCCGCTGTTCCCGGACGGCTTCTACAACGAAGTCCAGGTCATTGTCACGGTGCTGTCGCTCAACCCGGAAATCGATTCGGACATTCCGGCGATGATCGGCGCATCCGCCGCGCTGGCCATTTCGGGCGTGCCGTTCAACGGCCCGATCGGTGCCTGCCGTGTTGGTTATGCCAACGGCGAGTACATCCTGAACCCGACCGTCGAGCAGCTCAAGACCAGCCAGCTGAACCTCGTTGTTGCCGGTACAGAAGCGGCAGTGCTGATGGTCGAATCCGAGGCGCAGGAACTCTCGGAAGAAGTGATGCTCGGCTCGGTGGTCTTCGGCCACCAGCAGATGCAGGCGGCGATCCGCGCGATCAACGAACTCGTCGAGATCGCTGGCAAGCCCGAGTGGAACTGGCAGCCCCCCGCCAAGAACGAGGCGCTCATCAACCGCGTCAAGGAACTCGCGGGCGCCCAGCTCGAGGAAGCGTTCCGCATCACCAGCAAGCAGGCCCGTACCGAGCGTGTGAACGAGATCCGCAAGAATACGATCGCGACGATCACCGCGGAGCTGGAAGCAGCGCCGACCGGCAATGAGCTCAAGGACATCTTCCACGAGCTCGAGGCCGGCATCGTGCGTAGCCGCATCCTCGCCGGCGAACCGCGAATCGACGGACGCGACACCCGTACCGTTCGCCCGATCGAGATCCGCGTTGGCGTGCTGCCCCGCACGCACGGTTCGGCGCTGTTCACGCGTGGCGAAACCCAGGCTCTCGTCGTCGCGACGCTGGGTACCGGGCGTGACGAACAGATCATCGACGCGATTGCGGGCGAATACCGCGAGAGCTTCATGCTGCACTACAACTTCCCGCCGTTCTCGACCGGCGAAACCGGCCGCATGGGCGTGACCAAGCGTCGCGAAGTCGGCCACGGCCGGCTGGCGAAGCGCGCGCTGATCGCCGCCCTGCCGGCGCCCGAAGACTTCAGCTACACGGTCCGCGTCGTTTCGGAAATCACCGAGTCGAATGGCTCGAGCTCGATGGCTTCGGTGTGCGGCGGCTCGCTCGCGCTGATGGACGCCGGCGTGCCGATGAAGGAGCATGTGGCCGGCATTGCGATGGGTCTGATCAAGGAAGGCAATCGTTTTGCCGTCCTGACCGACATCCTCGGCGACGAGGACCATCTCGGCGACATGGACTTCAAGGTTGCCGGGACCGAGCGGGGCGTCACGGCGCTGCAGATGGATATCAAGATCCAGGGCATCACGAAGGAAATCATGCAGGTTGCGCTCGCGCAGGCGGGCGAGGGCCGCATGCACATCCTCGGCATCATGAAGCAGTCGCTCGCCTCGCATCGCGGTGAAGTGTCGGAGTTCGCTCCGCGCATGATCACGATGAAGATCAACCCGGAGAAGATCCGCGACGTGATCGGCAAGGGCGGTGCGGTAATTCGTGCGCTGCAGGAAGAGACCGGCACCGTGATCGAGATCGAGGACGACGGCAGTTTGACCATCTCGTCGGTCAGCGCCGAAGGCGCTCAGCTCGCGAAGGAAAAGATCGACGCCATCACGGCCGAGGTCGAGGTCGGCAAGGTGTACAACGGTACCGTCATCCGCCTGCTCGATTTCGGCGCGATCGTGAACATCATGCCGGGTCGCGACGGACTGCTGCACGTGTCGCAGATCGCGAACGAACGCGTGAACAACGTCGCCGACTACGTTAAGGAAGGTCAGGCGGTGCGCGTCAAGGTCCTCGAGACCGACGAGCGTGGCAAGATCCGTCTCAGCATGAAGGCGCTGCTAGACCAAGCGGCGGAGTAATCCGGCCGGACAAAATGAAAAGGGACGCCGCGGCGTCCCTTTTTTTATCCTGCGTCCGTCGCGGTGCGGTAGGCGCGGTGGCGGAGGCGGCGGGATTATTTTGCGACCTGGCGCTCGCGCATTTCCTCCAGGGTCTTGCAGTCGATGCACAGGGTCGCCGTGGGGCGCGCTTCCAGCCGCTTGAGCCCGATTTCGACGCCACAGCTGTCGCAATAGCCGTACTCGCCAGCATTGATGCGGCCAATGGCCTCGTCGATCTTTTTGATCAACTTGCGCTCGCGGTCGCGGTTGCGCAGTTCGAGCGCAATGTCCGACTCCTGGCTGGCGCGATCGTTGGGGTCGGCGAATGCGGTGGCCTCGTCCTGCATGGTATGAACGGTGCGCTCGATATCGCCAGCCAGCTCCCGTTTTACCGATTCCAGCATGTTGCGGAAGTGGGCCAGCTGCTTCTCGCTCATGTATTCCTCGCCCTTTTCGGGGACGTACGGCGGGAACTGTTTCTGCAGTGTATCGTCCGGCATGACTTCGACTTCCGGTTGGTAATTGAAAGAATCGAACTAATATCAGAAACCGATCGGGTGGGCAAGAAAAGACGTGCCTCTCCGCCGTATTCGATGGTTTTTGACGGGGATTCAAATTTTTCGATCTTACGTTTGACGCATCGGGAATGAGTGTGTATTATTCGCGGCTCTCGGGGTGTAGCGCAGTCCGGTAGCGCGCTTGCTTTGGGAGCAAGATGTCGGGGGTTCGAATCCCTCCACCCCGACCAGCTAACCCCGATGCCCGCGGGATCTGCCCGTAGCTCAACTGGATAGAGCACCGGCCTTCTAAGCCGGGGGTTACAGGTTCGATTCCTGTCGGGCAGGCCAGTAAAGGTTTTTGACTGTAGAATTTCTGCAGTCTGAAAGTGGCGGCATTAGCTCAGTTGGTAGAGCACTGGATTGTGGCTCCAGTTGTCACCGGTTCGATCCCGGTATGTCGCCCCAAAATCAAAGAGATACGGCACCCTTCGGGGTGCCGTTTTCAATACTCCCGCGTTTTTTCAAAACTCCCCGCTGATTTATTCCAGCGGAGTCGCTTTCTTTACCCTGCGCCGGTCATAGACCTTTTCGATCATTGCATCGGACGCATGGCCGGAAAGGGTGCGCGCATCCCGGCCCGCTTCCTTCAATTCTGTTACCGTCTTCGCGCGCAGGTCGTGGAAGTGGAACCGCTCGGCAAGGATCGGCGGCTCGCCATTCGGTCCAGGCGCGGTGGCCTTGTCCATCGTTCGCTGCCACGCCGTCTTCCAGCCTTCGACCGTCATCGGCGATCCGTCGCGGCTCGTCACGAGCCGCGTGCTCGCAATGGGGCGTTCGAGGTCCTTTAGCGCATCGACCGCAGCACGTAGTGCAGGCGTCCAGCCGATGCAGATTTGCACCGGGCGACTCCGTGCGGTCTTGCCTTGCGTGATCAGCAGGCCCTCTGCGGTAATCGCATCGCGGCGTAGCGCAAGGAGATCGCCGCGGCGCTGTCCGGTGAGGCGCGCGAGATCCATCATTGCCGCGACGAGGGGAGGCGCAACCTTCTTCACGGCGTCGAATTCCACGTCGGTGACGTAGCGCGTGCGCGGCATTTCCTTGAACGGCTTCACCTCGCGTACTGGATTGTCGCGGCAATGGCCCCACATGATGGCGTGCCGCATGACGTCCTGCAGAAGGGAGCGTTCGCGATTGGCTCGCACCTTCGACTTCTGGCCGCGCACCTGCATGAAGTCCCACACGTCGGCTGGGGTGATGTCGGCGGGCTTCATCTGTCCGAACACCTTCGTCAGAGTGGAGGCTTCCAGTTTATTCCCCGCCTGCGTGCTCGCGGCCTTCTGCGGGACGACTTCGCGCAGGTATCGACCGATGACGCCCGACATAGTTTCCTTGGGGGCGTTCGTGTTCTCCAGCTCGGCCCACTTCGTGCGCGCGATCGACAGGTCGCGGCCGAGATTGATCCAGCCGCCCTTAGCGGCGTACCAATACGACCGCCCTTTGAGATACATGCGGGGCGGCAGGTTGAGATCAATTTTGCGCGGGCGTCCCATCATTACAGAATAGCTCCGAGATCGGGGCCTTGTCTGCGATGGGCAGATGCAGTTGAACCGCCCATGCGCTTCTCGACGATTGAGCGCAGGACTTTTGGATCGCCAGCTGCGTTCTCCTCGTATGGCCAGCCACGATCCGTGAGCCAACGCTTTTGCAGTGACGGCTTCTGGTAGCCGGTGAGGTTGCGGAGTTCGTCCTTAGTCAGGAACATGTCATGCCTCTTTTGACGCAGGCAGTAGCTTCGCCTCGGTCGCGTCCTCCAGCGCAGTCTTACCGCTTGGCGGCGTCTGCGACGGAGTATGGGTCGTCCTTAATCCGGCTACCTCCGGTGTTGTTGTCGCGCTGGAAGCCTTGACGAGAAGACCGGCAGGCATCGACTCGGCCGACATAGGCAATCTTCCCGAGCAGGCCGGTGATACACAGAGCGGTCATGGCGAAGCCGTCGGCTGCGCCCGTAAGACCGCCTGGCGTCAGGAAGGGGCAAGTCTCACTCACAGTGTCCGGAACGACACCGAAGGCATGCTGTTTCATGAGGCACCGTCCGCAGTAGGGAACGCTCTTCGGTCCTCCTGTGGTCGGAGCTCGTAGTAGCGATCGATGAATAGGTGCTTCGCCACGATAGGTGCTAGCGCCTGAATCGGCCGGGCCAGCGGTGAGGACTGTGTCGTACCGGTCCATGCGTCTTCATAGGGCGGATCGAGATCGCGTCGTTCGGTGGCGCGGAGTACTAGGTCCGCGTACTTGACCGATGGCGGCAGGTAGGGCGGGGCGCCGAGGTCGGCCAGAATGTCCGCGGTCGTCTGGCTCTCTGCATTGATGCAGGCGGCGAGCAGTTTCCTGAGCGCATCTCCGGCGTGGAGGAGAAGCGCCGCCAGGGCGTCATCGGGCGGCACGATGGTGCTCGCTAGATAGTCGTGCTGCGCGACCGAATAGAAGGTGTGCGCACGGCCCGCGAAGCAGCACGTGCTCGCGAGGACGTGGGCGATGTCCTCGATGTTTACTTGGCCCGGTACTGTGTCTCCTCCAAGGTTCTGATCGGCACCGATCGGGCCGCCGGTTCGGCGCATGGCGTGCGCCGCCTGGGATTCATGTTTCATCTGTTTCTCCTTGCTGGCGTTCGTTGTCCGAATGGTCGATGCATGCCAAGGCCGGCCGACGGCGATTGCAGCGGTCGCAAGGCGGGGAATCAGGACGAGACGAAGTCAGAGCGGCGAAAAGCGCCGATTGACGAGCAAGGAAATGAGCGATTGAGTCGCGCGAAGCGAGAGAGCGAGGCGTTCCCACCGCGTCTCAAGGGGTGCGCAGCGCTTTTGAGACGAGAGAAAAATACCGGCACGATCGTCGTTTGGCAAGTCCCGGAATTACCCAAGACGGGATGCTGCCGCGGTGTCGCCCACCTTCGTGGCGCGATCCTTGATGTAAGTGGGTACCTGAAGGGCCTCAGGATAGGGATGGCCGCAGGAGAGGCGCTCGGGGAGGGAGCCGGAAGGCGGGGGGTAGTAGGAGAACATCGGCCTCTCTTTGAAAAATTACGGAGAGGCGTATCCCACCGAGATGGACATGAATCTTGAGGCTGACCCCGGACCCGAAGGTCGTTCCGGTTACAGGGGCTGACCGGACGTTGAATATATTCGTAGGCGCCATACGCCGGCTCGTCAAGGGGCCGCTTCACAATGTGTCGATTGCCAGGTCAGGTTCTCCGTCGACGGTTGCCGGCAAAGGAGTGGCCCCCGTGCGCACGACAACGTCAGCGTCGGCCGCTTGGACCTTTACGACGTGCCCGTTACGGTGCCTTGCGCGGTGAAGCCCTTGATGACATCCAGATGACCGGCATTCTGAGTGCGCAGTGCTTCCAGCTCGCCAGTCGCCTGAGCGAGGCGAGCGGCCAGGTCGCGGGACTCCTTGCGTATCTCCGACAGATCAGCCTCGAGGTTCGCGTTTCGCTGCTTTTGGTCCTGTAGCTGGCTGTCGAGGTTCGCCACTTCACGCGTGTGGCGCGCCTGGCTATCCGCCAGGCGCTCGCTGAGGCCTGCGGCCTTCGCCTCTGCGATCGCGGCCAGACGTTCGGCATTGGTGCGAGCGTCGCGCTCGGCGTCTACCGCACTTCGTAGCCGCTCGTTCTCGTTTTCGAGGATGGGCAGGGCGTCGAGTCGAACATGTGCCTTGGCCAACTCGGTGCGGGTGGCCTCGGCTGCGTGACGCTCACGGGCGGCTTCGTCCCGGGCTGCGGAGAGGTCGGCCGCCATTTGCTCGATCTTTCCGGCGAGCGCTGCCTTCTCTTCCTGAGACGTCTGCAGGGTGCTTTCCAGCGTCTCGATGTGGCCGCTCTGGCGCTCGTTCTCGGCGGCGAGCTCGCCGGCGGCCGCTTGCATGTCAGACAGTTTGGCGTCGAGGTCGGCCCGAGCCGTTGCCCGTTCCTGCGTCACGAAGTCGAGAATCGTCCGTTGCAGCGCAGGGGGGAGGGCTGAACCTGCTTCGATGGATGGCGGCTGGTTGCCTTCCCATCGTTGGAACAGCTTATGGATGGTGCCCAGGCTGCCGCTGCCGTGACGCTCGCGGATCTGGCGTGGGGTGGGTTTCCCGCCGGCGGCTTTGATGCCATCGGCGATGGCCGCCACCTGCTCGTACGTGATGCTGGCTTCCCGAGGCATCTCACGTCTCCAGTACGATACGTTACGTACGATAGGTTACGGTACGGTATGAATCAAGCGCCCATGACCTCGATCGAGGTGAGCCCGGTCAGCGGTGGGGTGGGGCGCTGCTTGTGGCCCTGGCGAGTCCGGTTTCGCAGACGTCTCATGTCGTTGGCACCCTCCGTAGAGCTCGTCGGGCCGCAAGGTCAAGGGGCGTTTGAGCTACCGATTCGCCGCGCATTGACGGTCTTGGCATCGGCTTCAAGCTGTCGCACCCGACCCAGTCCTCCCAGACCGTCAGGACTTCGCCGTCGATCTCGTCGGGTTCGAGGGCGTCGGGGGCTACCAATGCGCGGTCGATCCATCGTATTCGTAGCAGTGTTCCGGCGCGTTCGAGGATCTCGACCCATCCGTGCTCGCGGTGGATCGCCATCTCGCCCGGTCGCAGACGGGCCGGATGGGTGTTGATGTGCACGACGTTCATAACCCTTACCTCCATGCCCAGGGGAATGTCATGTGATTGCAGTGTGGATGGCGCCAAGTCGGGTGCAGCCCCCGAGCGGAGGAGCCCCATCGGGGAGAACAACTGGCGCGGCGGGCCGTCCAGACGATGGGAGCACCACACGATGGGCCCGCCGTGGGCACCAGTTCCCTGTCTGGGGCGTCAAACGCGCGCGGGCGGCATCAAATCCGGCGCATTAGCGTGCTGTTGCAGATGCGAGAGGTCGTGCAGCCGAGCAGGCTGGTCGCGATCGTGTGCGAAGGGTTTCTGTCGGGCGGATGAGGTCCGTCCCCTCGCGGGAATGTCGCTGATCAAGCGAAGAAATGCAAGGCGGCTTGATCAGACTGAAGGTGCGCTCGAGTCGTCGTGCCACTGTCTGGGGCGCAACACCGCTGGTCCCCGTTTCTACGGTGGTGGCATGCTGCCATTGGCTCGATGGCGTTGCCCTGTTGACGGCGCGGGCACTTGGCGTAAAATCGGCGCGAGTATTCGGCCATGTGGCCGTTGTACTGTGTCCGGTCAGCCCCTGTAACCGGAACGACCGTCAGGTCCGGGGTTTCGTTTGTATCACCCACCCGATCGGGAAGATTCACTTCCCGATCATGGGATGTGTGGTCTCCCGATTTTTTTCGTCTGGAGACTGTCATGTCCGAATCCATGCAAGTTGCTTCCAAGACCGCTCCCGAGAAGGAGCATTTCGACCTGCATACCAAGGGATGCGGCTATTTGGGCCGGGTCCGGTGGGTGAAGCCGCGCGGTGGCGGCCGTCGAGCCGAGCCCTTTCTCGCATGCGCAATCAACGCTGTTCACGGGTCCGTCACGGAACCGGCGTACACGTACTTTGACCTCAGAGTGGTCGGTGCCGAGTGTGCCGAGCTCGTTGAACGCTTCAAGCAGGATGTCCAGAACGACCGCAAGGTCTTTGTGTCATTCCGCGTGGGTGACATCTACCCACATCTCTACTATGCCGACGTCAAGGATTCCGAAACCGGTGCGCCCGGCAAGGAACCGCGAGTCATCATCAAGGGCCGGCTGCTACTGCTGACGCACGTCAAGGTGGACGGCCAAACGGTCTACGAACGCCCGAAGACCACGGATGTTCAGCCAGCGGCCGAAAGCGCTCACCTGGAGCGCACCGGCACCAGCGGGTGATCACCCGATCAGCCGATCCAAGCTCGGAGCCTTTCGTGGGTTTCCACCCGTTTTGCACGTTTCGGCAAAAAACGTGCGTGGTGCGCCCAGTCAGCCCCTGTAACTGGGACGGCCGTCAGGCCTGGGGTCCTCGGTCGGGCCTGGCCTGTCCGCTTCGATCCCGTACCGGTCCGGAATACCGGTGCCTCTTTCAAAGCCGGGGCCACCAACCATGTTGGTGGCCCTCCTGTACCGCAGGCACCGATGGTTCGACCCGTTCGGTGTCCGATTTTCAACCACCCATCGGGGGCGTTCGTCCCCCTCGGTGGGCGGGCCTCCGATACCGCATTCGGAGATCGAGATCGTGAGCATCACTGTCGAAGGCACGCTGAACATCAAGCGCATCAAGGGGGCCAATGGTCCGTTCTGTGTCGGCGATCTGCTGACCGATATCGGCGAGTTTCGTGTCAAGGACCCGATCCTCGATCAGTTCGAGGAAGGGAGCTACACGGGGCGCTATTTCATTCAGCGCATCTTCCCCTGGTCCTATGCCAGCAACGGTCGGCTCGTGTTGGAGATCCGCGCCCGACTCGCCGATCTGCACGTTCAAAGCGGCACGGAAAGGAGTTTGCCCGAGGCCCCGATGGAACCCGATCCCGCTGACGAGGCGGTAGCGCAGACTGCGCGTCCTGGTGCCGGGAATGGCGATTTGGAGGGAAGCGGTGCGCCCGAACGAGGGCAGGAGGGCGGGGCGCCGCCGGTATCTCCCACCACAGGTTCGGACGAATCGCCCGATCTCGCACTCTTCGGCGACGAGCTCCACGGGCTGGTCGCGGCGCGCCAACCGGTGAAGCTCGATCCGACGATCGATGACCGCCGGCGCTTCCGGGAGCAGCGCAATAGGCTGAAGTCCGGACTCCAATACGGCTTTGTGCCGGAAGAGCAGGTCTGGTATCCGGAGGAATCCGATCGGTATCGGGCCTACCTGGCCGCGAAGGCGGACGCATCGTAGAACAATCCCCGCGGCCGACTCCGGCCGCCAGCCCGCGCGCGGGCTTTCCGAATCGGGTTCAGTACGTCAGGGGACGCGCGTGATTCGGAAAGCCTGCGAGGGCTCCATCGACAACTGGGCAGCAACACGCCCGATGTGTTGCGGCATTTGCGTCGGCGGTTTCCCCGCGCGCCCTTTCATCGGCGCCCACGCCTTCCACTGGGGTGCCTCGCATCCGAGCCACGGGGTCTCAGGGCAACGCGCCTGAGGCCCGCGGGTGTGACGAAGGTATCGTTCAAATCCCATCCAAGCGGAACCAGCGGGTTCCCATGGTCGGCCCACAGCAGGCAGACCGACGATGGAAATCCGTTTGCGGCCGTCCGGCTATCGGCCGGTGGCGCGTGTTGCCAGATTCATCAGCCTGTCAGTCCCTGCAACAGGACCGAGCATCTCGCTCCGGGACATCATCCACAACCTGCGGGTCGCGATCGGCCCGTCGAGGGTCAATGCGTCCCGCCGACTCCGAGGAGGTTCCATGGCCCTGATATTCCCGCGCCTGGCGCGCAATTTCGTGAAGAACGGCTACTACCCGACCGACCAAGCGACGCTCGAGCGGATTGTCGCCGCCCTCGATGTGGCAGGCAATGAGCTACGGATCCTTGATCCGTGCTGCGGCGAAGGCGCTGCGCTCCACCAGGTCAGGGAAGCGCTGACTGGATGCGGTGCCGCTGTTCAGGCATTCGGCGTCGAGTTCGATGCCGAGCGCGCCTGGCATGCGAAATCCGTCCTGGACCTTGCGATTCACGCCGACATCCAGGACGTCGTCCTAACACCGGGGTCCATGGGTCTCTTGTTCCTGAATCCGCCCTATGGCGACGTGGTGGCGGACCGGGCGCAGACCGGCGACAAAGGGCCAGATCGACTCGAGAAGATCTTCTTCCGGCGGACCTTTCAAACCCTTGCGTTCGGAGGCGTCCTCGTTCTCATCGTGCCTTACTACGTGCTCGACGCGGAGTTCGCAGGTCTCCTTGCCCGCAACTTCGATCGCATTCGCTTCCATATGGCTCCGGAGCAACAGTTCAAGCAGTGCGTGGTGTTCGGCGTTCGACGCCGTTCGGATCGGCCGGAATCCCGCACCGTGTCGGCGCTCATTGCTGCCGGTAAGGGCGAAGCATGCAATCAGGTATTGCCCGAGTGCTGGACCGACGAGCCGTACGCCGTTCCGGAGATTGCAGGTGGGGAGGGCCGCTTTCACGCGGTCCGCATCGACGCCGCCCAACTCGCGGCCGAGGTGGCGCGACTGCATGCGCATAGTCTCTGGCCGCAGTTCCGGACTCACTTCGGTGTTACGAAAGGCGCCCACCGTCCGCCCTTGACTGCAATGGGGCGGTGGCACCTGGCTTTGGCGCTGGCGGCCGGTCACGCTCACGGAATCGTGACCGCCGGTAGCGGTCGCACCCTGTTGATCAAGGGCGACACGTACAAGGACAAGGTCCGCTCCGTCGAGCTTTCGGAAAGCCCGGATGGGACCGTCAGTGAAACTGTCATTCTTACCGATCGGTTCGTGCCCGTGATACGCGGGATCGATTTCACTCCAGGGCCCGGGTTCGGGTCCATCGTCACGATCCAATAGGGCAGGGCAAACGCACTGCACATTGGTCTTGCGGAGCACCGCTCCGCCTCGATTTGCTGGCCCTCAGCGCCAGCGCTTTGACCACCACCACTGCAACCCGAACGGGCTCGCTCTTCGGGGGCGAGCTCGCCTTTGTGTTGTCTTCCAGCCATCTATCATTCTTTGGGAGAACGAGATGCAGCAGGAAATCGATATGTGGGTGCTCGCGCGACACCGTGACGTGTCCGCACTCTCGAGCGCGGGCCGCAACCGCTCGACGACGGATCGCGAGTGGCGGGCGGGCTGCCTCGAGTATCTTCAGACCACGCTGCTGTGCCACCCGGGCACGCTCGCGCGGTCGGAGGTCGTCTGGCGGCTGGCGTGCCGGGCGCCCGACGAAGCCGAGACGTTCTGGTCGACCATCCGCGTGGTTCGAGCCAACTTCAACCACGCACTGGCGAGTACCCTGGATCGCCTGTGCGTACTGCTTCCCGAAGCGGGTGCCGACCAGATGGAGATCCCGCTCGGAGCCGACGGCGGAATCGATTGGCCGGAGGCCCTGTTTCCGATGGGCGCCGCGCTCCTCACGCACGTTGCGGAGCGACTGCAGGACACGCATGACTTCGACACTTCCGGCGAGGCTGTCCTCCACGTGTTGACCGACCTGGCGCGCCTTCTGTCCGACCATCTCACCGATCAGTCGCCGTTCTTCGATGCGATCGCGCGGTCGGTGCGTGTGCCGAGCGACAAGGTGCTGATGTCGGCGCTGGCGCAGGGCGAGTTGCTCTTGCTTCCGGTCCGGCGCATCAGCGATTCGTAGTTTCTCCTCGGGCGGCCGTGCCGCCGCGATTCCATTGTCCTCCCTCATCACCCGTCGGGTTGCACGCCCGGCGGGTGCGGCGACCGACGGGACATTCAGGAGCGCATCATGCACACATTGCGAAACTTCAACCGTGTGGCGGACGAATACGAGCTTGCGCAGCGTCAGCCACTTCGCGTCGCCTTGATGACGGCGGGTAACCCGGGCCTCGGTCAGGACCCCGCGCAAACACTACTCGGCGTCCAGAATCGCCTGGCGCCGGTGGCGTCCCTTGGGGACGCGAGCCGTGTTGTCTGCCGCTTCATCGTTGAGCACCAAGTCGGCGGCGGCAACTGGGTGGGGGGGCAAGTCCTTGACGGTTGCGGCCAGCAGGTCGCACGGGTGAGTTACAACGGACGGGTGTGGCTACCTGCTCGCGGGGCAGTGCCTCAACCAATTGCCCAGACGTAGTTTTGCGGCGACGCCATCGCGTCGACACCGAGCGCTGTCAGCCCCTGAAACAGCGACGGCCCTTCGGGGCCCGGGGCATTCGTCCTTCATCCACCCCACCGGGAAGATCCGCTTCCCCGATGGGGTGGCGGCATCTCCCCATTTCTTGAGGAGCTTTGCCATGAAAAACGTCGATTTCACCGACCTCGAAGCCACGCTCTTGGGCGCGGACGCCAGGCGCTTGTCTCGCGTCCGGTCCGCCTCCGTACCCGAAAACCAATCGTCATTGGCGATTGGCGTCCAATGAAGGGAGGCACTCATCATGTTGTCGATCGAGGGTTTCTCCGATCTGTACGCGGATGCCTGCGTCCGCGGCGAAAATGGCGAACTGTTGCTGCTGTCCTTGTACGGACGCGACACCTCCGTGCTGCAGTTCATGTCCGCCTTCTCCGTGCCTCGCGATCAGGGCGGCCTGCTCCAGGCGGGGGAGGTCACCTTCACCCTGGCCGATGATGGAGCGCGACACACGGTCTTCGTCCCGGAGCCGGAGCGGCTCCAGAAGTTCACTGGTCGTTTCCCTGACCGGAACCTGTTCGGATCACTGACGCACACGTGGCTCTACGACCCGGTTCTGGTGCAGCTCAACCGGCCGGGGGGAACCGCCTGGCTGGTGAGTGATGAATGCGAGGTGCCGCGCTCCCAACTGTGGGCCCTGATCCGGGACCTCAGCCCGCTGCCGCTCCTCGATCACTGGCGCGATCCGCTGCTCGACGGTCTGGGCGATCGGCTCTACATGCCGCTGAGCCGCTTCAAGTTCCCGCCGCTCGGCAAGGTCGGCGGCGTTCGCGTCACGCTGGAGGAGCGGTTCCAGGATCTCGTTTCGATGGCCGTCAAGCAGGGTGTGTTGACGCTTGAGGCGGACGACCTGCCCGCTGACGCGGCGGGACGAATCCAGGGGATCGCCGAAGCATTGCCGCCCGTGCGGGCTCAGTCCAAGCCCTTGTTCGAGCTCGGTCGCGTGGTGATGACAGCAGGGGTCGAGCTGTTCCTCGAGCGCCATCCGGATCTCGTCGACCGCTGTCTCGGCGCCTACCTACGAGGCGATTGGGGGGTGAGCTCCGAGCCCGAGCAGAACGACGAGGCTGTTCGTTCGGGCGACAGCCGCATATTCGCCGCGTATCCGATCGACCCGGCTCGGCCGAGCGCGGGCTACGGCGCCAATACGTTGTGGCTCATCACCGAAGCGGACCGCAGCGTCACGACATTGCTGCTGCCCGAAGAGTACTGAGGCAAAAGCGTTCGGGGCGAATACGTCCGCCTTCGGCTATCGCCCCACCCTGTTCTTCCACGTCAAACCCATGCGGGGACTCGTACCCGCATGGGTTCGGTCTCCGCCTTCTCGAGGAGACCTTCATGCAACTCGCACGTGCCGACTTCGCGTCGGCTCTCGTCCTTCCGGAACCTGCCCAGCTGTCGCTGGCGGAGTTCGTCGACGACTTCGGCGCCAGCCTGCTGGACGCCGTTCGACGCCAGAATCCTCCCGTCTATGACGGCGCAGCCGATCCGCAGCGCGATGAGTTGATGGATCGGCTGCGCCGGAAGCCCTTTCCGGCGCAGCGCGATGCCGTCCAGGCCCTGACTCGCCTGCTGCTCGACGCCGGCGACCCGGCGGCGATCCTCAACGCCGAGATGGGAACTGGCAAGACCATGATGGCGATCGCCGCAGCCGTCGTGATGCACGAGGCGGGCTTCCGCCGCACCCTGGTACTGTCACCGCCTCACCTGGTGTACAAGTGGCGCAGGGAAATCATGCTGACCGTGCCGGATGCTCGAGTCTGGATACTCAACGGGCCGGATACCTTGCAGAAGCTGCTCACACTGCGCGCGATGCGCACGGTGCCCGCAGTGCCGGAGTTCTTCGTGCTCGGGCGCGTGCGGATGCGCATGGGCTTTCATTGGCGGCCCGCGTTCACCGTACGCAGGACGGTTTATCGGGACGAGCTCGGGGCGCGCCACGTCGCCGCCTACGCCACTTGTCCGGACTGCGGGCAATGGCTGACGGACAGGGCCAACGACTCCGAGCTGCCAATGTCGGCGGCGCGGGCGAAGGTCGTGCTCGACGAGAATCGAAGCGCTTGCCCTCATTGCAGCGGGCGCCTGTGGACCTTAACCCGCAAGGGCAAGCCGCAGCGCTCGCACCGCGAACTCGTCATGGACGCGTTGCAGCAGTTGCCGACCATCGGCGTGAAGACCGCCGAGAACCTGATCCGACGATTTGGCGAGGAGATGCTCGGCGCCATGCTGGCGGACAACGTGCACGAGTTCATCAACCTGATGGACGAGAAGGGGGAACTCGTCTTCTCCGACCGCCAGGCCGCACGCATGGAGCGCGCAATGGCCACCATGGAGATCGGCTTCGGCCAGGGCGACTACCAGGCGACGGAATTCGTCAAACGGTACTTGCCCCAAGGCTACTTCGGGCTGCTGGTGATCGACGAGGGGCATGAATACAAGAATGCCGGCAGCGCCCAGGGACAAGCCATGGGCGTCCTGGCCGCCAAGTGCAGCAAGACGCTGCTGCTCACCGGCACGCTGATGGGCGGCTACGCCGAGGACCTGTTCTACCTCCTCTGGCGCCTCAATCCGAGGGTGATGATTGACGACGGCTACCGCCCGAACGTGCGTCGCAGCCTGGGCCCGGCAGCAATGGTCTTCATGCGCGACCACGGGGTCGTGAAGGACATCTACCGTGAGGCGGAAAGCCGCTCCCATCGGACTGCGAAGGGCAAGACGATCAGCCATCGAACGGCCAAAGCCCCCGGCTTCGGCCCGAAGGGCATCATGCGGTATTTGCTGCCCTGCACGGTCTTCCTGAAGCTCAAGGACATCGGCGGGGACGTCCTGCCGCCCTACCGCGAGGTGTTCGAATCGGTGGTGATGACAGAGGCACAGCGCGAGGGCTACACGAAGCTCGCGAGGGTCCTCACGGCCGAGTTGCGCCTGGCGCTGCGCTGCGGCGACGCGACGCTGCTCGGCGTGGTGCTCCAGGTGCTGCTGGCGTGGCCCGACTGCTGCTTCCGCGACGAACTCGTCAGGCATCCTCGAACTGGCGCCCAGCTTGCGTATCAGACAGCAGTCTTCGGCGACGGGGACGTGAGCCCGAAGGAAGCGGCGCTGATTGAACTTTGCCGCCATGAGAAGGGCAGGGGCCGCAAGGTGCTCGCGTACTCCATCTACACGGGGACCCGAGACACCACGAGTCGCCTGCGGGCCCAGCTGGAACGCGCGGGCTTCAAGGTGGCCGTGCTGCGCGCGAGCGTTGAAGCGGCCCGCCGCGAGGACTGGGTGGCCGACCAGGTCGAACGCGGCATCGACGTGCTCATCTCGAACCCGGAACTCGTGAAAACCGGGCTGGATCTGCTCGATTTCCCTAACATCGCCTACATGCAATCGGGCTACAACTGCTATACCCTGCAGCAGGCCTCGCGCCGTTCATGGCGCATCGGGCAGCGAAACGACGTGGCCGTGCACTTCTTCGGATACGCGGAATCGGCGCAAATGGACTGCCTCACATTGATGGCGCAGAAGATCGCGGTGGCGCAATCGACGTCGGGCGACATGCCGGAAACGGGCCTCGACGTCCTCAATCAGACCGGTGACAGCATCGAGGTGGCGCTGGCCAAGAGGCTGGCGGCCTGACGAAGCCAGGGCGTGGGCGCCAGCCCTCGTCCTGGTTTCACCTCGCTCTCGCATCTTGCAACCGTTGGCACTCTCGCCGGGACGGCTTCTCTACCTTTAGCATGAGGCGCTGACCAGGAACTGCCGCGGACGTCAGTGGGCGGCTGTGCAGAGGCCGCCGCCGACCAACTGCTGCTGCAGATGTTTCGGCAGCGCCGCCGTTGGAGAGGTTGCTTCGCTCGGAAACCTGCTGGACAGCCGATGCGTGCAATTCGGCCTGTCCGGGCATGCGCCGGCCAAAGCCTATCGGTCTCCATTGCGTCGATGACCTGCCGCTCAACTGCGGATTCCAATAGGCGGCAGCTATCCAATCCAGCTAACGCAAATTCCCAACCAATAGTTTGATATCTCAAGTTGCTGCTTTGTAGCGACCTCGGTGACGGCAACGCCTTGTGCTCACGGTTTCGACCACATGACGGTCAACTCGCGTGACGCGCCAGAAGACCCCGGGTGTCCATGCGGTCTATCGCTCGGCTAGCTCGATGGTCAATTGCGCGCAATCGAGTGTCGGCACGCGCTAAGAACCGAGAGAGATGATCACATGATCAGTGGCCAGCGATCCGCCATATCAGCCCCGATTGTCGCCTCGACGTCACGACGATCGGCTCGGGGGCCCTCCCCGACCATGCATCGTGCGGGGCTTGGAGAAGTATGCCCGTTACGGGTATAGTTTAAAAGATCAAGATGATGATCCGCGTCCTCAAGCGAAAGGTCTTTACGCGGTGGTAGGCGGGCGAAAAGCTATCTGATGCCGCCTTGTGCAAGGCTTTTCAGGAGATGGAAAGCGGTCTGTGACGCTGACTTGGGCGGGTTCTTCTACAAGAAGCGGGTTGCCCGCTCCGGCGGCGGCAAGAGCGGTGGCTACCGCACGCTGCTGTCGGCCCGGTAGCCGTTACGTGTTCCTGCATGGGTTCCCAAGAGCGACAAGGCGAACATCACAGGACGAGAACATGGCTCTGCTATTTGCTGGCAAGTGTTCCTGTAACTGTCCGCGGAGACTTTGTCGAAGGCGTTGCAGTCGGGCGTGTTATTGGAGGTGCACTGTGAGCAAGATCATTGAATCCCTGCGTGGCGATCTGGCTGCGCTTCAGGAAGCGGGAGCAATCAGCAAGGTGACGATGCGCGAGTTCGACGCGATCTGCCCGCCGCCGGTGCGGGAGTTCAGCGCTGCCGACATCAAACGCCTGCGCGAAGCCTTGAAGTTCAGCCAGCCGGTGTTCGCTCTTCATTTGCACACGTCGGCCTCAACCGTGCGCAAGTGGGAGCAAGGCGACACCCATCCCACGGGGCCAGCCCTCAAGCTGCTCAACGTTATCGCCGACAAGGGCCTGCAGGCCATCATCTGACGCCTGACCAGGGAGACAAGCATTGGCGGCCCGAATTAACCCTTTCAGCTCACAGCATCTTGAAGCCGCGTGCCGCGTGCTCGCCGATACCGAGCGCGGTCTGAGTGGCACACAGATCGAGCGGTTGCTGCAAGAAATCGAGATTGCCGACACGTCGCCCGGCATGATCAAGTGGAAGCGGTTATTCAATGCGCTGGCCGGCGCACAAGACCGGCACCAGGTCGGCAACCATCTCATCATGTTCATCAATCGCGCGATGAACCCGGTGAACTACGCCCGCGATCCCGCGACGTTCTCTTGGCGGCGCGGCGAACTCAATGTCGTCCTTGCCTTCTCCGGTTTCTACGTACGCGAGGACGGCAAGGTCGGGCACGCCGACAAGGCCACGACGCTCGATGCCGCGCGCGCCCGCGCGGGTCGACTCAAGGCCGCGCTGGAAAGCCGCGTCGTCCACGCGGAAGTGCTGAACTACTGCCGTGCCGAGCCGCTGGACGAAAATTACTTCCATGCCGTGTTCGAGGCAACGAAAGGCGTTGCGGAACGGATTCGCCTGCTGTCGGGCCTGAACGGTGATGGCGCGGACCTGGTGAACAAGGCATTTGCGGGCCAACAGCCTGTTCTCGCCTTGGGATCACTCACCACCGAGTCGGAAAAGAGCGCGCAGAAAGGCTTTGCCAACCTGCTGATCGGCCTGTTTGGCGCCGTGCGCAATCCGCTGGCCCATGCACCCAAGACGAACTGGCCTATGTCCGAACAGGACGCACTGGACATCCTGACGCTGGTATCGCTGATTCATCGCAAGCTGGATGGCACCACGAAATTAGCGGCCGTATCGCCATAAGGGAAAGACAAGAATGGACGAGGCGATCGTTGTCTTCTCTCGGAAAGGGATTTTTCAGACCACGATCGCCGCGCGCGATGTTCGCAGCCGGGAACATGCGCGAAAGCTGTGGCCCCTGGTGTCTCCCGGGGCATCACGGCAGATGGTGACATGGGTCAGCCCCTCCTTTGAAAGCGGGAAGCTGCGTCGGCGATCCCATTTCCGGGTGCTTCCTGCCCAGCACACCTTCAACCCTAAAGCGCACTTCGATGATGAAGAAGCCAGCCGGTGGCGCGCCGTGCAGGAAAGTCCCGAACACAGGCGGGCGAAAGAACTTGTCGCAGCCGAACTCTCCCGACGTTTGAATGCCGGGCTTGCGATGCCGTGGGCGTTCAAGGATGCGGATGCGTCGGACTATCCGTTGGAAGGCAACTTGTTGCTCGGCGCCGACCAGGTTGCAACCGAACACCCCCTGGAGACGCCATTTGGCAGCAAATTCCGGCTCGACGTTGCTGTGCTCGGCCCGCCGGTCCAGGCTGAGCCGATGGTGCTGGGCGGCGTTGAAATCGAACTCGGCCACGCCTTCGACGGGCGCAAGGCGCTGATCGGGAAGTCGCTTGGATTTCCTCTGATCTCCATCGACATCACCGAGATGACGCTGGACGAACTCACGCCCGAGTGGGCACGGCAGGTATTGACCGCGACCACGCGGAGCCACGAGCAAGGACGCCGGCAGACCTACATCTATCTCCACGACCTTCTGTACCCCCTCCATGTGCAATTGCCGGCGTTTCTTGACGACGAACAGCGGCATCAGTTTCTAGTGTTTGCTGACGATGAGACCCTGAACAAGCTGGTGCGCTGGATGAACCTGCTCGCCGAAAAGCTGGAGTACCCGAAGAGTACGGTCGCCGTTGCCCTGGTCAACGGCAAGAACGAGCAGTCGCGCAAGATGCTGGAACGCGCGGGACAGGTCGTTGGCCCCGACTGGAGTGAGTTCAACGGCCACCGATGCCTACGGCTGACCCTGCCGCGTCCCAAAGGCCCGGCGGATCTCCAGGCCCATCGCTTCCACATGACGATGGCGCGCATCCTGCTGTCGCACACTGATGCGCTCGTGGGATACAAGTATTGCAACGGCGTGGACAACGACCACCCCGAAGAAGACGTGTGGGTTGCGCATCGCTGGATCGCTGACCTGAAAACCCATACGCAGCACCGCGTATTGCCAAAGCGGCTGGCCGAACCGATCAACAGGTTGATCGCGGTGGTTTCGGACCTGAATCGCAATCATGCGGCAACCAGCCAAGAGGCCTGACCGCCTTGACGCCTCGTGCAGTCATAGTGGGGCGGTCACAGCAGACGATAAGGCGAGCGCACTTAGAGGCCCAGCAGTGCGACCACTCGTCTGGCAAATGCACGATCCGGTTGGCTCAGGCTGGCGCGCCTTGCATGCCAGCTCCTGCGGCAATCGGCGGCCCGGCCTTGCGCTTCTTGGCGGTCTCTTCGGAACGCTTGTGCACCTGTGCACGCCAGTTCTCCAGTGCGAGGATGTCTGCAAGCAGTTCGTCTGGGTCAGGAACAGCAACGCCACCCATCATCGCTTTGTCATGGGCGTAGTTGGAGCACTTGCTCATCCCCGCGTTGACCTGCGCATAGTCATCATCGTCCACACTCACACCGACGAGCCGCTGTGTCTCCACGCCCTTGCGGAAGCGGAGAATGACTTCGCGCAGGAGGACTTCTTCCACAGCTCGTTCCCATGTCATACGCAGGCGGAAGTAGGCATCAACCGTCTGCCTGTGGTGCTCCTGCTGGTCGCCATCTTTGTGTAGCTTGGCAATGGCCTGTTGCTGCGCTTTCAGCGCGCCGATGCGCTTGCTGGCGTTCTTCCCCTCGAATGGCAATTCCGGGTCCGCTATGCCGAAGCCTTCGGCGCGCCGTGTCAGGCTTTGCGTAACCACTGCGGCGCCGACCTGCTTCGCCTCCTCGGCCAACAAGCAGAGGAAATAGATGTCGTGCGTGAAGATGATGACCTGCCGCTGCACCGCTTCAGCAGCGAGGCGCCGGGCAACGCGCTCGCGCCGACGGTGGTCGAGGGAGGATACTGGATCGTCGAAAACGATCCCTCCCTTGCCGCCGCTCAACCCCACCTCGGCAAGGAACGAGCCGATCGCGATGGCGCGTTGCTCGCCTTCGCTCAGGATTTCACCCGGACTACGGACTTGCGGTAGCTGTAGCTTTAGCTTATGCAGCGCTTTCCCTCGGTCGGCACGGCTTTGCAGAGAAACGCTCAGGCTTCCCACGCCCAGGGCTTTGAATTCGCGGTTCAACGCATCGGCTAGCTCCTTGGAGACGACTTTCTCCGCCAGTTCCGACGCCTTGAGGGATATGGCATTTGTCCTGACGGCGGCCAGGCAGTTCTTCAGCTTCCCTTGGTGTCCCAGCTTTTCCACCGCCGTAACCACAGCCTCCTTGACTTGGCTGAGCTTTACGCGGGCATCCAACTCGCCAAGTTGCTTCTGCAACGCAGCGCGAGCTTCTTCATTCGAGGCTTTCTCCAGAGCCTCCGCTTCGGCGTTCAGCTTGTCAGCGAGCGCCTGCAGCCGCTCGGCCGGACTGACCAGTGCCTGATCCAGCCCCGTCCAGTCATGGGAGACGACCGCTGCCTTGATTGCTTCATGCCGAACCGTTAGTGCGGCCTCGAAAGCCTTGGTGTCGGCTACCAACGGTGAGTCGATTTCTTCTATCTCTACCTGCGTCGCCTCATCGAGGTTCAACGCCATGACTGAGGCGGCAAACGGACGGTACTCGGCAGCGAGCGCCTGGCGCCGCGCCTGGGCCGTCTTTTCCGCCTCTGCTTGTATGAACGCCTCGAATCGCAGCAGCCGTTCCGCGCCTGCGGCCAGCGGCTGCTGACACAGCGGGCACGCGGCGTCTGCTCCCAAATCTGGGAACTGTTTGTCTGGATGCGCTTCTAGCGCGAACTTCCGGGCTGCGTCGAACAGTTCCCGCCACGCTTCTCCGCCAGTTCCCGCCAGAAGGTTTTCCCCTTCCTTGAAAGTCTTCGCAGCGAGTGCGGCGGCGGCCTGTGCCGTACGAAAATCATCGGCCAGTGCCTTCAACTTGGCGATGGCTTCAGGGGCGACCACGAGTCCTTTCTCGACAGAATTTTTGGCGATTGACGTGACACGGCGCGCGCGCAAGCGCAAGCGACCCGCCTTTTCCTTCGGGTTGTTCTCTTTGAGGCTTTTCTCTAGCGTTTCCCGCTGCTCAAGTTCTTCTGGCTTGAGAGCGGCGAGAGCTTCAATCTGTGCAGTGCTTGTTTTCGCAGAGAGCGCCGCGATCAGCTTGCCGACGGCAGTTTCCCCCTGTAGGTGCGCAAATGCAGTGAGATCCACCGCCGACTGCTTTTGCTCGGTCTCAATGGCCGTTTTGAGCTGTTGGCAAACCTTGGCGAGTCCTTCGAATACGTCTAGGCCATACGGCACGTAGGAGAAGTCATCCTCATTATCCAAATAGGCGCGCGCGCAATGTGCGTCGAATATGGCGAATGACGAAAGTTCTGGAGGCGCCTCTTTCCCTTGTTGCCAGACCACCTCTTTGAGAACGCCATCAATGACTATATCGAAGGAAGCCTGGGCATTGCCGGCCTTGGCTCCCGGCAAATTTGCATTGGGGTGGATGGGTTCCGATTGATCGCGCGCCCGACAGGCACGCTTGAGAACCCGCGAGTATCCTGATTTGCCAGAACCGTTATCGCCGTATATGACGGTCATCCCGACCGGACCAACCGCCAACTGCTGATTTTCAGCAATTGCGTTGACGTTGTGCAGATTCTTTATGGCCCGCAGCTCGATGTGCGTGGTCGCCTTGACTTGTGCTGGAATCTGCTCAGCAGTTAGTGGCTGGGGCTGGCGATTCTTGGGATCTGGAATTCCGTGGGGCAGCTTAAGCAAGGCATACAAATCCTCATGATCCTGCGGCGTCAGCGCTTGTTTCGCCAGCAGCCGAGAAACTGCATCGCTTTGCCATGCCGGAAGCCCCTGCGTCCAAACCAAGATTTCCTGCAATATCGCCATGAGCCCTCCCTGTCTCTATAGGTTACTACGTATGACTATACGTCTAACCATGTTGCATTCCTATGGGGAGTAAACTTCAGAACGCAGCAGCGTCTCGGCGTTCCGGCGTCGGGCTTGCCGGCTGCGCCCCGCACCTCGTGCCGAGTCGCGGCCATCCGGCTTTGATCCCTGACGCCTCCGGCCCTTGAGGGCCTCCGCGCTGCGCTTGCCCATCCATCGTCTCTGCGGATGGTGGGCTGTGGGCGGACTTGCTGTTCCCTTCACCGTACCACGGCGCTTTCTCCGTCAAGGGCCGCGTGCCTTGGGCGCTTGCGGCCGTGGCCGTCTTCGCCCCTGTGACTGCTTGCGCTGCGCTGGAGCCGGTTCCAGGCAATGCCGCCTGAGCAACCGGTGCACGCTCATGTCGCAACTCTCCCTCTCTCTCGATTCCTCGCTGCTGGTGCGTGACGCGCAGGGGCGCTACTTGGTGGCGTCGGCGGACCAGATTCTGGCGGCGTCCCGCCAAGCCATCGCCCAGAAGAGCCCACGCGGGACGCTGTTCACTTCGCCGGCGCTGTTCAAGGACTACCTGCGCGCCACGCTGGCCAGCTTCGAGCACGAGATCTTCGGGGCGCCGTACCTAGACAGCCAGAACCGGCTGATCGAGTACATGAAACTGTTCCACGGCACCATCGACCAGGCATGTGTGTATCCGCGCGAGGTCGTGAAGGAAGCACTCTGGCTCAATGCGGCAGCGGTTGTCTATTCGCACAACCATCCTGCGTGTTGAGCGATCGATACTTGACGCCGCAGGGTGGCGGCCGTCGATGACGGCGCGTCTTACCCCGTCGGTGATAATTTAGGCTGCACCGGAAGGGCCGGCGCGCAGTGCCAGCATGTCGGTCGGCGTGTCCATTCAGATCCGCTCCGGCTCGACGATCGTGTGCTGTCGGGGGGCGAGAAACGCATCGTGGAACAGGGCCGGTGGAAGGCTTTCACCAACCAGGTAGCCCTGGACCATGTCGCAGCCCATGACGCGCAGGAGTTCGTGTTGAGCCGGCGTCTCGACGCCTTCCACAATGACGATCAGATCCAGTTCATGGGCGAGCGATATGATGTTTCGCACGATTGTCGAATCCGGGCCGTCGGCGAGATCGACGACAAAGCTTCGGTCGATCTTCAGGATGCGGACCGGCATGCGCTTGAGGTAGCTCAGCGAGGAGTAGCCGGTGCCGAAGTCGTCGATGGCCAGCCGTATGCCCAGATGCGCGAGGCGAGCGACGTTCTCCCGCGCGCGATCGTTGGCGCGCATGCAAATGCTCTCGGTTATTTCGACGACCAGGTCATCGGGCTGCAGGTCGAATCGTTCGAGTGCGTTGGCGACTGTGTCGGCGATGTCGCGCCGGCGCAATTGCTCGACCGAGAAGTTGACCGCGACCCGCAGGTCATGGCCGGCGGCGTGCCACGCGTGAAGCTGGGCACACGCGGTCTCGAGCACCCATTGTCCGATCTTGCCGATCAGTCCTTGGTCCTCCGCGACCGGGATGAAGGTGTTGGGGCGGATCATGCCGAGTTGGGGGTGCTGCCAGCGGATCAGCGCCTCGGCCGCCACCATGTGGCCAGTACTTGCGTCGATCTCGGGTTGGTAGTGAAGGACGAACTCGTCATGCTCGACGGCGTGTCGGAGGTCTCGCCCGATCCGAAGGCGCGAGGGAGCCGTCGCGTCCGTGGCTTGATGGAGCCGGCGCCCGGGCCGGACGCTGCGCCGTTGATTCCAATTCCACCCATGCGGGTGTTCCGGGGGATTGCGTGTCGTGTGCATTGTTCCTCTCCGTGTCTCGGTTGCCGGTGGTCGAAAAATGTCTCGGCCGTGGTTCTTGGCTTTTCGACGTGTCGCAGCCAGGCACGGGGCGTGGAGGCGGGCGGACACCGATCGCGAAAGCGGAGCGACGCCAGGCGCGGGACGCCTGGACACTGTGCCGGCATGCGCCGGCCGCGAGGGATCCAACGAGACGAGGCAACCCGCCTAGGCGAGTCGCTCAGACAGTAGCGAAGGGAAAGCAAGGCGCGAAGCTGCTTCGAAGGGTCGAAGAGGCGTCGCTTAGCGAGGGGAGCGAGAGCAGGAAATGTCGACTGGACGGCTTTACGATAGTGCGTCAGTCGAATATCGGCAAGGCATTATTGCGGCATGCTGGCTGCGCGGGCGGTGTTGAGCGTTCCGGGCCAATCTGCCCGGAACGCCGTTTCTGGTTAGAACGGTAGCTCTTCGTCGGCGATAGAGCCGGTGGGGCGCAGCAAGAGATGCTCATGGAACCAGCGCTGGTACTTTGCGAGCTCGTTTGCGAAGTAAGCGGAGCCGGGAAACAGGAGTAGCAGCTCCTGGTAATGTGCGATGCGTTCGCGAAAACGGTCCTCCCAGTGGGTAAATGGAAGGTAGGCTTGGGGATCCTGCCCCGGCCTGTTTGCGGGTTCGTCGTGCCACATTTGGCGATCTCCCGGAGGGTAGGTGCTGGACGGGAGAACGCACGAGCCGCGACCGGGACGTGGATCATCCCGGAGGGGAAGTTGGATGCAACTGGGACGAAGACCCCGGGCTGATGCCGTACCTGTTTCAGGGGCTGACAGGTCGCGCGGCTACGAGGAGCCGGTGCTGGAGAATGTCATCCAATTGTGGTTCATGCCAGGCTGGCATTCAAGGATTAAGGATGGTCGGGGGGCGAGGGCGGCCTTCCTCGGAAACGACCGGTGATTCGTGGACCTCGCTGCGCCGGTCAGTTACCGCGTACCAGGGTCTGACCGGATGCGAGCGTTGGACGGGCAC
The DNA here is from genome assembly GCF_012911005.2 of Aromatoleum toluolicum. Classification (GTDB taxonomy): domain Bacteria; phylum Pseudomonadota; class Gammaproteobacteria; order Burkholderiales; family Rhodocyclaceae; genus Aromatoleum; species Aromatoleum toluolicum. Next base: position 1,425 of record NZ_WTVS01000011.1, on the reverse strand, counting down.
GCGTGATTCGAGCAGTCGGCATGCACGCCGCCCTCTGTGTCGGCCGGCTCTTCGGCACAAGGGGAGAGCCGCGTCGAACCCATGCCGTTCATGCGCTCTTGCGCGGCGCGGAACATGCTGGCCTTGCGTGCCGCCAACGCGGCCTGCCGCCCTCGCTCATCGGCCGCGCGCTGCGCCTCGAGTTTCGCCGCCTGGGCCCCCAGTTCGGCGAGGTGGGCGCGGAGGCGCTTGAGGCCGCGCGTCGCGGTCTCGCGGGCATCCTCCGGAACGTGGGCGATCAGCTTCGCGTCGTCGCCGCCGATGAGCGACGCCACCACCGCGTCGCCGTCCGCCGGCGCGGGCAGCAGGGGCTGGACGGCCTCCGGCGTGATCCGCCCCGCCACGACGGCCGCAGAGAGCGTCGCCGCGCGCCGTCGCGGGTCATGGCCGAGCGACGCCCACCACCGGCATGGCACCCTCGCCTCGCGCGCCTCGCGCACCAGACGCTGGTACGCCTGGCAGAACGCCATGCGCGCCGCCACCTTGTCGCGCGCATCAAGGAGCGGCCTAGCCACCGCCAGCGCCTGCGTGATCTCGTCGGTCCATACCACGGTCGCGGCGTCGTCGTCCGCGGAAAGGGCGGTCGCCCACGCCTCCTCCGCGCCAGGGCGACTATCGAGCTCCGCGACCCGCTCGAGCACGGCGGCCACGGTCAGGCGGCCCTTCAGTTCCTTGCGGCAACGCTCCAGGGCGCGCAGTACGTCGGCGTCGGGGTAGGCCGACAGGTCCGCATCCATGACCTTCAGTGCCGCCGCGGACAGCTCGGTCCCGGTCAGTTCGGCCGTCATGGCAATGGCCTTCAGCGTGTTCGCGCTCACAGTGACTCTCCTCGTTCGGCCAGCACCTCGGCGAGGGCGGCCATGGTGGTGCCGGCTCTGTCGGACTGGCGCGCCTTGCCGGCGGTCATGAGCCTTCCCGTCACCCACTCGGTGCGCAACTTCTCGGCGTCGCTCAGCAGGCAGCCGAAGTCGTGCATGCGGCCAACGTAGTAGCTCCTCGGGTGCTGCACGAACCACGCGGCAATCAAGGGTGATTCGTCGTAGCCGATGCGCTGCACGAACTGCTTCACCTGCGAACTGACCTTCTGGTTTCGAACTGGGGCGGCGCCGTAGCGGTCTGCATAGGCGTTCCGGTAGGCCGCCCAGGTCGCCCGGCACGCGGCCTGCAGGCGCGTCTCGCCGGCCGGATCCTGCGGGGGGGCTGGCGCCTTGGCGACAGCAGGGAGGCGTTCTGGCTCCCTACACGGCGCCGTCCCCCTGACGGTTAACTGGTGGTTCATTGGTGGTTCACTGACGGTTTGGCTCCCACTGGTGGGAGGCGTCTCGGGACACCCATGGGAGGCCTCCCCTCCCATGGGTGGGAGCCCTCCGCTCCCCTGGGTGGGAG
>NZ_WTVS01000119.1 GCF_012911005.2 Aromatoleum toluolicum | reverse complement strand
GGCGGGGTCAGGCCGCTTTGCGCGCGAGATGCTTCTCGAGTGCCGGGCGCAGGTTGCACTCCTGCTGCCACGCCCGCCGCTCGTCGTTGGCGAAGGCGTAGGCGCGCGCCTCGTCATCGCCGAGTGCTGTCAGCGTTTCCAGCGTGCGCAGCAGGAAGACGTGCTGCGGCAGCATTGTGCCGAAGAACAGCACCAGATCGCCGCGCTGGATCAGCAGCGTGGGGAAGTTCTCGATGTCGAGGTCGCCCGCCACGTCGGCATCGTCCTCGACATCCACCCAATGGAAAGCGGCCTGCGGCCATTTCGCCGCCAGCGCCTCGAATCCGGCGCGGTATTCGCGGCACGTACCGCACCATTCGGCGCACAGGCAGACGACAAGCAGTTCGGGCAATGCGGGGGTGTCCATCGGCGGAAACGGTCGGGGCAATGACTCCGAGGCTAGCATATCCGGCGTCGAAAACGCTCCGCTTCGTCCCCCGGCAGCGGAATCAAGCGACCGGCCTGACGCTGAATACCGCCGGGTCGTCGCAATGCTCGATCAGGATCCGGCGCACCCTGTCCTGCCAGAGGCGTCCGAAGCGGGCCGCGAGTTCGCTATCGCCCGGTGCATGCAGGCAGCGCCCCAGCAGTTCAGGCATTTCCGGGTCGGCCGGCACCGACGACAGGTCCGTTTGAGCGTCGACGGCCGCCCCCGTGTCCAGGCGCGTGAAGCGCATCGCCAGCGGCAGCTCGGCGGCGAAGTCCAGCAAGCCGCGGCGCACGAAGCGGCCGCCCAGCCCCTTGAACCCGCCCTCGTGCGCCGCGCCGGTCAGCAGCGTGACGACGCTCGCGATCACCCCCGTGACGCCCTCGTCGACGCGCCCGCGGAGCGCAACCCTGACGCCGCCGCGCTCGGGCAGCTCATCCCGATACAGCGCACGCAGCGCATGCACGCAGATCATGTAGGCTGACGCGACGGTGGGGCAGGAATGGCCGGCAAGCTTCACCGCATCCTCGTAGCCGTACTCGATCACGCCGCCCTCGCTTGCGCCGAGAAAGGCTGCCAGCGGGTCGCGCAGTTCGATCCGACGCACGTCGGCAAAAAAATCGGGGAACCTCATTCGAGACCTCTTATCCTTTTGTGTGTTGGCGGCATTTGACGGGTGGCCTGCGCCGGGGAGCGCCATCCGGCAACTTCGGTCACGGTCCAAGGATCTCAGCAAGGCTGCCATCGTCTCATTGATGCCCGTCAAATCGCTATCCGGGCTCGTACCACGCCAATAACCGATTGTTCGAATGGGAAGGGGGGCTCCATGAGGTGGTACTCATCGCTTAACGCCACGCCAGGCGTCGATGGCTCGGGCTGCAACGCGCACCGTGCACGTTGCATCAGTTCAGTGCTGATGATCTCTGCCCTGTGGCTGTCGTCCGTGACATTCGCGCAAACGGTGATCCGCAGCGAGGCCGGGCCGGTCCGTGTCACCGAGGTCGCGCGTGGGCTCGACACCCCCTGGTCGCTTGCCTTCCTGCCCGACGGGAACATGCTCGTCACCGAACGCGCCGGGCGTCTGCGCGTCGTGACGCCGGACGGCAAGCTGTCGGCGCCGATCCAGAACGTTCCGCGCGTCCATGCGAGCGGGCAGGGCGGGTTGCTCGATGTCGTCGTTGGGCCCGATTTCGCCCGCGATCGCCTCATCTGGCTGTCCTTTGCACAGCCGACGCAGAAAGGCGCCCGCACCGCCGTGGCGCGGGCTCGCCTGGACGAGACCTCACGCAGCCTGCAGAACGTCGAGATCGTGTTCGCCCAGCGTGAAGATCCGGACGGGCGCAATCACTGGGGATCGCGACTCGTATTCGACCGCGAGGGCAAGCTCTTCGTCACGCTGGGCGACCGCCACGCCTATCGCGACAGCGCTCAGGATCTGGGTAGTCATCTCGGCAAGATTGTCCGCGTCCGGCCCGACGGCGCCCTCCCGCCCGACAATCCGTTCGTCGGCAAGACCGGCGCATTGCCCGAAATCTGGTCCTACGGCCACCGCAACGTGCAGGGCGCGACGCTGCATCCCGTCACAGGCAAGCTGTGGGCACATGAGCACGGACCGCAGGGCGGCGACGAGATCAACGTCGTCCGTGCCGGCGCCAACTACGGCTGGCCGGTGATCACCTACGGCAAGGAATACGTCACCGGATTCAGCATCGGGGAGGGAACGCAACGGGCCGACGTCGTGCCGCCCGTCAGGTACTGGGTTCCGTCGATCGCACCGTCGGGGATGACCTTCTATACGGGTGACGCGTTTCCGAAGTGGAAGGGCAACCTCTTCGTCGGCGCCCTCCGCGGGCAAGTCCTCGTGCGCGTCGAACTGGACGGCGAGAAGTTCGTCCGCGAGGAGCGGCTGCTGACCGAGCTGGGCAGCCGCATCCGCGACGTGCGCCAGGGGCCGGACGGCAGGCTCTACCTCCTCGACGAGACGGCGGGGCGGATCCTGCGCCTAGATCCGGACTGAATCCGGCGCCCCCGTCAGACGGCGCCCACGCGCGCCAGGAAACGCGGGGGAATGGGTGCGACCTTGCGTGCCGTGTAGTCGAAAAACACGAAACCCAGCTTCGCCCGGGCAACCTCCCGTTCGGTCTCTCGGTCGCTGACACGGCACACGATGTCGCCGCCGTACTTGTTGAAATCGTTGGCTGTGAGCCGGAACACCAGCGTCTCGCCTTCGAATGCTTCCGAAATGTACTGGAACGCGGCATCGGAAATGACCGTGCCGAGCCCTTCGACATTGTTCTGGTTGTAGCCGAGGCTGACGAAGAAGGCCGCGCGCGCCTCCGATATCAGGACCACTAACTGCGCATTGTCGATATGGCCGGCGCCGTTGATGTGCTGTGCCCGCACGGGGATTTCGGTTGTGAAGGTGAAACGCTCGGGAAGTTCGACCTTGATTCGTGGCATGAGGAAATCATTAAAGAGATTGCTTGCGGAGCCGTAAGTATAAAGAAGGCGTCCACGCGCCGGTACGCGCCCGCCATTCCCGCCGGATTGCCGGCGGCTTGCCGGAATGCCCCGTCGCAGCGTCGTTTGAAGCATCGAAGGGGCGAATGAAATGTGTCAAACTGAACACGTTTGAGATTCGCCCTGAGTCCGGCGACAGTAATCGCCATTGTCCCGTACCGCCATCAAAGCGGAGCATCTCGTGACCAACCTTCAACCATCGCGCCAGACCGGAGCTCCCGATGCGTTCCGTCCGCATCAGGGGGTTCTGCTCGAATGTCGCGACTTCGTCAGCCAGCGCGTACGCGAAGCGCTGGCCCGGGCAGTCGGCGAGCTCGGCGATGAGGTCCAGGCTCGCCGCCTGAGCGCCAAGAACGCCGAGGAAGCGCAGAAGCTGATCGAGCTGCAGGTACTCCTGCGCGGCATCGGCGCCGATATCGATCGCGCCTTCAGCGCCGGGTTCGACGATCAGTTCCAGGAGCGCGCGAAGACCTCGAACGTCGGCGGCTCGTTCTACGAGAGCGAAAACGGCTTTTTTCCCGAACTTTCGCTCGTCGGCGAGACCGAGATCGACGAGACCTTGGCCGTGAAGAACCTCGCGACCCGGCTCGAACGGGCGTGCGAAGCGGAAAACCAGGACCTCCAGACCCGAGTCGCGTTCATGCTTGGCGAGAGCGACATCGACAACACCACGAACCCCATCGGTCCGACCGCGATCTGCGAAGCGCTCAAGGACATCTGCTGGACGCAGGAGGCGTCCGGGGGGCTGCGTGCCACCGCTCTCGAACTGCTCATCGGCCGGCTTGCGGGCGAGCTCTCCACCGTTTATCACGATGTCAATGCACTGCTGGTTGCACGTCGCGTGATGCCCAATGTCCGACCGCGGGCACGACGCGGCAAGGCTTCGCAGCGCATGGCCGTGCGCAAGGGCGCGACGCTGCCCGGCGAGCCCGATCCTTCCGATGTCGTGAAGGAGATCTTCACGGCCCGGGCCACCGCGTCCGACAAGGCCGACTGGCGGCAGCGCGCAGGCACGACCGACCTCATGCAGTTGCTGGACGGCCTGCAACAGGGACGGGGCGACCTGCAGTTCGGGGGGCAAAGCTTCGCGCTTCCGGCGGATGGCCAGGCCGCGGGCAACGTCATCAGCGCCCTGATCGAAGCCGGTCTCAGCAAGCAGGCGAGTTCCGTCGACGGCATCGTCATCGACGTAGTCGCCACGCTGTTCGACTACATCTTCGACGACTCGCGCGTTCCCGACGCCATGAAGGGGCTCATCGGCCGCCTGCAGATCCCCGTGCTCAAGCTGGCGATGATGGATCACGGCTTCTTCTCGAACCGCACCCATCCCGCGCGCCGGCTGATCAACTCGCTGGCGCAGGCAAGCGTCACGTGGGACGGCCCGCTGAGCGAGGACAGCTCCCTCTATCGTATCGCCGAGGGCATTGTCGTCCGCATACAGAACCAGTTTGCGGACGACGCCGGCGTCTTCGCAAGCTGCCTGCAGGAGCTCGAGAACTACCTCGCCGAGCAGGAGCGCTATGCCGACGCACGCGCGGCGACGCTGACCGAGCGCCTGCGCGAACGTGAGCGCATGGAACTCGCCCGCCAGGTTGGCGAAGACGCGCTCGCAGCCCACCTCGGGAACGAGGAAATACCTGAAGTCGTGCGCGACTTCATTCGCGACACGTGGACGCGGGTGCTGGCGCATGCCGCCCTCGAGAGCGGCGCCACGGCGGCGCCCCCCACCAACAGCGAGCGCTGGACGAACGCGATCTCCGCGGTCGGCGAACTCGTGTGGAGCGTCCTTCCCAAGCAGAGCATGGAAGAACGCCAGCGCATGGTGAAGCAGCTTCCGGTGATCCTGCGCAACCTGAAGGCGAGCATGACGGGTGCCGGCATAGACGAAGCGCGTCAGAAGGCGTTCTTCTCAGAGCTCGTCAAATGCCATGCGGCAGCCCTGAAAGCCCCGGTCGCACCCGAGCCGGCTCCGATGCGCCCCGCGCCGAATGCGCCGGCGCGGCCCACCGGACCCTTGCCCGGCCTTCAGCCCATCGGCGCAGAGCCCACGCCGGAGATGCTGGAGCTCGACCTACTCACCCGCGGCAGCTGGGTGGAGCTCAAGGACGAATCCGGCGAGGTGCGTCGCGTGCGGCTCACCTGGATCAGTCCCGCGCGGACCATGTACCTCTTCGCCAACCGGCAGGGGCAGCGCGCGCTCGCCCTGACGCGGGCGGAACTCACGCGGCGCTTCGCGAACGGGGAGGCCTCCACGGCCGATCAGGAACCCCTCCTGGACCGTGTCGTGGATGACGTGCTCGACGAATTGCGGAGCTGATCGCCGGGGCGTTCGAACCGGCACGGAATGAACGAGAATCCAGCAGTCGGGCGACGTCCCCGGCGACACGGCGGAAACCTTCGCCCGACTGCGCTGCACGAGAGGTAACGGGAATGAATTCAGCCAGCAATCAGCGAGACCGCGGCCAGGTGACGGGAAACATCCGCGACTTCCTGCTCGCTGCCGACGAGCTGCCCAGCCCGCGCGGAGCGGCGCTGCAACTCATCGAACTCGCGCGCGATCCCGAGGTACGCATCGATGCCGTCGTGCGTGTGATCCGCTCCGACCCCGCGTTGTCGGGCTTCGTCCTGCGTGCCGCTTCAGCCGCACGCTTCGGCCGGACGGAGCGTTCGCTCGACCTGCAACAGGCAGTCATCAGGCTGGGCATGAACATCGTGCGCGCGCACGCAGTCGCCCTGTCGCTGGTCACGAATCGCCCGAAGGTCACATCGAAGCGCTTCGACTACAACGCCTTCTGGACATCGTCGCTGCTCAATGCGGCCGTGATGGAAACCTTGGCTCACCACCGGGGAGATCTGCCCGGCGCGGAAGCATTCACCCTCGGGCTGCTGAGCGAGATCGGCACGCTCGCATTTGCCACGGGAGCGCCTGCGACCTACGACCTGACGCTGGAGCGGGCCGCGCGCGGGACGGATCCTGTCGAAACCGTCGAAATCGCCACCTTCGGGTTCGACCGTCACGAGTTATCCGCAGTCCTGCTGGCCGACTGGGGACTGCCGACCTCGCTGGCAGACGTCGTGTACTGGCAGTGCGACCCCGAGGGCGGCGGCTTCGAACCCGATTCCCGTTCCTATCGTCTCGCCTGCGGCCTGCAGTTGGCGACGAAGCTCGCCGATACCTGCCTGACAGCGCAACCCGATCCGGATTCGGTGGCGACGATCTACCTGCGCGCCGCCATTCTCGACCTGACGCCGGAAGAAACGCGCAAGCTCGCAATGGATGCGCTCGCAGAGCTCCCGATGTGGACCGATCTCGTGCGCCTTCCCAAGCCCACGATCACGGCCCTGCCATCGTCATGGGTGGACTGAAGCGCCTCAGAGCACCTTCAGGAGATCATTGCGCAGGTCTTCCGCGCTGCGCCGGCCGGAGCGGCTATCGACGATGAGCCGGTACCACTCCGGGTAAAGTTCGCGCAGCTCCTCATGCGAGGATGCCGCGTTGATGTTGCTCATCAACGATATCGGGCCGTACAGGCTGCAGAAATTCTTCAGCGTGTTGATCATGAAGTTGCGCGCCATCTCGAGTTCCTTCGGCTGGCGATTCGCCGGCAGCTCACGGAAGGCCGTGATCGAAGGCAGGGGGCCGGGTGGCGTTTTACCACCGCCGCCCGCCGAATCCGCCTTGCGCACCTCGATCAGGCCGAGCTCCTCGAGCGCACCCAGGGTATGGGTCAGATCGTCGGCCGCCACCAGATCACGAAGTTCGGTGACCGTTTTCCGTCCGTCCACCAAAATCAGTACCCGGCGCACGCGGGGCGACAGCCCCCCGCTGCGGCTGGCAATTTCGTCCTGCCCGTTCGCCGTCTTGGCGAAAACCACTCCCATCGATGTCTCCTCGTTATTTTTTCTGCAACGTCCGTCGAGGGACGCAGCGCGATTCTGGCATGACTCGGGGGTTTGCCGCGAGACGGCGGAGGCATGCGCCGCGGTTCGGGCCGCAAAACCGCCCACGACGCAGGGGCGAACGAAGGCTTCGTCGCAAAGTCTCGTCGCATGCTTGACGAAGGAATTCCCGTCCCTCTACAATCGCGCCTCTTCGCCACACTGGGCGGTTAGCTCAGCGGTAGAGCACTGCCTTCACACGGCAGGGGTCACTGGTTCGATCCCAGTACCGCCCACCAGTCGATGACGAAGACGCACGGAATTCCGGGCGGTTAGCTCAGCGGTAGAGCACTGCCTTCACACGGCAGGGGTCACTGGTTCGATCCCAGTACCGCCCACCACAATGCAAGGCCCTGGAGCTTCGGTTTCAGGGCCTTTGTTCTTTTGCGTACGGATTGCTCGCGTCATCGCCTCCGTGCCGTGGAGGAGGGCCGATGGCGTAGAATCCGCGTCTTTAGATCCGGTCCAGAGTCCTCATCGATGGCTTCCAACGTTCGCACCCGTTTCGCCCCCAGCCCCACCGGCTACCTCCATATCGGCGGCGCGCGTACCGCGCTCTTCTCGTGGGCCTTTGCGCGTCGTCACGGCGGCACCTTCATCCTCCGCATCGAGGACACCGACGTCGCGCGCTCGACGCCCGAAGCGGTGCAGGCGATCCTCGACGGCATGGCCTGGCTGGGTCTCGATGCCGACGAAGGCCCCTTCTACCAGATGCAGCGGATGGAGCGGTACAAGGAAGTCATCCAGCAGATGCTGGCCGCCGGTACTGCCTATCACTGCTACACCTCGTCCGAGGAACTTGACCGCATCCGCGAAGAGCAGCGTGCGCGCGGCGAGAAGCCGCGTTACGACGGCCGCTGGCGCCCCGAAGCGGGCAAGGTCCTGCCGACGCCGCCCGAGGGCGTGAAGCCGGTCGTGCGCTTCCGCAATCCCGCCGAAGGCGTCGTTGCCTGGGACGATCTGGTCAAGGGTCGCATCGAGATCGCCAACACGGAACTCGATGATCTCGTGATCGCCCGCGCCGACGGCACCCCGACCTACAACTTCTGCGTCGTCGTCGACGACCTCGACATGGGCATCACGCACGTCATCCGCGGCGACGACCATGTCAACAACACCCCGCGCCAGATCAACATCCTGCAGGCGCTTGGCGCCCAGGTTCCGCTGTACGCCCACCTGTCGATGATCCTCGGCGATGACGGCACCAAACTGTCGAAGCGGCATGGCGCGGTCAGCGTGATGCAGTACGACGATGACGGCTATCTGCCGGAGGCGGTCGTGAATTACCTCGGCCGACTGGGGTGGAGCCACGGCGACGACGAGATCTTCTCGCGCGAACAGTTCGTAGAATGGTTCGATCTCGACCACATCACACCTTCGGCGGCGCAGTTCAATACCGAGAAGCTCAACTGGTTGAACGCGCACTACATCAAGCAGGCCGACAACGCCCGCCTTGCGGCCGAAGTCTCTCGCCGCCTCGCCCGCCGCGGTGTCGATCCCGAAGCCGGGCCTGCGCTGGAGTCGATTGTCGCGCTGTACAAGGAACGCGTCGCCAATCTCAACGAATTGGCCGACTCTGTCGAGCTGTACTGCGTCGAAGTGCATCCGGCTCCTGAACTCATCGCCCAGCACCTGACCGACGGGGCGCGCTCGGCGCTCGCCGGCCTGAAAGGGCGCCTGGAATCCGCTCCGTGGGAGAAGTCCGCTCTCAACCAGGCGATCAAGGACACGATGGCCGAGCATGGCCTGAAGATGCCCCAGGTCGCCATTCCGCTGCGCGTCGCGACCCTGGGCGTGCCCCAGACCCCGGCAATCGATGCCGTGCTCGAGGTCCTCGGCCGCGAGCGCGTGCTCGCGCGCATGGCCCGCTACGTCTGACAATTGCGCGAGGACGCCCGCGACTGGGGGGGCGCAGACGGTCAATCTTTTGACGGGGGCGCTGCGGGCGCCCCCGCTGCATTGCGGGACGCCTGCGGCCCGGCTCGCGGTTGACGACGATCAAACGGTCGCCAATTTCCACGCTTGTCCGGCAAATCCGCGAGTTTGCGCGTGCAAGGCGCTCGCAGGCTTTTGCTAGAATCGGCCCCTCCCGCTATCGGTAACAAAATGCAACTTCAAGCCTTGCATCGCCGCGCAAACCTGCACGCAATCAGGGGGTTCGCCGGCATCGCGCTGTTCGGGTTCAACGGTCTGGCACTCGCAATGCTTGGCAGCAACTCGTTAGTCAAACCGTTCCGGCCCGATTTTCATCCCGTTGCCCGCGTGTCCTGTCCGCAGTCGGGGGCGTTGCCGCGTACCTTGATCGACGCGGCGGCCTGCGGCGACCTGTTCCGGGTGCGCGCCCGCATTGCCGAAGGCGGCGATCTCGCAGCGACGGACCCGCGCAAGCCGCTGAAAGGTCGCACGGCGCTCCATCACGCGGTAGAGCGCGGCGACAAGGACATCGTCGAAGCCTTGCTCGCGGCCGGTGCGAATCCCGACGCCGCGGATGCGGCGGGCAATTCGGCCATGCATCTTCTGGCGATGCGCCCGCGCAGGGAATCCGACGTCGCGATCGTCGATGCGCTGATCAAGGCGGGCGCCGACGCCCGTTTGCGCAACGCGAAGGGGCGCACGGCGCTGATGGAACTGATGAACTTCACGACCTACAGCATCGATCCCATGCGGATCGGCGTGGAACGAATCGGTGGCATGTTCGACGAAGCGGAGGCCACGGGACCCAAGGCGCTGCCGGTCCGGCCCGTGTTGGCGGAGGCGGGGCAGGCGGCGGGCGCGGACA
>NZ_WTVS01000118.1 GCF_012911005.2 Aromatoleum toluolicum | reverse complement strand
GGGAGGGGGATGGGTTTCTGCCGCGCCTGCGAGACCCATCCCCACCCCAACCCTCCCCTTGAAGGGGAGGGAGTAGAACAGCACGGCCCCAGCGCCAGTCACGCCGCGGCCCGCGCTTTCGCCAGTGTCATTGCCGTATCCTCGATCATGTCTTCCTGCCCGCCGACCATGCCGCGACGGCCCATCTCGACCAGGATCTCGCGCGCCGGCACGCCGTACTTCTTCTCCGCGCGCTTCGCGAACAGCAGGAACGATCCGTACACGCCGGCGTACCCGAGCGTGAGCGCGTCGCGGTCGATGCGGATCGGGAAATCCATGATCGGCACGACGAGGTCTTCGGCGACGTCCTGGATGCGGAACACATCGACGCCGGTGTCGATCCCCATGCGCGCGCACACTGCGACAAAGACCTCCATCGGCGTGTTGCCTGCGCCTGCGCCGAGGCCCGCCGCCGCCGCGTCGATGCGGTTGGCGCCCGCCTCGATCGCCGCGATCGAGTTCGCCACGCCCATCGCGAGGTTGTGGTGGCCGTGGAAGCCCAGTTCGGTCTCGGGCTGCAGCGCCGCGCGTACTGCGCCGATGCGGGCGCGCACATCGTCGGGCAGCATGTAACCGGCGGAGTCGGTGATATAGATGCAGTTCGCGCCGTAGCTCTCCATCAGCTTCGCCTGCGCAACGAGCCCTTCGGCGCTGTTCATGTGCGCCATCATCAGGAAGCCCACAGTGTCCATGCCGAGCTTGCGGGCCATGCCGATGTGCTGTTCGGAGACGTCCGCCTCGGTGCAGTGGGTCGCGACGCGGATCGTCGACACGCCCAGCCCGTGCGCCATCTTGAGGTGATCCACGGTGCCGATCCCCGGCAGCAGCAGCGCCGACACGCGGGCCTGCTTCATCAGCGGGACGACCGCGCCGAGGTATTCCTCGTCCGTGTGCGCCGGGAAGCCGTAGTTCACCGACGAGCCGCCCAGGCCATCGCCGTGCGTGACCTCGATCAGCGGCACGCCCGCCTCGTCCAGCCCGCAGGCGATCGTCTTCATCTGTTCGAGCGTCATCAGGTGACGCTTCGGGTGCATGCCGTCCCGCAGGGTCATGTCATGGACGGTGATCTTCTTGCCGTGCAGATCCATGGCCGGCTCCTTACGCTGCGACGGGTTGGGGGGTGACGGGCGCCAGCACGAGCTCGCCCTTGAGGATCTCCTCGGCGAACATCTCAGCGGTGCGCGCCGCGGCGGCGGTCATGATGTCGAGATTGCCGGCGTACTTCGGCAGGTAATCGCCGAGCCCTTCGACCTCGAGGAAGACCGACACGCGCGTGCCGTCGAAGACCGGCCCGTTCACGAGGCGGTAGCCCGGCACGTACTTCTGCACCTCCGCGATCATCGCGTGGATGGATGCGGTGATCGCGGCCTGGTCGGGTTCGGTCTCGGTCAGGCAATGCACGGTGTCGCGCATCATCAGCGGCGGCTCGGCCGGATTGATCACGACGATGGCCTTGCCCTTCTTCGCGCCGCCGACCCGTTCGACCGCGCCGGCGGTGGTGCGCGTGAACTCGTCGATGTTCTTGCGCGTGCCGGGACCGATCGAGCGCGAGGACACCGTCGCGATGATTTCGCCGTAAGCCACCGGCTGCACGCGCGAGATCGCCGCGACCATCGGGATCGTCGCCTGCCCACCGCAAGTCACCATGTTCACGTTCATTTCGCGCTTGCCAACATGCTCGACAAGATTCACCGGCGGCACGCAATAAGGGCCGATCGCCGCGGGCGTCAGGTCGATCATCAGCACGCCCAGCTCGTTGAGCTTGCGGCTGTTCTCGGCGTGCACATAGGCGCTGGTCGCGTCGAAGGCGATCTGGATGTTGTCCGCCTTCACGTGCGGCCGCAGGCCCTCGACGCCGTCCGCGGTCGTCTTCAGACCCATTTCGCGAGCGCGCACCAGGCCATCCGAATCGGGGTCGATGCCGACCATCCACACCGGCTCCAGCACCGGGCTGCGTTGCAGCTTGTACAGCAGATCGGTGCCGATGTTGCCCGGCCCGATCAGTGCGCAGCGGATCTTTTTCATTATGTTGTCCTTGTAGGGTTCTCTGTTGGGGTGGCGCAGCACACGCGACGCGGAGGAGGAGAGGGATGGGTTTCGCGCCGCGTGCCTGCAACCGGAAAACTACGGCGCGAAGCCGATCGAACAGCCGCCCAGGCCCTCGATCCGCATCGTGAAGCGGTCGCCGGCGACGACGGGCACCAGCGGCGCGAGCGAACCCGACAGGATCAGCTCGCCCTTGCGGAACGGGATGCCGAACTCGCCCAAGGTGTTCGCGAGCCACGCGACGGCCTCCGCCGGGTGGCCCTGCACCGCCGAGCCGAAGCCGCTGCCCGCCGGTTCGCCGTTGCGGAACATCTCCATGCGCAGCGCGGCGAGATCCAGCCCGCGCGGATCGACTTGTTCCCGTCCGACCACGAACACCCCGCAAGAGGCGTTGTCGGCGACGGTGTCCTGGATGCGGATCTTCCAGTCGTCGATACGCGAATCGACGATCTCGAAGCACGGCGCGACCCATTCGGTCGCCGCCAGCACGTCGTCGCGCGTCACGCCTGGCCCGCGCAGATCCGCCTTCAGCATGAAGGCGATTTCGCCCTCGGCGCGCGGCTGGATCAGCGGATAGTCCTTCAGGCTGATCGTTGCGCCGTCGTCGAACAGCATCGCGTCGGTCAGGAAGCCGAAGTCGGGCTGATGCACGTCCAGCATGTCCTGCACCGCCTTGCTCGTGACGCCGATCTTCTTGCCGATCACGCGTTCGCCTTCCGCCTCGCGCCGCTGCAGCAGGCGCAGCGAGATGCGATACGCGTCGGCGACAGACATGTCCGCGTGGCGCGAGGTGAGCGGCGCCAACGTGCGCCGGCTGCGCAGGGCGGCGTGCAGTTCGTCGCCCAGGGTTTCGATCAGGGTTGCGTCCATGCTTGTCGTTCTTTCTTGGTCTCTGTCGGGATGGGGTGCGCGGATCAGCCGGGCCAGACGCTCGATTCGGCGCCGCCGTCGACCTCGATGACCTTGCCGGTCACCCAGCGCGACGCGTCCGATGCGAGGTAGAGCGCCGCCGCGGCAATGTCCTCGGTCTCGCCGAGGCTCTGCAGCGGGGTGTTCTTGATCATTCCGTCGCGCATCTCGGCCGGCAGCACGCGGTTGAGCGCATCCGTGAGGATCGGCCCCGGCGCGATCGCGTTCACGCGCACCTGCGGCGCGAAGTCCTGCGCGAGCAGCCGCGTCAGCTGCGTGAGGGCGGCCTTCGCGGTGCCATAGGCGCTGAAATGCGGCTGCGCATAGCGCGCGGCGCCCGAGGTGATGTTGATGATGTTGCCCGCACCGGCCTCGCGCATCAGCGGCACGCACAGCTGGCTCAGCGCGTAGGCCGAGCTGACGTTGAAGCGGAAGACCTCCTCGAACTGCTCGGGCGTCATCTTCAGCGGATGGTTCGGGCCGGCCCCGCCCGCGTTGTTCACGAGATGCGTCACGCGGCCAAACGCCTCCTGCGCCGACGCCACCAGGGCGGCCCGCCGGGCAGCGTCATTCACGTCGCAGGACACGGCCAGCGCCCGCCGCCCCATCGCGCGCACGTCGGCCGCAACGGCCTCGACGTCGGCAAGCGTGCGCGCCGCGCACACCACGTCCGCCCCACGCTCTGCGAAGGCCAGCGCAATCGCGCGCCCTATGCCCCGCCCCGCGCCCGTCACCACGGCCACGCGGCCTTCCATGCTGAAGCGATCGATGATGCTCATGAATTCTCCCGATGATTGGATCGAACGGCCCCGCTCAGCGCGGCGCCCACAAATCGGGCAGGCCCGGATCGGTCGCTGCGACCAAGCGCTTGAGCATCAGCTTGAGCGCCATCACATCGCCCACACCCAGCTTGTCCGCGAGGTTGTCCTCCTGGGCCTTCGCCAGCGCGATCTGGCGCAGCGCGACCTCGCGCCCGTCAGCCGTCAGCACGTAGCGGTTCTGCCGGCCGCGGCGCTCGCAGGCCACGAAGCGCCGCCCCTCGAGCTGCGCCATCATCTCGGCGGTCGCCTCGATGCCGGTGTAGCTCACGAACGCGTTGAGCTCGTCGAGCGTCAGGTCGTCACGGATGCACAGCACCGACAGCAGGAAGAAGTTCGCCTCGTCCAGGGCATCGCCCGCGAGCATGCGGCGCAGCGCGTGCAGCATCTGGTAATGGGCACGGCCGAGCAGGTAGCCGAGCAGATCCTCGGTGTAACTGCATTCGGGCGGAGGGGGCGCCGCAAGGCGCAGTTCGGTGCGCGGCTTGCGTGCGGCCACCGCATACTGCCCCGCCTGATACACCAGCGGCGGTTCCGGGCTGCGGTCGTAGGAGTGCACCTCGCCGACGAAGATCACGTGATCGCCGCCCTCGTAGCTGAACGCAGTGCGGCACTGGAAGCGCGCAGTGCAACCAGGCAGCAGCGGTGCATCGCTGATCCCCTCGTCGAGTTCGATGCCGGCAAACTTGTCCTCGCCTGGCGACGCGAAGCGGCCCGACAGCCCTTCCTGCGCCGCCGACAGCACATGCACGTTCCAGTGCTGATGGTTCGAGAACGCCTCGAGGCTGCGGGCGCTCTTCGCCAGGCTCCACAGCACCAGCGGCGGATTGAGCGAGACCGAATTGAAGCTGTTGGCCGTGACACCCACCGGCGCCCCATCGGGGCCACGCGTCGTGATGATCGTGACGCCGGTCGTAAAGGTGCCGAGCGCGGCACGAAAGGCCTGCGGATCGAAGCTCGCTTGCGACGTCATCGGGGGCCTCCGGAAACAGGGAACATGGCCGCAGTATCAAAGCTGGCCAACCCTCCAACATCGTCCCAACGGACTAACGGCGAACCCGCACGATGCAAGCGCCTCGAACGGTGCCAACGCCGCGCCCCACCGACACACAAGGCCGCAGCCCCCGCCGTCGCAAGCAAATCGCGCGGCTGCCCGCTCTGTATAATGGGATTCGATCAATACGGATGAGTACGGAACATGTTTGACTGGAGAACCTACGAAGGCGGCATCCACGCGTTTGATGCCGGCTACGTCCGCCCGATTCTCGCGGCCATCCACCTGATCGTCGACGAAGGCCGGGTGGCCCTGGTCGATACCGGCAGCAACGACTCGCTGCCGAATGTGCTTGCAGCCCTCGACAAACTGGGCCTGGACCGCGATGCCGTCGACTACATCGTTCTCACCCACATCCACCTCGACCATGCGGGCGGCGCCGGCACCCTGATGCGGGAGCTACCGAATGCACGCTTGGTCGTTCACCCGCGCGGATCCCGCCACATGGCCGAACCGTCCAAGCTGGTCGCGGGTGTCACGGCGGTGTACGGCAAGGACTACGTCGACACGGTATACGGTGAAATCCTGCCGATTCCGGGCGATCGGATCATCGACGCGCACGACGGGCTGGTGTTGCCGCTGGGAAGGCGTGAACTGCTCTGCATCGATACCCCGGGGCACGCAAAACACCACCTTTGCATCGTCGATCGTCAGGCCGAGGCCATTTTCACCGGGGACATGTTCGGTCTGTCCTACCGCGAATTCGACGTCGACGACCGCCAATTCATCTTGCCGACGACCTCGCCGACCCAGTTCGATCCGGCCGAGATGCACGCTTCGATCGACCGTCTGATGAGCTTTTCGCCCAAGCTCATGTACCTGACTCATTATGCGCAACTGCATGACGTGCGTGCCCAGGCCGACGCGTTACGCCGTCGGCTCGACCACTTTGTGGCGATCGCCCTTGCCCACGGAGCGGACGGTGATGACCGGCACGAGACGATCAAGGGTGCCATCACCGACTACATGATCGGTGAACTCCGCTCGCACGGTTGCACGCTACCCGAAGACGAGATCGTCGCAGTGTTGGCCACCGACCTCGAACTGAACGCACAGGGGCTCGCCCACTGGTTCGATCACCGCGGATGATCTCTTGATCGCCGCGCACGCCTTGTTCCTCGTGGCCGTGGAAAACTGGTTGGGCTGAAAACGCCGGGCGCCGCACGGCACGGTCATGGTCCGATCGGACGAGGCCGGCCCCCGCCGCGGGGTGATAGTGTTGCGTCCAAAGCGCAAGCCGCACTGCGCCGCGCGACACCTCTCCGACAACCCACCGGAACCGCAACGCCATGACCTCCACGGTAAGCACAGTCGCTGGCCTGAGCCAGATGCTCTCGCAGCAGAAATCCGCCTTCACGGCGGCCGGCCCGGTCGGCGCCGACGAGCGCCGCGCCCGCATTCAAAGCGTGATCGACCTGCTCGTGAAGCACCACGAGGCCCTCGCGGCGGCGATGGACGCCGATTTCGGCAACCGGCCGAAGGGGTTCTCGCTGATGAACGACGTGCTCGGCTCGCTCGCCTCGCTGAAGCACGCGCGCGACCATCTCGAAGCGTGGATGCAGACCGAAAAGCGTCAGCCCTTCACGCCCTACGACCACTTCGGCGGCGAAGCCTGGGTGATGTACCAGCCGAAGGGCTCGGTCGGCATCATCGGCACCTGGAACGCACCGCTGTTCACGCTCCTGAGCCCGCTCGCCTACGTGCTCGCCGCGGGCAACCGCGCGATCCTGAAACCGTCCGAGATCACCCCGCGCACCGCCGCGGCCGTCGCCGAGGCCTTCGCAGGCCAGATCGACCCGACCATCGTCGGCGTCGTCACCGGCGGGCCGGACATCGGCGAAGCCTTCAGCCGCCAACCCTTCGACCATCTCGTATTCACCGGCAGCACCGCAGTCGGCCGCGAAGTGATGCGCAACGCCGCCGATAACCTCGTACCGGTCACGCTCGAACTCGGCGGCAAGTCGCCGACCATCGTCGCGCGCAGCGCCGACCTCGCCACCGCCGCCTTCCGTATCGCCGCCGCGAAGGCCGCCAACGGCGGGCAGCTGTGCGTGAACCCCGACGTGATCTACGCCCCGCGCGAGCGCCTGGAGGACTTCGTGGGCGCCCTCAAGAGCGCCTACGCATCGCTCTTCCCGACCATCGCCGACAATCCGGACGTCGTCGCAGTGGTCAACGCGCGCCATCTCGCACGTGTGGAAGGGTACGTCGAGGATGCGGCCGCGGCCGGCGCGCGCATCGAAACCACGCCCGCACCGACCCCCGCCGATCCCGAAAATCGCCGCCGTCCGCTGCGCATTGTCATCGACCCGCCGCGCACCACCCGCATCATGCAGGAAGAGATCTTCGGCCCCGCCGTGGTCGTGCTGCCTTACGACGACATCGACGCGGTCATCGCCGACATCAACGCCCGTCCCCGCCCGCTCGCGCTGTACTACTTCGGCGAGGACGCCGCCGAGCAGCAGCGCGTGCTCGAACACACGCTCTCGGGCGGCGTCACGATCAACGAAGCCATGTTCCACGCCGCGATGCAGGACGCCCCCTTCGGCGGCGTCGGCGCCTCCGGCATGGGCCACTACCACGGCCGCGAGGGCTTCATCGAGTTCAGCCACGTCCGCACCGTGTTCAAGGCGCCTGCCTACGACCCGCGCCGCGAATGGGGCACCCTGCCGCCCTACCCGGAGCATTTCCTCGCGGCGATGCAATCCCAGGTCACACCCTGACAACGCGGCAAAGCAAGCCGAGACTGGAGCATTCCCGATGGCACCCGAGACCGACCTCGCAAGCCGATTCGCCGCCTCCGGTCTTGGCGTCGCCGAATATGACCAGCTGATCCGACTCGTCTATGAAGGCGTCACCGAGCCGGTGCCCTGGACGCGCCTGCTCGAAGCGCTGCGCCAGCGGCTCGACGCCAACTACGTTTCACTGATCCTGCGCCCGCCGACGCCCGAGCAGCCGTGGCGCGTCGTCTTCGCCGGCGAAGCCCAGCCCGCCATCGCCTCCACGTATGAAACCTTCTTCTACGCGATGGACCCCTTCGTCAACCTGCCGGCAGACCGCATGGTCACCGTCGACGAAGTGATCAACGAGGCGGACTGGCTCAAGAGCGCGATCTATCAGGAATTCCTCAAGCCGCTCAACATCCGCTACTACATGGGCGCCGACGTCGGCGGCGGCAACGACGCGATCTGCCGCATCCGCGTCAGCCGCCCGATGGGATCGACACCCTTCTCCGAGCACGAACGCGCGCTCTGCACGCTGCTGCTGCCGCACCTGAAATGCGCCGTCCGCCTGCGCTCCGCCCAGGACGCCACCGAAGCCGAACGCACTGTCTATGCCGGCGCACTGGAGCGCCTCGCGATCGGCGCCGTCATCCTCGACAAGAAGGGCCGCGTGCTCAAGAGCAACCGCGCCGCCGACGAGATCCTCGCCGAACGCAACGGCATCAGCCTCGTGCAGGGCGGACTCCAGGCTTCCTACGGCAGCGAGAACCGCGAGCTGCACCGTCTCATCGAGCAAGCCGTCTCGGGCCACGTCGACCGCGGCCCCGGCGTCGTCGGTGCCATGTCCATCACCCGCACCGCCGGCCACGGCAACCTCGGCATCCTCGTCCGCACAGCGCCGATCACCGAGTGGTCAGAAACCGCGAACCGCCCCGCCGTCGTCGTCGTCATCCGCGACTCCGAATCCCGCGTGCAGGCCTCGCACGCGCTGATGAAACGCCTCTACGGCCTGACCCCCGCCGAATCGACCCTCACACTGAAGCTCCTCGACGGACTCACCGTCGACGAAGCGGCGGAAGAGCTGTCGATCAGCCGCAACACGGCGCGCTGCCAGTTGCGGGCGATCTTTGCGAAGACGGGGGTGACGCGGCAGACGGAGCTGCTGCGGCTGCTGCTGGGGGGGGTGATTCCGTTGGCTTGATCCCGCTTAGCCTGACACGCCGCGCCGGCACTCACGGAGAACTAGCCGCCCCTCGCCGCGCGGCGTATGCTGCGCCCCTTTCGGACGACGGGCAGGCGGCAGTGGCGGAGCAGCATTTCGAAGTGATCGTGATCGGCGCGGGCGCGGCCGGCATGATGTGCGCGGCCGAGGCCGGGCAACGCGGGCGGCGCGTGCTGCTCATCGATCACGCCGAGCACCTCGCCGAGAAGATCCGCATCTCGGGCGGCGGGCGCTGCAACTTCACCAACCGGCGCGTCGGTCCTGAACACTACCTGTCGCAGAATCCCCACTTCGTGCGCTCGGCGCTGTCGCGGTACGGCTCCACCGACTTTATCGCGCTCGTCGAGCGCTATGGCATCCGCTACCACGAACGCGACCACGGCCAACTGTTCTGCGACGACTCCGCACAGCAGATCATCGACATGCTGCGCGCCGAGTGTGACGCCGGTGGCGTCGCGTGGGCGATGCCCACGACGGTGCAGTCCATCGCACGCGGCGAGGGCGACACCGGCTTCGTGCTCGACACCGCGCGCGGGCGCCTGCGCTGCGACAGCCTGGTCGTCGCCACCGGCGGACTGTCTATCCCGAAGATCGGGGCGACGCCGTTCGGCTACCGCATCGCCGAACAGTTCGGCCTGCCGATGGTCGCGCCGCGCCCTGCGCTGGTCCCGCTGACGCTGCCGCCCGAAACTCTTGCCCGCTTCGCCGATCTCTCCGGCGCCTCGCTCGACGTCGCCGCGCAGTGCAACGGCGCGCGCTTTCGCGAGGCGCTGCTGGTGACGCATCGAGGACTGTCGGGGCCGGTGGTGCTGCAGGTGTCGAACTACTGGCAGGCGCAGGCCTACCACGACGGCGAGTGGGAGCCGGTCGGCATCGACCTCCTGCCCGACCTGGACGCCGAAAACTGGCTGCTCTCGCACGCCGATGGCAAGGCGCTGCTCGCCAACCTGCTCGCCGAACATCTGCCGCGCCGCTTCGCGCATGCGTGGTGCGCGCTGCATGGCTGGGAACGGCCATTGAACCGCTTCAGCCACACCGAACTGCGCACCGTCGCCACCACGCTCGCGAACTGGCAGATCGTCCCGTCGGGCACGCAAGGCTACGCCAAGGCGGAAGTCACGCTCGGCGGCGTCGACACGCGCGCGCTGTCGTCGAAGACGATGGAGGCGACGCGCTGCAAAGGGCTGTTTTTCGTCGGCGAGGTGATGGACGTCACTGGCCATCTCGGCGGCTACAACTTCCAGTGGGCATGGTCGTCCGGGCACGCCGCCGGACAGTTCGTTTAAGGCTTACCCTCAAGTCCTGCGAAGCGGGCCCGGATCGCCTCCTTTCCCCATGTACCGGCGGTCTTGGTACAACCGTCGATTGACCGCGAGTCGGCCTTGGACTAAACCGCTCGCGCGGTAGGGCATGCTGAACCGCTCCGTACGGTCATGGCGTCCCGGGTTTTATAGGCAGTGCTCTGCCAAGTTGGAGATGAGGCAATCGGCCTCGTCTTCGACAGGAGCACG
>NZ_WTVS01000117.1 GCF_012911005.2 Aromatoleum toluolicum | reverse complement strand
GATGGCGCCGGATCAAAGGATTCGGATCACCCCGTCCTCACCGAGCTGGCGCCACGGCAGCCCCAGCACCAGTGCGTCGAACTGTGCGCGGGTGAGCGCCACACCACCCTCGCCATCGCTCCAGTGAAAGCGTCCCTGGTTCAGTCTCCGGCACGCGAGCCACACGCCGAAGCCGTCATGCACCAGCACCTTCAACCGAGTGCCGCGCCGGTTGCTGAAGAGATAGGCATGATGCGGCTGCGCCTGACCGAACACACGCACCACCTGCGCGAGCAGC
Source organism: Aromatoleum toluolicum (assembly GCF_012911005.2). GTDB lineage: Bacteria > Pseudomonadota > Gammaproteobacteria > Burkholderiales > Rhodocyclaceae > Aromatoleum > Aromatoleum toluolicum. Next base: position 10,188 of record NZ_WTVS01000117.1, on the reverse strand, counting down.
GAGTCCATGCCTGCGCGCATATCCAGGGGCGCAGCCGACAGCCACAGCGCGTCGATGCGAATCATGCGAGCCAGTCCCGCAGCCACGCCCCGCACGCCTCGGCGGCCTGGATGGGCCACTCAAGCTTCACGCGGGCAATGCCCCGTTGCGCTTCGAGGCGGATCATCGGCTCGGCTGCGGGCGCAACCTGCACCGGCACGAACCCGGGCTCGACCCGCCCCGCAATCTCAACGGCGTCGGGTGTGCGACGGCTTGGCGGCTCGATGCCGCGCTCGCGCATCCAGCGCCGCACCTGGTTCGCATTCAGACCATTGGCCAGCGCCACGCCCGCCACCGACACCCCAGGCTCGCTGCACGCGGAAATCACAGATTGCTTGAACGCTTCACTGTGCGTGCGCCGGCGTCGGCGCGGGATAACGACATCCATAGTGTCCACCATCAAAAATTGGTGGACACGATCTTCAACGGACTACTGCGTCTCAGACAGATGAGTTGGCCGGGTGCTTACTGTCGTGCGGCCGTCGACTGCGGAACCGGTGCGCTTCGCGGCCACGTGCGGTGTGACTCCCGCCTTGCGACAGCCGGCGACGAAGTCGCGCGTGTCGTAGCCCTTGTCGGCACCGACCGTCGCGCCGCGCCGGCACTGGCGCCGGATCATTCTCAGCGCCGCCTCGCGCTCGGCCGTGCCATTGGCCGGTGTCGTATCAACATCGACGACGAGACCGTTGCGGTTCTCCATCAGGATGTGGCTCATGTGCGCGAGTCGCGCCTCGGCGCCTTGCGACTTGCGAAACAACTGCGCGTCCGGGTCCGTCGTCGAAGCGTGGGTGTCGTTGATCCGCCGCTGTCCCTTGAAGTCGACTTCCCGATTGCGACCCGGTCCCGCCGGCGGCCCGCTGCCGTCTTTCGGCTTGAAGCTCTTGTGCGAGGCCCACGCTTCGATCAGCGTGCCATCAACGCTGAAATGCTCGCTGCTGGCGAGTTTGCCCCACTGCGCAAGCGCCTTCACGCGCTCGAAGAAGATCCGCGCCAGCCCTTCGTTGAAGAGCCGATCCCGATTCTGGCTGAACGTCGAGTGATCCCAGATTCCGTCATCGATGCCAAGGCCGACAAACCATCGATACAGCAGGTTGTAGTCGAGGCTCTCGACCAGCAGTCGCTCCGAGCGGATCGAGAAGAGGATCTGGAGCAGGAGTGCCTTGAGCAGCCGTTCCGGCGGCACCGACGGACGGCCCACGCGTGCGTAGATCGCGTCGAACTCGGCATCCATCGAAGCGAGCACCGAATCGACGAGCACCCGGAGCTTGCGCAGCGGGTGCGAAGCCGGGATGCGTTCCTCAAGGCTCACGTAGGAGAACATCGCGCTTTGCGGACTTGCCTGGCCTCGCATCAGTATCGGCAACCTCAATAATGTCAGATGCCTGAATTTTACCGTCCCGGCGCTGTTCAGCGGCCGGGGTTTTTCAACGGCCTGCTATATGGCGCGTAATGCAATATCGCGCCATATTATGTGGCGCGCAAATAAGCAGTCGTGCCACTCGATGGCCGCTTTCGTGCCAAATCGCACTTCTGGTCCTTACGACTGCAAGCCAGATTGCCTGCTGCGGTCTGCCGCGTGGATTGGTAGTCGTCACGGCCAACGAAGCGGAGTTCCGCCGGGTCGGTGGACTGTGTATCGCGAATTGGCGAGGATCAAGGGTAAGCTGAAGCGAAACGCCCCCAACGCTCACTTGCCAGGAAAAATCCTGAACGAGGAACTCCGAAACTCGTATTGCTAACCAACTTGCCAAATATAACCAACTAGGTTAGTATCCGCTTATGGAGAAACGAACCCCGCACTGCAAGCTGTCTGTAGTCAAAGCCTTGGTTGAGGCGGGTAAGGTGCGCACGACCCACGCGGCGCGAGCTGGCGCGAACGAGTTGGGGTTTGAGTTTTCCGACATGCTGGCCGTGGTGACGGCACTCACGCCTGTGGACTTCTACAAGAGCATGACCACCCACGCCGATCATACGATCTGGCAGGACGTGTACCGCCCAAGCACGCAGGCGGGCGACGTGTACCTGAAGCTGACGGTCTTGATGACGTGCTGATCGTGTCCTTCAAGGAGCTATGACCATGAAATGTCCTGTGTGCGGCGCGGCGGAACTGATCCACGACACCCGCGACCTGCCCTACACGCACAAGGGCGAAACCACCACCATTGCGGCGGTGACGGGCGACTTCTGCCCGGCCTGCGCCGAGTCGGTGTTGGATGCGGCCGAATCGGATCGCGTCATGCGCGAAATGCGCGCCTTCTCGAAGCAGGTGAATGCGGCGATTGTCGATCCTAGCTTCATCGCCAGCGTGCGCAAGAAGCTCGCGCTTGACCAGCGCGAAGCCGCCGAAATCTTCGGCGGCGGTATCAATGCCTTCTCGCGCTACGAGAACGGCAAGACCAAGCCGCCGCTGGCCCTGGTGAAACTACTCAAAGTGCTGGATCGTCACCCCGACCTGCTCAACGAGGTCAGAACCGCCTGACCCGGGAGGACTTGTCGCCGTCAACCTTGTTCGCCTTAACACGTCACGAAAGGCCAGCATCAAAATCAAGCGACTGCTCGGATCAGTTCCGTGCCGAACTGCCGGAAATCAAGACGTGACATTAGGTGCGAAAGCCGTACCCCCTGCCGAAGCCGTCGATCCGTGTCCCATTTGAGCAGTTTGAGTGCCATCGCCTTCTCCTGCAGTTCCGGGGCCAGCTTCAAGGCGGTCTTGATGTCCTTGGCCTGGGTCGACTTGTCGCCGCCCGCCAGCAGGATCAACACTTCCGGGCCGCGCTGCGTGAAATACGCGCAGTAAGTGCGATGACCCAGATCGTCATATGCGAGCGTCGACCGCCGATCTGCAGCATGGACTGGAGCGCGTTTTCCGGCAAGAAATACGGGGTGCTGCTCATCAATTCCCCTTCTGCACGTGGTCAATTCTTGACCGCTTCCAACAGACCTCAACCTCACCGGAAGTGCGACTTGGCGCGACAGGGCACAATTGAGCGGCACGGTTGGTTATTTTCGCGCAACAAGAAAGCGATCGCACACCTGCCGCTCAATGCAAAGTTCGCCAGACAGAGGTACTCTTGGTTGGCGGCCCCACACAGGCCGGCAAATTGCGCTCTGGCTTTTAATAGGTTGGCGCCAAGGCCATGTCAGCGATCCTCTCGGGTGTGCCACAGCCTCAGCATGTAGATCGTCGATTCCTGAATCTCATAGCGCATCTCGTAATGCCCAACGAGAATCCGCCGCACCTCGCGCGGCTCGAATTCATCGAGCCGTTCGCCGATACGCGGGTTCACCAGCAAACTTGACGGCGCAGCCGTGAGCGCCTGTATCGTGCGCGCAGCGGCAGGCTTATTCACCGGGGCGAGAAATTCGTACAGACGCGCCAAGTCGGAGAGCGCCTTGCCGGTCCACTTCAGCTCCATCAGCGCGGCACCGGCAATGGTGTGTCGGTGCCGAGACCGTCGGCCCATGCCTGCACGGCCTGATGGTCGATGACCCGACCGGCGTCCACGTCGGCAAGCGCCTCGCGGGTCAGGCGGCTGCGCTCTTCCTCCTGGTCGATCCAGGCCGACAGCGCCTGCTTCATGATCCAGCCGCGCGATCGTTCAAGTCGGGCAGCCATCTGATCAACTTTTTCCGCCAACGGGAGGGGAACATGTGCAGTCAGTACTTTGGTTTCGGTCTGTGCCATTCGAACTCTCCGGGGTCTGGAATTACACGATTCATCGGAACTTGCCGGAGCCAGCACCTCGGTTATCCCGGCTCGGGGAGGATGCTCCGCCGCCGTCACGGCGTCGGTTGTATCCCCAGCCACGACAAATTGCGGTCGCTCGAAACGCCAGAACACCACATCGACCGCACCCATGACCGTAGCGACCGCTCTTCAAAGGCCTACTTCTCGCAGCGATTCGATCTTAATCTTAGTGATTGGAGATGAATCAATCAAGCGACGGGTCGGTGTGACCGACGACGGGCAACTGTTCCTCGAGTGACTTGCGCAGCCCGCCATCTGCAGTAGCTTCTCAGCCGGAACTGCCGTTCGTTCGACGCAGTTCCGGCACCGCGCGCAGGGCACGCAAGGCGAACAGCTTCTGCAGGGTATCGGGCCCGTTGAGGATCCACACGCGAGCGTCGGGCGTTGTCGCCTTGATCTCCCGGCGCCACTTATAGACCAGATGGGGCGGCGAGAGCACGAGGGTGCGGCGGCAGCCGGCGTCGTGCATCAGCGCGCCCGCGGCGATCGCCATGATCGTCTTGCCGGTGCCCATCTCGGCGTTGAGGACGACGGCGGGTTCGCCGGCGTCGAGCAGGAGGCGGGTAAAGGCCTGAACGGCTTCGCGCTGGGCCGGAAACGGCCGGCGAGCAAGGCGATCCATCAGCGCATCCCGATGAGAATCGGGCTTGCCGTCATAGATCGGCGGGTTTTGGCGGCGGACGGCCGCGAGGAGGCGGTCTCCGAATTCGTCGACGAAGTCGGACAGCGCGAGGTTTGCGGGCTCTGGGGGAGTCTCCTGGAACGCGGCGGAGACCGAACCCCGCGGGTTCGAGTCCCCGCCTGGGTTAAAGACATCACGTTGGAATGGCCGAAGCTGTACAAGCCGGGGCCGCTCGGTCAGTACTCCTCGGGCAGGAGCAGCGTCGTCACGCTCCGGTCTGCTTCGGTGATGACCCACACCGTGTTTTCGGCATAACCGCGGCGGGGTCGTGCCGGATCGATCGGATAGGCCGCCAAAATGCGGCCCTCGCCCGATTTCACTGCCTCGTCATTGAGCTCTCGGTCGGCACTTACACCCCAATCACCACGGGTGTAAGCAGCAAGGCACCGGTTGATCAGCCGCGGGAACATGTCGAGGAGGTCCTCGACGCCCGGCGTCATGACCACCCTGCCGAGTTCGAACAAAGGGCTCCCTCCTGCAGCCCGCTTTGGCGGCAAGTCCTCGGCGATCGCCGGTACACGCAGCGCGGCATCGACCGGCAACGCGTCGGGCTCGAGGGAGAGCACGCCTGCGTTGACGCCCATCGACACGATGTCCTCGAACCGGTCGCCAAGATTCACACGAACGCCGCCCAGTTTTCCGATGGGCGGGTACCTGAACGTGCTCAGGGGGGTGCAAAGGCGCACGCCCAGGCCGTCCAGCAGTGGCCCCTGCCAGTGGTGCAGGAGAGGCAAAGGACCGAGCGCTTTGACGAGCGTCCATAGACGTGAACGCGATATCTCGACACTATCGCCCAGCAGCCAAGCCATGTGCCCAGCGCGAGCGCAGAAAGCATACCTTCCGTGAGGCCGCACTGCGGTACGTGGAAGAGAACGCTTACAAGCGCGGCATCGAGCGCGAGGTCATCGCGATCAAGCAGGCGGATCCGTTCATCGGCCTGCTTACCGTCGACAAGATCTACAACGAAACCCTCGCCGACATGAAGAAGGCGCTCGCAACAAAGGGGCAAGGAAGCAGACGGGCCTCAAGGCCCGCAGTATCAACATAGTCCTCCGCACGGTGTCACGCGTACTCACGCAGTGTGCGCGGCGATGGCGGGACGAAAACGGCGTGACGTGGTTGTGGAAGCGCCAATCATCGACCCGCTGCCGGAGACGGACAGACGCAAGCCCTACCCGCTCTCCAGGGCGGAACAGAAGCTGCTGCTCTCCGAGCTCGACGCCGACGCCGCAGGGGTAGCGCTGTACCTGCTCAACAGTCGGGTGCGCGAACAGGAGGCCTGCAAACTGGAATGGGACTGGGAAGTGCGCGTACCCGAGCTCGACGCCAACGTTTTCGTCGTGGCCGACTTTGGCGGGCGTGATGACGTTCAGCTGGCGAATAACAGAGCCGGTCTGAGCGGCCGGATCGGGCGGTGGCAGGCTGGCCAACCCGGGGCTTCGTCGCACACCCCATTCGACTGCCTACGATCGCCCGACTACGCGTCCTCTGCCCTGTCGTGATTCCGGCGCTGCTGAGTCTCTGCGCCGACATATGCGCTTCGCGAATTCACACCGACCATTGGCAACACCGCTCAGTCGGTCCGGTGATCTTACAAAGTTTGGAGGATTCGAACGTTGGCCACCGGGTGATGCCTCTATGCTTCCGAGCTACCCTAAGAACCAAACTGCGCCAAACAGGTGGCGCCTGCCTCCCCAACCACTCTCAGGTTTCCTGCAGCGGTGCGGGACTGGAATTCCACGGTTGCATGCCATATCCGGGCAGTTACAGTCCAGCGCTCAACACAGCTAAAACAAGCACTTACGATGCATTTCGTAATTTTCGTAAGATGCTACAAGCATTACAAAAACTCGTAAGTACTTGAATTTATGGGGCGACATACCGGGATCGAACCGGTGACAACTGGAGCCACAATCCGGAACACAATTTCGATAAATCAAGACTTTAGGCTCAATTTTTCGTAAGAACATCGCATTCAAAGGCCAGTATCGGCGGGAAACCGCCATGCGATCTTACGAAAAAACAGCCTACGCCAATAACGACATAAGCATAACAAAAATCGTCGCGAACGCAGCGGTTTGCCATCTCGACATGGCCGCGCGTTGAAGCAAACGCAGTGAGCGTCGGCTCACTCCAGCTTACCCTTGATCCTCGCCAGTTCTCGACACACAGCCCACCGACCCGACGGAATGAATCGCCCCCGCATTTGCGGAGACTCCAACTCTTGAGCCATGAAGAAGACAACCAGCTTTCTATGAGTCATTTCAGACCTCGAATACCTATCGTCTTCGCATCGTGCTGCGTACTCACATTCTATTGCCGTCGGAACGACAGCGTCGCGATGGCGTGCCTGCCAATCAGGAACAGCAGTCGAATTCTGCCGACAGACTACAAGGAGATGCCAAATGTCATGGGATGTCGAAGTGGTGGATGGATGCGCTGTCGTGCGAATGAACACCAACAAAGTCAATTTGCAGAACGACTAGTTCGTCGCCGACCTGCATGGGGCCTTTGACTAGCTCGAGCGCGGACACCCCCACCCTCCGGCTCGCCGACGGCGACGCCCCCCATTTTCGACGAGCAGGGCGACACGACCATGACCGGGCCGGCACTCACGTGAGCGAATCCCGAGTCTCCACCAGCGCGGCGGCCAGCCTCTCCCACGATTCCTCCGAGTCGGGCAGTCCGAACCGGATCAGCCCGTGGTCCTTGAAATACCGCGTCAGAATGCCGACGCTGGCGAGGAATTCGTGGAATTCCCTGGCCCGCGGTGGCGCGACCGTGGCGAACAGCGCAGTCGCGCCCACTACGCCCATCGGTGCAAGCATCCGTACCAGTCGCTGCCCGGCTTCGCGCAGGTACGGGCGCATGTCCCGCTGCCATGAGCGATCCGCCAGCGCGAGTCGCGCGACCTCGCGCGACGGCCCTGCAATCGTCCACGGTCCCAGGCGGGAGACCAGGCGTTCGCGCAAGTCGGCCGATGCGAAGACGAACCCGACCCGAGCGCCGGCGAGACCGAAGAACTTGCCCAGGGAACGCAAGACGATGAGGTTTGGCGCAACGTCGGAACCTGCGATGGAGACCAGGCTCTCCTCCGGATTCACGTCGATGAAGGCTTCGTCGACGACGAGCACCCCGCCGCGCGCTCTGAGCGACGCGGCTGCCTCCAACAGTTCGGCGCGCCCATAGCTTTGACCCGTGGGATTGTTGGGATTGCACACGACGATATGAGGCGATCCGCCTGCCAATGCGCCGCACAGATCGCCGCCGCGTTGCAGACAGATGGCGTGCCCATGCGCCCTCCATGCATGAGGGTGTTCGTTGTAGAGGGGGGACAGGCAGGTCACCGAGCTACGCGAAAATAGCAGCGGAAGCGTCTGTATCGCGGCCTGCGAACCGGCCACGACAAGCCCGTGCGAACTTCCGTAGTAACTCGCGGCCGCCTCCTCCAGCCCGTCCTCCTCTTCGGGCAAACGCTTCCACAACTGGGCGGGAAGCGGTGGCACCGGCCAGCCGTAGGGACTCACGCCGGTCGACAAGTCGAGCCAATCCGCAAGCGGAATACCGTAGCGGGCCGCAGCAGCCCGCAGCCTGCCCCCGTGCTCCGGGCACTGGACACCTTGGCCGTTCGTCATGTTTTCGATCTTCACAAGCGGGAGGAACCTTATTCAGAATGAGCTGGAGTTGCTCACGGGTGTGAGCTGAAGGCTCAAGCTCGCCAACCTGGCATGCATATGCGTATCACTGGCCCGCAATACCAGCTCCGCACAGCGATGGAGATCCTCGTCTTCGAGCGCGGCGCCGCAACCGACGGCATCTTCCAGGCGCTTTAGTGACAGTCGCCGGTGCCCGAGCCTGAGACTGTGCCGCAGCAATGCCAACACTGCCGCCTTGCGTTGCGCCTCGTCCTGCGCATCGGAAAACGCCTGCTTCAGTTTCTTCGCTGCATCTCTGGGCACATTGTTCTCCTGGAGCTCACGACAACAGGAATAAAAGGGAAAGACGCCACACGCGAGGGAATGCAGGGTGGAGAGGGAGAACCGCCATCGAGTGCTTGCTGGCATCTTTCCATAAACTGAAATCTTCTTTATCGGCCACCTTCGGGCCGGAGTAATTCCACGCAGGGTGTCGCCCGTGTCCGCCCCGCCTTCATCGTCAATCGATTGCCGATAATTCCTGCACGACCAAACATTTCGCTAAAACCTCGTCGTATTCGTTACGGGCAAGCGAATCGGCGGTTATTCCGCCTCCGACTCCGTATTGGCCCGATCCGGAAATGGTGTCCACTGCGAGCGTGCGAATCGCAACATTGAAGACGGCGTCACCACCTGGCCGCAGCACGCCTATCGCACCGCAATAAATTCCCCGCGGTCCGCTTTCGAGTTCCGCAATGATCTTCATGGCTTCGATCTTCGGCGCGCCGGTGATCGATCCGCAGGGAAAGGTCGCCGCGAAGATGTGTTCCAGACCGATCTCGGGCGCGATTTCGGCGGTCACGGTCGAGGTCATCTGCCATACCGTCGGATATCTCTCGACGGAGAACAGCGACGGCACCGTTACGGAATGCGGCTCCGCAATTCGCGACAAGTCGTTGCGAATGAGATCGACGATCATGAGGTTCTCGGCCCGCTCCTTTTCCGCCGTCGCGAGAGATTCCCGCAACGCGCGGTCCGATGTTTCCGAGGCGCCGCGCCGTGCGGTTCCTTTCATCGGTTTGAAGGTCACGCGACTATCCTCACGGGAAAAGAACAGCTCGGGCGAAACACTCAGGATGCGGTGCCGACCCAGCTCGATGCAGGCGCAATACCCGGTCGCCTGCTTCTCCCGCAAGCTCGAGTACAGGGTGTGCCAATCGCCGACGTACCGTCCGGCAAGGCGCACCGTATGGTTGACCTGATACACGTCGCCCGCGCGGATGTGTTCAAGGATGGCGGCAATATCGCGGTCATACCGTGGGCGGCTCGTCGATAGCGCCCAATCGAATGGCGGCGCGGCCCCCTGAGTTTGGGCGACTGCGCTGATGGGTTCGTCGAAGACGCCGAACCACACGAGCGGAAGATCGGACCGGCCATGAAAGCGAAAGGCCGCATCGAAGGCCGCCCCGGCCTCATAGCAGACGAAACCGGCGACCCACTTGCCCGCGCGAGCCGCGAGGTCCGCGCGGGCAAGCGCGCCACGGACCTGCGACACGTCGTTCGCTACGATGATCTCGGAGGGCTGCTCGAAAACCAGCGGTCCTTCTCGCTCGCCCAGATGCGGAAAGTCGAAACGCAAGCGCGTCACGGCTTCGTCACTCGGCAGGGCGTTTTCCCGGTGTCCCATGGTCGTGGTCAGGCGAACTCGATCAGCAGGTCTTTGGCATTGACGCGGTCGCCCGGCAGGACGGCAACGCGCGCGATCACCGCGTCCCGGTCGGCCGTGAGGACCGTCTCCATCTTCATCGCCTCGATCGACACCAGCGGACTGCCCTTGTGCACCCGCTGTCCTTCGCGCACGGCGACCGTGACGACGGCGCCGGGCATCGGGGCGCCGATGTGGTTGGGGTTGGCCTCGTCGATCTTCGGGTGGCGCCGCCCGGTCGGCGCGGCCCCCGCCTTGGGGATGCGCTGCAGGCGCGGCTGGCCGTTGAGTTCGAAGAAGACCTTGACCCGGCCCTCCTCGTCCGGCGTGTCGCTGCTGCCGGTCTGGCGCACGATGAGGCTCTTGCCGCGCTCGATGT
>NZ_WTVS01000116.1 GCF_012911005.2 Aromatoleum toluolicum | reverse complement strand
GAACGATGCTGCCCGCCTCCCCCGGCTGATAGCTTTGGCCTCACATCGAAAAGAGGCCAGACATGACAAACGGGACAGAACGAATTATCGGCGTGATCGGCGGGACGGGGCACCTGGGTGCGGCGCTTGCACGACGCTGGGCCAAGCACGGCCACAAGGTCGTCATCGGGTCGCGCGACGCGGACAAGGCCCGTGCGGCGGCCGACGCGCTGGGGGCCGAACTGGGGCGCGAGATCGCCTCCGGCACCAACCTCGACGCGGCACGCCAGGCCGACATCGTCGTCGTGACGGTTCCCTTCTCCTCGCAGGCCACCGTGCTCGAGGAGATCCGCCCTGCGGTCGCCGGCAAGATCGTCGTCGATACCACCGTGCCGCTGGTGCCGCCCAAGGTGATGCGGGTCCAGTTGCCGCCGGAAGGCTGCGCGGCGCTGCGCGCGCAGGCGCTGCTTGGCGAGGACGTGCGTCTCGTGTCCGCCTTCCACAACGTCGCGGCGCACAAGCTCGCGACCGATGCCGAGGTCGAATGCGACGTGCTGGTGTTCGGCGACGACAAGCCGGCACGCGCCGTGGTCGCGGCGCTCGCCGACGACGCCGGCCTGCGCGGCCTGCATGCCGGGGCGCTGGCGAACTCCGCCGCCGCCGAGGCACTGACCTCGATCCTGATCTTCATGAACCGCAACTACGCGGTGGACGGGGCAGGCGTGCGCATCACCGGCGCACTCGCCGCGTACGCCGACTGACCGGGGCCGACGGTGAGTTGCTGGGCGCTGATCCCGATCAAGTTGCCCGCCCTGGGCAAGGGTCGGCTGGCCGGCGTCCTCGGCCCGGGCGAGCGTCAGCGCCTGGTGCGCGCGATGCTCGATCGCGTGCTCGACGCACTGCTCGATTCGACACTGGTCAATCGGGTCGCCATCGTCACCCCCGCAACCAATCTCACCTCCCGCCCCATCGAAATCCTGCCCGACCGCGGCCTCGGGCTGAACGGCTCGGTGCAGCAGGCCGGTCTCACCCTCGCCGAGCGCGGAGCGACTGAACTCGTCGTGATGCACGGCGACCTGCCGCTCGCGCGTCCGGAGGACATCGACGAGCTCGTACTGCGGGGCCGCCAGGCGGGCCTCGCGCTCGCACCCGACCAGGCCCGCGTGGGCACCAACGCCATCTATCTCAAGACCGGCAGCGGCTTCCGCTTCCAGTTCGGCACGGAAAGTTTCCCGATCCACCTTGCCGAGGCGCTGCGCTGCGGACTGACGCCGACGATCGTCGAGCGGCCGGGACTGGCTTTCGACGTCGATCTGCCGGCCGACCTCGCGCACTTCGCGCATCCGCTCCCCCACTCACTTACCCACACTCTGACGCCCCGCCGCGACCCAGCGGGCCGCCACTTCCCCACCCTCCACCGGAATCCCATGCCATGGCCGACAGTGCACAGCGAATCCTTGCCGACGTACGCGCGGGACTGAGGCTAGACGCCACAGGCGCTGCGATTCTCGCAGCCGCGCCCGAACTCGAACCGATTCTGGCAACGGCGGAAGCACTGACCTTCGCCGGCCACGGCACCGCGGTCGGCTGGTCGCGCAAGGTCTTCATCCCCCTCACGCACCTGTGCCGCAACCGCTGCGGCTACTGCACCTTTGCCGAGAGTCCGCGCGCAGGAACATCGGCCTATCTCAGTCCGGAGGAGGTGCTGGCAATTGCCCGCGCCGGGGCCGAAGCCGGCTGCCGCGAGGCCCTTCTGACGCTGGGCGAACGGCCCGAGCTGCGCCACCCGGCCGCGCGCGAGGCACTCGCCGCGCTGGGCTTCGACAGCACGGTGGACTACGTCGCCGCGATGGCGCGCCGCATCTTCGACGAGACGGGATTGCTGCCGCACCTCAATCCCGGGACGCTCTCGGCGGCGGAGCTCGCCCGTCTGCGACCGCATGCGGCATCGATAGGCATGATGCTCGAATCAACGGCCACCCGCCTGTGCGAGCGTGGCGGCCCGCACTGGCAGTGCCCCGACAAGCATCCCGACGTGCGGCTCGCGACCCTGCACGCCGCCGGCGAGCAGGCGATCGCGATGACCAGCGGCATCCTCATCGGCATCGGCGAAACGCGCCTCGAACGGATCGAGGCCCTCTTCGCCCTGCGCGAACTGAACGGTCGTCACGGCCACATCCAGGAGATCATCGTCCAGAACTTCCGCGCCAAGCCGCGCACCGCAATGGCGGACGCGCCCGAGCCGGATCTGGCCGATCACCAATGGACGATCGCCATGGCGCGCCTAATCTTCGGCCCGACCATGTCGATCCAGGCGCCGCCAAACCTGCGCCCGAGCGAACTGGCACCGCTGATCCGCGCCGGCATCAACGACTGGGGCGGGATTTCACCGGTCACGCCCGACCATGTGAATCCCGAGGCCGTGTGGCCGCACATCGCCGCGCTGCGGCAGGAAACCGAGGCAGCCGGGCGGGAACTCGTCGAGCGCCTCGCGCTGGTCCCTGCCTACGCCCGCGACGCCGCCCGATGGACCGCGCACGACCTCGCACGCGCCATCCTGCACCGCACCGACGCATCGGGCTTCGCGCGTGACAACGCCTGGCACGCCGGCACCGGTGCCCCGCTCCCGCCGTCGATTGGCGGCGGCGCCCGAAGCAACGCGCGTGCGCCGTCGAGCACTGTCCTCCGGCTGATCGACGAGGCCAGCGCCGGCCGCAACCTCGCCGAGGATGGGATCGCCACCCTTTTCGAGGCGCGCGGCGCCGACTACACGGCCGTCGTCGAGGCAGCTGACCGCCTGCGCGCGGCCACCGTCGGCGAAGGCGTGTCGTTCGTCGCCAACTGCAACATCAACTACACGAACATCTGCAAGCACCGCTGCGGTTTCTGCGCCTTCGCGAAGGGGCGCAGCTCCGAATCACTGCGCGGCCCCGCGTACGTGCTCGGGGCCGACGAAGTCGGACAGCGCGCCCTGGAAGCACACGGACGCGGCGCCACGGAGGTCTGCCTGCAAGGGGGTATCCACCCCGACTACACGGGCCAGTCCTACCTCGACATCGTGGCAGCAGTGCGGGACGCCGTGCCGGACATGCACATCCACGCTTTCTCGCCGCTCGAGATCCGCCACGGCGCGGCCACCCTGGGGCTGTCACCGGCCGCGTTCCTGCGCCGCTTGCGCGACGCGGGTCTGGGCAGCCTGCCCGGAACGGCAGCCGAAGTGCTCGACGACGAGGTGCGTTCGAAGCTGTGCCCCGACAAGCTGGGCTCCGAAGAGTGGCTCGCCATCGTGCGCGCCGCCCACGAGGTGGGGGTGCCCACGACCTCGACGATCATGTTCGGCCACGTCGACACCCCGCGCCACTGGGCCCGCCACCTCCTCAAGCTGCGCCAGCTGCAGCGCGACACCGGCGGCATCACCGAATTCGTGCCGCTGCCCTTCGTGCACATGGAATCGCCCCTGTGGCACAAGGGCGGCAGCCGCTCCGGCCCGACGGCGCGCGAGGCCGTGCTGATGCACGCGGTCGCGCGCCTCGCGCTGCACCCGCTGATCCCGAACATCCAGACCTCGTGGGTCAAGATGGGGCCAGCGGGCGCAGCGAGGTGCCTGCAGGCAGGCGCCAACGACCTCGGTGGCACGCTGATGTATGAATCGATCACACGCGCGGCCGGCGGCCTGAACGGCCAGGAAATGGACGGCATCGGCATGAATCGCATCGCCACCGCCATCGGCCGCTCCCTCTGGCGCCGCAACACGGTCTATGGCCGTGTCGCCGCAAGCGAAAAAGCAGTGAGCGCCGAAAGCAGCGAAACCGCGGCCTGCCTCGGCTAAAGCGCCGCAAGAACCACTACAACTACTACCAAGGAACGGACATGGCCCTGCAAATCCAGGAGAAATTCGAGGTCGCCGCGCCGGTCGACGCGGTCTGGCAGTTCCTGCTCGACCCTCAGAACGTCGTCGCCTGCATGCCGGGCGCCTCGCTGACGGAGATCGTGAATCCCGACAGCTTCATCGGTGCGGTGAAGCTTAAGATCGGCGCCGTCACGGCCCAGTATCAGGGCACGATCACCTACGTCGAGAAGGACGTCGCCAACCGCACGGTGAAGCTGCTCGCGTCGGGTAACGAGCGCGGCGGCGGCACCGTGAGCGGAACGATCGTCACCCGACTCACCCCCTCGCCCGACGGCCGCGGCACCGAAGTGAGCTGCGAGTCGAACATCGACCTCACGGGGCGCATACTGCAGGTCGGGCGCGGGATGATCGAGGGTGTGTCGGCCCAGATCATCAAAAAGTACGTGAACAACGTGCGCGCACTGCTCGAAGTGCCGCGTGATGAAACCTCCACGGCTTCGGCCGCCACGGGCGACAGCGGCTATGCGGCGCAGGTTGCGGCGGAGGCCTCCCCGCCTCCGCGTGCCGTGCCGCGCAAGGAAGACTCGATCAACGTCGTCGGTGTCGTGTTCAAGGTCTTCCTCGATCGCATCGCCGCGCTGTTCAGGCGCGTGTTCGGGCGGGCCTGATCTCTGCAAGGGGGCAACGGTCGCCTTCCGCCCGAGAAATATCTGCGGGGCGCTGGCCGTCAGTCGACGCCCACCCCGCAGACCACCTCGCTGCGCGGCACGCACAAGGCGAGCGTCGTTTCGAGCGCCTCGTTCCGCGGATGCAGCGGCCCGCGCCGTTCCCGCGCGAGCCCGCCGCTGCGCCCCGTGACTGCGGCCCGGATCTCCGCGACGATCGCCAGCGCGATCTCTTCCGGCGTATCGGCACCGATGTCCAGTCCCGCGGGCCCGTGCAGCCAGGACGCTGCCTCGCCGCGCGGCATCAGACCCTCAGCCTCCAACGCGGCGAGCAGGCGCGCGGTGCGGCGTTTCGGGCCAAGCAGCGCGACGTAGCGCGGCCGGCGCGGGATCAGCGCACGCAGCACGCGCAGGTCCTCGAAAAAGTTGTGCGTCATCACCACGGCGATCGCCCCGCCCTCGTCCGCCAGCCCGTCGAGCGCATCGCCCGCGTCCGCGACGAGCACGCGTTCGGCGGCAGCGAAGCGCGCGTGGATGCGATGGCCGGCGGTGCGCGACACCACACTCACGTGCCAGCCGAGCGCCTGCGCAAACTGAGCGAGAGGCACGGCGTCGTGGCCGGCCCCGAAGATAGTCAGCGCCAGCGGCGGCGCGACGAACTCGACGAACGCATCGATTTCCCCTGCTGGCATGCGGATCCGAGCGCGCCCCGAACGCCCCGCGCGCAAGGCCTTGCCGGCCTCGGCCAACAGCCGGTCGCGCGTCGAGTCATCATCGATCCCGGTTGCACAAGTCGAACCGTCGTCCGCGAGCGTGAGGCGCGCGCCGATGCGCGTCCCGACCTCACCCTGCACCGCGAAGACCGTGGCGACCACACCCTTTCGGCGGTGTCGCAGGCACTCCGCGATGAAGTCGAGCGCCGCGGCAGGCCCGTCGGGCGCAAGGGGCTCGACGAGCACGACCACCACCCCGTTGCAGCCGAGCGCGTAGCCTTCGTCGAGATCTTCTCCGGTGGAGTCATACACGGTCACGGCGGGCTGGCCGTGGTGCAGCACGCGGGCAGCCTGGCGGAAGACATCGCGTTCGAGACAGCCGCCGCTGATCGCGCCCTCGGCCTCGCCGTCCGCGCTCACGAGCATGCGCGCGCCGGGGCGCCGGTAGGTCGATCCTTCGACAGCCACCACAGTGGCCAGCGCAGCCATCTCGCCGCGCCCGCGCTGGCGCGCGGCAGCCTGGATGATTCGCTGCATTTCGTTCATCGGCGACCTCCGTTCCGGTATCACAAGACGTGCGCGAACTGTCGTCCGCGGCGCGCAAACCGGCATCGTTCCTTTGCATTACGCGCCGTTCGCACCCTAAACCATCGGGCCGGAAGGGGATTTAATGCGATCGGGTGATGCGCGCCCACCGGTCATCGACGACGATTCCCCCACGGCCTGAGGCGCGGCAAGCACCCCAGCCAGCGACCCGGCAAGCGACAGATACGGACGGAGACGGCGATGAATGATCTGAAACCGACTGGCAAACTCGACTTCTATCTCGCCCGCATGGCCAGCCGCGGCATTGGCGCGGAGCGCGTGCTCGCCGGCACCGGCCTGCGCGCCGGGCAGCTTCAGGAACATGGCCTCCAGCCGCACCCGCCGCAGTACCGGCGCGTCATCCTCAACATGCTGGAGCTCACGCGCAACCCGTGGCTCGGCATCGCGCTGGGCGAGGAATTCCGCGTCAGCGACCTGGGCATCCTCGGCTACGCGGCGCTCAGCGCCTCCACACTCAAGGACTCGCGCGAACTCTACGATCGCTACCGCGGCCTCAACGAGCACATCTTCTCGACCACCAACTACATCAAGCACGGGCGCTGGTTCTCCGAGATCCACGACGTCTATCGTCTCGGCGACGTGATGCGCTTTGCGGTCGAGGAGTTCGTCAGCCAGACCATCCAGCTCGCGTCGTCCCTGACGAACCGCCCCTTCCCGATCCTCGAGCTGCACCTGACCTTCCCGCAGCCTGCCGACGTGACGCCCTACATCCGGCGCTTCAATTGCCCGATCTACTTCAACCAGTCGCGCAACCTCGTCGTCTTCGACATCAACCGACTGCAGGATCCGATCAGCCTCGCCAACCCCGAGGTCTTCAAGCTGTGCGCGAGCCAATGCGAGATGCTCGCCGCGCGCCAGCGACGCGACGTGCGGCTGTCGGAGCTGATCCGCGACCACCTGGTGAACCATCCCGGCGACTTCCCGACCCTGGAGGAGATGGCCGGCCACCTCAACATCGGCGCGCGCACGCTGCGCCGGCGGCTCGTCGACGAAGACCAGAGCTACCAGAAGATTCTCGACGACACGCGCAAGGATCTCGCGATGCAGTACCTGCAGCACACCGCGCTGACGCCCAAGGAGATCGGCTACATGCTCGGCTACAGCAGCGTCAGCAACTTCCGCCGCGCCTTCAAGGCGTGGACGAACCAGACGCTCTCCGACGCACGCCTCGCGCACGCCGCCTGAACCCACGGGGCATCCCGCTTATCCGGCGATAGTCCCATCGGACGATGGCACGCCGGAGCGGGATCCCTACGCTCACCCCACGCAAACAGACATTTCCAGGAGACAAGGCATGAGATTCGCAGGGAAAGTGGCAGTCGTCACCGGCGCCGGCCAGGGCATGGGACGCGCAATCGCACTCCGCCTCGCGCAGGAAGGCGCCACCATCGTCGCAGTCGATGTGAACGAAGCCAACGCGAAGGAAACGCTGGACCTCGCGGGGAGCAAGGACGGCATCGCGCGCGTCTGCAACATCGCCGACAGCGCCGCGGTGAAGGCCCTGTTCGAGGAAGTCGACGGCCGCTACCGCCGCCTGGACGTGCTCGTGAACAACGCCGGCATCGGCAGCGCCAAGAACGACGGTTTCGACAAGCTGCTCGCGCGCATGAACGACCGCGGCGAACAGATGGCCCGCGGCGAGAAGCCCACCGTGTATCCGGACCTGATCTGCGACATGGCCGACGAAGGCTGGCGCGGCGTCATGCAGGTCAACCTCGACGGCACCTTCTTCTGCACCCGCGAGGCCGTCCGAGTGATGATCAAGCACGGCATCAAGGGCGCGCTCGTCAACATCTCCAGCACCGCGGCGATCTCGGGCGAAGGCGCGCTGCACTACGCCGCCTCCAAGGCCGCGCTCACCGGCATGACGCGCAGCCTCGCACGCGAACTCGCGCCGCGCGGCATCCGCGTGAACAACGTGATGCCCGGCCCGGTGAACACGCCGATCATGGCCAACGTCTCGCAGGCGTGGATCGACTCGATGGTCGCCGGCATCCCGCTCGGCCGCATGGCGGAGCCCTCCGACATCGCCGCCGTGGTCGCCTTCCTCGCCTCCGACGACGCCGCGATGGTCACCGGTTCCGATCTCGTCGCCAACGGCGGCTCGTACTTCAAGTAAGGGGATGACCATGTCCGGAAAACTCCAAGGCAAGGTCGCCTTCGTCACCGGCGGCGGCTCCGGCATCGGCGCCGCAACAGCCCACCGCCTCGCCGCCGAGGGCGCGACCGTCGTCATCTGCGGCCGCCGCAAGGAACCGCTCGACGAGGTCGTCGCGGCCATCGTCGCGAAGGACGGCAAGGCCGAAGCGGTCGTCGTCGACGTGGGCAACGAGGCGCAATTCGTCGCCGCGCTCGAAGACACCGCCAAGCGCCACGGCCACCTCGACATCCTCGTGAACAACGCGATGGCCTACACCTGGGGCGCCATCGAATCGACCTCCACCGCCGACTGGCACGCCAACTTCAGCACCTCGGTCGATGGCACCTTCTGGGGTACGCGCACCGCGATGAAGCTGATGAAGGGCCGCGGCGGCGCGATCGTGAACCTGTCGTCAATCTGCGGCACGCTCGGTACGCCTTGGATGGCCGGCTATTCCGCCGCGAAGGCCGCGATCATCAACTTCTCGCGCGCCGCAGCCGCCGAAGGCGCCCCGGACAACATCCGCGTGAACGTCGTGATCCCCGCCGTCGTCGAGACCCCGGCCACCGCCGGCATGCTCGCCGACGAAAAGTCGCGCCGCAACACCGAAAAACTAATCCCGATGGGCCGCGTCGGCCAGTCCGACGAGCTCGCCGCAGCGATCGCCTTCCTCGCCGGGCCGGACGCCTCGTATATCACCGGCGCCGCGCTGCCGGTCGATGGCGGCCGCTCCGCCGTGCTGGTCACCGCGCTCGAATGAGGGACGCAATGAGCACGCCCACGCTCGAAGAACGCATCGACCGGCTCGAATCAATCGACGAAATCCGTCAGCTCGTCGCGAAGTATTCGCTGTCGCTCGACATGCGCGACATGGACGCGCACGTGAACCTGTTCGCGCCCGACATCCGTGTCGGCCGCGAGCGGGTCGGCCGCGCCCACTTCAAGGCCTGGCAGGACGACACGCTGCGCGACCAATTCACCGGCACCTCCCACCACCTCGGCCAGCACATCATCGAGTTCATCGACCGCGACCACGCCACCGGCGTCGTCTACTCGAAGAACGAACATGAGTGCGGCGGGGAGTGGGTGATCATGCAGATGCTCTACTGGGACGACTACGAGCGCATCGACGGCCGCTGGCTGTTCCGGCGCCGCCTGCCCTGCTACTGGTACGCCACGGATCTCAACAAGCCGCCGATCGGCGACATGAAGATGCGCTGGCCGGGGCGTCAGCCCTACGCCGGCACCTTCCACGAGCTCTTCCCGTCGTGGAAGGAATTCTGGGCCAACCGTCCCGACAAGGAATCACTGCCCGAAGTCGCGCCGCCCGCGCCGCTGGAGAAGTTCCTCGAGACGATGCGGCGCGGCACCCCTGCGCCGAAGATCCGCGTCCGCTGAAGGAGCCCGACATGCCAGACCTATTTTCCCCGCTCACGCTCGGCGACATTGAACTCGCCAACCGCATCGTCATGGCACCGATGACCCGCAGCCGAGCGGGCACGGGCGACGTGCCGACCGATCTGATGGTCGAGTACTACCGCCAGCGCGCCACCGCCGGCCTGATCGTCGCCGAAGGCACGCAACCGAGCGCCAACGGCAAGGGCTACTGCCGCACGCCGGGCATCCACACCGCAGACCAGATCGCCGGCTGGCGCAAGGTCACCGACGCGGTGCATCGCGAAGGCGGGCGCATCGTGCTGCAGATCATGCATGTCGGGCGCATCGCCAACCACCTCAACAAGGATCCCGGCACCGAGACCGTCGCCCCCTCGGCGATTCGCGCCGCCGGGAAGATCTTCACCGACGCCGCCGGCATGGTCGAGCACGACTTGCCGCGCGCGCTGCGCACCGACGAGATTCCGGGCGTCATCGCCGAGTACCGCCGCGCAACCGAGAACGCCCTCGAGGCCGGCTTCGACGGCGTCGAACTGCATTGCACCAGCGGCTACCTGCCGATGCAGTTCCTCGCCGCCAACACCAACCAGCGCGACGACGCCTACGGCGGAACGCCACAGAAACGCCTGCGCTTCGTCGTCGAGGCGCTGGAAGCGATGGCGTTCGCAGCCGGCTCCGGGCGCGTGGGCCTGCGCATCTGCCCGGCCAACCCGTTCAACGATGTCCTCGATGACGATCCGGTCACGACCTATACCGGACTGCTGCAAGCCATCGACCCGATGGGCCTCGCCTTCCTGCACGTGATGCGCTCGCCGCTGCGCGAACTCGATGCACTCGCGCTCGCCCGCTCCAATTTCCGCGGCCCGATCATCGCCAACGACAGCTTCAAGCTCGCCAGCGCGCAACGCGTCATCACCGAGGGCAAGGGCGAGGCGGTTTCCTTCGGGCGCTATTTCATCGGCAACCCGGACCTCGTCCGCCGCTTCCGCGAGGGAGCCCCGCTCGCCGAGTTCGACCAAGGCACGCTATACACCCCGGGGCCGCGCGGCTACACGGACTATCCGTCGCTGGCCGCCTGAAGCGCATAATTCCTCCCCCTTCAAGGGGGAGGTCAGGAGGGGGATGGGTTTCGGCGGCGCCGCTAAACCCATCCCCACCC
>NZ_WTVS01000115.1 GCF_012911005.2 Aromatoleum toluolicum | reverse complement strand
CACCCCGCTGCCGACGTCGCGCAACTCACCCCCCGTCTGTGGAAGCAGCACTTCGCGGCCAACCCCCTGCGATCCGATCTCTTCGAAATCTCGAAGTAGTCAAGGACGCTCGTCAGTTACCGCTTACCGCCTGCAACGGCGCGAGTTCTATCGCCTGCCCACGTCGCAGGCCGAACCGCTCGTCTGCGTGATCACCCACGTGCCCGAGGACGGCCGCCGGCAGGAGGTGCAGGTGCGGATCGTGGACATCAGCGGCGGCGGACTGGCAGTCCTCGTCCCGCCGAAGGAACTCCGCTTCGAACCCGGAACGGAATACAGCCAGTGCTTGCTCCGGCTACCCGACGGCAATCCCCTGCCCGTGCGACTGAAGGTCAGGAACCTTTTCGAGATCGAGAAGGCGAACGGCGTGAAGGTGCTGCGCGCCGGCTGCGAATTCATCGGCTTGTCGAACCAGGCGACCGCACGAATCCAGCGCTACATGTTCAAGCTCGAACGTGAGCGGCGAATGCACGACGAACACTGAATCCTGTGCTCGAAAACGAAGAAGCCGCCCTGGGGCGGCTTCTTCGTCCGTGCGCACGGAGCGCGGTCACACAGGCATGTTCATGATGTCCTGATACGCCGTGACGAGACGGTTGCGCACCTGCACCATCTGCTGGAACGACAGGTTGGCCTTCTGCAGGTTGACCATGACGTCCTGGAGATTGACGTTCGGATCACCAGCAGAAAAGTCCTGCGCCATGCCGCGGGCTTCCTGCTGCGCGGCGCTCACGTCCTTGAGCGCACCCTGCAGCACTTCGGCGAAATCGACGCCGCCTGCAGCCTGGTTGGCGGGGGCGGACGACTTCGCACCCGCCGCCTGGGCGGTGGCGCGCAATTCGCCGATCATCTGGTTGATTCCACGCGTATCCATACGCTCGACTCCAACACGGAGTATCCGTTGTCCTCAGTCTAGCAGAGCAATCGTCGTGCCAAAAGGATGTTGCCGGGTGTCGCCAATTCACGGGCGGCGGCTACCGCAACTCCATGCGCTACACCTCGTAGCCCTCGTCGCGGTACTGCTGCAGCTTGTAACGCAAGGTCCGTTCCGAAATTCCGAGCTTTTCGACGGCCCGTTTGCGCGATCCGCCGACTTCGCGCAGCGTCGAGAGAATGTGTTCGCGCTCGAGATCCTTCATGTTTGCCGGCCGCCCGCCGGCAGCGGGATCGGGCCGGATAGGGGACGAAACGGCAACACTTTCCGGCGGCACGGCAAAATTTGCCGCCACCGACACTGACACCGGCGCCGTTTCGGCCCGGTTTGGCCCGTCGGCACTCGGGGCCGCTTCCGCCGCGACCCAGTTCGGCAGGCACAGATGCACCGTCTCGGCCGTGATCGTGTCGCCGGCCGCAAGAATCAGCGCGCGCTGCATCGCGTTCTCGAGTTCGCGCACGTTGCCCGGCCAGGCATGGCGCACGAGCAGCTGTTCGGCTTCCGGGCTCAGCCGGGCGCTGCGCTTGAGGCGTTCGCCGTGGCGGGCGAGGAAATGGCGCGCGAGCGGCAGGATGTCGCGGGGGCGTTCGCGCAGCCCCGGGATCGCAAGCGGAAAGACATTGAGCCGGTAATACAGGTCTTCGCGGAAGCGGCCGGCGGCGACTTCCCGCGCCATGTCGCGGTTGCTCGTCGCCAACACGCGGATGTCGAGCTCGACCGGTTTCTTCCCGCCGACGCGCTCGACCTCCCGTTCCTGCAACACGCGCAGGAGCTTGGCCTGCAGCGCGAGCGGCATTTCGGAGATCTCGTCGAGCAGGATGGTGCCGTCCTGGGCCTGCTCGAACTTGCCCGGCTGCGCTGTCTGGGCGCCGGTGAACGCGCCCTTCTCGTACCCGAATAGCGTCGCTTCGAGCAGGTTCTCGGGGATGGCGGCGCAGTTGATCGCGACGAAAGCCCCCGCCTTGCGCGACGAGTGATCGTGGATGTAGCGCGCGAAGACTTCCTTGCCGGTGCCTGATTCGCCGGTGAGCAGCACCGTGGCGTCGGTGTCGGCGACTCGCGCGGCGAGCGCGAGAAGGTTGCGCGTGTGCGGGTCCTCGGCCACGGTGTCGTCGGCGCCCGGCGGCTGCGAGGCGTAGCGCCGCACATGTTCGAGCAGGACGTCGGGTTCGAACGGCTTCATGAGGAAGTCGCAGGCGCCGCCGCGCATCGCGGCAACGGCCTTGTCGACGTCACCGTAGGCGGTCATCAGCAGGACGGGAAGCTGGGGCAGGCGCGAGCGGATTTCGCCGAGGAGTTGCAGGCCGTCCATCGGCTGCATGCGCAGGTCGCTGACGACGAGATTGAATGCCTGACGGCCGAGCTCGGCGAGCGCGGCCGGTCCGCCATCGACGCCGGTGACGCGATGGCCGCCCATCTCCAGCGTGAGACACACGGCATCGCGCAGTGCGGCGTCGTCCTCGACGACGAGGATATTGATCTGTTCGATCATGCAGGTTCCTTCGGTGCGGGTGCACCGTCGCCCTCGTCGGGACACGGCAGCGGCAGGCTGAGGATGAACAAGGCGCCCTTGCCGGGGCTGGATTCGACGGCGATGTCCCCGCCGTGGGCGCGCGCCACGCCGCGTGCGATCGCGAGCCCCAGGCCGGTGCCGTCCGCGCGGGTGGTGAAGAAGGGGTCGAACAGGCGCGCCTGATGGGCCGGCTCGATGCCGCGGCCGTTGTCGCGGATGCGGAAGTGCACGGTGTCGCCTTCGCGTGTGGCGGACAGGTCCACCGCGCCGCCGGCCTCGGTGGCCTGGATGGCGTTTTCGAGCAGGTTCGTGATCGCACCGCCCAAGGCTTTGCGGTCGCCGAGCAGGGTCGCATCGCCGCAGTCGCAGGCGGACGAAAACCCGACCTGGCGCGCCCGCGCGAGCGGTTCGAGGGTATGCACGAGTTCTCCGGCAAGCTCGCAGATGCCGAAACGCAGACGGCCGACGCTGTCGCCGCGCGCAAAGAGCAGCATGTCGCGGATCAGGCGCTCGAGGTAGCGCATGCGCTCGATCGCGCGGTCGGCGACACGCGCCCGGTCGGCGGGGGCGAGCTCGGGTTGCTTGAGGTTGCCGGTATAGAGCAGCGCGGCGGCGAGCGGCGTGCGCAGCTGGTGGGCAAGTCCGGCGACCATCTCGCCCATCGCCGCCAGCCTTTCGTTGCGTTCGGCCTGCAGGCGCATGCGATGCGTGTCGGTGACGTCGTGCAGCAGGATGATGCGCCCTTCGCCGGATTCTAGCGCCGCCTCGGACAGCGAGACGCGGCGGGCGCCCGGCTCTTCGCCAACGCTCAGTTCGCCCGGCGTTTCGGTGGATTGCAGGAGGGCGGCAAGTTCGTCCCACGGACGGCCCGCGAGATCGCCGCCCAGCAGGCTCTCGGCCGCACTGTTGCACTGCCCGACACGGCCGGCGCGATCGAGCATCACGACGCCCGCGGGCAGAGCGCCGATCAGCACCGCGAGGCGTTCGGTGAGCTGCGCGACCTGCCCCTGCAGCGCGTTGTAGGCGGTCGACAGCTCCTCGGACGCACGCGCGAACATCTCGAACGCCTCGGCGAGCTGCGCCGCGTCGAGGCGCTGCCCCGCGCCGGGCGCGGCATTCGTGGCGGCAGGAGGCGTTTCAGCGGACATGGCGTGCAGGACCTGTTTTCACGGCTGGCAGATTAAGCCCCGATGCGTCCATGGTAACCGGCAAATAGGCGGCAAAAAATGCCGCTTTTCCGCTCGCGCGATTTGCACGCGCGGACGGACAATGCCGTCATCCGTAAAAGTGACGTGATCGAAGGACTCCACCATGGCCACCGCCGACACCGCCGTTGATCGGGGAACCCTGCCGCCGGCCCAGCAGGCGCTGCAGCGCTTCAATGAGCTGAGCCAGCGCCAGAGGCTCGCCGCCGGCGCCGCCGTGGCGATCGCCATCGCAATGCTGGTGGGGGTCTGGCTGTGGTCGCGGGCGCCCGACTACGCAGTGCTGTTCTCGAACTTTGACGAGCGCGACGGCGGCGCGATCGTCACCGCGCTGCAGCAGCAGAACGTTCCCTACAAGTTTTCGCCGGCCGGCAATGCGATCCTGATCCCGTCCGGGATGGTGCACGACGTGCGCCTGCGCCTTGCCGCCCAAGGCCTGCCCAAGGGCGGGCTCGTCGGCTTCGAGCTGATGGAGAACCAGAAGCTCGGCGTGTCGCAGTTCCACGAGCAGGTCAACTTCCAGCGCGCGCTCGAAGGCGAGCTGGCGCGCACCATCCAGGCGATCGCGTCGGTGTCCTCCGCGCGCGTGCATCTGGCGATTCCGAAGCAATCCGGGTTCCTGCGCGACGAGCAGAAGCCGACCGCCTCGGTGATGGTGAACCTGTACCCGGGACGAACGATGGATTCCGCCCAGGTCGCCGGCATCGTTCATCTGGTCGCATCGAGCGTGCCGCAGCTAGCCAACGACCACGTCAGCGTGATCGACCAGAATGGCACCCTGCTGACGAACCGCCCCGACCCGCTGCGCAACGCCGGCCTGGACGCGACGCAGCTCAACTACGTGCGCGAAGTCGAATCGGGCTACATCCGCCGCATCGAGACGATCCTCACGCCGATCATCGGCCAGGACAACTTCAAGGCACAGGTCACGGCGGACGTCGATTTCGACCAGGTCGAGGCCACCGCGGAGACCTTCAAGCCGAATCCCTCGCCCGACCAGGCGATCCGCAGCCAGCAGATCAACGAGCAGGGGCTGCGCGAGCCGGCCGCGCAAGGGGTGCCCGGTGCGCTGAGCAACCAGCCGCCCGTTCCCGCCACCGCCCCGATCACCTCGCCGCCGGTCGCGACCGGCGGCGCACCCGGCGGCCCGGCCGCGCCTGTCGCGGGCAATCGTGCGGCGACGATCAACTATGAGCTGGACCGCACGATCCAGCACACGAAACAGGCGCTCGGTCAGGTGAAGCGCCTGTCGGTCGCAGTCGTGGTGAACCACCGCAACGAAACGCTGCCAAATGGCGAGACGCGCCCGGAAGCGCTGTCGGACGATGAGATCGCGCGCATCACCAGTCTGGTACGCGAGGCGATGGGCTTCAACCCGGCACGCGGCGACAGCCTGAACGTATCGAGCGCGCCCTTCGCCGCCAGCCGCAGCGAGGCGCTGGCGCAGGTGCCGGTGTGGAAGGATCCGGAGATGGTCGACCTCGGCAAGGAAGTGCTGAAGTATGTCGTGATTCTCGTTGCGCTCGCCTTCGTGTATTTCGGCGTCGTGCGTCCGCTGCTGCGCACCGTGGCACCGCCGCCTCCGCCTGCCCCGGCCCCCGAGGAGGAAGACGAAGACGCCGTGGTGAGCCTGTCGCATCTGGAGCCCGCGAACACCTTCGATGGCAAGCTGGCCCGGGCGAAGGAACTCGCGACCTCCGACCCCCGCGTCGTCGCGAACCTGATCAAGGAATGGATGGGAGTCAATGAGGAAGGCAAGCGATGAGCTCAATCGATGAAGGCCTCGAGAAGAGCGCGATGCTGTTGCTCGCGCTCGGATCGGACGAGGCGGCGGAAGTCCTCAAGCTGCTCGGCCCGAAGGAAGTGCAGAAGCTCGGCATGGCGATGGCCAGCCTGCCTGCCCAGCAGCGCTCAAAGGTCGAGGAGGTGCTCGACGAGCTCGAGGCCCATCGCATCAAGGGCGCGCCGGTCGAAGCCGACGAAGAGCAGATCCGTGCGATGCTGACCAAGGCACTCGGCGACGAACGTGCCGGGCACATCATCGCACGCGTGCTGCAGGGCTCGGACACCGCGGGCATCGAGAGCCTGAAGTGGATGGATGCGGTGACCGCTGCGGACCTGATCAAGAACGAACACCCGCAGATCATCGCGACCATCCTCGTGCATCTGGAGTTCGACCAGGCGGGCGAAATCCTCAAGCAGTTCCCCGACCGTTTGCGCAACGACGTGATCCTGCGCATCGCGACGCTGGACGGCGTGCAGCCGGCGGCCCTCAAGGAACTCAACGAGGCGCTCGCACGCATGCTCGCGGGCGCCTCCACGGTCAAGAAGGCCTCGATGGGCGGCGTGCGCCACGCGGCCGAGATCCTCAACTTCGTCGGCGTGGCGGCGGAAACGGCTGTGCTCGACAACGTGCGCGAGTACGATCCCGACCTCGCCCAGAAGATCCTCGACGAGATGTTCGTGTTCGAGAACATCATGGACATCGACGACCGCGGCGTGCAGACGCTGCTGCGCGAGGTGCAGTCCGATTCGCTGGTCACGGCGCTCAAGGGTGCCGCGCCGGAACTGCGCGAGAAAATCTTCAAGAACATGTCCCAGCGCGCAGCCGACATGCTGCGCGAGGACCTCGAGGCAAAGGGCCCGGTACGCCTGTCCGAGGTCGAGGCGGAACAGAAGGAGATCCTCAAGGTGGTGCGTCGGCTCGCCGAGGAAGGCCAGATCGTGCTCGGCGGCAAGGGGTCCGAAGATGCCTTCGTATAAGCAGCCCGCCGGGCGGCACGAACCTTCCCGGAGCCGGCCATGAGCATCTCGCGCCATCAGGCGGTCGGCGCTTACCGTCGCTGGGAACCGCCGGCCTTCGGCGAAGCGGAGGAGCCGCTGCCCCAGCCCGCGGAAGCCGAGCCAGCCCCGCCTGCTCCGCCGGAGCCGACTGTCGAGGCGGCTCTGCCGTCCGAACCCCCGCCCGCGCCTCAGCCGGAAATCCAGCTGCCGACGGCGGCCGAGATCGAATCCATGTTCGACGACGCGCGCCGCGAAGGCTACGAGGTCGGCCTTGCGGAGGGGGCCGAGTTCGCACGCGAGCAGGCGAACCGCTTGGGCGGCCTGGCCGACGGACTCGATACGGCGCTGAAACAGCTCGATCAGGAGATCGCAGACGAAATTGTCACGCTGGCGATCGAGGTCGCACGCCAGATGGTCCGGCGCACCCTCGCCGAGAATCCTGAAGAGGCGCTCGTCGAAACCGTGCGCGCAGCACTGAACCAGCTGCCGCAGGCGCAAGTGCGCATCCACGTGCATCCGGACGACGTCGCGCTGATCCGCACCTACCTGGCAGAGCAGCCCACTCACCTGCACCACCAGATTATCGAGGACGAATCGGTGACGCGCGGCGGCTGCCGGCTGCAGGCACCCGCGAGCGAAATCGACGCGACGGTGGAGACCCGTTGGCGTCGGATCCTCGAAGGGCTCGGCCACCGTGGCATGAGTTGGGACGACGGCAAATGAGCACCACACGTGCGGCGGCGTGGACCGGCTACCTCGACGCCCATCGTCGCCAGCTCGCGAACGTGAATCCGTTCGAGATCTCGGGACGACTGACACGCATCAACGGCCTCGTCATGGAGGCCGCCGGGCTGCGGCTCCCGCTGGGTGCGGACTGCCGCATCCTCGCGAGTGGCGGCGCCACCGTCGAAGCGGAGGTGGTCGGCTTCAACGGCGACAAGCTCTACCTGATGCCGACCGACGACGTCTTCGGCCTCGCGCCGGGCGCCGCGGTCATGCCCGTCGAACCAGCCCCGCCGCGCATCGTCGTCGGCGCGCGGCCCGTACCCCGACGCCGCACCTCCGACCGCGCCAAGCACCTGCCGGTCGGCGAGCACATGCTGGGACGCGTCGTGGACGGAGCGGGGCGCCCGCTCGACGGCCTCGGCCCTCTCGATACGACGGAAAGCCGCTCGCTGCAGAGCCGCCCCTTCAACCCGCTAACGCGGGCGCCGATCAACACCGCGCTGGACGTCGGCATCCGCGCGATCAATGCGCTCCTCACCGTCGGGCGCGGGCAGCGCCTCGGCCTCTTCGCCGGCTCGGGCGTCGGCAAATCCGTGCTAATCGGCATGATGGCGCGCTATACCTCGGCCGACGTGATCGTGGTCGGACTGATCGGCGAGCGGGGCCGCGAGGTTAAGGAATTCATCGAACAGAACCTCGGCCCCGAGGGCCGCGCGCGCTCGGTCGTGGTCGCCGCGCCGGCCGACACCAGCCCGCTGATGCGCCTGCAGGGGGCCGCCTACGCGACGACGATCGCCGAATACTTCCGCGATCGCGGCAAGCAGGTGCTGCTGATCATGGACTCGCTCACGCGCTATGCCATGGCGCAGCGCGAGATCGCCCTCGCGATCGGCGAGCCGCCGGTGACGCGCGGTTATCCGCCGAGCGTGTTCGCGCGCCTGCCGGCCCTAGTCGAGCGCGCCGGTAACGGCCTCGAAGGCGGCGGCTCGATCACGGCTTTCTACACCGTGCTCGCGGAAGGCGACGACCAGCAGGACCCGATCGCCGACTCGGCGCGCGCCATTCTCGACGGCCACTTCGTGCTGTCGCGCGCGCTCGCCGACCAGGGGCACTACCCCGCGATCGACATCGAGCAGTCGATCTCGCGCGCGATGCACGGCCTCGTCAGCCCCGAGCATTTCGAACTCGTCCGGCACTTCAAGCAGCTGTTCTCGCGCTACCAGCGTTCGCGCGACCTGATCGCGGTTGGCGCATACCAGCCGGGCTCGGACCCCCTGCTCGACCGGGCGGTCGCCATGTACCCCAAACTCGAGGCGTTCCTGCAGCAAAGGATCGACGAGCAGGAAAGCTACCCCAATGCGATTGCGGGCCTCGGTACGCTATTCACCCCGGGATGAGCGTTGTCACGGGCCGAAGTGACGCCGCTCGTTTAGAATGCTTACAGTTTCACGTCGCCTACGGGCGCCTGTCGACTCCGACCGTTTCGCACCATGAGCAAATCCTTCCCTCTCAAGCCATTGCTGGAACTGAGCCAAACACGCATGGACGACGCGGCGCGCCGTCTGGGCGAACTCATTGCCAGCGAGCAAGAGGGCACGCGCAAACTGGAATTGCTGCAGAACTATCGCGACGAGTACGAATCGCGTTTTCATGAAGCGGCACGCAACGGCATCAGCCCCGACGAATGGCGCAACTTCAGCGCCTTCATCGGCCGCATCGACGAAGCCATTGCGGTGCAGAAGGCCAACGTCGAACGCTCGCGCCAGATGACCGTCGCCGGCCAGCACGCGTGGATGACCCAGCGCAACAAGGTCAAGGCCTTCGATACGCTGCAGAAACGCCACGACCTCGGCGAGGCGCGCAAGGAAGCCCGCCTCGAACAGCGACAGTCCGACGAGCACTCGGCCAAGCGCTACGCCAACCGCGAAGACAGCGACGAATCCTGAGTCGCCGTCCCCGTTCCAAACGCCTGGCATGCACCTTGCTGTATCCATGGCAGATACAGCCGTGAAAGGGAATCCACCATGTCGAATCAGGTCTTGACCAGCATGCTGCGCCTGAATGCGCCGTCTGCGCCGGCACAACCGCCGCAACGCGCGGCGGAGGAAAACCGGGCCAACGGAACCGGACTGAACGACGACAGTTTTTCCCGCACCCTCGACCGCCGCATGAACGCGGCCGAACGCTCGCCCGCCCGTCC
Organism: Aromatoleum toluolicum; assembly: GCF_012911005.2. Taxonomy (GTDB): domain Bacteria; phylum Pseudomonadota; class Gammaproteobacteria; order Burkholderiales; family Rhodocyclaceae; genus Aromatoleum; species Aromatoleum toluolicum. Next base: position 1,206 of record NZ_WTVS01000115.1, on the reverse strand, counting down.
GGAAAGGGAAAGGCCGCAGGAGCATGTCGCGCAGACAGCGGAACGCCCGCGCAGCGAAGCACGGAGCGAGACGCAACGCAGCGGGGAATCCGAGACGACGCGGAACGAGAACGACACCGCTGGCGCCGAAGCGAGCAGTGCCGAAGCGACTGGCGATAACGCCGGGTCGGACACCGCCACGGCGGAAGGCGGGGCGCAGGACGGCAATACGGGCCAGCCCGACACCGCGGCGGCGGATCCCGCCGCACAGGCGGCAAGCCTTGCCGCCCTGATGCCCGGCGTTGCCGCCTTGCCGGCCGACGATGTCGCCGCAGAAGGCGACTCCCTGCTGACGTCCGACGTGCTGCTCGATACGCCGAAGCACAAGTCTGGCGCCTTCACGCTCGGCCAGCTGATCGCGGAAGCCACCGCCCAGACCGGGTCGTCGGAGAAAGCCGGGCCGGACGCCGGGGGCGTTGCGGACGCAGTCGCCAAAGTGAAGGCCGACATTGCGGCCGGAGCCGCCCCCGCGGCCTTCGGCGCGCGCCTGCAAATGGCTGCGCAGCAGTCCGCGCTGCCTGCGCCCGGCCTCCAGGCGCTCGAACCCGACGCACAGGCTGCCGGCCTGCACGCCTCGGCCTTCGCGCCCGGCACCGCGCGCACGGAACAGACGCCGCCGCAGCTGCAGGTGCATACCCCGGCCGGCCAGCGCGCCTGGGCGGAGGACGTCGGCAACCGCATGATGTGGATGGTGGGGCGAAACGAATCCAGGGCGGAGCTCGTGCTCACGCCGGCCCATCTCGGCAAGCTCGAGGTATCGATCCAGATCAATGGCGACCAGACGACCGCGCATTTCGTCGCGGCGTCGGCGGCCGCGCGCGACGCGCTCGAGCAGGCGCTGCCGCGACTGCGCGAAGTCCTGCAGCAGGCGGGCATCAACCTCGGTGAGGCGAACGTCAGCACGCAGGGCGACCAGCGCGCGCAGCAGGATTCGGGGACCGGCGCCGGCCGCGGACGACGCGGCGCGACCGGAGCGGATCAGGCAGGCGAGAGCCGGACCGTTCCCCTCGCCCCCGCGACCTGGTCGCGCACCGGCCTGGGCATGGTCGACATCTTTGCCTGAGGATTTGAATTGGGGCCGGTCTTCCCCACTTTTCCGCAATTGGGCGACGCAATTTATCGCGGATAATTCAATTGTGGAAACAGGAGAACTACATGGCCAAGGCC
>NZ_WTVS01000114.1 GCF_012911005.2 Aromatoleum toluolicum | reverse complement strand
AGGCGTTCGAGGTCGGAATGGCCTCGGAAATCAGCGGGAAAATCGGAAAAATCGATCATCGGAGTCGGCTCAGACAGTAGGCTTGGGTGCGATTGCTCGAAACGTCAATTGATCAGGGATTCCTTAGTGATGCTGATGATGTTGGCGTGATACAGAAGAGAATTGTTCAAAATTTGTATTCATCGGACGTAGTTATCTGCGACGTCAGCTGCAAGAATCCCAACGTGATGTTTGAACTTGGGATGCGCCTCGCCTTTGACAAGCCAACGGTTATTATCAAGGATGATCAAACGGATTACAGCTTTGATACCGGTGTAGTAGAGCATCTAACTTACCCGCGCGACCTTCGGTTTACAAAAATTGTTCAATTTAAGAGCACGTTGGCTGATAAGGTTTTTGCGACCTACTTGGCCGCTCAAAAACCTGACTGTCAGACATTCTTAAAGAGTTTCGGAACTTTTCATGTTGCGCGGATTGAGCAAGACGCCGTGCCGCCCGAGCGTCTGGCCCTGGATCGCCTTGAGGAACTCACGGTCGAGGTCGCGCGCTTACGACGCGATATTCGCGGGGCTCGTTCAAATATTAGGACTATCTCGTACCCAAAGCCGACGGAAGATCTGCACAGCGCAGGAGTGAAGCGATTAGCGGAACTGCTGATCGAGCATGCGCCGCAAACGAAGGGAAAGGATTATCGAACGGTCTTGATGGATCCCTCGTTTCGGAAATGGCTTCAAGCCGAATTGCCTGGTAACAGCTATTTCACGTCGACAGAGGAATTCGATAAAGGATTAGTAGAAGCGGCTGAACTCATCGAGGGTCATATCTTCGGTACGTAAACTCGAAGCGAAAATGCTCAGTCCAGTGCCCAGCTTCATCCATTTTGGCGCGCCAAATTTCAATGGGCTAGATCGTAAAGGTCTAGCCCATTTTCATTTTGTCCCCCTTTGTGTTTACGCCCGCAACACGCTGTAGCGCCTGAACAACGCAACCGGCAGCGCGCGCTCCAGCCGCCACGCAATCGATAGCGGCCGATCCCCCTCCCAACGTTCCAGGCGTACCGGCCCCAAGGCCCGATACGCTTGTCCGCGGGCTTCCCGCACAAAAAGCTGGAACCTCCACCCATTGCTCGGCGACTCGCAGTAACGCCGCCCGGCCGGTGTGTCGGGGCCCGCCGAGTTCTGCGATTGCCAGTGGAAGAGCTCCGGGCTGATCGCATAGTCGTGGTAGGCGATGCGTTCGTTGAAGCCGTCGCGTTTGTCGAGGGTGACGAAGAGGAGCTCGGTCTTGTGTTCGGGTAGCGCCAGCACGCCGGCCTGGAAGGGCGCGCGGCGTTCGGGGGTGAGCCAGCCGACGGCGGTGAGGATTTCGCGGATCTCTTAGGCGGCGTGCAGGGTCAGCGGCCACTCGGTGGGGGCGCCGGTGAGGGGCTGCGGGTCGAGGTCGGCGCGTTCATCGAGGCAGGTTGTGAGCTGGGCGAGTTCGCGGCACATCGCGGGGTTCGCGGCCATGCGGGCGAGGAAGGCGGGGACGTCCATCAGGGCGCTGCGGTCGCTGAAGATCTGGTAGGCAAGCATCTGGATGCGGCGCTGCTCGGCGGGGGCGAGGTGCGCGCACTGCGCGCACTGCGCGAGGAGCGCGGCGGGGTCTGCGGCGACGCGGCGCAGGATCTGCAGGTGCTCGGGGTCATCGACGTGCAGCAGCGCGTCGAGGTGCTTGCCGAGGTAGGTCTCGTCGGGGTCGGGCGCCGCGTGTTCGAGGCCGGCGGCGCGGCACAGCGCGGTCCAGCCGGGCTTGCCGTCGTAGAGGTCTTCGAGGTCCAGGCACTGGTCGCGCACGAAGTCGGCGAGCGTCAACGGGGCGCCGCGGCGGGTGGTCGCGTAGTAGCGCAGTTCCGCGGTGAGGCGGCGCCAGCTCTGGTTGCTGATCTGGCGTAGGCCGCTCAGCACGCGCTCGCGAGCGACCCGGTCGAACTGGATGTGGCAGCCGGGCGGCAATGTCGTGAAGCCCTGTTCGACGGCCTCGATGAGCTGCTGGCGGTTGAGGCCGGTGATCGCGCGGTAAAGGAGGTCGAAGCGGAAGTCGTTCTGCAGCCGCCCGACGAAGTCGAGGACGAGGCAGCTGTCCTTGCCGTCCGCGAGACGCAGGCCGCGGCCGAGCTGCTGCTGGAACACGACCGGGCTTTGCGTCGGGCGCAGGAGCAGCAGGGTGTTGGCTTCCGGGATGTCGACGCCCTCGTTGTAGAGATCGACGGTGCACAGCACTTTCAGCGTGCCGGCGGCGAGGTCCTGCGGGGCGCGTTCGCGCACGTCGCGCGGCGTGGCGCTGGTGATCGCGAGCGCAGGAAGGCCGGCTTGGGTGAGCCGATCTGCCATGTAATTCGCGTGGGCGATATCGACGCAGAACGCGATCGCGCGCATCGCGCCGTGGTCGGCGACGTATTGCTCGATGGCATGGATCACCAGACGGGCGCGCGCGTCGTTGCCGCTAATGATGTTCGCAAGTTGGGTGAGTTCGCCGGGCTGGTTCCAGCGGATGCCGCTGAGGTCGGTGCTGTCGTTGCTGGCGTAGTACTCGAAGGGCGCGAGGAGCTGCTGGTCGAGCGCGTCCCACAGGCGCAGCTCGACGGCCGGGCTGCCGTCGGGGCGTGCGTCGAAATACTGCAGCACCGAGCGTCCGTCTGCGCGCTCCGGCGTCGCGGTGAGGCCCAGCTGGAAGCGCGGGCGGATCGTCGTGGCGAAGGCGTCGAACTGGCTCGCCGGCAGGTGGTGGCATTCGTCGATGACGACGGTGTTCCAGTAGTCCGCGCCGTGGCTCGCGAGCAGATCGCGCGCGGCGACCGACATGATGGTCGCGAAGAGGTGTTCGCCGCTCGCGGGCTGGCTGCCGTCCGCGAGGAGTTCGCCGAAGGCCGGGGCGCGCAGTACCTGGCGGTAGGTTTCGATGGCCTGCCGCAGGAGTTCGATGCGATGCGCGACGAACAAGAGGCGCGGCTTGCCGCCCTGCTGCTCGCACAGGCGCTTGTAGTCGAATGCCGCGACCACCGTTTTGCCCGTGCCGGTGGCCGCGACGACGAGATTGCGCGTGCGGTCGTGGCGGCGTTCGGCGGCGAGGCGGTCGAGCATCGCCTGCTGATAGCTCTTGGGCTGCAGGTCGAACCACGTGGGCGTTGCGATCGGCTCGAAGCTCGTGCCCCTGGCCTGCTGCAACGCGCGGCGCAGTTCCAGGCGATGCGTGTCGTCCTGCGGGTCGAAGCGCTGGAACTCCGGGTCGTTCCACAGCGTCTCGAAATGCGCCTCGGCGGCGGCGAAGAGGTCGGCCTGCCCGGCTTGCGTGAATTTCACCGTCCATTCGACGCCGCCGAGGAGTGCCGCGGCGGAGAGGTTCGCGCTACCGACAAAGGCGGTGCCGAAGCCGGTCGCGCGGTGGAAGAGCCACGCTTTCGCATGCAGTCGGCTACGGCGTCCGTCGAGCGAGACGCGCAGTTCCACGCCGGGCAGGGCCGCGAGCGTTTCGACGGCGCGCGCTTCGGTGGCTCCGGTGTAGGTGGTCGTGATCACGCGCAGTCGCGTGCGCGGTTCGCCGTCGGCGCCGATCGCGCTGACGGATTCGAGCACGTCGAGAAGTTTCCGCAGCCCGCTCCAGGTGATGAAGCTGACGACGATGTCGACGCGATCGGCCGAGCCGAGCTCGGCGCGCAGTTCGGCGAACAGCGAGGGGTCGGCGCGGCCAGCGGTGAATAGCCACGGTGCGAGCAGCCCAGTCGGCGGCTGCGTCGGGCGCGGCTGGCCGCGATGGATCGCGCGCAGCGTGAGCACCGGGGCGGTCCACTGGTCGGCCGCCGCGTCGCCGCGCCGCAGATGGGTCAGCAGGCCGTTGATCAGCGTGAGTTCGCGCTGCTCGCGCGCGGCGTCATCCTCGGCATCAGTGGCCTCGTCGAGCAGTTCCGGCAGTAGTTGCGCGAGCACTTCGGCGAGTCGGCGCCGACGGGCGGCACCGGTGAGGGGCTCGACCTGGGCCTGGCCGGCATCGCGTAGCTGCAGGGCGAGTTCGCGCAGGCGGGCGTCAAGGAGCAGGTCGTAGAGGCCGTCGGGCAGGGTGTTCATTGCGGGCTCAAGCAGCGGCTTGCGCGTCGGGCGTTCTCAAGGCACGACGACACGAACAAGCGCGCCTGGTTCGCTACGCCTGCGCCCCCTTGGCCCCCGGCAGGCACTTCGCCACGAGCGTAACGCCGGCAAGGACCACCGCGCCGGTCAGGACGCCGGCCAGGCCGTTGAGGGCGGTGCCCAGCAGGGCGCCTTGCGCTTCGACGAAGTGGTAGGCGGGCGGGATGCCATGCACGACGATCCCGCCGCCGACGAGGAACATCGCGGCAGTACCCAGGACTGAGAGCGCCTTCATCAGCCACGGGGCGGCCTTGAGCAGGAGTCGGCCGACGGTTTGGGCGACCGCGGTGGCTTGGCGGGTCAGCCAGAGGCCGAGGTCATCGAGCTTGACGATGCCGGCGACGAGGCCATAGACCCCGACCGTCATGACGATGGCGATCGTTGAAAGGACGCCGACCTGGGTGAGGAAGGGCATGTCCGACACGGTGCCGAGCGCGATGACGATGATCTCGGCGGAAAGGATGAAGTCGGTGCGGATCGCGCCCTTGATCTTGTCCTGCTCCAGCCGTACGAGGTCGACCGTGGGGTCGGCCAGGGCCTGCATCAGCTCGGCTTCATGCGCGGCGGTGTCTTCCGCGCGATGCAGGAACTTGTGGGCGAGTTTTTCGAAGCCTTCGAAGCACAGGTAGGCGCCGCCGAGCATCAGCAGGGGAATGATCGCCCACGGGGTGAAGGCGCTGATCAGCAGCGCCGCCGGGACGAGGATGGCCTTGTTGAGGAAGGATCCGCGCGCCACCGCCCACACGACCGGGATCTCGCGCTCGGCGCGGACACCCGCTACCTGCTGCGCGTTGAGGGCGAGGTCGTCGCCGAGCACGCCCGCGGTTTTCTTCGCGGCGACCTTGCTGAGGATGGCCACGTCGTCAAGAACGGTGGCGATGTCGTCGAGGAGGGCAAGCAGACTGGAAGCGGCCATCTTTGTGAGATATCCATCGGGCAGGTCATAGGTGCAGGCTAACGCCTGTCGGTCGGATGCATCGTTGGTATCGCCGCAGCATAGCCTGTATGTTCTTATGCGGTCGAGATTTCCATGGCATCTGACGAATAAGTTGCCGTCACTTAACCGAAATGATCTCCATCCTTTTCGCGGTGATCATCGCAGATGATTGACCCGCGCCTTCCCGCTTCGCTCGTGCCGCCACGCGCGGACGACGTGGCGACGCCGGACGAAGTCAGGCTGCGGCCCGGAACATCGGTTCGAATTTCTCCGCCCGAACGCTCAACAGGTCCGGCGCGGGCAGGCTGCCCAGCAGGGTCAGGGCATGCTTGGCCAGTTCCCGCGGTACGCGTCCGGCCAGATGCTTGAGGCGTCCTGCCTCGTCCGGGAAGACGTCGAAGATGCCGTAGCGGCCGTCGTCAAGGCGGACGGCGAACCACGCGGTGGTCGCCGGCTCGGCAGCGACCATGGGCTGCGCGTCGCGCAGGAAACGCTCCACGTCCTTGTCGTGACCGGCCTTCGCCTTGAAGGTGAGCAGGACGCCCTTGGTGTCGGCGTCCTCGGGCACCGTCGGCGGGAGTTTGTCTGCCAGCACGTCGAGCTTCTGGATACGCGGCGGTTCGGCGAAAAGCTCGTCGGCCTTCTCCATCAGCGCCTTGGCGACCGGCCCCGTCAAATGGGCTTCGCGCTCCGCATCGCCCGGGAACACGTCGAAGATGCCGAACTCGGTGCGGCCCAATCGGATGGCGAACCACGCGGTGGTGCCGGATTCGTCGCGCACGAGCGGCAGGGCGGACTTCAGGAAGCGTTCCACGTCTTCGATCTTTCCCGCCTTCGCTTTCACGCGGACAAGCAATCCTCGATCAACCATGATTCCTCCTTCCCTGCGTACGCAAGCAATGGCTGATGGCGCGTCCTCGACCAGGCGAGCCCGGCGGGCGCACGCCGGAAAATCCGGCGGCACGGTCAGATCGCACCGTGCCGCGCGGACGCTACATTAAATAGGACGGCTCGCGGCAAGGGCAGTTCCGCCGCTAAGGAAAACGGCGATGGGTCGCTGACTCGCCCCTCTGCAGCGTGAGTGCGGACTGGCGCAGGTCAGCCCTTGCGCAGCAGCCAGACGCTTTCCGTGGCGGGGCACTTGCCCTTGAGGCCGCCCGCGACCTCGATCCGCTTGAGCAGGGTCGGCGAGAAGCGGCCCGCGTAGTGCTGCCCGACTTCGTCTGCATCGATCGAGAAGGGTGGTCCGGCGTGCAGACTCTGGTCGTATTCGAAGCAGATGAGGAGCTGCGGCGCTTCGTGTGTGATGGCCGTCAGATGGGCCGTGTAGCGCGGGCGCATGGTGTGCGGCAGCGCGACGAGCGCGGCGCGGTCGTAGACCGCGTCGACCGGGCCGAGGGTTTCCGCGGTGAGATCGAAGAAGTCGCCCACATAGACGTCGAGATCCTCGACCGCATAGTGGTCGAGCGCGCCGACGCGAGACACCGTCGGTTCCACGCCGAGCTCGGCGAAGAGCTGCTGCACGGCGAGCGGGCTCAGTTCCGCGCCGACGACGCGATAACCTTGGGCGAGCAGCCAGTGGATGTCCAGTGTCTTGCCGCACAGGGGCAGGAAGATGCGGCTGCCGGGCGCGAGCGCGAGCGCGTCGAAGTGTTTGACCAGTAGCGGATTGGCTTCACTGCCGTGGAAGCCGATCTCGTTGCGTTCCCATTTCGCGTGCCAGAAGTTGGCGTCCATGAGGCGTGCCCCTGCGGTGACGGTGCTGCGGAGCGGATAGTCTAGCGGAGGCAGGGACGGGACTGAATTCGCGGACGAGTCAGCGGAGCAGTTCCGTTGCCAGTGTGCGGATCATGCGTTCGGCCTGGCCGAGGTAGGCGCGGCCGAAGAGGTTGAGGTGGTTGAGGATGTGGTACAGGTTGTACAGCGTCTTGCGCAGTTCGTAGCCCTCGGCGGGCGGCCAGGCGCTGCGGTAGGTGGCGTAGAAGGACGCGGGGAAGCCGCCGAAGAGTTCGCTCATGGCGAGATCGGCATCGCGGTCGCCGCGGTACACGGCGGGGTCGAAGATCACGGGTTTGCCGTCCGCGGCGATGGCGGCGTTGCCGTTCCACAGGTCGCCGTGCAGCAGGCTTGGGCGGGGCCGGTAGTCGAGGAACAGGGCCGGAATGCGTTCGAGGAGCTTGTCGGCGTCGCGGCCGAGGGCGCCGCCGTGGCCCTTCGCCCGCGCCATCTGCAGTTGCGGCAGGAGGCGGCATTCGACAAGGAACCTGGCCCAGCCGTCGTGGGGCGTGTTGTGCTGGGGCGTGGCGCCGATGTAGTTGTCGCGCGTCCAGCCGAACCGTTCGCCGGTGTCGCGGTGCAATTCGACGAGCGCCGCGGCGAAGCGCCGGCCGTCTTCGGCGCTCGCGAGCGGGCGCATCGGCAGGTGTTCGAGCAGCAGGAAGGCCTCGTCGTCGGTCGCGCCGCAGGCGAGCGGACGCGGCACGCGGAAGGCGTCGCAGGTGGCGAGTGCCGCGAGGCCGTCGACCTCGGCCTCGAACATCGGCAGCGCGGCGGCGTCGTTGAGCTTGAGGAAATATATCCGGTCGCCCGCCTGCACTTCCAGCGTGCGATTGATGCAGCCGCCGCCGACCGGGCTCAGGCGTGCGCCGGCGAAGTCGATGCCGCTGGCGGCCGTGAGGGCGCGGGCGAGTGCGTCGTCCGGGGTGTCAGGGGACGTCAACGGCAGAGGTTCCGATCGAGGCCGGCGCTCGTCAGACGGCGGGAGCGGCGTTGTGCGCGGCGATGCTGTCGACGAGCTTTCTGTCTGCGACGGTGGTGTGCATCGCGAACCAGTCGAACATGAAGTGCGCGAGCTCCTGGAGCGGGGCGCTGTCGGTGTAGTAGAGGTTGCATTCGTGCTCCAGCCGGCGCAGCAGCCACGCGTGTTCCTCGCGGTGCTCTTCGTAATGCCGATAGCCGACGTCGAGCATGATGTTCTCTTCGCTGACGAAGTGGAATTCCGCGTACTTGCGCACCTCGAGCAGCAGGCGCATGGCCTTTTCCTTCGGGCAGTTCCGGTCCGCTTCCACGGAGATCGCGCGGATCAGGTCGACGAAGACGCGGTGCTCGGCGTCGATGCGCGGGTGTCCGACCTCGAATTTGCTGTCCCACTTGATGTCAATCACGTCCGTCTCCGCCTGGCGAGTCGGGGTGGTGCCTCGCAGTGCGGCAGGATCCGCGCGGAGGGGTGCCCCGCGCATATCCTAACCGAATATGAACGCGGGGGCAGCCGGTGCGGGGCGCGAGCGGGGTGAGCCCCGCGGGGCTCAGGCCCCCGGTCGCGGCGCGCTCACCGCGAAGGATGGTGTGGCTGCGGTCGGTTCCGCTGCGGGCTCGGCGCGGACGTGCGTGTGCAGCCCCGGGATGTGGCGCTTGACGACGGCCAGCGCGAGGAAGGTGAGCACCATGGCGCCGCCGAGCAGCGACAGGTAGCTGTCCGCGCCGCCGGAGGTGATGACGGCGGCGCCGGCGAAGGAGCTTAGGATCGCGCCGAGGCGGCCGAAGGACAGGGCCGAGGCGGTGCCGGTGGCGCGCATCATGGTTGGGTAGACGTAGGCGCACAGCGCATACATGGTCGCCTGGACGGCGATCACGAACATGCCGTGCACGCCGAGTCCGATCATCAGCCAGGTGGTGTTCGTGGCGAAGTCGACGCCCTGCAGCACGAAGGCGCTGGCCGCGGCGCCGATGCTGCACAGGAGCAGCGGCCAGCGCGAGCCGTAGCGCGTGATGGCCAGCGCGCAGCCGAGCGAGCCGATCACGCCGCCGAGGTTGTAGGCGGTGAGGCCGGAGCCTGCCAGGGCGGTGGGCAGGCCTTCGGCGGCGAGCATCGTCGGCAGCCAGCTGAAGGCGGTGTAGGTGGCGAGCATGACGAGGAAGAAGCCGACCCAGATCGCCAGCGTGTCGCGTGCGCGGCCGCTCTGGAACAGGGCGGCGAAGCCGGCGCGCTGGTCGCTGCCGGTTTCGGCCACGTCGACGAATACCGTGCCGGGGTCGGCGGGGCGTTCCATGCGCGCGAGCAGGCGGCGCAGCTCGGGCCAGCGGGCGGTCTTGCGCGCGAGGTAGCGGGCGGATTCGGGCAGCAGCGCGAGCAGCACCAGGCTGTAGACGACGGGCAGCGCGCCGCCGATCCAGAACAGGCCGCGCCAGCCGAGCACGGGCAGGACGGCGCCGGCGAACAGGCCGGCGAGCATGCCACCGAGCGGATAGCACACGATGGTCGCGGTGACCGCGAGGGTGCGGCGGCGCGCCGGCGTGAATTCTGCGGTCATCGTCGAGGCGCTCGGCAGCGCGCCGCCGATGCCGAGGCCGGCGAGGAAGCGCAGCGCGGCGATCGCCGTGACGTCGGGCGCGAAGCCGATCGCGATCGTCGCGGCGCCGAACAGGAACACGCTGGCGACGAGCACCAGCCGCCGGCCGATGCGGTCGGCGACGATGCCGGCACAGGCGCTGCCGACGGCCATGCCGACCAGGCCCGCGGCGACGGCGGGCGCGAAGGCGGCCTTGGTGATGCCCCATTCCTTGATCAGCGCCGGGATGGCGAAGCCGATGAGCTGCCCGTCGAAGCCGTCCATGACAATCGCAAGGGCGGCGAGCATCACGACGAGCCGTTGCATCGACGTGAACGGGCCGTAGTCGAGTATCCCGCCGATATCGACGGGGGCGGACGAGGACTTCTGCTGCATCGGTGTGTCTCCGGTGATTGGCGGGTTCGCTCCGGGTTCGGGCGATCCTCTTCGCGGAAAACGATACTATCTTGATTGATTGACGGCAAGCAATTTGTATCACATCAGTAACGCGGAGATACGGCAACGCGGCAGCACGGTGCGGCACGGATGTAACGCAGGCGGATGAAAAAATACGTCACACTCGGGCGGGAATTCCTTGGCCGGCTTGTGGTCTTTTGGATGAGTTCGCACGTTGAATGGACGTGTCATCCTGCCGACAGGGAGGTCACCATGAAATGGTTCAGGCTTGCGCTCGCGGCGGTCCTGGTACTGGGCGTCGCGTTGCCGGATGTCGCGTCTGCCGATCGCGGCCGCAGCGGCCGGCATCACAGCCACTCGCGCCTCGGTGTGCACATCGGGGTTCCGCTGTTCTGGGGCTGGCCCGGCCCGTATTACGGCTATTCGCCCTACCGCTATTACGAGCCCTACCCCTACTACGCCTACCCGCCGTATTACGCCTATCCGCCGGCCGCCAGGGTGCCGTCCTCGCCGCCGGTGTATATCGAGCGCGAAGATGACGACGCGGATGATGACCGGAAGTCCGCCGGCAATTACTGGTATTACTGCGACCGCCCCGAGGGCTACTACCCCTACGTCAAGGAATGCCCCGGCGGGTGGGAACGCGTCGCGCCGCGGCCGTCGCGCTGAGGGAGGATCCGAACATGAACATCCGTATCTGTCTTGTGCCGCTTGCGGCGGCGGTCGTGACCGCGGGCTGCGTGTCGATGCCGTCCGGGCCGAGCGTGCTCGTGCTCCCGGGCACCGGCGCGAGTTTCAATGAGTTCCGCGCTGACGAATCGGCCTGCCGCCAGTACGCGTACGAATACATCGGCGGCCGCTCCGCCGGGCAGGCTGCGGCCGATGCCGGCGTGCGCAGCGCCGTGGTCGGCACGGCGATCGGCGCGGCGGTCGGTGCCGCCGTCGATGGCGGGCGCGGCGCGGGCGTGGGTGCCGGCACCGGGCTGCTGATCGGCAGCGCCGCCGGCAGTGGTGCGGCCGAGGTGTCGGGCTACGACGCGCAGCGGCGCTACGACCACGCCTACGTGCAGTGCATGTATGCGAGCGGCCATCGCGTACCGGTGTCGGGCCGCTACTCGCCCAGCCGCTCGGATCGCTACCGCAGCACGCCGCCGCCCCCG
>NZ_WTVS01000113.1 GCF_012911005.2 Aromatoleum toluolicum | reverse complement strand
GGGTGGGGGTGGGTGGACTCCGAAGCGCCTGAAAGAAACCCATCCCCATCCTGTCCGTCCCAAGGCTGGCCTTGCACAGCCAGCCCGCTCGGACGGCGCGAAGCAGTGCTTCGCGAAACCCCGTCCTTGCCCCCTTGAAGGGGAAGGTACCTGCTGATTGGCTCCTGCGGATCACTGCGCCGCGCGGCGGTTGTCGTACATCATGTAGCGCGACGTCTCGTGGAGCCCTCGGGCCAGTGCGGCCAGGCGCGCGAATTCTTCCGGGTGGGCTTCGGCGACGTTGTCGGTCGGCGTCTTCGACGCGAGGTCGTGCATCGTCGCCTTGCTGCCGTCGTGGTTCATCTGCACGAGGAAGTTGCGTGTCACGGCGCCGATCAGCGGGAAGGCGCCTTCGCGCAGGATCACGTGCACCGCCCGCTCGCCTTCGGGCGCGGGGAGCTGCACGTCGCGGCCGAGCGCGCCATTGCGGTACTCGATGCCGAGCAGGCCGGCGACGGTCGGCAGCAGGTCGACGAGGCTCGCGGCTTCCTCGAACACGCGCGGCTGCAGCAGCTTGGGCGCGTAGATCACCGCGGGGACGTGGGTGCTCTCGAGGTTGAGCTGCTCGAAGGCGGGGGGCATGAAGGGCAGGCGGCTGATGCGGCCGTTGTGGTCGCCGAAGAGCACGAAGATGGTGTTGTCGAACCAGCCGTCGCGCTTGGCGATCTCCATCAGGCGTCCGATGTTGTGGTCGAGCAGGCGCACCGCGTTGTACTGGCCGACGTCCTGGAAGCTCGCGTCCTGCACTTCCTGCAGCGAGGGCTTGCGGATCTCGAAGCCTTCGTTGTCGGCGGGGATGGTGTAGGGGCGGTGGTTGCCGGCCGTCTGGATGTAGGCGAAGAAGGGGCGCTTGGCGGCGTCGGCCTTCAACAGCGCGCTGCTCTCGCGGAACAGGTTGAGGTCGGAGATACCCCATACGTCGTCGTTGGGCGACTTCCACGCGCCTTCCTCGACCAGCTCGATGCCGTCGATGCTGCTCTGGATCAGCGCGTTCATGTTGGCCCAGCCGGCGCTGCCGCCGATCGCGTACACCTTGCGGTGTTCCTTCAGCGCGTTGATCACGGTGTGCTGGTTGCTGATGAAGGGGTTGCGCGTCGCGCTCTCGGCGCGGGCGGCGTCGGGGATGCCGGTGATGCTGGCCCACACGGTCTTCGCGGTGCCGGAAACCGGCACATGGAAGTTGCGGAACAGCCAGCCTTCGCGGGCGATCCGGTCGAGGTTGGGGGTCGGGTCGAGCGGATTGCCGAAGGTGCCGAGGCGGCTCGCGCCGAGCGATTCGAGCATCACGAAGACCACGTTGGGTGCGCGCTGGAACTGCAGGCGGTGCGGCTGCGGGCTGATCTGGCGCGTCACGGTGAGTTTCTCGGGGTCGGGTTCGGTGACACCGAGGTAGCGGACCATCATCTCGTAGTGCTTGGCCACCTGCGCGCGGTCGAAGGTTTCCTGCGGCGTGCGGATCGTGTCGTAGATGAAGATCACGGGGTTGAGGCCCAGCGCGCCGACTGCCGAGTTGCCGGACACGAAGGCGTCGCTCCAGCGCAGCGGCACGGGGTTCGACGGGTTGATGCTGGTGACGCGCCCGATCAGGCCCAGCAGGGTCAGTATCGTCAGCGCGACGGCGGCGACTGCGGCGCGCGAGATCGTCGGCGTCACGCGTGCCGGTCGGTCGAGCAGGTGGCGTTCGAGGCGGATCGCGGCCCACAGCACCAGTACGGAGGCGGCGAGCCAGCCGGCGGCGATCTTCAGCACCGGATAGCTCTGCCACAGCATGCCGGCGGAGATGTCGGTGTTGCCGAGGAAGCGCAGGATGGTCGAGTTGATGCGCAGGCCGAGGTAGTCGTAGTGGCCGAAGTCGAGCACGTAGAGGAGCAGGACGACGAGGATCGCGAGGCCCAGGTAGAGCCGCGACAGGCCGCGCACGGCGCGGCAGCGCACGAGGTTCGCGCGCGGCAGGAAGGCGAGCAGCGCGACTGGCAGCATCATCAGGATCGCCAGACGCAGGTCGAAGCGCAGGCCGATGCCGACGGCCTCGACGATGCGCTCACTGCCGATGCCGCCCATCGCGTCGAAATCGGCGAAGCCGATCAGGAAGGCGCCGCGCAGCAGCGCGAAGACGGCGAAGAACAGGGCCGTGCCGCCGAGTAGGTAGCGCACGCGGCGGGAGTGGAGCCAATCGGTCAGGAGCATGGGTGTTCGTGTATCAAAGAGCGCTCAGGGGCGGCCGGGCAGCATCGCGTCGAGCCAGCGATGGAGCGGCGAATCCGCAGGCCAGTTGCGCAGGAAGCGCGCGCGATCGCGGCGCCAGGCGCGGTGGAAGCCAGCGATTGTAGCGTGCTGGCGGGCGGCATCAAGGTCGATCAGCAAGGACTTGTTACCGTCCCACAGCAGGTTGGTGGCCTTCAAATCGCCATGGCTTATGCGCTCCCGATACAGGGTATCGAAGAGCGTCTTGAGCGATGCGGCTTCCGCGGGCGCGGGTGCCGCGTCGGGCTCGAGATGCGCACGCATGTCGGGGCCGTCGCAATATTCGGTGACGAGCCACGCGCGCGCGCGCAGGGGGCCCCAGCGTTCCTCGATCAGCGCGAGCGGCCTGGGTGTCGGGATGCCGAAGAGGGACAGGCGATGCGCCTCGCGCCACGAGTGCCAGGCACGCGTCGGGCGCCACGCGCGCGAGATCGCGTGGCCGAGGTGCTTGAGGTTGTAGCGCTTGACGACGAGCTGGCGGCCGCCGAGCTCGACGCGCGCGACGGTGCAGGTGTTGCCGCGCTTGAGCGAACGGCCGGATTCTATCCAGCGGTCGGGGTCGGCGAGGAGCGGCGTGAGGGCGTCGGCCTCGCTGCGTACGACGGCCTCGAAGCGGTGCAGGCTGCGGCGCACGCGGAACAGCGTGCAGTCGCGGCCGGTCTTGGCGAGATAGTCGCGCAGGCGCCAGGCGCGCTCGTGGCGCAGCGCGCGGGCGAGCACGGCGTCGTCGAGGGTGGAGGCGCCGCCGTCGCAGTAGGCGTCGAGGAGCGGTGTGAGCGCGCCGTCCCAGGTGCGCGGCAGCTGCGCAATCAGCATCGCGAGGTCGCGCGCGGCGGGTTTGGAGGCGAGCGGTGCGTTGGCGGTCGTGACGGCGTCACCGTCGATCAGGTAGAGGCGCCCGTCGTGCACCAGGAAGTTGCCGAAGTGCAGGTCGTCGTGGGCGAGGCCGGCGCGATGCAGGCGTCCGAGCAGACTGAAGGCGGGTGCAAGGAGTGCAAGCGCGGCGGCGTCGCCGGGCGGACGCTCGGCGAGCGGGCGCCAGTGGTCGAGGAGCGTCGTCGCGCCGTCGAGAAACTCGGTCGTCAGCAGGTGGCCGCCGCCCGGCAGCGCGTCCGCGGCGACGAGCGCGGGGGTCGGGATGCCGCCCGCGGCGAGCGCCGCGATGCCTTGCCGCTCGCGTTCGGCGCGGCGGGCGCTGTCCTTGTCGACGAAGAGTTTTGCGAGCACGCGGCGGCCGTCGAGCAGGCTGTCGCCGACGATGCGCTTGCCGGGCAGCACGCGCAAGAGGCGCGTCATCACGAGTGTGCGGCCGTCGGCGAGCGTGACGCGGAAGGGCACGGCGGGGGTGCGTCCGGCGCCGCGCAGTGCGGCCGCGTCCGCGAGCGGGGCCGGGCCGGGCACGCGCTCGGGCGGAAGGTCCGGCAGCAGCGGCTCGGTCATCGGCGGGCGGCCTTGCGGTGGCGGCGCTGCAGGATGCTGCGCGCGAGGCGCGTGGCTTCGTCGTCGAGGGCGTCGCGGCCGAGGTAGCGCAGCAGGAAGCGCAGGCGCTCGGTCGCGGCAGGGCCGCGGGTGTGGCGGTTCAGCGCGTCGAGGTCGCGCGCGCGGTCGCGGGCGCCGAGGAACAGTGGGCGGGTCTTTTCGAGGTCGATCAGGCGCGCGCTGGCGCGGGGGCCGTCGACGCGCACGAAGACGTGCTTCGGGTACAGGCAGTTGTGCAGGTGGCCGGCGCCGTGCAGCGTGCGTGCAAGGCCGGCGACGGCGTCGACGATCGCGCGCCGTGTCGCGCGCGGCAGCGCCGGCCAGTCGGCGAGCCAGCGGTCGAGCGGCTTGTGATCATCGAGGGCGCGCGTGACGAGCAGCGCGCACGCCTTGCCGGCGATGCGACGCTGGCCGAAGAACACCGCTTCGAGCGCGGGCACATCGTCGTGCTGGTAGCGGCGGATGTTGCGGAACTCGCGCGCGAAGGTGGCTTCGCCGAGCGGGTGGCGCAGGCTGCGGCTGAGGTGGTCGATCTGGCGCTTGAGGTAGAACGCCTGCACGGAGCCGTCGGCATCGGCGAGCTCCAGCCGGCTCACGCTGCTCCAACCGCCGCGGCCGGTGTTGGGGGTGTCCACGGTGTCGAGTTCGAGTGCCCACAGCGCCGCGAAGCTGTCGAGGCCGTGGCGCGCGAACAGCACGCGGGCGGAGTCGGCGAGGTAGTCGTCGCGCACCTTACTCGCGTCCTTCGAAAAATGCCGTGATGCGCCGGATGCGGCGCTTGTCGGCCGCGTCGAGGCGGCGCTTGCCGGCGTAGTCGAGGTAGAAGCGCAGGCGCTGCGTGCGCGTGAGATGGTACTTCGCGACCTTGTCGAGGCAGGCGAGGTCCTTGACGATGCGGTAGGCGAGCAGGGGGCCGCGCCAGAACGTGCCGCCGGGGCAGTCGATGAGGTAGAGGCGGGGGGCGTGGCCTGTGGGGTCTTCCTTGCCTTCCCCGCCTTCATCGACGAGCAGGTTGCGCCACTTCAGGTCGTTGTGCGCGAAGCGGTGCGCGTGCAGAGTGCGCGTGATGTCCGCGAGCTGCCGCGACACGCCGGCGACCCAGCGGCGGTCCTTGAGGCGCGGATCGTGAGCGAGCGCGAGCTTGGCGAGGTCGGTCGTGCGCGGCAGCTCGGCGGTGATCATCGCGCCGCGCGCGAAGGCGCCCAGGCGACGTTCCATGCCCCAGGCGACGACGGTCGCGGTCGGGATGCCCCAGGCGGCGAAGTGGCGCAGGTTCTGCCATTCGGCCTTCACGCGCGGCCGCCCAAGCCAGCGCCGCAGATGCTTGCCGGCGCCGTGGTAGCGCTTGATGTAGTAGTGGCGGCCGGCGACTTCGACCTTCAGCACTTCGGAGAGCGGATCGCGCGCGATGCGCTGGCCCGCGAGCGCGAACACTGAGTCGAGCGAGCCGAAGGCGGTGTGCAGCGCGGTCTCTGCGCCGGTCGTGCGCAGGTAGTCGTTGTTCAGCTTCCAGCCGCTCATCGTTGCAAGGCCGGCCGGTGGGCGAACTTGCGCTCGTAGCGGCGCTTGAGGCGCGCGGCCTCGCGTTCGAGGTGGGCCAGCAGGCGCGCCTCGCGGCGCAGCGTGTCGCGCAGCGGGCCGGGGAAGTAGTCGCGCAGGAAGCGCAGCTTGTCGCGCCGCGTGAGGCCGATGTCGAGCGCCGAGAAGTACAGCGCCGCGAGGTCCTTGTCGCGCCAGCGCCGCGGCGTGCGGCTGCGCAGCTGCGCGCGGTGCAGGTCGATCACCGACAGGCGCAGCCGGCCGGGGGCGGGCGGCGGGTCGAGATCGAGCAGGAAGTGCACGAGGTAGAAGTCGCGGTGGTTGATGCCGGCCTCGTGCATGCCGCGTGCGATGCGGGTGACTTCCTTGAGCAGCGCGCGCTTGAGGGCGACCGGCGGCGGGTTGCCGGCCCAGTTGCGGGTGAGGGCGTCGAGGTCGGTCGTCGGCTCCAGCGCCTCGGTGATGAGGAAGGATTCGCGCCGCGCCGGGCCGCGCCCGCGATCGCCGAAGGCCACCGCCGTCATCGTGCCAAGCCCGTGCGCGTGGAAGGCCTGGATCGCGCGCCATTCGTTCTCGGCGCCGAGCACCGGCAGGCGCCCGCGCACGAGGTTCTCGAGGATCTCGCCCCAACCGACGCCGCGGTGCAGCTTGGCGTAGTAGCCGCGTCCATCGATCTCGAAGCGGAAAGTGCGCCGGCCTTCGAGCTCGCGCACGACGGTGCCGGTGAGCGCAGCGGCGGCCGCGAAAGGGTCGCGGCCCGCCCACAGCGTGGCGAAGGGTTCGGCGAGGAAAACCGTGCTCATCTGCGCTGGCCGAGGATCACGTCGGCGGCGCGCTCGGGCAGGCTGTAGAGGTCGTGGCTGTCGGCATACGCGAGCGCGTTGCGCTGCCATTGCGCGCGTGCGGCGGCGTCGCCGAGCATCTGCGCGAGCGCGGCGTTCATTGCGGCCTGGTCGAAGGGTTCCGCGATGACGCGTCCGGCGTCGGCCTCTGCGATGTAGTGCGCGTAGCCGCAGGCGCCGCTGACGAGTGCGGGCAGGCCCGCGACGAGGGCTTCGAGCAGCACGGTGCCGGTGTTTTCGTGGCGCGCCGGGTGGGTGAACAGGTCGGCGCCGAGCAGGAAGCGCGGCACGTCGCTGCGCCCGCCGGGCAGCGACACGCGCCCGGCGATGCCCAGCGTGTGCGCCTGGTCCAGGAAAGGCTTGGGATCGTCGGCACCGAGCGCGATCAGGTGCGTGCGGTGCTTGAGCGGCTCGGGCAGCGCGCCGATTGCCGCGAGCGTGCGATCCAGGCCCTTGCGCGGGAAGTCGGAGCCGATCTGCACGACCAGCAGGTCGTCGTCGGCGAGGCGGAACTCGCGCCGGAACGCGGCACGGATCTCGGCGGCGTTCGCGGGGGCGCGGCGGTCGGGGGCGATGCCCGGCGGCAGCGGGTGGAAGCGGCGCTGCGGCGTGCCGTAATACTGTGCGAACAGGGCCTGCTGCGCGGGCGAGATGGTCAGGATCCCGGTATGCACCTCGGGCGCGAACACCGCGCGCTCGTAGGCCGAGAAGTGGCGGTAGCGCGGGCTGTAGCGGTAGAGGGGCTTCCTCAGGCGGCGTGCCTTGTCCTCGTAGCATGGGTCGGCGGCGTAATACACGTCGAGGCCCGGCATCTTGTTGAAGCCGACGACGCGGTCGGCGGGGCGGCGGCGCAGGTCGGCCTGCACCCAATCGGTGAATTTCGCGTAGCGGCCGTGGTTGGTGAAGGCCTTCACCGGCACGCGCACGAGTTCGAAGCCCGGCGGGACCTCGCCCTGCCATTCCAGCGCATACACGCGGATGTCGTGGCCGCGCGCCTGGCAGGTCAGCGCGATGCGCAGGAAATCACGCTGCAGGCCGCCGAAGGGGAAGTACTTGTACAGGCAGAACGCGAGCTGCATCAGCGGGCCTTGCGGTCGAAAACAGGGCGCAGCACGGCGCTGCCGTCGTCCGGCTCCGGGGCGGCGCACGCCGGCTCCGCGCACGGGACGCCGTCGGCGATCACGGACTGCAGCGCGCGCCACACGCGCTCCGGCGCGAGGCGCGTGAAGCACAGCGGCTGCTCGGTGGCGAGGTCGAAGCGGGAGCGCTCCTCGTCGGTCGGCTCGTGCGTGCAGCGGCGCTGCAGGCAGGGCGCGCAGGCCATGTTCGACGCGAAATGGAACTGGTTATGGCCCCAGGCGCCGGTGAAGCCGGGGTTGGTCGGCCCGAACAGCGATAGCGTCGGCACGTCGAAAGCCGCCGCGAGATGACCAAGGCCGGTATCGACGGCGACACAGGCGCGCGCGCCGGCGAGCTGTGCGGCGATGCCGGCGAGCTTGAGGCGCGGCAACACGGTGACGTTGGCGAGGCCGGCGGCGAGGCGTTCAGCGCGTGCGCGCTCCTCGTCGTTGCCCCAGGGCAGGCGCACGGCCCAGCCGCCGTCGCGGGCGAGTTCGAGGAGCCGCCGCCAATAGACTTCGGGCCAGTGCTTGGTCGTCCAGGTGGTGCCGTGCAGGAACAGCAGGTAGTCGCCTTCGTCGCGGCCCGGCGGGAGCACGCGGCGGCGGTCGAGGCCGTATTCGCCCGGCCCCTCGGGCAGCGGGTAGCCGAGTGCGCGGGCAAAGAGCTCGCGCACGCGCTCGACCGCGTGGCGCCCGACCGGCACGGCGTGGGTATGGGTGTAGAAGCGCGTCGCGAACGGCTCGCGCGCCGAATTGCGGTCCAGGCCGTGCACGGGCCGGCTGGCGTAGCGCGTCAGGAAGGCGCTCTTGATGAGGCCCTGCGCGTCGATCGTCGCGTCGTAGCGGACCTGTTTCAGGCGGCGGGTGAAGCGGCGCCATTCGCCGCTGCGCAGCGCGGCAAAGGGCGACTTGCGCCAGCGCCGCACGGCGACCGGGATCACCTCGTCGACGGCCGGATGCCACGACGGGATCTCGGCGAAGGCTTCCTCGACGACCCAGTCGAAGCGGATGCCGGGGATCGCGCGCGCGGCATCGGTGAGCGCCGGCAAAGTGTGGATGACGTCGCCGAGCGACGAGGTCTTGACGACCAGTACGCGCATCAGGCGGCTCCGCGGGTGTCCTGCGGCGCCGTCACGCCCAGCGTCGCCAGCGACGCGAGCACGCTCGCCGGCGTGATCTCGTGCAGGCAGCGGGTGTGGCCGAGCGGGCACACGCGCTCGAAACACGGCGAGCATTCGAGGCGCAGGTAGCGGACCGCGACGCGGTCGGACAGCGGCGGCGTGTGGTCCGGGGTCGAGGAGCCGTACACGGCGACCAGCGGCCGGTCGAGCGCTGCGGCGACGTGCATCAGGCCGGAGTCGTTGGTCACCGCGGCGGCGCTCATCGCCAGCAGGTCCACGGCATCGCCGAGCTGGGTGCGGCCGCACAGGTTATGCACGCCGTTCCCCGCCTTCGCCGCGATTTCCTGGCCTGCCGGCGCGTCCTTGGCCGAACCGAGTACCCACACCTGGTAACCGCGCTCGACGAGCTCGGCGGCGAGTTCGGCGTAATGCGCGAGCGGCCACTGCTTGGCGGGGCCGTATTCGGCGCCGGGCATGAAGGCGATCGCAGGGCGGTCGGGATCGAGGCCCAGTTCGGCACGCAGGCGCGCCTGGCTGGCCGGCGCCGCGACCAGGCGCGGGCGCCGGAAGGGCTGTGGCAGGGGTTTGCCGGCGGGGCGGCCGAGCGCGACGAAGCGCTGCACGGTCATCGGCAGCGCGCCCTTGTCGAGGCGGCGCATGTCGTTGATGAGGCCGTAACGCATCTCGCCGCGGAAGGCGGTGCGCTGCGGGATGCGGGCGAAGAAGGGCGCCAGCGCGGATTTCAGCGAACCGGGGAGCACGATCGCCTGGTCGTAGCGCCGCTTCGCGAGTTCGCGCCCGAGGCGCCAGCGTTCCTTCAGGCCGAGCTGCCCGTGGCCGAGCGGCATTGCGATGCCGCCACGCACCTCGGGCATGCGCTCCAGGATGGCCAGCGACCAGCCCGGTGCGAGCACGTCGATCTCGCACGGGCCTTCGGCCTTCAGGGTCATGAAGAGGCTCTGCGCCATCACCATGTCCCCGACCCACGAGGGGCCGACCACGAGGATCTGCCGCGGCGCGGTCATCCGCGGTTCTGCGCCAGCCAGTCCATGTACTTCGGCACGCCGATTTCCACCGGCATGAATTCGCCCGCGTAGCCGGCGGCGCGCAGCGCATCCATGTCGGCCTGCGTGTAGCTCTGGTAGCGGCCCTTGAGGTGTTCAGGGAAGGCGACGTAGTCGATGCCGCCGCCCCCGCCTCCAGCTTTGTGCCACCTGATCGCGGCGTGCGCGACTTCGTTGAAGCTCTGCGCGCGTCCGGTGCCGACGTTGAAGATGCCCGACACCTGCGGGTTGTCGAGCAGCCACAGGTTCACGGCGACGACGTCATCGACGTGGATGAAGTCGCGCCGCTGCTCGCCCGGGCCGTAGCCGTCCGAGCCTTCGAAGAGGCGCAGGCGATCGCTTTCATCGAGCTGGTTCTTGAAGTGGTGGGCGACGCTCGCCATGCTGCCCTTGTGCTGCTCGCGCGGGCCGTACACGTTGAAGTAGCGCAGTCCGGCGACCTGGCTCCTGACGTTCGGCAGTAGCGGGCGCAAGTGGCAGTCGAAGAGGAACTTCGAATACGCGTACATGTTCAGCGGGCGCTCGAATTCGCGCGCCTCGCGGAAGGTCGGGCCCATGCCGTAGACCGAGGCAGAGGACGCGTACAGGAAGGGAATCCCGCGTTCGACGCACCAGCCGAACAGCGCCTTGGTGTATTCGTAGTTCACCGCCATCACGAAGCGGCCGTCCCATTCGGTGGTCGAGGAGCAGGCGCCCTCGTGGAACACCGCCTCGACGCGGCCGAAGTCCTCGCCGCTTTGGATGCGGCGCAGGAAATCGTCCTTGTCCGCGTAGTCGCGGATGTGCGCGTCGGCGAGGTTCAGGCACTTGCGCCCGTCGGTGAGGTCGTCGACGACCAGGATGTCGGTGATGCCGCGGGCGTTGAGCCCGTGCACGATGTTGCTGCCGATGAAGCCGGCGCCGCCGGTGACGATGTACATGCTGTACTCCTTGATCAGTGCGTGCTGGCGAGGGCCTCGCCGAGCTCCGCGCGGCTGACGGTCGCGGTGCCGAGCTTGCCGACGACGACGCCGGCGGCGACGTTCGCGAGCGCCGTCGCGTCGGGCAGCGACAGGCCGCACGCGAGTCCCGCGCCGAGTACCGCGACGACGGTGTCGCCGGCGCCGGTGACGTCGAATACGTCGCGCGCACGGGTGGGCAGGTCGAGCGGGGGGTGCCCCTTCTGCAGCAGCGTCATGCCGCGTTCGGAGCGCGTGACGAGCAGCGCCTCGAGGTCGAGCGCATCGCGCAGCGCCTCGCCGCGCTGACGCAGCGTCGCGTCGTCGGCGCAATGCCCTACGACCGCCTCGAATTCGGAAAGGTTCGGCGTGATCACGGTCGCGCCGCAATAGCGGCCGAAGTCCGTGCCCTTGGGATCGACGACCACCGGCACCTTGTGTTCGCGCGCGACGCGGATCAGGCTGCCGACCTGCGCGAGCGTGCCCTTGCCGTAGTCCGACAGCACCACCGCGCCGCTCGCGCCGACCGCGTCCTCGAAGGCCTGCTCGATGCCGGCGCTTTCCAGCACCGCGAAGCTGTCTTCGAAGTCGAGCCGGATCAGCTGCTGGTGGCGGCTGATGATGCGCAGCTTGGTGATCGTCGGGTGCTGCGGCGCTTCGAGCAGGCGGCACGCGACGCCGCCCGATTCGAGCCGGTCGCGCAGCAGGCGCGCGGCTTCGTCGCGGCCCACGAGGCCGACGAGCTCCGCTCCGGCGCCCAGCGAGGCGGCGTTGAGCGCGACGTTGCCGGCGCCGCCGGCGCGGTATTCGTCCCCCTCGACCTTCACGATCGGCACCGGCGCCTCGGGCGAGATGCGGGTGGTCGAGCCGTGCCAGTAGCGGTCGAGCATCACGTCGCCGACGACGAGCACGCGACCGGCAGAGAAATCGGGCAGGGGAGGCAGCATGGACGGGGAG
>NZ_WTVS01000112.1 GCF_012911005.2 Aromatoleum toluolicum | reverse complement strand
GCTGGGGTGGGGATGGGTTTACGCAGCCGTGGCCGAAACCCATCCCCCTCCTAACCGGTAGTCTCGGCTTCGCCTCGCCGCTCCACAGGCGGCGAGCAGTGCTCGCCGAAACCCCTGCTCCGCCCCCCTTGAAGGGGGAGGAACAAGGTGCCCCGCCAGACTCATCAACTGGAAAGGCGCGCCGCTCTCTATCGGTTTTTTGGGGGTGCGATGCGGATCAGGCCGCGAGCCTGCGCAGCCCGAGCTGCTCCATGAAGGCGTCGACGCGCGCCTGGGTGCGCACCTCGTCGAACTCGCGCTCGTCGCCCATGTTCCCCTCGTAGGTCATGATCGGGATGCCAGCCTTGGCCATCGCCTGGCGGTTTTCCATGATGCCGACCGAGAGGCCTTCGCAGCCGCGGTTGAGGTGCATCATGCAGCCATCGACACCCCAGTCGCGCGCGATGTTGAGCATCATCTCGGACTTCACCGACGGGTCGAAGAACTGCTGCCACAAGGGCTTCGACAGGTTCCAGTCCGCATACAGGCGCAGCGCCGTGTCGCGGTCGTTCATCTCGATGCCCTTCTCCCACGGCAGCGTGCGCGCGCCCCAGGAGCCGTCTTCCTTGTACTCCCACGTGCCTTCGAGGCCGAAGGTGTAGAGCGAGCCGATCGACACCGCGCCGTAGCTCTCGAGGTAGCGGAAGATCTTCAGGAAGGGCCACGGCGGCTGCGTGTCCGACATCAGGCGGCAGCGCTCGTTGGGCACCGCGGCGATGCCGCGCACGACGCGGTCCTTCACTTCGTCGTACAGCTCGTCCATGAAGTCCGCGCACCACTGCGACGACTTGTGCAGGATGCACAGCACGTACAGCGAGTACATCGTCTTCTCGTCGAGCGGCGCGGGCCGCGCCTTCTGCAGCTCGCAGATCTGCGCCCAGCGGCTGGTCGAGCGCATCTCGTTCTTGATCGCGCGGATCAGCAGCTCGTCGTCGCACTTGCGCCCGGTCGCCTTCTCGACGAACTCGATCGAGTCGTGCAGCTGCGCCGTCACGTAGTCGAGCCGTTCGGGCGTCAGGTCCTTGTACGCCCCGACCGAGACGTCGACATAGAAGTCGGGGATGTTCTTCACGCGCGCGACGTGCTGGTACCACTTCGCGTGCGAGCAGCAGATCTGCGTCTGGTAGATGAAGTCCGACTTCGGCCACTTGCCGCCGTAGAAGTATTCATCAAGGTGCATGCTGCCCCAGTAGATGCGCATGTAGGAGCACATGTCGCGCGCAAAGCCGTAGGACTCGGCGGCGTCGAGGCAGCGCTGCGTGAACTTCTTGTCGAGCGACACGCCGGCCGAATACGGCTCGCCGGTGAGCGGATAGACGTCGTCGCCGAGCGAGGTCGGGATCGCGTCGAAGGACCAGCCGGCGGCGGACCAGCGGATGCCGCCGTTATCCTTGGCGCGCGCGTAGTTCTGGTAGTACTGCTCGCGCAGCTGCTTGGCCTTGCTCCACAGCTTGAGCGGTTCGGTCGGGTAAAGCGCCTTCATATCCATGACTTGTCTCCTGTGGGGCTCAGAACAGCTCTTCTTCGCTCAGCGTCTCGAGCATCGCTTCGATGCGGATGCGGAACGGGCCGATCGGGTTCGTGATGTCGAACTCGAGGAACAGCGTCGGGATGCCGTTCGCCTCGAGGTGACGCTTCAGGTCCGGGTAGTCGCCCTCGTGCGGATCGCAGAACTTCTGCTGCAGAAAGACCGCCGCCTGCACCTTGTATTCCTTGGCCAGGTTGAGCACGTGGTCGAAGCGGGTGTGCGCCGGGTAGTCCTTGGTCGGGCAGGCAGGGCGGTCGCAGTAGCGTTCGGCGATCGCCTTGATCACGTCGTCGTCGTTCTTCGACGCATTCCAGAAGTAGCGCGTGCCGGAGCACTGGTCGTCGATGACGATCGTGGCGCCGACCGACTCGACCATCGCCATGAAGGAGACGTCGTCGTTCTCCGAACCGATCGTCATGAAGCGCGCGCCCGTCGGCCGCGTCACCTTGCGCGCCGGCAGCGCAGCGAGCACCTTCTTCAGCATCTCGTTGTGTTCGCGCTTGTCGATGAACTGCGCGGTGATCGACGCGTACAGAGCCTCGACGCCGGTGACCTTGGGCTCGTCCGCCTTGCGGTAGTCGAACAGCTCGCGCAGCAGGCGGCGGTTCTCGTCCATCACCGCGAGCGCGTCGCGCAGCATGTCGTCGGTGAGCGTCTTGCAGGTGAGCGTCTGCAGGAACACACGGAACTGCTGGATCTCGGCGTAATGCGCCTTGCGCGAATGCGGCGACTGCACGTCGTTCGGCATCGCGACGTAGTAGTCCCACTGCACCGTGGGCACGTTCTGGCGCCACGAGCTGTAGGCCTGGCGGTACTGGATGCACGACTGGGTCAGCGTGACGCCTTCGGCGTAGTCGAAGCGACCGAGCAGTCCCTGGGCGAGCGAGTCGCGACAGAACGGGCAGAACATGCCGAAGATGTGCGGCTCGGTCACGTTCTGCGGCTCGTGCGCGCCGAGCACACGCACCGGCAGCATGCCCGCCGCGATCAGCAGCTCTTCCGGTGTGTAGGTGCACATCGTCGCGACGACCTGGCCGCCGGTGCGCGCCTTCCACGCCCGGGCGTAGTCATGGCGCTTTTCGTACCACTCCTTGAACTGGTCAAACAATCCGTCGTTCATGAATCCGTCTCCTTTTGATTGCCCCGCCCTGTCGGGGAGCCTGTCCGGCCAAGTCGTTCCGGTCCCGTCTCCATTTCAGGCTGTTTGATGTCCATCAACTGACTGAACGCTCGTTCACTCTACCCGCGGATTTTTCCGAAATCAAGTACTGAATGAACAATTATTCATTCTCATGCAACGGAGTGCATGCGCACGGGCCGCCAGGCGCGACCGGTTAGCCGACCACGGACTTGAACACGAGCAGTCCGAGGGCGTGTCCAGGTGCACCATCGCCCCGCCACGGCCGCTCGCGGCAATTTTCATTTGTCATTAGCTCGGCAGCACGCGGTACACTGTCCGCTGCGCGGGGATCGCCGTTGATCACCGTCGCCAGGCGCAAAGAATTGCCTTCCGGTTACGCATCTGTCACGCAAACATGAAAATCTGGAAACCTGCCCTCGGGGCGCTGGCCGCCCTCTCGCTCTCGTCCTGCGCGACCCCCTTCGACTCCGGCAATGAGCCCGGCCAGATGCTGGTGCCCGTGAACCACACCCACCGCTACGCACCCAATATCGTCGTCGAGGACGCATGGGCGGGAAACGTCGATGCATATGGAGGAGGCGCGGGCGCAACATGCTGCATCGCAGGCCGCAAGGACTGGTCGAAACCGGCCCTGGTGCAGTGGCGCTGGGGCGCCGAGGACGATCCCGCCACCGGAAAGATCACCGTCGCCGGCGAAGACCGCTCCGCCCTCGTCCCCTTCCCCCGTGCCCCGCATCGCATCAACAAGAGCATCAAGGACGACTGGTCACGCGAGGACTTTCTCGCCGATGAGATCTATCTGTGCGTGATCTTCCGGACGGTCGATACAGTCGAGTTCGCGTTCTCCTCCACGCGCAGCGGATGCACCACTAAATAGTTTCATTGCAAGGTTCGAGACATGAGTGTCAGACAAGCCGGCACCCCCACCACCGACGATCAGCTCGCAAGCGCCTGGCAGCAAGGCGCGAAGAAGCGTATGGAAGACAAGATGGCATGGTGGACGGCCGATTCCACGCCCGCCGACCGCGTCCGGTGCCGCCTCAATCCCAAGTTGTCCTTCTTCTTCGACGGCACCGGTAACAACCTGTACCAGGAGATGGCCAAACCCGAGCCCGAACGGGCACTGTCAAACATTGCGAAGCTCTATCAAGCGGCGATAAAGGACAAGGACGGACTGGAGGCGGTACCCACATACATTCCCGGGGTCGGCACGCCGTATCGCTATGCGAACGGCAACATCTCGCCGGACGAAGACAAAGGCGGAACCCTGGGGCTGGGTTTCGGCGCTGGCGGCGAGATGCGCCTCGAAGCCGCACTGTACGAGTTCCGGCGCATCCTCGAGATCGACTGGAGCGCGGGCGCCGTGCGGCACATGGAATGGATCACGCTATCGGTCTTCGGCTTTTCGCGCGGCGCGACCCTCGCCCGCGCCTTCATCCGCCGCCTGATCGCCGAGCAATGCGAACGTGATGCCGACAAGCGTTTGATGTGGAAGTCACGCTACGGCGAGCGGGTACGCCTGCGCATTGTCTTCATGGGCCTGTTCGACACGGTGGCGTCGGTTGGCGGCCCCGGGCTGCATATGGGCTGGGGCTCGGAACTGGCGATTCCCGAAGGCGTCGAGCGCTGCCTGCATTTCGTTTCAGGGCATGAAGTACGACAGGCCTTCCCGCTCGATTCGGTTCGCGTCGGCAGCGAATACTCGGAAAAGTGCGAAGAGGTGATCTACCCCGGCGTGCATTCGGACATAGGAGGTGGCTATTTCGACGGCTTTCAGGGCCGGTCCAATTCGCTTTCGCGTGTTCCCTTGCGCGACATGTACGCCGAGGCCCTGAAAAGCGGGGTGATGCTGCGCAGGCTTTCCGACGCGCCGCTCGAAGTTCGCATGGAAATCGCGCTGCCGCCCGATTCACCGCTATTGCATGCCTATCACGCCTACATGGCGTCCCTGCCGGCGGCCGATGGCTCACTGGAGTCGCTGCTGCATGCACACCGCAAGCTGAAATTTCGCTGGCGCGCCGCGATCACGCGGACGAGCAGCGACAGCCGCGTGCTTGGAGCGCTGCACCGCAGCGTCGATCCCATGGTGTGCGACGCGGTAACGGCGCACAACCACCATCGGACGTGCTCACCGACTAGCTGGACATACGAACTGCCGCGCAATCCGGATGTACAGGCGAAACAGCTTCTGGCCGAGCATCGGCGTCTGGTGCGCCAGATTCCTGCCATCCGCGAGCCGGTCGAAAGGCACGGCGACGCCACTTGGAGCCGCGCTCGCACCGGCTACGAAGAATTGATCATCGCCACTTGGGACGATCGGTCAGTACTTCCGGCAGAAGTCGAAATCTTCATGGCCGAGCATGTCCACGATTCGGTCGCACACTTCACCGAATGGCCATGCGCACTGCATGATCAACGCGCCATCTTCTACGATGAAACGCGCATCCTCGCGAAGCGGGAAAGGCGCCGCAGCACCGCACATGCATGACACCAAGGTACTTCATGTTGGGCTTGATGTGGCGCGTCGCGTGTCCCAAGCCTTCGCGCCGACCACGGGCACCTACGCGTCCGCGGCCAGCGCAGTCATCGCCGTGCCTCAGCCCTCCTGTTCGGGCGCCGGGTTGAAGTGTTCCTTGCCGTTGCCGCAGTCCGGACAGACCCAGCCCTCGGGCACGTCTTCCCACTTGGTGCCGGGCGCGATGCCGTCGTCAGGCAGGCCGTCGGCCTCGTTGTAGGGGAAGTAGCAGGCGCTGCACTGGTAGGTGGTCATGATGGCGGTTCTCTCTCTGTCGTTGCGGGTGGGGTCGGACGCTCTGCGGCGCCGTTGTGGGATTGCGGTTTTTCGTAGGGCGGGAGCTATCCCGCCAAATGGGCGTATCGAGCCGGCACCGCCGCGTGGCGGGATGCGCTGCGCTCCTCCCACCCTACGGGCAGGGACGTGCGGGATCGCACTGAGGTCATATCGGCGAGCCTGCCGGGAAATTCGGCGTCCTTCGCTCGCGCACGGCCGCCAGGCCTTCGCGCACCTCCGGGCCGGTGAAGCCGAGCATCTCGAGCGCGACGGAGTTGTCGAAGATCGGGCCGGCCTGGCGCAGCCAGTTGTTGAGGCTGTGCTTGGTCCAGCGCAGCGCGGTCTGCGGGCCGGCGGCGAGTTTTCGTGCGACGTCGAAGGCGGTGTCGCGCAGGACGTCGGCCTCGACCGCCATCGACACCAGGCCGATGCGCTCGGCTTCCTCACCGCTAATCTCGTTCGACAGCAGCAGATGCAGCTTGGCCTTCGCCATGCCGCACAGCAGCGGCCAGATGATCGCGGCGTGGTCGCCGGCGGCGACACCGAGGCGCGTGTGGCCGTCGATCAGGCGCGCGTTCTTCGCAGCGATCGAGATGTCCGCCAGCAGCGCGACCGCGAGCCCGCCGCCGACCGCCGGGCCGTTGATCGCGGAGACGATCACCTTCGAGCAGTTGATCATGTTGTAGACGATGTCGCGCGCTTCCTTCCACACGCGGGCGCGGTGCTCGAACTCGTCGACCATCGCGGCGACGAGGTCCAGCGTGCCGCCGGCGGAGAAGCCCTTGTCTTGGCCGCGCACGACGATCACCGACACGGCCGCGTCGCGGTCGAGGTCGCGCCAGATGTCGGCGAGTTCGCCGTGGCCGGTCGCATCGGCGGCGGGCAGCTTGCCCGGTTCGCCGAGGATCACCTCGGCGATGCCGTGCTCGTGCAGTTCGACCTTGAGGTTGGTGTAGCGGCTGTAGTCCATCGTCTGTCCTTCTTCCTTGTCAATCCGGCCCCCGATACCGCTCGGGCTGAGCCTGTCGAAGCCCTGGCAGCGCCCTTCGACAGGCTCGGGGCGAACGGCGGAATTCGGTCGTCGCGCCAATGAAATCATCGGTCTTGCCGCGACGGCCGGATCGCATCCGCCCTAATCCATCAGATAGCGGCTGAAGCGCGCACGCCATTCGTCGTCGATCATCGTCGAGCGCGGCGCGCCGCCGAGGTCGGCCCATACCACCGTCTGCTTCGCACGGAAGCGCACCTGCTCGCCCATCGATGCGGTGGTGACGATGTCCATCGAGCTGCCGCCGATACGCGCGACGTAGAGCGTGAAGGTGAGTTCATCGCCGTGCATGCTCGGGGCGATGAAGTCGACTTCGAGGTGGCGCATCGGCACGCCGCGGCGGATTTCCGCGTGCAGCTTGTAGAAATCGACGCCGATGCCGTGGTCGAACCAGTCTTCGACCACTTCATTGCACAGCACCAGGCACTGCGGGTAGAAGACGATGCCGGCGGGGTCGCAGTGGTGGAAGCGGATGGATTTCTTGCATTCGAAAATCATGGCGGTTCAGTCCAGGATGCGGTTCACGAATTCGCCGACGGCCTCGATCACGGCCGCGGGCTGGTCTTTGTGCGGGGAATGGCGGCAGTCGGCGAGCTTGACGAGATCCACGTCGCGCGCCTGGGCGGCGATGCGGTCGATCTGCGCCATGGTGCCATATTCGTCGTCCTCGCCCTGAATCGCGAGCACCGGGCAGGCGATGCCGGGCAGGTATTCCTCGATGTTCCACGCGCGGAAATCCGGATGCAGCCAGATGTCGTTCCAGCCCCAAAACGCAGCCTCGACGTCGGCGTGATACTTGCCGAGGCGCGCCGCTAGGTCGGTGCTCTGCCACGCGACCTTGGCCTGGGCGATGCTCTCGACCGAGATGTCCTCGACCAGCACGTGCGGCGCCATCAGGACCACGCCGGAGAGCGGTGTGCCGGTACCGCCCGCGCAGATCAGCGCGATCGAGCCGCCGTCGGAGTGGCCGAGCAGGATGGGCCGGTCGAGCTGCAGCGCGTCGAGGAACGCGGGCAGCACCGTCAGCCCCTCGTCGTGCATGTAGCGCGTCGTGCGCGGCAGCTCGGCCGGGTCGGAGCGCCCGTAGCCCGCGCGCGAATAGACGATGGCCTCGCAGCCGGTCGCATCCGCTACCTTCTGCGGGAAGTCCCGCCACATCGACACCGAACCCAGCCCTTCGTGCAGGAACACGATGGCGGGCGCGCCCTCGCGCGGATGCGCCGAGGGCAGGCGGACGTATTCGAGACGCTTGCCGCCGACCAGCACTTGTTTCATTCAGACCCCCAGGTGTTTCTTGATGAGCTCGGGATTATTGCGCACCTCCGCGCTCGGGCCGTCGAACACGACCTGGCCCTTCACGAGGATCATCGAGCGGTCGGTCAGCGCGGTGATGGCCGCGTGGTTCTTGTCGACGATCACCGTCGCGATGCCGCTGTCGCGGATCTCGCGGATCACGCGCCAGATTTCGCGCACGATCAGCGGCGCCAAGCCCTCGGTCGCCTCGTCGAGGATCAGGAGATCCGGGTTCGTCATCAGCGCGCGGCCGATCGTCAGCATCTGCTGCTCGCCTCCGGAAAGATTGCCGCCGCCGTTCTCGATGCGCTCGGCAAGCCGCGGGAAGGTCGCCATCACGCGCTCGAAGGTCCACTCGCGCTGGCCATCGACGCCGGCTCGCGCGGCCATGATCAGGTTCTCCCTGACCGTCAGGTTGGGGAAGATGCCGCGACCTTCGGGCACGTAGGCGATGCCCAGCTTCGCGATCTTGTGCGTCGGCCCGCCGGTCATGCGCTGGCCGCGCACCAGCACGCCGCCCGCCTTGGGCATGAGGAAACCCATCAGCGTGCGGATCAGCGTCGTCTTGCCCATGCCGTTGCGCCCCATCAGCCCGAGCGCCTCGCCCTTGCGGATGTGGAAGTCGACGCCATGCAGGATGTGGCTGGAGCCGTAGTAGGTGTGCAGGCCGACGCCTTCGAGCAGCATCTCGCGCTGGTCGGGGCTCTGCTCCGCGGCCGCCGGGGTAACCAACTGAGCCGCCTCGTTCACTCTGAACATGGACATGTCATTCATGCTCCGCCTCGTGTCCCAGATAGGCCGCCTGCACGTCGGGGCTGTTGCGGATCTGCTCCGGCGAGCCCGATTCCAGCACCTGGCCATTGACCATCACGGTGATGCGGTCGGCGACCGCGAACACCGCGTCCATGTCGTGCTCGACGAGGAGGATCGCGCGCGTCGCCTTCAGGCGGTTGAGCAGCGTGACCATCTGCGCCGACTCCTCCGAGCCCATGCCCGCGAGCGGCTCGTCGAGCAGCAGCACTTCGGCGTCGGTCGCGAGCACCATCGCGATCTCGAGCTGCCGCTGTTCGCCGTGCGACATCGTGCCGGCGACGCGGTTCTCGCGGCCGGAAAGACCCGCCTCATTGATCGCCGCACGCGCGCGCTCGACCGCTTCGGGCATGCGCAGCGCGTCGGTGAACAGGCTCCACGGGCGGGGCCTTCTCGACTGCGCGGCGAGCCGGCAGTTCTCCAGCACCGTGAACTTCGGGAAGATGTTGGTGCGCTGGTAGCTGCGGCCGATGCCGATGCGCGAGCGCTGGTAGGCCGTAAGCCCGGTGATGTCCTCGCCCTTGTAGCGGATCGTGCCTTCGGACGGCGGCAGGTCGCCCGACAGCATGTTGATGCAGGTCGATTTGCCCGCACCGTTGGGCCCGAGCAGCGCATGCAGCACGCCGCGCTCGAGCTGGATATCGACGTTCTGGTTCGCCGTCAGGCCGCCGAAACGGCGCGTCATACCTTCCGACGAGAGCAGGACTTCAGACATTGCTCTTTCCCCCGTTGATGCGCGCCATGATGCGGGCCGGCGTTGCGGTCAGGCCGCCGGGCATGAACAGCACCGCGGCGACGATCGTGAGCCCCATCAGCAGCTGCCAGTGCTTGGTGACGCTGGTGAAGATCTCCTGCAGGCCCACGAGCGCGACTGCCCCGGCGATCGCGCCGGCGAGGTTACCCATGCCGCCGAGGATCACCATCAGCAGCACATCGCCGGACTTGTGCCACGACAGGTATTCGGGCGTGACGAAGCCGAACAGCACCGCGTACAGGAAGCCGGCGAGGCCCGCGAGGCCGCCCGCCAGCGTGAAGGCGGCGAGCTTGTAGCGGAAGGTCGCGTAGCCGAGCGAGAGCATGCGGTGCTCGTTGCTGCGGATGCCGACCAGCACGCGGCCGAAGGGCGAGCGCAGCACGAGCTTCAACAGGCCGTAGGCGAAGAGCATCGCCGCGACGACGAAGTAGTAGAGATGCAGCGGCTCATTGAGGTCGAACGGCGCCCAGCCGGCGATCGCCGCGTCGGGCTTGAAGTTGAGGTAGATGCCGTCCGAGCCGCCGCCCACCGGCGTGTCGTGGAACACGTAGTAGGCCATCTGCGCGAAGGCGAGCGTCACCATGATGAAGTAGATGCCCTTGGTGCGGAGCACGAAGAGCCCGATGACGAAGGCCGCGACGGCCGCCGCGAGCACCGAGGCCGGCAGCGCCAGCCACAGGTTCGCCGGGTCGTACTTCGGCGTGAGGAGTGCCACCGCGTAGGCGGCGATGCCGAAATAGGCGGCGTGGCCGAAGCTCACCAGGCCGGTGAAGCCGACCAGCAGATCCAGGCTCATCGCGAAGATCGCCAGGATCATCACCTTGGCGATCATCTCGGCGTAGAAGTCCGAGCCGAAGACCGGGAAGGCCAGCACGCCGGCCATCACGGCCAGCTTGAAGAACGTGGTTGTACGGGAATTCATTGCCTCATCCTTCCTCTCAAGCCTTCTTGAAGATGCCTTCGGGGCGCCACAAGAGCACCACGGCCATCACCAGATAGACCATCAGGCCCGCGAGATCGGGCAGCAGCACCTTGCCGAAGGTGTCCGCGAAGCCGATCACGAGTGCGGCGACGAGCGCGCCCCACACGGAACCGACGCCGCCAATCACAACGATGACGAAGGAGATGATCAGCACGCTCGACCCCATGCCCGGATAGACGGAGGAGATCGGCGCCGCGAGCATGCCGGCGAGGGCGGCGAGCGCGACGCCCAGCGCGAACACGGTGCGGTACAGCACGTTGATGTCGATGCCGAGCGCCTTGACCATGTCGCGGTCGTGGCTGCCGGCGCGGATCATCATGCCGAGGCGCGTCTTCTGGATCAGCCAGTACAGCCCGCCCGCGAGCGCGACGCACACGACCGAGATCACCAGGCGATACACCGGGTAGCTGAGGTTGTCGGACAGCGGGATCGAGGCCGAGAACAGCGCGGGAATCGCGACGCCATGCACGTCGTCGCCGACCGCGAGGCTCCTCAGTTCCTCGAAGATCAGGATCAGGCCGTAGGTCAGCAGCACCTGCTCGAGGTGGTCGCGCTTGTACAGATGCGAGAACAGCGCCCATTCGAGGATCGCGCCGAACACGAACGCAAGCGGGATGCCCAGCGCGATCGACAGCATCAGGTTGCCCGTCATGCTCGTCAGCGCGAACGCGAGGTAGGCGCCGACCATGTAGAAGCTGCCGTGCGCGAGGTTGATGATGCCCATGATGCCGAACACCAGCGTCAGCCCGCTGGCCACGAGGAACAGCAGCAGGCCGTACTGCAGCGAGTTCAGCACCTGGATCAGGAAGGAAACGAAATCCATGAGTCTTCCCCTCCGGGCGCCGTTGCGGGCGCCTGGATATGTGTGGAGTGAAGCGGAAGGACTTGCGAGCGACCCGG
Organism: Aromatoleum toluolicum; assembly: GCF_012911005.2. Classification (GTDB taxonomy): domain Bacteria; phylum Pseudomonadota; class Gammaproteobacteria; order Burkholderiales; family Rhodocyclaceae; genus Aromatoleum; species Aromatoleum toluolicum. The sequence continues at coordinate 68 of NZ_WTVS01000112.1, read as the reverse complement.
CAATCAGCCGGATGACGTCGGGGGCCCTTGTTCCCCCCCCTTCAAGGGGGAGGTTAGGAGGGGGATGG
>NZ_WTVS01000111.1 GCF_012911005.2 Aromatoleum toluolicum | reverse complement strand
CGTCCCGGAACCACTCCTTCCCATCCCGAACAGGACAGTGAAACAGGACCGCGCCGATGATAGTGCTCTTCGTGAGTGCGAAAGTAGGTCATCGTCAGACTACCTACACCCAAAAAAGCCGCTACCCACTACTGGGTAGCGGCTTTTTTACGTCTATGCGTTCGGATTTCGCCACCACCGCAAGTTGTTGTATGTTGTTGTCAACCTTCGGTATGCCTCCGTGCGTTGCCCTAATCGTGCGCCGGAGGATTCGTGGCCCATGGGCTTGCCCAATTTTAAGGAGATAGACGATGCAACCAGTCCGTTCGCGCAAGGCGCAGGTGATGGCCGCGTTGCTTGCCGGTATTTTGGGATGTGGCTTCGCGTATGCTGAGAAGCCCGATCACGCAGGTGGGGGCGGTAAGGGCGGGCATCAGGAGCGTGGCGACAGGGGGCAGGGCGGCAAGGGTGGTGGGCAGCAGAAGGGCGATCGGGACGCGAGAGGGCCCGCTGTTCGAGATGGGCGGGATCACGTTGCACGTTCGCCTCACGATGGCGGGCGCCATGTGGTGACACGGTTCGAGACGCGGGAGCGGACGGTGATCCGGGAGTATTTCTCCCGCGAAGGGGCTTCGGGAAAATGTCCTCCCGGGCTTGCCAAGAAGGGTAATGGCTGCATGCCGCCGGGTCAGGCAAAGAAATGGTCGGTCGGGCGGACAATGCCGCGGGATGTCGTGTATTACGATCTTCCGCCTGCGCTCGTCATCGAACTCGGGGTGCCACCTGCAGGCCACAAGTTTGTCCGCGTCGCGGGCGATATCCTGATGATTGCGATCGGGACGAGCATGGTCGTGGATGCAATCGAGGATCTGGGTGGCCTGTAAGCGCGTGGCGGGGCTGTTGCTCGAGAGCGAAGCGTTCGGTACGGTGATGGGGCGGAATGTCGACCGGATCGATCCGTGCATGGGGTGCGCTATCGGGCACTTCTGCGGCTCGCTCTGTCTGCCCGAAGCGCACGAGTTGAACGGGAGAATGGACCGTGTTGGGGGCGTTCTGCGGCTCTTATGAGGAGCAGACGCGCTTTGCCTTCCACCTCATCGCCGACCACAAGGCGAACGATTACCTTTGGGGCGGGTGGGATTCGGTGGCCGGCGGTGTGGAGAGCAGTTTCGACTTCGTGTTGCCGTAGGCGGCGAGGCGCTCGTCGCCGATAGCCGGGGCTCGCCAGGGGGGGCTCCGGCGGGCCGTATTTCGTCAGGCGCTGCCCAGGTGTCGGCCGCCGCCGCTGGGGCGGGCAATGCCTGCAGAGTCGTAGAGCTGCGGCTTTCGGGCGGCGTCGAGCAGGATCGACATGGCCGCCTGGTTGTGCTGGAGGCGCTCGGAAATGAGCTTGCCGTTCAGTTCGTTGCGGGCCTGGGCATCGCGTGCGAGCGCGTGGATTTCGTCCCACCGTGTGAGGGTGTCGGGCAGCGGCTGGCAGACCTCGCGGATCGCGGCATCGGTGTTCGGACGACGAAGCCGGCCGAGCAGCAGGGCGCGGTCGTTGTGGATGCGCTGCAGCTGATGGAAGCGTTCGGTCTTCTCGCGTGTCAGGACGAGCAGGCTGTCGGCGTCGCCGGCGAGGAGCAGGGCTTCCTCGCGTTCGAGCAGCGCAAGGAAGCCGCGCAGCAGAACCGCCTCGCTGTCGATCAGCTGGACGAGCCGCTGAAGTTCGGGCTGCAGATTCACGGACACTATTTCTGCGCGTCGAGCATCTGGCGCACGCTCTCGATCAGGCCGTCGGCGATCCGGTTGGCGTCGACCTTGAAGCGGCCTTCGCTGATCGCCTGACGGATTTCATCGACGCGGCTGCGGTCGATCTCGGGCGCGGCGGCCATCGCTGCTTCAGCCTTGTTGAGGCTGGACGAGAGCGAGGACAGTTCGACCTTTTCATTCGCGTCGCTGGCAATCGTCGTGCTGGCCGGGCGCTTTTCCCGGGCTTCTCCGGTCGGGGCGGACCCCGGCGGTTTCACTGTTCCTTCGATCTTCATGGCGCTACTCCCATTAAGCGGTCTCTGTTCGTGTTCACGACCGCGGGAGCGAAAACTTTAGGCGTTTTTTCTGCATGGCCGCGGCATCAGAAATCGAGCTCGACGGTGCCGTCGGCGCGGGCCTTGCCGGAGATGACCTGGCCGCTGAGCAGCCGCACGCGCACGGGCTCTCCGGCGGCGGCGGCATTGAGCGCCCGGCCGTCATTGGTGACGGTGAAGCCGCTGCCGGTTCCGACGACCTTGACGTTCTGGCCCTGTCGTACGGCCTGGGGCAGGCGGAGCATGTCGGTGCGCAGCGCATTGCCTGCGGCAATCGTGAAGCGGGCGCTGTGCCCGACGACCTGGGTCATGTCGGTCAGCGTATTGGGTGCTTCGTCCGCGAGGTCGCCGCTGCGCCTTTCGAGATCGGCCGGTGCGATCACCTGGCCGGCACGGATCGGGCGCGCGGCAACCAGATAGTCGCCGACGACCGAGATCTGTGCGGGCACATAGATCGTCCAGCCGACGGGAGATTCGCAGCGGACGCCGACGTTGATCCGGCCCCAGGCGCGTGTGCCCGGGGGTAGGAAGGGGACGAGCTCCGCGCACGCGGGGAGCTGGTTGTGCGGATCGACCCCTTCGACGGTGATGCCGACCTTGCCCGGCAGGCCCGAAGTCTGCTGACCGAGGAACGTCATCACGGCCTGCCGGACCGGCGGCAAGGGCTGCTGGGCGCCGACGCTTCCGCTCGCGAGCGCGAGGCTCAGGGCCAGCAGGGACATGGCGGCGTGGCGGAGGGAAGGAGGCATGAGGCGGTTCCAAAGCATGGGGCGCATTCCACCATGCGGCCGGCCGATCGGCAACCGGCAAAGTTTTCCGCTGCGGCTTGCCGGGTGCCGCCCGCGGCATTGCCGAAAGCGGCGGAATTGGCCGGTATTTGCCGGTCTTATCGCGGCTAGGGGCTTGCGGCGCGGGGACTAAGATCGCTGGCATGGAAGGTGCAATGAACCGGGTGCCAGCCGATGAAGACCTTAACGGCCGTCGGCGACAGAACTTGAGGTGATGCCATGAAGACCCAACTCGACAGCGCGCTGCAGTTTCATCAGACCGCACTGAACCTGCAGGCGCAGCGGCAGCAGATGCTGGCGTCGAATATCGCCAACGCGGACACGCCCAACTACAAGGCGCGTGACATCGATTTCCGCAGCGCGCTGAAAGGGGCGCAGGGCGAACGCATGGGTCCGCTCGCGCTCGCGAGCACGTCGACGCGTCACCTCGACGTGGCGGCGGAGATGCCATTCGGCGCCTTCATCGGGTATCGCCGCGAGTTCCAGTCCAGCGTAGATGGCAACACCGTGAACATGGACGCGGAACGTGCTGCTTTCGCCGAGAACTCGGTGCACTACGAGGCGAGCGTGACCTTCATCAACGGCCTGCTGCGCAGCATGCAGACGGCGATCAGCGGCCAGTGAGCGGAGGGTAGGCGTCCATGAGCATGTTCAACGTATTTGCGATTGCCGGATCCGCGCTGCATGCGCAATCCGCGCGGCTGAACGCCACGGCGTCGAATCTGGCGAATGCCGATAGCGTTGCGGGGCCCGATGGCCAGCCCTACCGCGCCAAGCAGGTGGTATTCACCGCCGCGCCGGTGTCGGGTCCGAACAGCGTCGGGGTCACGGTTTCGAACGTCGTCGAGAGCGCGGAGCCCGGGCGTCTAACCTATGACCCGAGCAGCCCGGCGGCGAACGCGGAAGGCTACGTCGAGATGTCGAACGTGAATGTGGTCGAGGAGATGACCAACATGATCTCGGCCTCGCGTGCCTACCAGAACAACGCGGAAGTGATGAACACGGCGCGCACGCTGCTGCAGCGCACGCTGCAGATCGGGCAGTAAGGTTTCGGGAGCGGATCATGGCAACGGTCAATAACACGGTTTCCTCGGCGGCTGACGCGGCATTGGCCTTGCTCGGGCGGAAGGACAGCACCTCGGCGAAGTCCGAGGTGGATAGCCAGGGGCGCTTCCTGACGCTGCTGACGGCGCAGTTGAAGAACCAGGATCCGATGAATCCGCTCGATAACGCGCAGGTGACTTCGCAGTTGGCGCAGATCAGCACGGTCGACGGCATCGAGCGGCTCAATGCGATGCTGACGCAGCTGCTCGACGGGCAGCAGTCGTCCGAAGCCCTGCAGGCGGCGTCGCTGGTGGGACGCGGCGTGCTGATTCCGGGCAGCGGGCTGAAGCTCGGCGAGGCCGGGTCGATCGGCGGCTTTGCGCTCGACGTGCCGGCCGACGCGGTGACGATGCGGATCAAGGATGCGCAGGGCCTGGAGGTCGCGGCGGTCGACCTCGGGTCCTTCGACGCGGGAACGCACAACTTCCAGTGGGACGGCACGACGATCGACGGCAGCCGTGCAGCGAACGGCAAGTACACGGTAAGCATCGAGGCGGTGACCGGCGGCAAGCCGGTTGCGGCGGAAGTCCTCGAATTCGGGGCGGTGACGAGCGTGGTGCGCGGCACCAAGGGTACCGACCTCCAGGTTGGCGACATGGGCATCTTCAAGATGTCCGATGTCCGGCAGATTGTTTGAAGAATTGTTTGAGACCGAGTTTCCAGGGAGACGGCCATGGCTTTCCAGCAAGGTTTGAGCGGACTTAATTCGTCCTCGAAGGCCCTCGATGTCATCAGCAACAACGTCGCGAACGCGAATACGGTCGGCTTCAAGGCCGGGCGCGCGGAGTTCGCCGACGTGTTCGCGGCGGCGTTGAACGGTGCGGCGGCCGGCGTGCAGGTGGGTATCGGTTCGGCGATCGGGGCGGTGACGCAGCTGTTCTCGCAAGGGAACATCACGACGACGAACAATCCGCTCGACGTCGCGATCAACGGCAACGGCTTCTTCCGCATGTCCGCGCCGGACGGGTCGATTGCCTACACGCGCAACGGCCAGTTCGATGTGAACAAGGACGGCTTCATCGTCAATTCGCAGGGCTACCAGCTCACCGGCTACGCAGCAACGAACGGCGTGATCCTTACCGGCGGCGAGCCGCAGCGCCTGCAGCTCGATTTCTCCGATGTGCAGCCGAACCCGTCTTCGCAGATGACGCTGGCGATGAACTTCGACTCGCGCGAGCCGATCTCGCCGTCCTTCGATCCGACCAACCCGGCGCCGCTCGACCGTACGAACGTGACCGCGGGCGGGTACAACTTCTCCACCTCGGCGACCGCCTACGACACGCTGGGCAATGCGCACACGCTGACCTTCTTCTTCCAGAAGACCGCGGCGGGCACGTGGGACGGCTTCTACCAGGTGGATGGCACGGGCGACGCGATTGCGATTCCCGCTCCGGGTTCGCCGCTGCAGTTCGACACTGCCGGCGCGATGACGGCGGGCGGCCAGTTCGACCTGACGTTCCCCGAGTTCGCCGGCACCGGCGCCTCGGCTACCCAGACGGTCAGTTTCGATCTTGCGGCTTCGACGCAGTTCGGCAGCGCCTTCGGGGTGAATACGCTGCGTCAGGATGGTTTTGCGTCCGGTCGCCTGACGGGTATCACGATCGGTGACGACGGCGTGATCCTCGGGCGCTACAGCAACGGCCAGAGCCGCGATCTCGGCCAGGTGGTGCTGGCGAACTTCCAGAGCCCCAACGGACTGTTGTCCCTCGGCGGCAACCTGTGGGCCGAGTCGCCGGATTCGGGCCAGCCGATCGTCGGCGTGCCGGGCAGCGCCAACCTCGGTCTGCTCAATGCGGGCGCCATCGAGGAGGCGAACGTCGACCTGACGGCGGAGCTGGTGCAGCTGATCGTGCAGCAGCGCGCCTACCAGGCCAATGCGCAGTCGGTGCGCGCCCAGGACCAGATCCTGCAGACGCTGGTGAACCTGCGCTGATCGGCCTAGCCGGCTTCGCGGGATAGGGAGAGAGGATCATGGATCGGCTGATCTACACGGCGATGACCGGGGCGAAGCACACGATGGGTCAGCAGGCCGCCGTGTCGCACAACCTGGCGAACGCCACCTCGACGGGCTTTCGCGCGGAGTTGCACAAGCTGCGTGCGGTGCCGGTGCAGGGCGAAGGGCTCGCGACACGGGCTTTCGTCGTGGACGCGAGCGTGGCGTCGAACTTCGAGCCCGGACCCATGCAGCACACAGGGCGGCCGCTCGACGTGGCGGTCGAAGGAAAGGGCTGGCTCGCGGTGCAGCTGCCGGACGGGCGCGAGGCCTACACGCGCGACGGCAGCCTGCAGCTGAGCGCCAACGGCGTGGTGCAGACGCGCAGCGGCCTGCCGGTGCTGGGCGACGGCGGTCCCGTGACGATCCCGCCGGACAACGAGTTCCTGATCGGCAAGGACGGCACCATTTCCGCACTCCAGGCGGGTGGGGCCGAGAACGTCATCAACGTGGTCGGCCGGTTCAAGCTCGTCAATCCACCCGAGGCCTCGCTGGTGCGCGGCGACGACGGTCTTTTCCGCCTGCAGGACGGCGCCGTTGCGCCGCAGGACGAGAACGTGCGGGTGGCGGGTGGCTACCTCGAGGGCAGCAACGTGAGCGTGGTCGACCAGATGGTGCAGATGATCTCGCTGGCACGCCAGTTCGAGATGCAGACCAAGATGCTGCAGACCGCCGAGGCGAATGACCGCGCCGGTGCGCAGGTGCTCGCGGCACGCTGACGGGCGGCGGGCGAGCAGGGAATTAGCGGGGCTTTTCGGCAGGTGTTCCGGCGATCGAGACGATCCGCCCCGCCGTAAACTGACCCCGAGACTGCAGGCAGACCGTCTGCCTGCGAAGGAAAGGGAGTCAGGATCATGATTCGCTCATTGTGGATTGCACGGACCGGCCTCGAGGCGCAGCAGACTCAGTTGGACGTGATCTCGAACAACCTCGCGAACGTTTCGACAAACGGTTTCAAGCGCGCGCGCGCGGTGTTCGAGGATCTGCTCTACCAGACGATCCGTCAGCCGGGTGCGCAGAACACGCAGCAGAACCAGATCGGCAGCGGCCTGCAGATCGGCACCGGCGTGCGCACGGTGGCGACCGAGCGCATCCACACGCAGGGCAGCCTGCAGCAGACGGGCAATCCGCTTGACATGGCGGTCCAGGGCAACGGTTATTTCCAGGTGACGCTGCCCGACGGCACGCCGGCCTACACGCGCGACGGCGCGTTCCAGCTCGATTCGCAGGGACAGATCGTGACGGCCAGCGGCTACCCGCTCGAGCCCGCGATCATCATTCCGAACGATGCGCAGACGATCACCATCGGCAAGGACGGCACCGTGAGCGTGCTGCAGGCTGGCCAGACAGCGCCGACCGTGGTCGGCAACATCCAGATCGCGACCTTCGTGAATCCGGGCGGCTTGTCGAGTGCGGGCGAGAACCTGTTCCGCGAGACTGCCTCGAGCGGCGTCGCGACGCCCAATGCGCCGGGGACCAACGGCGCGGGCGTGCTCAACCAGCAGTATGTCGAGACCTCGAACGTGAACGTCGCCGAGGAGCTGGTGAACATGATCACGACGCAGCGCGCCTACGAGCTCAACTCGCGGGCCGTGCAGACGTCCGACCAGATGCTGGGACGACTGACGCAGCTGTAAGGAGCCGATCATGATGCGTCAGATGCTGGGGGCGATTGCGGTGTTGCTGCTGTCGGGCTGCGCGTCGATCTATTCGACGCCGCCCACCGTGGTGCATCAGCCGATGACGGTGCGGCCGGAGGCACGCACGCAGATGGCGCCCGCCAACGGCTCGATCTACCAGGCTGCGCAACTGCGGCCGCTGTTCGAAGACCGCCGTGCGCGCCTCATCGGCGACACGCTGACGATCAATCTCGTCGAACGCAACACGGCACAGAAGCGCGCCAACAGCACCGCGTCGCGCGCCTCGGACGTCACCGGCGGCATCACGGCGGCGTCGAAGGTGCCGCTGTCGGGGCTGGCGGGCATGAATCTGCAGGCCGGTGTCGAGTCGGACTTCGAGGGTGCGGGCGCTTCGGCGGCGAACAACGTGTTCAACGGCACGATCACCGTGACGGTGATCGAGGTGTATCCGAACGGCAACCTGCTCGTATCCGGCGAGAAGCAGATGGCGATCAACCAGGGTAACGAGTTCATCCGCTTTTCCGGCGTGATCAACCCGAACACGGTGACGGCCGCGAACACGGTGCAGTCGACGCAGGTTGCGGATGCGCGGATCGAATACAAGGGTAGCGGTTACATCGACGAATCGAACACGATGGGCTGGCTGCAGCGCTTCTTCGTGGCGGTGTCGCCGTTCTGAGCGCTTCGATGCGTCGCGGGAGTCGATGATGTTGGGCAATGGCAGGGGAATTCGCGCGCTGGCGTGCGTGTTGGCGATGCTGGTCGCGGGAACGGCGTTCGCCGCGGAACGGCTGAAGGATCTGGCGACGATCGCCGGCGTGCGCGAGAACCAACTCGTCGGCTACGGCCTCGTGATCGGCCTCGACGGCAGCGGCGACCAGACGACGCAGACGCCCTTCACGGTGCAGAGCATCATCAACATGCTCGGCAACATGGGGGTGACGCTGCCGCCGGGTACGAACCTGCAGCTCAAGAACGTCGCCGCGGTGATGGTTACCGCGAGTCTGCCGCCGTTTGCGCGCCCCGGACAGCAGATCGACGTCACCGTGTCGTCGATCGGCAATGCGAAGAGCCTGCGTGGCGGCACGCTTGTGATGACGCCGCTGAAGGGCGCCGACGGGCAGGTGTATGGCGTCGCGCAGGGCAACCTGCTCGTGGGCGGAGCAGGGGTTGCGGGCGGGGGCGCATCGCAGACGATCAACCACCTGTCGGCCGGGCGGATTCCCGGCGGTGCGACGGTCGAGCGCGCCGTGCCGACTGCGCTCGCGCAGGGCGAGTTCGTGACCTTCGAACTCAAGGACACCGATTTCGGCACCGCCCGCCGCGTCGTCGATGCGATCAACCTGGCGACCTCCACCGGCACCGCGCAGGCGCTCGACGGACGCAGCATCCAGGTGCGCGCGCCGCTCGATCCCTCCGACCGCGTGGCCTTTCTCGGCAAGCTCGAGAATCTCGAGGTCACGCCGGTGCTGCAGGCGGCGAAGGTGATCGTGAATTCGCGCACCGGCTCGGTCGTGATGAACCAGGCCGTGACGCTGCAGAACGTCGCCGTTGCCCACGGCAATCTGACTGTCACGGTGGGTGTCGATACCGCCGTGAGCCAGCCGGCACCGCTTTCCGGCGGCCGGACGGTGACGACGCAGAGCGGATCGGTCGAGATCAAGCAGGGCCAGGGCACGCTGCATAACGTGCGCAGCGGCGCAAACCTCGCCGAGGTCGTGAAGGCGCTGAACACGCTCGGCGCCACGCCGATGGATCTCGTGAGCATCCTGCAGGCGATGAAGGCCGCCGGATCCTTGCGCGCGGAGCTGGAGGTGATCTGACATGGTTGCCGCCACCCAGATCAACGCGATGGATCCGCGCGCGCTCGCCGACATGAAACGGCTGGCGCGCGACGGCAACTCGCCCGAGGGCCTGCGCGCAGCGGCCAAGCAGTTCGAGGCGCTGTTCATGCAGATGGTGCTGAAGTCGATGCGCGATGCGGTGCCGTCGAACGGGATGTTCGACAGCGACCAGACGCGGCTCTTCCAGGCGCTGCAGGACCAGCAGATGGCGATGAACACGGCGCAGGGGCGCGGTGTCGGGCTCGCCGACGCGATCGTCCGCCAGCTTGGCGGCGAAGCCCCGGCACAGGCTGCGGAGGGTGAAGGCAGCCTCGATGTGTCGCGCATTCCGCGGCGGGCGGCAATCGTTGCCGGTGGCGATTTGCCGGCGGCAAACCCCGCCGTCGAGGGTGACGAACTGACGGAGTTTGTCGCCCGGCTCGGTGCGGTCATCGGCAAGCCGCGGAGCGAGACCGGCGGGCTTCGCGGGGCGGGCGATGCGGGGGACGCGGCGGAGGCGCAGTCGTCACCGCGCCCGGTTCCCGAGGGCGCACGCGATTTCGTCAATCGCGTGTGGGCGCATGCCGGCGACGCCAGCCGCAGCACGGGAATCCCCGCGCATTTCATGGTCGGGCAGGCGGCGCTGGAGACCGGCTGGGGGCGCGGCGAGCTGCGCCGTGCCGATGGATCGCCGAGCTACAACCTCTTCAACATCAAGGCCGGGTCGAACTGGAAGGGGGCGGTGGTCGAGGTGCCGGTCACCGAGTACGCGAACGGCCGTCCCTACACGGAAACCGCGCGGTTCCGCGCCTACGGTTCGTATGCCGAGGCGTTCCGCGACTACGCGAGCCTGCTGCGCGGCAATCCGCGCTATGCGGAAGTGCTGGGGCAGACCGACGCCGCGGGTTTCGCGCGCAGCCTGCAGCAGGCGGGCTACGCGACCGATCCGATGTACGCCGACAAGCTCACGCGCATCATCGGCGGCGCCACGCTGCGCACTGCGCTGGCGGGCTGAGTCCGTCGCTGGCAAAAGTCTTGCTTAGTAATGCCGTAAGAGCTGCGGTAACGAGGGAAACATCATGGCTGGACTACTGAGCATCGGTCTGACGGGCATCAACAGTTCGCAAGCGAACCTGTTGACGACCAGCCATAACATCACGAACGCCAACACGCCGGGCTTCAATCGCCAGACGACGATCCTGACCACGGCGGATCCGTTCTTCTCCGGGGCCGGCTTCTTCGGCCAGGGCGTCGAGGTCGATGGCGTGCGGCGCCAGTACGATCAGTTCCTCAGCCAGCAGGTGCTCAACGCATCGGCACGCAAGGAGGAATTTGCCGCCTACAGCACGCAGATCGCGCAGATCGACAACCTGCTCGCCGACACGAGCTCGGGCCTCTCGCCGGCGCTGGCCGATTTCTTCGCCGGCGTGCAGGACGTGGCGACGAATCCGTCGAGCGTCCCGGCACGCCAGGCGCTCATCTCCAGCGCGGAGTCGCTCGCATCGCGCTTCAATGCCCTCGATACGCGGTTGACCGAGATCCGCGACATCAACGAGGGGCAGATCGTCAGCACGGTCGATTCGATAAATGCCTATGCGCGCCAGATCTCGGACATCAACGAGCGCATCGCGCTGGCGCAGGTGGGCGGGACCTCGATCCCGGCGAACGATCTGCTGGACCAGCGCGACAACCTCGTCTCGGAGCTGAACAAGCTGGTGAAGGTCAGCACGACGACCGAGTCGGACGGCTCGCTCAGCGTGTTCATCGGCAGCGGCCAGCCGCTGGTGGTCGGCACTGCGGTATCGCAGCTCGTCGTCGAGGCGGATTCGTCGGTACCGTCCGATCCCTTCCGCGGCGAGATCCGCCTTGCAACGCCCGGCGGCGGCTCGGTGCTGATGCCCGATTCGGTGCTCACCGGCGGCCAGCTCGGCGGGATGCTGAGATTCCGCAACGAGACGCTCAACGCGGCGCGCGAACAGCTGGGCGATCTCGCGATTTCGGTCGCCTCCGAGTTCAACGCGATCCATGCTGCGGGATACGACCTCGACGGGACGACCACCGGCATCGCTTTCTTCAAGGATCTGAGCAGCTTCGCCGCCACCGACCTCGGGCGCCGGGAGGCTGCGGGGGCCTTTGCCGTCGTGCTCACCGATCCGCGCAAGGTCGCGGCGTCGGGGGCGCCGACGGGCACCGTG
>NZ_WTVS01000110.1 GCF_012911005.2 Aromatoleum toluolicum | reverse complement strand
CCCACCACCGCGATCGTCGTCGGGGACTGCGCCGGCGCAGGCGAGCCGGCGCCCACCCACACCGACCGCGACCAGCGCATCCGCGTCCAATTCCACTGGCAGCGCGGCGAACGCTCGGCCGGCCGCCAACCCCACCCCAGCGGCAGCGACAACGCCCCCGCTAATGCCACGCGCGGCGCATGGCTGCGCGTCCTCTCGCCGATGGCCGGCGCCGACTGGGGCGGCCACTTCGTCCCACGGCCCGGCCAGGAAGTGCTGGTCGCCTTCCAGCACGGCAACATCGACCGCCCCGTCGTCATCGGCAGCCTCTACAACGGCGAGGGCCACCCGGACGGCGCCGGCAACCGCTGCGCCGGCGGCACCCAGCACGCCACCGCCAACGCACCGGCGTGGTTCGCCGGCCGCTCCGACCCCGCCCACACCCACCGCGCCAGCCTCTCCGGCATCAAGACGCAGGAACTCGCCGCCACCCGCAGCGGCCAGGGCGGCTACAACCAGCTCGTGTTCGACGACACCGCGAATGAATCACGCATCGAACTGTCGACCACCGCCCACGACACCCGCCTGCAGCTGGGTCACCTCAAGCAGCAGAGCGGCAACGCGCGCGAGGCCAGCCGCGGCCACGGCGCCGAACTCGCCACCCGCGCCGCGATCGCCACCCGCGCCGGCCGCGGCCTCCTCGTCAGCGCCGACGCCCGGCCCGACGCCCACGGCCACCACCTCGACAGCCGTGAAGCGATCGAACGCAGCGAAGAAGCCCACGACCTCGTCAAGGGACTCGCCGCGATCGCACACAAGCACCACGCCGGCCTGGGCGCCGACGACACGCCCGAAACACTGCCCGCCGGCGCCTCGCTCGAGCGCGCCCTCGACGTCCTGCGCAGCACCACGGACCGTCAGGGTGCCGAACCCGATGCGGCAAAGGCGGGCAACTTCCTCGCCGCCGGCGGCGGCACCGGCACCGTCGCCGCCTGGTCCGCCCCGCGCGTGCAATACAGCGCCCCCGCCGGCATCGCCCAGCTCACCCCGCAGGACCTGATCGTCGCCGCCGAATTGAACCTTGTCACCGCAAGCCGCGACACCCAGCTCGTCAGCCAGGGTAACCAAAGCATTGCGGTCGCCCGCGGCCTCGCCCTGTTCACGGCCGGCAAGGCGGACACGGGATCGCAGCCGATCACCGAAACCGGAATCCACCTGCATGCCGCCAGCGGCCAGGTCAGCGTGCAAAGCCAGCGCGGCAAACTCACCGCCGCTGCCGACCGGAAGGTGACCGTCGCCAGCACCACCGCCGCGCTATCCGCCAGCGCCCGCAAGCACATCCTCGCCACTGCACAAGGGGCGTATCTCAGGATCGAGGGCGGGAACATCCAGCTGCATGCCCCGGGCGCCGTCAAGCTGAAGGCGAGCAGGAAGAATTTGACTGGGCCGAAGGCGGCGGCGGTGAAATTGCCGCAGTTCCCGGTGTCACGCTTGGGCGCATTTTCTTCGAACGCGGGCGAGTCTTGCACGGCGGTATTTGATACCGGGAGCCTGATTCACAATGACCCTGCGCTGCTGGGTACGCACTTTGAAGTGTGGACGCGTGGCGAAACGCCGGAGCTGATTGCCAGAGGGGCTCTCGATGATCTCAACCGCAGCTTCGTGATCAGTACGGCAAATGCCGAGCCTATTGAACTGCTGGCAGGGGATGGTGAATGGACGGATTTCATCGATAGCGTAGATGACGTTCGCGAGCCGGGAGAACTCGCATGAGCGCTTGGGAAGACTTTCTGGAACGGATGGCGAAGGAGGTCCAGTCCTTCCTGGATGACAGCGCTATTCTTGCCGCGTCTTCCGAGACGCCGTCAGCGGTGCAACCGGGCAAGATCATGGTGTGTTTCGTCAACCGCTACATGAAGGCGCTCGACGGTGTGAAATACAAGATTCGGTTCGACGGCCTGGAACTGGCCGGAACCACCTCCGAAGAAAACTACTGCATCGAGCTCCAGCCGCGAACACTCGGTCCGGTTCGGGTGTCAGTCTGGTCCCGCCAGCGCAAGGACTACAAGGAACTCGACCCGGTGACACCCCTGGCTGCCAAGCCGGTCCTCGCCCGAAAATGCCTGAACACCGTCAAGGTGCTGGGCCGAACAGACACACCGGAAAGACCGCAGACACCACCCCCTCGACCTCAAACGCCGCGGCCTGCGCCGCCATCAGGCCCGTCGCCCGAAACCAACCAGGGTATTCACCCCGTACCATCCGAGCACGACGAGCGAGGCAATCCGCTGTTTCCGGCAGAACGGGCTGTACCTGATCAGATCACGGTCGCTCAGTTGCGCACGATCTTCCCGAAGAACAAGGGCGGCGCCCCAACCGACGCACACTTGCAGGCAGTGGCGGATGAACTCAATGCCGATCTCGTCAAATACAAGCTCGACACAGCCATTCGGCGAGCGCACTTCTTCGGGCAGATCAAGCGCGAGGCCGGCCCGACGCTCTCGGGTGCCGCGGAGAGCCTGGACTACAGCCCGGAAGGGCTAAAGAACACCTTCGGCTATTACACGCGGCACCCGAAGGAAGCGGAAGCTGACGGTCGCGGTGTCATGAAACTGCCAAACGGCACGACACAAAAGAAAGCCGCCGCTCAAGAGACGATTGCCAATAACGTGTATGGGGCGCAGGGAGTCGGACCAACGCTGGGTAACACCGCCCCCACCGACGGTTGGAGCTTCCGTGGTCGGGGAATGAAGCAGCTGACTGGACGTGACAATTACGCCAAATTCACATCCAGACATAAGGCAATCTGGGAAGGTAACTTGGATTTTTGTGAGGAGCCTGATCTAGTTGCCCAGATGCCCTACGCAGTCCGTTCGGCAGTTTCGTTCTGGCTGGACAAGAAGTGTTGGAAAGCAGCCGACGATGGCATCACTGACGCTGCCATTGATGCGGTCACCCAACTCGTCAACGCCGGAGAAATCGCCAAGCACAAAAAAGGCGGTTACAAGACAGACGCAGGAAATCCCGTGCTACTGCGACGCAGCTATGTCAGCCTCGCATATTCTGCATTCACTTGAGGGGAGGATGCGCCCGTGCGTTCCCGGTATTCAGTAGTTGTTCTTCTTGTATTGACGCTCGTTGTAGCCCCCCTGTCCCGAGCGGAAATTGCGCTCGACAAGACGATCGATGTCACCTCGTCAATTCTGCCTATCGAACAATCGATCAAGACCTACGCGGCATCCCGCACCCAAGGGATGTTTAGGCACAACATATGGGTGCAGAACGGCCGCGTGCGAGGTGGAAATTCCGTATTCGGGTGGATGATTTCCGGCAGGAAATATCTGAGCACCATTGCCTGGTACACCTCTAATCTGGATCCTCTATCCGACTGTGATAGCAACTCCCTTGATTGCGACTGGATAGTGGACCGCCACACCACCTGCCAACTTTTCCTGTTCGAATCGGATACTTTAAGTCTTGCCGGTGCTATCCCGCTCTACATTGCGCGCGACCGCCGTCTATTGAAAGGCAAACCCCGATGCCAAGATGTGAAGGCAATGTCCGTGGGACAGGTAGTGCCAGACACGCTGCTGGTCACCTTAGGATATTCCGACAGCGCCGAGCCCGCCGAGGCCCGTAACGATCCGCCCGAGTTCGTCACCACCGTCGCCTTGCACTTCGACCCCACGCCTGGCGCGCTCCGGATCGCACAGCGGGACGATTGCTTGGGCAACCCCAACGGCTACAAGACCATCGCCGCGGCACGTATGCGACTACGTGAATGCGAGGCAGGCACCTCCAGTCGCCAGAAAGCTATGGCGCGTTAAACCCTCGGTCGTCTGAATCACCCACCGTTGAGTATTCGATGGCGCTGAGCACTGTTCTTCCGTGAGCACGCACGGCGGACGCCCGTGGGAAGGGCTATCAAAGCCGGATAATGGCTCCACTGCCGCTGGCGCCTATCAGATTATTCATACCACTTGGAAAAAAGTATTTAACAATGGATTGATCCGATCGCAAGGAGATCGATTTAGTCGGGCAATGCAAGATCGAATCGCTGTAATGAAACTTGAGGATCTCGGAGTCCTACATCTGGTACGGACTGGCAGGATCGACGAAGCGGTTAGCGGATTAACCTCAGAGTTGACCAGCCTTCCTGGTGGCAACGAAAACTCGCACCGTCTTTCCGCCGAAAAAACTCCAAGTAACATGGCGTACTTTATACGCCAATTCTAAAAATATCTGAAAATTTAAATAAATAAGGCATGAAATTCGTCGCGAAACTGCTACTTTATTTTTTCATATCGCTGATCGTACCAGGCATTTCTCTCGGCAAGGACACCACCATCGATCAGAATGAGGTCAAGAACTTTGTGGAGAAAATCTATTCATATGACCCAGACACGTTCAGTCTCGGACGATTTTCAGAGAAAGAGGGGAGCCCGTTTCTGTTAAATCGAACTTCAAAATCCAGGGGGAAGTTCGACCCAACTCGGCACTGTGATTTTCTGCGCACCTTCTTCGAAGAAAGTGCGATAAGTAAACGCAATAATCGCTCTGGAACGACCGAGTGCGACGCGGATTACAGATATCCCAATCTGGATGCAGAGAATCTCTCTTCAGCGACCCGCTATATTTCGATTCCCAAACCGAAAATCAACACTCCAGAGGTGAACGGTTCCTGGGCCAAGGTATCCGTATTGACTGAGGGCGAAGAAATTTCACTTGGCCGCAGTCTCTACTTTATGAGAAAAACCGAAGTCGGATGGCGAATAACCAATGTCATGATTCACACGAAGTGGCCTGACGTGGATGATGGGACGCACAATTGCTATTACAGCTTCGCAAGGAAGCCATCCGCCGAGGAAAGCAAGGAAATCCCGCTGCACTGCAGGCGATGACATTCGGCGTCTGTCAGGATGCTGTGTAACGTATTGAAAGCAGTAGATCCGTCGCCGCTCACGTGAGAGCGCCCGAGCAGCTGTCATTCTGTGCGCGCCGAAGGTCGTCCCGCGATGTCCCGTAAAGGGTTTGCGGAATCATCCGCGCCCCGCGGCGTCAAACTCCGACCAGAACGAAAGGAGTCGCCATGAACTCCCCCATTTCCCCCGACAGAAACGCCGTCTCGACGGCGTTCGAACGCAGCCTGCTCGTGCGGCTTCCCTTCGTGCTGGCGGGCGGTATGCTGGTCGCCGCGCTGGCACCGGCACTTGCCCGCCTGATGGCCTGGGCCGGCATCGGCCCGGATCCCACGGCGAGCATCACCACTGCCGACATCATCGGCATCAGCATCCTGGGGCTGACCTTCAGCAGCGTCACGGTGCTCGCGATCGGCGCGGTGATCGTGCTGATCATGAAGGGGCCGGCCTACTTCGCCGATTCCTATCCGCTGCAGGACGCCGACCTTCCCGATCCGCCCGCGCCGGCGCGCCGCACGCGGCCCCGCCGGCACTGAGGTCCGAGGGCGGCCGCGTCACACGCGGAAGCGGCCGACCATGCCCTGCATCTCCTCCGCGATGCCGCTCAGCGTGCGTGCCGAGGCCGCGGTGCTCGACGTCGCGCTGCTCGACGCCTCGGCGTTCGTCGCGATCTGCTCGACGCGCTGGGCCACGTCGGTGGCCGCCGCGGTCTGTTCCTTGAGGCCGTCGGCGACGCCGGCGACGACCGTCGCGACCTCTTTCGCCTTGTCCTGAATCAGCGCCATCGCCGCACCGGTGTCCCGCGCGTGCCCGACGCTGGTGTTCACGGCATGGACGCCCGAATGGATGCCGTCGACGACCTGGCGCGTGGCCGCAAGGATGGAATCGACGGTGGTGGTGATTTCCGTCGTCGAGTGGGCCGTGCGCTCCGAGAGCTTGCGAACCTCGTCGGCGACCACGGCGAAGCCGCGCCCTTGATCGCCCGCGCGCGCGGCCTCGATCGCCGCGTTGAGGGCGAGGAGGTTGGTCTGGTCGGCAATGTCCTTGATCACCGCCACCAGCAGCGAGATCTTCTGCGACTGCTCGGCGAGCTTCCGGACCTCGTCGGCCGCCTGCTCGACGGTCACGGCCACGCCCTGGATCTCCCCGACGAGCCGCTCGATGTTCGTCCTGCCGGTCTCGGCGAGGCGGTCCGAGTCGCCCGCGAGTCGGCTCGCGTCGGTTGTCGCCTCCGAGATGTGGTTGATCGACACGGTGAGCTGCTCGATGTTCGCGGCGATCGACGTCGACGCCTCGGCCTGCAGCCCGGCACTGCGTTCGAGCTGCTCGACGTTGCCGGCGAGCTCTCGCGACGTATCGGTGATGCGGTCGGCGTTGCGGCGGGTTTCGCCGAGCGCGCTGCGCAGGGACTCCTGCATCTCGCGCATCGACCGGATCAGCTGGCCGAGCTCGTCGCGGCCGCCGCCGGGAATCGCTCCGGTCAGGTCGCCGCCCGCGATGCGCCGCGACGTTTCGGCGACCGACTGGACCCGTTCGATGATGCGGCGGGAGATCAGGTAGGACACCACGGCCGCGATCACGAGGGCGATCGCCGTCGCCGCCAGCGTCCACACATGGGCGTCCTGCGCGTAAGCGGCAATTCGCGCCTTCGACGCGGCCGAGCCGTCGCGGTTGAACTGCACCAGCGCATCGGTCCTGTCGCGCAGCTCGTTCGCGCGCTTTACCCACTCGTCGCGGCGCAGCGTCTGCGCCTCGTCCTCCCGGCCCTCCTTGGCGAGGGCGACGGCCTTCCGCACCGCATCGCGGTAGTTCGCGACCGCGCCACGGATCTCGCCGAGGAGCCGCTGCTCCGCATCGGACATGTCCTGGCGCTCGTAGTCGTCAATCGCCTTGCCGAGCGCGGCATCGAGTTCGGACAGGGATTGCTCGATCTTCGCCTTTTCCTCGGGGCTGCCGGGCAGCATGAACTCGAGGCTGCGCACGCGGTAGCGCAGCCGCTCCTGACTGATGCGGCCGACGAGCTGGACCGAGGGCAGCCAGGTATCGGCAATCTCGTCCGACGTGCGGATGATCTTGTCGAGCTGGTAGAGGCAGAAGGCGATCGCGAGGATCAGCGAACCGCAGGCGACACCCAGGCTGATGAGCAGCTTGGCGCGAAGACTGATGTTGTCGAACCATTCCATGACGTTCGCCCTCGTCTTGTGATTCTTATGGTCTTGCCGTCCATGTAGCCGCGGGGATGGACTGCCACCCGGCATCATGCCGGGCGGCTATTCATCGTAGACCGTGAATCGCGTTGGTGCCGGAAGACGCGTGTGCGGCGCCGACCACGACGCTCAGCCGCGCCGCGTCAGCAGCAGGCCGGCTTCGAGGTGATGGGTGTAGGGGAACTGGTCGAACACCGCCGCAGCGGAAATCTCGTGAGTGTCGGCGAGCGCGGCGACGTTGTCGCGCAGGGTGTTCGGGTTGCAGGAGATGTACAGGATGCGCTCGAAGCCGCGCGCGAGCTTGACGGTCGCGTCGTCGAGGCCGCTGCGCGGCGGATCGACGAACAGCGTCGAGAAGCGGTAGCCGGCGAGGTCGACGTCCTTCATGCGGCGGTATGCGCGCCCGCCGGCGAAGGCGTCGCTGATCTCGTCGCTCGACATGCGCACCATGGTGATGTTGTCGACGCCGTTCGCCTCGATGTTGTAGTGCGCGGCGCGCACCGAGGACTTGCTGACCTCGGTCGCGAGCACGCGCTCGAACAGCGGCGCCAGCGCCATGGTGAAGTTGCCGTTGCCGCAGTAGAGCTCCAGCAGGTCGCCGCCCACGCCCGCAACCTGGCGCCGCGCCCAGCCCAGCATCTGGCGATTCACGCCGCCGTTGGGCTGCGTGAAGCTGCCTTCGATCTGCTGGTAGCGCAGGCGCCGGCCATCCACGTCGAACTCTTCCAGCAGCCAGTCGCGGTCGAGCACGATCTTCTGCTTGCGGCTGCGGCCGATGACCTGCACGCCGAGCTGGTGCGCGAGCGCGCGCGCCGCCGCTTCCCAGGCCGTATCGAGCGCGCGGTGGTAGACCAGGCTCACCATCAGCTCGCCGCTCAGCGTCGCGAGGAAATCGACCTGGAAGATCTTCTTCCGTAGCGCATCATTTGCCCGCAGGGCGTCGCGCAGGCGTGGCATCAGCGCGCAGATCGGTGCCGCGGCGACGGGGAAGTCGTCGAGCAGCACCGGCGTCTTGGGGTCGTCGGCGGCGAACATCGCGTAGTCGACGAGACCGTCGCCGTGATGCCACATGCGGAACTCGGCGCGCAGGCGGTAGTGCAGCGGCTCGGAGGCGAACACCTCCGGCGCGGGCACGCCCAGCGGCGCGAAATCGCCCGCAAAACGGGCGGCCTTGTCGGCGAGCTGGCCGGAATATTCGGCGGGATCGAAGCGGGGCAGTGACATCTCGAGTTGGCGGCGGTGGCGCCCGCGTCGCGCGTGGAACGGGAGCGGCGAACGGGGCAATCTGCGGAGACGCGACTATACGCCGCCCGCGCCCGCGATGCAGCCGCCGCGGCAGCGGACAGTCTTGACGGTCATCAAAGCCCGCCAACGATGACCGAGTAAACTTGTCGGATATTTCCAGAACCCGCATCCCAAGCGGTCACGAGGCTCCCCGACATGGCCAAGAAGTTTCCCCTGCATCCCAAGCACCCCGAACGCATCTGCTGGGGTTGCGACAAGTACTGCCCGGCCGATTCGCTCGCCTGCGGCAACGGTTCCGGCCGCACCCTGCACCCCGCCGAAATGCTCGGCGAAGACTGGTACGAATACGGCGACTGGGGTCTGGACGTGCCGGAAGAGCCGAAGCAGCCTGCAGAACCGGCGAACCGCTGACGCGGCCGAGTCCGGCGGCCGGCTTGGCTTGCCGCACGGTATTCCACCTGCCCGATACGAAGTGCTGCGCTCGTCCTGACGAGTAGCTGCGCGCGTCGATCGTCCCGTGGTACTACACTGCAGCATAGAAGCCGCCCCGACTCGCGCTTGCCGCGCGGGCGTCGCCGCCTGCCGTCGTTACATCTCCACACGCAAGCATCCGCCCACGGACCGGAGGGCCTGATTAATATGGCATCCATGTTCCGCCTCGCCACCCCGTCCGCACACCTGCAGCTGCTGGTCGCGATGCTGCGCAATCCGGGCTCGACCGGCACATTGCTGCCATCATCGCGCACACTCGCGAACGCGCTGGCGAATGCGGCGGAAGGCGCGGACCTCGTCGTCGAGCTCGGCGCGGGCACCGGTCCGGTTACCGACGCGCTGCTGGCGAAGCTCCCCGACGTGCCGCTGATCGCGGTCGAACTGCAGGCCGCCCTCGCGCAGCGCCTGCGCCATCGTTATCCGGCCGCGGACGTGCGCCAGGCGACGGCACGGCACGTGGTCGATTCGCTGTTCGACCACCCGGGGCGGATCGTGCTCGTCTCCAGCCTGCCGTTCCGCTCGCTTCCCGAACACGTCGCGCACGAGACCGCGCACAGCCTGTGCCGCTTTCTCGCGCACAACGCGGAACGCAAGCTCGTGCAGTTCACCTACCACCCGCGTGCGCCCTTCCCTGCGCCACGCCACCTGCGCTGGAAACGCACCGCGGTGGTCTGGCGCAACACGCCGCCGGCGGGGATCTGGGAGCTGCGTCTCGCGCCCTGACCGGCGCGCCGGCCCGTCGCGCGCACCGCGGGATCAGGACCTCATCCCGCAGCGCTCAACCTCGTCCCCTTTCCCGCAACCGCTGCCGCACGCGCTTCCTCGAAGCGGCGGATCTGCGCCAGCGCCTCGTCCAGGTTCATCTCGCCAGCCTCCAGCAGCTTGTCCGCCAGGAATTCGGTCAGCGGCTTGAGCTCCACCAGCAAGGCCTTGGTCTCGCCATACAGGCGTTCGCTCTGCGCTTCCATGATGCTGCGGGTTTCCTCGTCGAGGGCGCGGCTGCCGCCCTGCCCGTCGTTCGTGAGCGCGCCGAAGTTGAGGCGCGTCTTGCGGTACATGCCCATCTCGCCGACGGCGTGATGCAGGAGCTGGGTGACGCGGGTGATGTCGTTGTGCGCGCCGTTGGTCGTGCCGTCCTCGCCGAAGAAGAGCTCCTCGTTGGCCATGCCGCCGAGCAGCACGCGCACGTCGTGCTCGATGTCGCCCTTGGTCTTGAGCAGGTTGGTGCCCTGCTTGTGGAACACGAAGCCCAGCGCGTTGCTGCGCGGGATGGCCTTCAGCGAGATCTTGATCGTCTTCATGTCGGCGAGGATGCGGTCCCAGTCGTCGTTGGTGACCTCGCGCTCGCGCTGCAGGTCGACGAGGAAGTGGCCCCACTCGTGCACGGCGATGATGCGGCGATCGCGCTCGCGTTCGTCGGTGGTGTTGGAATTGACGTTGCCGACCAGCACGCGCTCGGCGGCCTGCATCAGCGTGTCGGCGCCGATCATCTCGCCCGCCTGCACCGCGGTGATGCCGGCCTGGTTGACGATCGTCTCGAGGTCGGCGGGGCTGCGTCCTTCGGTGACGCCGACGAGGTGGCTCAGATCGAGGCCGGGCAGCACCTTGTCGGCGCGCTGCGCGAGGTAATGCTCGATGATCGCGAGCCGCTCCTCGCGGTTGGGAAGACGGAAATCCACCTTCATCTGGAAGCGGCGCAGCATCGCCTCGTCCATCTGCATCGTCTGGCTGTTGAAGTTGCTCGCGACGATCCAGATGATCTCGGCCTCGTCCTTGCTGCGCACGCCGTCGAGCACGGCGAGCAGGGTGTTGGCGGTATCGTCGTCGAACTTGCGCCGTCCACCGCGCTTCATGAAGAGATCCTGCGCCTCGTCGAGGAACACGATGCAGCGTTTGCGCCGCTTCGCCATCGACACGATGCGATTGAGGGTGTTCGCGCCGCCCGCGACGAAGCCGGTCTCCAGGTTCGCCGCCGAGTGGAACAGGATGGGCAGCTTGAGTTCCTTTGCGAGGTAGCTCGCGAGCTTGGTCTTGCCGGTGCCCGCAGGGCCGCTGAACATCACGTTGAACGGCTTGCGGATGCCGTATTCGGCGTACAGCGCGCGCCGCTCGTACTGGTCCTTGATCTGTGCGACCTCGGCCTTGATGTCGTCCATGCCGACCAGTTCGTCGATGGTGCCGCTCACCTGCCCGGGCTCGATGAACTTCAGCGACTTGAACTGACCGCGCAGCTGCAGGAACAGGAAAGCCAGCAGGCCCAGCATCAGCGCGCCCGACAGCACGCCGCTGGCCGCGGAGCGCCAGCCGTCGTCGGCCGAACGCGGGCGCCCGTTGGCGAAGCGCTGGTCGAGACGCTCGAACACCTTGAGCGCCCCCTCGCCGAGTTCGGCGCGGGGAATGAAGGCGAGCCGCGCGGACCACGGCGCGGAGACGGCTCTGTCGGCGAAGATCTTCGTCTCCAGGTCGCTCGGATAGTAGGCGTGCTGCTGCCCCTGCGACTGCACGAGGATGATGCGCTCCGACAGGTTCCACATCAGCGGCTCGTAGATCACCGTAACACGCTCGACGGGGTTCGCGTCGAGGAAGCCGAGCACCGAGCCGCTGCCGAGCACCACCGGCACGCTCTCGTCGAAGGTCCACACCCCCGCCCCGCCGGCGACCGCCATCGCCTTGACCTCGTCGGCCAGCACGGCGCGCTTCTGCACCAGCATCAGGGAATAGATGCCGGAGAGCGGGATCAGCAGCGCGATCGCCACGACCAGGAACTTGATCAGCGAGGACTGGATCGCGAACCAGTCCTGCAGCCGGCCGGCGGATTTCCTCAGCCTGTGCCAGGGGCTGGTCGGCCCGGCAGGGCGGGAATTCGACTCATCAGACATGGCGGTCCTCCGCTACGGTCGCAGGGTTGCGGCACGGAATCGCCGATCGGCGCGGCTGCACCCGTAATAGCCGCCCGTACAGCGCTGCTCGCCCCGACGCGGTCTCTGTCCGGCGTCGAGGAGATCCAGCATAGCGAGGCGTCGCGCCGGTCTGGCGTGAAGTATTGAACGCAGGCCCGACGATCACCGCCGCGACACGCGTCAGCGCACGCCGGGCGGCGGCGGAGGGG
>NZ_WTVS01000010.1 GCF_012911005.2 Aromatoleum toluolicum | reverse complement strand
TCACCGCACGCAGCGGCGGCCTGTTGCGCGAACGGGGCCTGATCGCGGCGCGCGAGCGCTTCCAGGCCGATGCGGCCGCGTGCCACGACTGGCTCGCCGGCCTTGGCATCCCGGCGGTGCCGGACGGGGAGGAACAGGGTGCCCGACCGGACTTCATGTGTAAAACGCGTCCTTGTCGGCTGGCCGGGAGTAGCCAAAGGCGCACCCCGTCACTCCTGCAGGCGTCCGGGGTTGTGCTTTTAGTATTTGGTTTTAATTAAAAGATAAAGATATATATAGTGAGGCGTTTTCTGTGGATAAGTCCGGCTTCGCCAGTGCCTGCGGGCACTCCGCGACGGTAAAAGTCCGTAGATAAGCCCCGGGTTCACCTGTGTGTCGATTGTGTCCTGTTTTCCGGTCCGTTCCGGTCCAGCCCTTTTCCCACAAAGCATTCCCGTCCTTTTCCCGCACTTGTCCACTGCCATGAGCCCTTCCGACGCCCCGTCCGTGTTCGACTGGGACATCTTCTGCCGGGTTGTGGATAATTTCGGGGATATCGGCGTCTGCTGGCGGCTGGCCAAGGCATTGGCGCATGACCATGGGTGCTCGGTGAGGCTGTGGGTGGACGACTGGACGACCTTCGCGCGCCTGTGTCCGGCCGCAGCAGCAGCGGGCGATTCGCTGTGCGCACAGGGCGTCGAAGTGCGCCGCTGGTGCGAGCCCTTTCCCGACGTGCAGCCGGCGCGTGCGGTCGTCGAGGCCTTCGCCTGCGAGCCGCCTGCGTCCTACGTCGCGGCGATGGCAGCCGCTACGCCGCGGCCGCAGTGGATCAATCTCGAATACCTGTCGGCCGAGGACTGGGTCGAGGGGTGTCACGGCCTGAGCTCGCCGCATCCGCGCCTGCCGCTGACCAAGCGTTTCTGCTTTCCGGGCTTCACCGCACGCAGCGGCGGCCTGTTGCGCGAACGGGGCCTGATCGCGGCGCGCGAGCGCTTCCAGGCCGATGCGGCCGCGTGCCACGACTGGCTCGCCGGCCTTGGCATCCCGGCGGTGCCGGACGGCGCGCGCCTCGTGTCGCTGTTCGCCTACGAGCAGCCGCAGCTGCCGGAACTGCTGCGCCTGTGGGCCGCCGCGCCGCGCCCGACCCTGCTGCTGGTGCCGGAAGGCCGCGTGCTGGGCGACGTGCTGCGCTTCTTTGGGCGTACGGACGCGCCGGCGGACGAGATCTTGGTGGCGGGCGGCTTGACGGCCGCGATCCTGCCCTTCCTCGACGCCGCCGACTACGACCGCCTGCTGTGGGCGTGCGAGCTCAACTTCGTGCGCGGCGAGGATTCCTTCGTGCGCGCGCAGTGGGCGGCGCAGCCTTTCGTGTGGCACATCTACGAGCAGGACGAGGCGGTGCATCACGACAAGCTCGACGCCTTCCTCGACCGCTACCTCGCCGGACTCGACGACAGCGCGGCGGATGCGACGCGTGCGTTGTGGAAGGCGTGGAACGGCGAGGGGAGCCTGGCCGCCGCGTGGCCCGCGTTCGATGCGGCGCTGCCACGGCTGGCGCCACATACGCGCCGCTGGTCGGAGGATCTCGCGAGCCGGCAGGATCTCGCGTCGGTACTGGTGCAATTTGCAGAACTAACGGTAAAATAGCCGGTTTATTACAATGTGCGGCCAAAATGTCCGCGCCCGATCTACACCAGGAAACAGCATGAAAACCGCACAGGAACTCCGCTCCGGCAACGTCATCATGGTTGGCAGCGACCCGCTGGTCGTGCAGAAGGCCGAATACAACAAGTCCGGCCGCAACTCAGCGGTCGTGAAGATGAAGCTCAAGAACCTGCTCACCGGCGCCCCGTCGGAGTCGGTGTACAAGGCCGACGACAAGTTCGAAGTCGTCCAGCTCGACAAGAAGGAAGTGACCTTCTCGTACTTCGCCGATCCGATGTACGTGTTCATGGATGCCGACTACGAGCAGTACGAAGTCGAAGCCGAGAACATGACCGACGCGCTGAAGTACCTCGAAGACGGCCTGCAGTGCGAAGTGGTGTTCTACAACGGCAAGGCGATCTCGGTCGATCTGCCGAACTCTGTGGTGCGTGAAGTGGTCTACACTGAACCCGCCGTGAAGGGCGATACCTCGGGCAAGGTGATGAAGCCCGCCAAGCTCGCGACCGGCTTCGAACTGCCGGTGCCGGCCTTCGTCGAGATCGGTGACAAGATCGAAATCGACACCCGCACCGACGAGTACAAGAACCGCGTGAAGTAATCCGCGCGGACCGCGTCGCGACCGGAAGGGCCCGCCAAGTGCGGGCCCTTCGTCTTTTCCGGACCGCATTCGCCTTGAACTTTCGGCGGCGGGCGATATCTTGAGAGCACCCTGTCAGCAAGGAGCAAAAGAATGAAAAAGGCCCTGTTTGTCGTGCTGATTGCGAGCCTGTCGGCCGGAATGGCCGCGTGCAATCGTGAGACCCCATCGGAAAAGGCCCGCACTGCGGGCGACGAAGCCGTGCAGGCGGCCAAGGAGTCCGCCGAGAAGGCGGGCGAAGCCGTGCAGAAAGCCGGTGAGGCAGCAAGCGCCGCCGCGCAGGCGGTGACCGAATCCGCGAAGGAGGGCGTCGAGAAAGGCAAGGAAGTCGCCGGGGAAGTCAGTCAGAGCGCGAAGGAGACGGCGGTCGAGGTCAAGGAGGCGACGACCGAGGCCGCGCAGAAGGCCGCAGACGCCGCACGCGCGACCGCCGAGAAGCTCAAGGAGGCCGGCAAGGATGCGGTCGACGCCACAAAGGACGCGACGCGCAAGGAAGAAAAATAAACGATGTCCGACCGCATCCGCATCTTCGGCGCGCGCCAGAACAACCTCAAGAATCTCTCGCTCGACATCGCGCTGAACGAGCTGACGGTCGTCACCGGAGTCTCGGGCTCCGGCAAATCTTCGCTGGTCTTCGACACGCTGTACGCCGAAGGCCAGCGCCGCTACGTCGAGACTTTCTCGCCGTACGCGCGGCAGTTCCTCGACCGCATGGACAAGCCGCAGGTCGACCGCATCGAAGGCGTGCCGCCGGCGATCGCGATCGACCAGACCAACCCGGTGCGCACCTCGCGCTCGACGGTCGGCACGATGACCGAGCTGACCGACCACTTCAAGCTGCTCTACGCCCGTGCGGCGCGGCTCTACTGCCGCGGTTGCGGCAAGCCGGTGCGGCGTGACGACCCGGACAGCGTGCATGCGGCGCTCGCCGAACGCTGCACGGACGAGGATCCGCGCCTGGTACTGACCTTCGCGGTGCCGGTGCCGAAGAACTTCACGGAAGAGGAAGTCACGCAACTCCTCAACCAGCAGGGCTACACGCGCATTCACGCGCGCGAATCGACCGACAGTGGCGATCTGCTGCACGTCGTGCAGGACCGTTTCCGCTTCTCGAACGCCGAGCGCAGCCGCGTCATCGAGGCGGTCGAAACAGCGATGACGCACGGCCATGGCCGGCTCGCGGTGCGCGCACAGGGGGAGGGTGGCGAGACCGTGTGGCGCTTCTCGCGCGACCTGCACTGCGCCGACTGCGACATCCACTACTCCGATCCGACGCCCGGCCTGTTCTCGTTCAACTCCCCGATCGGCGCCTGCGACACCTGCCGCGGCTTCGGCCGCGTGATCGGCGTCGATTTCTCGCTCGTCGTTCCCGACGAGTCGAAGACGCTCGCCGAAGGCGCGGTCAAACCGTGGCAGACCGCGAGCTACCGCGAATGCCAGGACGACCTCGCGAAGATGGCGAAGAAGTACGGTGTCGCGATGGACGTCCCCTTCCGCGAGCTGCCGCCCGAACACCGGCAATGGGTGCTCGAGGGCGACCCCGAGTGGAAGAGCTGGGAGTCGTCGTGGCCGCGCAAGTGGTACGGCGTGCGCCATTTCTTCGACTGGCTGGAGAGCAAGGCCTACAAGATGCACATCCGCGTGCTGCTGTCGCGTTATCGCAGCTACACGGAATGCCCCGCGTGCAAGGGCGCGCGGCTGAAACCGGAAGCGCTGTTGTGGCGTCTGGGCGAGAAGAAAGCGGGTAGCGAAATAGGCGAAATAGGGGACAGACCCCAATTTATGAATCTCAAATTGGGGTCTGTCCCCTATTTCGTCCCCTATTTCGCGGAAGCCTCCGCGGCGGCGGATCGAAGCCCCGAAATCGCCAGTGCACGCCCCGGCCTCGCCATCCACGAACTGATGGCCCAACCGGTGAGCCGCGTCCGCGACTTCATCGCCCGCGTCGAACTCCCGTCCGGCCTCGATGAAGCCACCGAACTGCTGCTCGGCGAGATCCGCAGCCGCCTCGACTACCTCGCCAACGTCGGCCTCGCCTACCTCACGCTCGACCGCCAGTCGCGCACGCTCTCCGGCGGCGAAGTCCAGCGCATCAACCTCACCACCGCGCTCGGCACTTCGCTCGTGAACACCCTGTTCGTCCTCGACGAACCCTCGATCGGCCTGCACCCGCGCGACATCGACCGCATCCTCGCGGTGATGACGCGGCTGCGCGACGCCGGCAACACGCTGGTTGTCGTCGAACACGACCCGCAGCTGATGTCCGCCGCCGACCGCCTGCTCGACATCGGCCCCGGCCCCGGCGAACGCGGCGGCGAGATCGTCGCCTATGCGACTCCGGCCGAGCTCGCCGCCGACCCGGCCTCGCTGACCGGCGCCTACCTCGCCGGCAAGAAACGCGTCGACGCCGGCCGTCGCCTGCGCCCGGTTTCCGCCGAAGATCCGGTGTTGCGCCTCGTCGGCGCGCGCCAGCATAACCTGCGCGACGTCGATATCGCGATTCCGCTCGGCAAGCTCGTGTGCGTCTCCGGCGTGTCGGGGTCCGGCAAGTCCAGCCTGATTCAGGACGTCCTCTATCCCGCGCTCGCCAAGCACTTCGGCCAGGCGACTGAAGCGCCCGGCGCGTTTTCCCGCCTCGAAGGGCTCGACCAGCTCGCCGGCGTCGTGATGGTGGACCAGTCGGCGATCGGCAAGAGCGCGCGCTCGAACCCGGTGAGCTACGTCGGCGCCTGGGACGCCATCCGCAGCCTGTTCGCCGCGCTGCCCGAAGCCAAGACGCGCGGCTACACGCCCGGCACCTTCAGCTTCAACTCCGGCACCGGCCGCTGCCCGACCTGCACCGGCTCGGGCTTCGAGCACGTCGAGATGCAGTTCCTGTCCGACGTCTATCTGCGCTGCCCGGACTGCGACGGCAAGCGCTACCGCCCGGAAGTGCTGGAGCTCCAGTGGCGCGACAGGTCGGTATCGGACGTGCTCGAGATGACGGTGTCGGAAGCGCTGGCTTTCTTCGCCGATCAGCCCGCGGTGCAGGCCGCGCTCGCGCCGCTCGCCGACGTCGGCCTCGACTACCTGAAGCTCGGCCAGCCGGTGCCGACGCTGTCGGGCGGCGAAGCGCAGCGGCTGAAGCTCGCCGGGCACCTTGCCGAAGCCGCGAAACTGTCCGGGAAGAAATCGAAGTCGAAATCGCAGGGCGGGCGCCTGCTCTTCCTGTTCGACGAACCGACGACGGGCCTGCATTTCGAGGACGTCGCGACGCTGCTGCGCGCCTTCGAGAAATTGCTCGACGCCGGCCATGCGCTGGTCGTCATCGAGCACAACCTCGACGTGCTGCTCGCCGCCGACTGGATCCTCGACCTGGGCCCCGAAGGCGGCGAAGCGGGTGGCGAACTGGTCGTGGCCGGCACGCCGCAGACCGCGATGGCCTGCGCCGCGTCGCACACCGGCGTGGCAATGCGGGCGTACGCCGATTCGCTCGGCAAGCCGACCACCGCCCTCGCCGAACCGGTCGCGCGCTACCGCCCGGTCGCCGCCCCCGCGATCGAGATCCGTCACGCGCGCGAGCACAACCTGAAGAACGTCAGCCTGACGATCCCGCGCGACCGCTTCACGGTGATCACCGGCCTGTCCGGCTCGGGCAAATCGACGCTGGCCTTCGACATCGTCTTCGGCGAAGGCCAGCGCCGCTACCTCGAATCGCTCAACGCCTACGCACGCCAGTTCGTGCAGCCGGCGGCGCGCCCCGACGTCGATGCGCTGTTCGGTATCCCGCCGACCGTCGCGATCGAGCAGCGCGTGAGCCGCGGCGGACGCAAGAGCACGGTCGGTACGCTGACCGAGATCCAGCCCTTCCTGCGCCTGCTGTACGTCAAACTCGGCACGCAGTACTGCCCGAAGTGCGACGTGCCGGTGTCGCCGCAGAGCTTCGACGCGATCGCGGCGCAGATCCTGCGCGACTACCGCGGCGCGTCGGTCGAACTCCTCGCGCCGCTGGTCACGAACCGCAAGGGCCTGTACACGGCGCTGGCGAAGTGGGCCAAGGGCAAGGGTTATGCACAGCTGCGCGTCGACGGCGACTACCTGCCGACCGCGAAATGGCCGCGGCTCGACCGCTACGTCGAGCACACGATCGAGCTGCCGGTCGGCATGGCGGTGGTCGGACCCGAGCATGAGGCGGCGTTGCGCACGCAGTTGACCGAAGCGTTGGAGCACGGCAAGGGCGTCGTCAAGGTGCTCGAACTCGGCAAGGTCGGCGCCACGCCGCACACCTTCTCGACGCTGCGCGCCTGCCCGTCCTGCGGCGACAGCTTTCCCGAACCCGATCCGCGCCTGTTCTCGTACAACGCCAAGCACGGCTGGTGCCCGAGCTGCTACGGCACCGGCCAGCGCACCATCGGTCGCGTCGAGGATGCGAACGAGCTGGACCTTGCCGAGACGGAACAGGTCACCGACGAAGTCTGCCCGTCCTGCGACGGCGCGCGCCTGAACCCGGTCGCGCGCGCGGTGCGCTTCAGGGACTTGGGCATCCATGAGTTGTCCGCGCAGCCGGTTGCGAAGGTGTCGGGCTTCTTCGACAGCCTGAAACTGGCAGGGCGCGAGACCGACATCGGGCGCGACCTCGTCAGCGAGATCCGCGGCCGGCTCGACTTCCTGCAGCAGGTCGGCCTCGCCTACCTCGCGCTCGATCGCGGCGCGCCGACGCTCTCCGGCGGCGAAGCGCAGCGCATCCGGCTGGCCGCCCAGCTCGGCTCCAACCTGCGCGGCGTGTGCTACATCCTCGACGAGCCGACGATCGGCCTGCACCCGCGCGACAACCGCATGCTGCTCGACACGCTCGAAGCCCTGCGCGACCGCGGCAACACGCTGCTGGTCGTCGAGCACGACGAGGACACCATCCGCCGCGCCGACCACGTCATCGACCTCGGCCCCGGCGCCGGCGTGCGCGGCGGCGAAGTCGTCGCCGAAGGCACGCTCGCGGACCTGATGGCCGCGCCGCAATCAGCGACCGGCGCGTGCTTCCGCGCGCCGCTGCAGCACCCGATGCGTCCGCCGTTGGCGATTGCCGACGAGCACCCCTTCCTCGGCGTGCGCGATGCGACGCTGCACAACCTGCAGACGGTCGACGCACGCGTGCCGCTCGGCCGCCTCACGGTCGTCACGGGGGTGTCCGGTTCGGGCAAATCGACGCTCGCGCGCGACGTCATTCACGCCAGCCTGCACGCGCTGCTCGGAGACCCTGACGCGCAGCGTGCCCGCCGGCGCGGCGAAGCGCAGACCAGCGCCGCCGAGCCGGTCGGCTGCGCGCGCATCGAAGGCTGGCAGGCGGTCGGCCGCGTGCTCGAGGTCGACCAGACGCCGATCGGCAAGACGCCGCGCTCCTGCCCCGCGACCTATGTCGGCTTCTGGGACGCGATCCGCAAGCTGTTTGCCGAGACCTTCGAGGCCAAGACGCGTGGCTGGAACGCGTCGCGCTTCTCCTTCAACACCGGCGCCGGACGCTGCCCGGTGTGCGAGGGCCAGGGCCAGACCACCGTCGAGATGAGCTTCCTGCCCGACGTGAAGCTGCCCTGCGATGCTTGCGGCGGCGCGCGTTTCAACCCCGAGACGCTGAGCGTGCGCTGGCGCGACAAGAGCGTCGCCGAAGTGCTCGCGATGCCGGTCGACGAGGCCGTCGACTTCTTCGCCGCACATCCGGCGATCGCACATCCGCTGGCGCTGCTGCAGGACGTCGGCCTCGGCTACCTGACGCTCGGCCAGCCCAGCCCGACGCTCTCCGGCGGCGAGGCGCAGCGCATCAAATTGGTTACGGAACTCGCGAAAGTGCGCGGTAGGGCAGGAGAAAGCGCGAAGACCGGCGGCCGCCCGCTGCCGCCCGAGAAGCACACGCTGTACGTGCTCGACGAGCCGACCGTGGGACTGCACATGGCCGACGTCGACAAGCTGATCCGCGTGCTGCACCGCCTCGCCGACGCCGGCCACACCGTGCTCGCGATCGAGCACGACCTCGACGTCATGGCGGAGGCCGACTGGCTGATCGACCTCGGGCCGGAAGGCGGCGACGGCGGCGGGCGCATCGTCGCGCAGGGGCCGGTCACGGACGTGTGCGCGACGTCCGGCTCGCACACCGCGCGCATCCTCGCGGAGTTTCTGGCCGCGCGGGCGCGTCCTTCCGGCGACGAAGGGCGCGGCGCTGCTGCCGCGCCCGCGCCGGTCCGTCGTGCGAAGGCGAAGAAAGCCGCCGGTTGAGCGACGCGTTCAGCGCGCCGTTGCCGTCGCGGTGCTCGAATACGGGGAAGTCCCGGCGCTGTTGGACGCCCGGAGCCGGTAGGAATAGGTCGATCTCGATTTCACGCTCGCGTCGGTCCACCGACTGACCGTCGGCGCGAGCACGGAGACGCCCGCGAAATTCGTGCAGCCGCCTCCCAGGCAGCGTTCGACCGTGATCGAGGTCGCGTTGGTCGCCGTGTTGGTCCAGCCGAGATCGATCCGGCGGCGCACGCTCGAACTCGCCGCGAGGTTCGTCGGGGCGGTCGGAGCGAGCAGCGGGGGCGGTGGAGGTGGCGGCGGAGGCTCGGTCGCGTCGTTCGGCGGCACCGACCAGCAGGTGATCAACGCGTCGTAGCCGCCGACGGCACAGACGTCGCCGTTCGGCAGGGCCGTCGCCCATGTGGTCGCCATCGCCGAAAAGGCTTCCCACAGGCGCGCGCCGCCCGAGCTGTAGCCGGTGGTGACGCCGGGGATGTAGCCGCCGGGGAGGTTGGGCCCGCCGGGGCCGCTGACGACGGTCGTGCCGTCCGGCAGGACCAGCACCACGCGCGGGATTTCATCGGTATTCAATCCGCCATCGCGGACCGCCTCCCAGCGCACGGCGCCCGTCTTTTCCAGTGCCACCGTGTACCAGTCGAGGAATCCGCGGTTGGCCTGCCCCGTGACGGCCAGGCTGCCGTCCGGCGCCAGGCTCATCCGCAAACCGGCTGCGCCCGAACTGTCTGCGGGTTTCCTGTCGGTCCGCCACAGGCGCTTTCCGGTCGCCCGGTCGTAGGCCACGACGCTGAGGTAGTAAGCCAGCGCGGGCGTCCCGCCACCCGTGGCGCCCTGCCCGGTCACGTACACGCGCGTCGCATCGACGACGACGTCCAGCGAGCCCAAACCTTCCGCCGCCGTCGCCTGCCACTTTTGCAGCCCGGTGGCGGCGTCATGCACAGCGGTGTTCCACACCGCGCCACCCGAGACGCCGCCGGTCACGACGACGTCGCTGCCGTCCGGACTCAGTGCCAGCGAGGCGGCGATCACGAACCCACCGGCACTCGCATCCAGTTGCGACCACAGCAGCTCGCCGGTGGGACTGTACTTCCGCACGAATCGACCGGTGCCGCGTCCTGATGCCGCGAGGTAGGCGTTGCCGTCCACGTCGACGACGATCCGCCCGACCGACGGGAAAAAGCCAACCGACGGCTCCTTCCGCCACAGCAGCGCACCATTGGCATCGAATCGGGCGAGCGTGATCTGGATCGGATTGCCGCTGCTAGTCACGTTGTGACCGACTGCCAGGAAGTCGCCGTTCGGCGCCGCGACCACCCAGTCGCCGACGAAAGTGCCCGAGGCCGGGCTGAGGGTGCTGCGCCAGCGCAGGATGCCGTTTTGGGTATAGCTCGTGAGCGCGAGATCGCGGCCGCTGGGGCCGGACAGCACCGCGACGTTGCCCCAGGCGTCGGTCGCGACGCGGGCCGCCTGGCCGGCGCTGTCGGTGCCGGCGGACAGGCCGCCTGCGGTCCACTGCACTACGGGCTCGGTCGGGGCCGCGGCGGCAGGCCCGCTCAGTCCGAGGATCAGCATCAGGCCGGCGATCGCGGCGCCTGCCCGGCGCTGCATCCGGCATGCCTTCAGGTAGAGGTTCTGTCGCATGGTCCGATCCTTCATCCGCTGCCGGCATTGCGCAAAGACGACAAACCCCGCCGGCGGAGCGAGCCCGCCGCGGGAGCGTATATAAAACTTATAGGAAATGCGCGTGGCGTAGGCCGGTCTACTTGCGCGCAATTTGAGCAGGGTCAACAAAAAAGCGGTCCGCTCGCACATCGCGCGCATCCCTGGGGAATTTCTTGCGTCCCACGCTGTTTACGGGGAAGGTGGCGCGGCGGTCGCACCGGTGCCTGCCGCGAAGGGAAATGCAAAGAAAGGAAGCAAGGTATGAAGCACCCCATCCTGCTGTGGGATCTCCCCACCCGCCTCGCACACTGGCTGCTCGTGGCGCTGGTCGCGAGCGCGATCGTCAGCGTGAAGATCGGCGGCAACGCGATGGAATGGCACGGCCGCATCGGCCTGGCGATCTTCGGCGTCGTCGTGTTCCGCATCGTGTGGGGCGTGGTCGGCTCGACCTATGCGCGCTTTGCGCAGTTCCTCCCCACCCCCGCGGAAATCCGCGCCTACCTGCGCGGACACTGGCGCGGCGTCGGGCACAACCCGCTGGGGGCGCTGTCGACGGTCGCATTGCTGTCGCTGATGGCCGGGCAGGCGCTCGCGGGCGCCTTCGCCAACGACGACATCGCCTTCTACGGCCCGCTCTACCACGCGGTGTCGAGCGAACTGTCGGGCTGGATCAGCGGCCTGCACCGTCAGGCCGAATGGATTGTGTACGGCCTGGTCGGCCTGCACGTGGCCGCGGTGATGTGGCACACGCACGTAAAGAAGGACAACCTCATCCGGCCGATGATCACGGGCATCAAGGCGGTGGACGACCCGGCGATTCCGGCCGCGCGCGGCGGTGGCCCGGTCGCGCTGGTCGTCGCGCTCGCGATCGCCGGGTTTGCGGTGTGGGCGGTGTCCGGCGGCCTGCTGCCGCCCCCCGCTCCCGTGCCGGCCGCGACGACGCCCGCATGGTAGCGCGGCCTTACTGCCGCACGTCGCTCCAGGCGGCGCCGGTCAGCGCCTGCAGCTGCGCCGGACTGAGCGGGAACACCGAGAATGGCGTGCCCGCGGCCGCCCACACGGTGTCGAAGCGCTGCAGGTCCTCGTCCAGCAGCAGCTTCGCTGGCTGGGCATGGCCGAGGGGCGCGACACCGCCGATCGCGTAGCCGGTCGCGCTGCGC
Source organism: Aromatoleum toluolicum (assembly GCF_012911005.2). Lineage (GTDB taxonomy): Bacteria > Pseudomonadota > Gammaproteobacteria > Burkholderiales > Rhodocyclaceae > Aromatoleum > Aromatoleum toluolicum. Next base: position 100,879 of record NZ_WTVS01000010.1, on the reverse strand, counting down.
ACGAAATCCGCGTCGGCACGTGCGAGCCCTTCGCCGACCCGGGCCGCGACCTTCGCCTCGCTGACGCGGTTGTCCCCGCTCGCGACGACCACGACTGCCTGCCCGCTGTCCTTGCCGCGGAAGACGATGGACTTCGCGATCTCGGCGACCGTGCAGCCGATTGCCGCTGCCGCCTCCGCGCTGGTGCGCGTCGGCTGCTCGAACTCGACGACACGCGTGTCGATGCCGGCTTCATTCAGGAGTTGTGCGGTGCGCAGGGCGGTGGGATGCTGGGCGGGCTTCATGGCGGTACGGGAACGCAAAGCATGGAATCTTAGCCCTGCGCCCGACGGCGTCAAAGCCGCCGCAGCGAGCGGTGCTTGACGCCCGTCAATGAGCGCCGCGGCGTGGCGGGCGATCCTTTTCGAACGTGCGAGGCACGCGGATGGTGATGGAGCGAGTGACATGAACGGACGGGGGGGAGTGGGGATCGCTGCGGGAATCGGCGTCGGCATGCGTGCGTGGGCGCGCCGGCTGGCGTGGCCGGCGCTGGCGCTCGCCCTCGTCGCGGGCATGCCGGCGCGCGCTGCCGACCTCGCCGCCCTGTCCGCCGCACCGGTCGCCGTGCAGCTTGCCGCCGGCAGCCCGGCGGTGGTCGTGCTGTGGACCCCCGGATGCATGGCCTGTCGCAAGTCGCTTGCCGAGATCGAGCGTTTCGTCGCGATGGCCGCGAAGGACGGCGTCGCGGTCCGCACCGTCGTTCCGGCCGGCGTGTATGACGACGCGCGCGCCATGCTCGCGCAGCGCGGCCTCACCCTGTCCGTCGTCACGGACGAGAACCGCCTCGATCCATTAACCTTGCGCATCCTGCTCGACAACCCGCTCGCCTACGCCGTCGATCGCGACGGGAAGATCGTCGCCACGCGCGGCGGCCTGCTCGGCGTGTGGGTGCTCGAAGGTCTCGCCCACGCAGCGAAGGGCGGCGAGCCGGCGGAGGCCGCCGTCAGCCGCTGAGCCTCCCCCACGGCGGCACCGGCTTCAGCAGCGCCTCCAGCTCGTCCAGCAGCACCTTCACCTTGGGCAGGCGCGCCCGGCTGGGCATGTAGCACGCGTACAGGTGGCGGCCGAAGTCGATGCGCGGCGTGTAATCGGTCAGCACGCGCACCAGCCGCCCGTCGGCCAGCTCCTTGCAGCACAGATAGGTCGGCAGGATCGCCAGTCCATGCCCGGCCAGCGTCGCATCGAGGATGCTCGCGGGCTCGTTGAACTGGATGCGGCCGCGCACCGGGATCGCGACTTCCGCGCCCGTATGGTCGAGCAGGTGCCAGATGCGGTTGTCCGACAGCAGGAAGCTGAAGCACTGGTGATCGACGAGCTCGCGCGGCTGCCGCGGCGCGCCGTGCCGGGCGAGGTAGGCGGGCGCAGCGCAGATCACCGTTTCCATCGTGAAGATGCGCTTGGCGACGACGTCCTCGGGAGGCGTCTTGCAGAAGCGCAGCGCGAGATCGATGCGGTCCTCGGCGAGGTCGATCAGCGTGTTGGTGAGGATCAGCTCGCACTCGAGCTCGGGATAGCGGGCGGTCAGCCGCGGCAGCAGCGGCGTCAGCCAGATGCGGCCGAACACCACGCTCGCGCTGATGCGCAGCAGCCCGCTCGGCACGTCGCCGAGGTTGCGCACGGCGACCTCGGTCAGCTCCACCGATTCGAGCGCACGCAGCGCGTGCTGGTAGAACACTTCGCCGGATGGCGTCAGGAAGAGCTTGCGCGTCGAGCGGTCGAACAGGCGCACGCCGAAACGCCGCTCGAGCTCGCCGATCTGCTTGCTGACCTGCGCGCGCGTGCAGTCCAGGCGCCGCGCGGCGGCGGCCATGCTGCCGCTCTCGACGACTTTCACGAAGGTTTCCCAGCTTGCGAGCCAGCTCATGTGTCAATCTCAGCTGTAAATCTCATTCGTCAATGTATCGTTGACGTAGTAGCAATGATTATCGGCTTTTTGTTTCCGCAATAGCCGGTTAAATTTCCGGTCACATACGCTAGGGTACTGAACATGCACACGAGCATCGCGCTTCCCGAGGCCTTCTTCCTGCCGCTCGGCGACGACAGCTACCAGCCCACCGAGGCCACGATCGGCCCGTGGTCGGTCGACAGCCAGCACGGCGGTCCGCCGATCGCGCTGCTCGCGCAGGCGCTGCGCCGCTTCCCGTCCGAATTCGGGCTGGACATCGCACGCATCACCTTCGAGATCCTCGGCCCGGTGCCGGTCGAGCCGTGCGAGCTGCGCGTGCGCGTGCTGCGTCCGGGTCGGCGCATCGAGCTGATCCAGGGCGAGATGCTCGTGCGCGGCAAGCCCGTCCTGCTCGCCCACGCCTGGCGCGTCGAGCGCAAGCCCGAGAGCGCCGCCGCCGTCGCGGACCCCTTCGCGGTGCCGCCGCTGCCCGAGGCGCAGGCGCAGGTGTTCTTCCACGGCGTCGACTACTTCCCCTACGCCGATGCGCTCGAATGGCGCTTCGCCGACGGCAGCTTCATCGAGCCCGGCCCGGCGACGGTGTGGGCGCGCCCGCGCATCCCGCTCGTCGCCGGCCAGCCGACCGACGGCATTGAGGCGCTGCTGCTGATCCTCGACTCGGCCAACGGCATCAGCGCCGAGCTCGACATCCGCCACTGGACCTTCGTGCCGGTCGACCTGACGATCAACATGCACCGCCATCCGACGGGCGAATGGTTCGGCATGTCCGCGCGCACCATCATCGACACGGGCGGCATCGGCACCGTGACGACCGCCGTGTTCGACCTCGATGGCGCGCTCGGCCGCAGTCTGCACACGCTGTTCGTGCGCAAGAAGTAGCCGGCAAGTGCCCCCCCTGACCCAACCCCGACCATAACGACAAAGAAAGAAGACAAGCATGCTGCGATCCCTCAACAGCCGCGCCGCGCTGATCGTCACCCTCTCGGCCGCCGGCATCCTGATGGTGACGATGGGCGCGCGCCAGTCGCTGGGCCTGTTCGTGTCGCCGCTCAACAGCTCGACCGGCCTGGGCATCGCCACCATCAGCTTCGCGCTCGCCGTCGGCCAGTTCATGTGGGGCGCGATCCAGCCCGTCGCCGGCGCCTTCGCGGACCGCTATGGCGCCGCGAAGGTGCTCGTCGCGGGCCTCCTCGTGCTCGCGTTCGGCAGCGCGCTGACCCCCTTCATGGGTTCGGGCTTCGGGCTGGTGGTGTCGCTGGGGTTGCTGTCGGCGATGGGCTCGGGCGCGGGCAGCTTCTCGGTGCTGATCGGCGCCGCGGCGCAGCGCCTGCCGGTCGAGGCGCGCGGCACCGCCTCCGGCGTCATCAACGCCGGCGGCTCCTTCGGCCAGTTCGTGTTTGCGCCGGTGCTGCAGAAGCTGATCCAGAGCATCGGCTGGATGGGCGCGATGTGGTCGCTCGCACTGATGACGCTCGCCGCGCTGCCGCTCGTGCGCGTGCTCGTCGATCCCAAGCACGCCACGCACCACCACGCCGCGCACGAGGATGCCGGCCTGTGGCGCACCGTGCGCCAGGCGATGGGCGACCGCAGCTACCTGCTGCTGCACGCCGGCTTCTTCACCTGCGGCTTCCACATCGCCTTCCTCGTCACCCACCTTCCCGGCGAAGTCGACCTGTGCGGCCTGCCGCCGACGGTCGCGAGCTGGTCGCTGGCGATCATCGGCCTGTCGAACATCGTCGGCAGCCTGTACGCCGGCGCCTCGGTGTCGCGCTACCGCAGCAAGCACATCCTTGCGGCGATGTACGCCTCGCGCGCGCTGCTCGTCGCGATCTACCTGATGGCGCCGAAGACCGCGCTGACCTTCTACCTCTTCGCCGCCGGCCTCGGCTTCACCTGGCTCGCGACCGTGCCGCCGACCGCGGCCATCGTTGGCAAGCTGTTCGGCATCCGCTACCTCGGCACGCTGTTCGGGCTGACGCTGCTGTCGCACCAGATCGGCGGGTTCCTCGGCGCGTGGCTGGGCGGCATCGCGATCACGCGCTTCGGCGACTTCTCGTGGATGTGGTATGCGGACATGGCGCTCGCCGCGATGGCTGCCGTCGTCAATCTGCCGATCCGCGAGGCGCCGGTGCTGCGCCCGGCGGCACAGCCGGCCTGAACCGTGAGTGCTGCACAGTCGCTCCCTCCCCTTCAAGGGGGTGGAGCAGGGGTTTCGTGGAGCACTGCTCCGCGCCTGCGGAACGGCGGAGCGAAGCGGAGACTCCCGGGCTGGGGTGGGGATGGGTTATGCAGCCGCGACAGAAACCCATCTCCCTCCTAACCTCCCCCTTGAAGGGGGAGGAACAAAGCGGTCGACCGGCCTTCACATACATCCGCCGAGGATTTACTCCTCGATGCGGAACTTGTCGTGACAGGCCTTGCACGCCTTGCCCATCTCGCCGAACTGGGTCTTGATCGCGGCCTGGTCGCCGGCCAGCGCTACCTGCTGCAGCTTGTTGGCCTGCTCGACGAAGTTCTTTGCGATCTTGCCGACTTCCTCCTTGTCGGTGAAGAGCTCCGGCTTCACGCGCGTGTCCTTCCAGCCCTTGCCCTTGTCGGTGCCCGGCAGGTACAGGGCGCCCATCCCCGAGTTCGCAACCGCGGCGATGGCGTTGGCGGCCGCAGCGACCTGGTCCTTGTTGAACGGCGTCGTGCCATCGACGGCCTGCGCCTTGATCTTGCCCATGTTCCACGCCATGAAGGTGTAGCCGGACTGGCGGAACTTGATCGCGTCCTCGGGCTTCATCTGCGCCGAGGCGAGGCCGGCGAGGGACAGGGCGAGGAGGCCGGCGGCGGCATGGGTGAGGAGTTTCTTCATTGTTCGTTCTCTCGTTTCAGGTGGTTGGAAAAAACCGCGTAAGCGGCGGCCGGGCACAGGTGCACCGGCACGCGATGATCCTGCGCGAATATGAACAGCAGTCTATCGGGATTTATTCCACGGCGAAGGCGCGTGTGACCCAGGTCACACAGGCCGGATGCGCAAGCCGGCCGCGGCCGGCGGACTGAGGGTCCGCCGCCGCGGCGCGTGCGGGATGGCACGGACTTGCGCGGCGCTCAGCTGCCGGTGCGGATCGGCACGAAGATGCGCGTGCCGCCGCGCTGCACGAGCAGCGCGAAGCGGTTGCCGACCTTCTCCATCATCTGGCGGAAGGCCTGCACCGTGGTCACCGGCTGGTTGTTCACGGCCAGCACGATGTCGCCCTGCTGCAGGCCCGCCTGGGCCGCCGGCCCATTCACGCGCTCGACCAGCAGGCCGCCGCGCACGCCGAGCTGCGCCGCCTCCTCTGTCGTGAGCGCCCGGCCGGCCAGGCCCAGCTTGCCGCCGGCATCCTCGCCGCGCTTGCCGTCGCCCCCGCCGCTCGGCACCTCGGCCAGGGTCTCGGGGTTCATCTCGCCCAGCGTCGCGTTCACCGTGCGGCTCTTGCCCTCGCGCCAGATCTCCAGCTTGATGCTCGTGCCGGGGCGCTTGTCGCCGATGATGCGCGGCAGATCGCCCGACTCGCCGACGTTCGTGCCGTCGACACCCAGCACCACGTCGCCTGGCTTCAGGCCCGCCTTGTCGCCGGCGCTGTCGGGCTCCACGCTCGCGATCAGCGCGCCGCGCGGCTCGGCGAGGCCGAAGGACTGCGCCAGCTCCTTGTCCAGCCCCTGGATCGTCACGCCCAGCTTGCCGCGCTGGACGCGGCCGTACTTGACGATCTGGTCCTTGACCTTGAGCGCGACGTCGATCGGGATCGCGAACGAGATGCCCATGAAACCACCCGAGCGCGAGTAGATCTGCGAGTTGATGCCGATCACCTCGCCGGCGAGGTTGAACAGCGGCCCGCCCGAGTTGCCGGGGTTGATCGCGACGTCGGTCTGGATGAAGGGCACGTAGTTCTCGTCCGGCAGGCGGCGCGCCTTCGCCGAGATGATGCCGGCCGTCACCGTGTTGTCGAAGCCGAAGGGCGAGCCCACGGCCACGACCCATTCGCCGACGCGGGAGCGTTCCGCATCGCCGGTGCGCACGGTCGGCAGCCCGGTGGCGTCGATCTTCAGCAGCGCGATGTCGGTGCGCTTGTCGGTGCCCACCACCTTGGCCTTGAACTCGCGCTTGTCGATCAGCTTGATGGTGACTTCCGACTCGCCCTCGCCGACGACATGCGCATTGGTGAGCACGTAGCCGTCGCTGCTGACGATGAAACCCGAGCCCACGCCGCGCTGCGCGCGCGGCCCGCGGTTGCCGTGCCCCGGCTGGCCGGGCATGCCCGGCGTCGGCACGCCGAAGCGGCGCAGGAAGTCGTAGAACGGGTCGTCGGGCGACAGACCCTGGGCGTCCTCGCCCATCGGGCGCGTCTTTTCCTTCTGCGTCACGGCGATGTTCACGACCGCGGGGCCGACCTGCTCGACCAGATCGCCGAAATCGGGCAGGCCGAAGCGGTTGAGCTGGGCCGCCTGTGCCGTCGGTACCGGGCCCGCGGCGAGCGCCGCGGGCACCGCGAGGCCATCGATGAAGGCGGAGCCGAGGCCCATCGCCAGGGCGGTGACAAGAATCGTCTTGCGCATGTTGTGCTTTTCCCCTGAGTTGTCATCAATCCGTCGCGTAGACGCACAGCGGCCACCGGTGTTCCCGGCCGCAGCATGCAACACAGATTGGGGGCGAAGCGCGCCGGACTCAAGTCCGGCGTGTAGCCAAATGCGTCAGAAGTTCGCCGAGACGCTCAACATCACGATCGGTTCGAGACGATTGACCGGGTCGTCGTCGCCGGAGGCCTGCTGCACCGGGAAATTCGCCAGCTCCTGGTGGCGCCCGAGCAGGTTGAGCCCCGTCAGCCGCACTTCGAGCGCCTGTCCGCCATCGAGGCGGAACTCGCGCGCGATGCTCGCGTCCAGCGTCGTGTAGTCCGGCACGGTGTAGCGATAGGTCGGCGAGAAGCCGTTGCCGGCGCGCACCGGCCCGACGCGCAGCAACGTCAGCGCGCTCTGCCACGCGCCCATGTGCTGCATCCAGGTGATGCTCGCCGAATACGGCACGACACTGTCTTCGGTGCCCGCATCCTCCGCGCGCGCGCGCATCAGCGTGTGGCGCAGCAGCAGCGTGCCGTCGCGCCAGGGACTGAAGTCGAACTGCGTCTCGACGCCTTCGATGCGCACCGTACCATGCCCGTTTGCCCACTGCGACGGCGGCAGGAGGCGCTGTACGAGTCCCTGGAACGGATTCTCGATCGGAACGTCGGCTTGCTCGCGCACGATCTGGTCGTGGATGCGTTCGTGGAACACGCGCACGTCGAGGCTGCCGTGCAGGCCCGGGAAGCGGCGCGCATATCCGATCTCGAAGCTGTCGAGGCGCGCCGGGTCGATGTCCGTATTGGGGATGAAGCGATGCTGCAGCAGGAGGCCGAGCGTCGGATGGAAGATGCGCACGTCGCTGTAGCGGCCGAAGACTCCCGGATTGCGCCACGCACGCGCGTAACCGGCGCGCCAGGTCGTCGATTCGTCCGGCAGCCAGTTGAGGAACACGCGCGGCGACAGGCGGGTACGGTCGTGCTGGAAGCGCTCCGCCATCGCACCGAAGTTCCACTGCCACTGCGGCGCCGCCCGCCATTCGACGTTCGCGAACAGCCGGTGGCTTTCCTCGGTCGGGTCGGAGCGGCCGAAGAAAATGAACGGCGCATGGACGCGGTCGCGCCGCCACTCCGCCCCCCAGCTCAGCCTCAGGCCCTGTCGGGGCGAGACGTTGTGCTGGAATTCGAGGTTCTGCCGCCGCGTCGTGAAGCTGTCGTTCACCGGAATCGTGGCGGGGCCGAGGATCGCCTGGAGCGGCCCGGTGTTGACCGCCCACTCGTTGCGCGTACGCTCGTAGGCGTAGTAGCCGGACAGCAGGAACTCCTCGTCCGGGCTGGCGGCATGACGCCAGCGCAGGTGGCCGAAGTGCTCGCGCGTGTCCATGTCGCGCTCGGGATGGGAATTGAACGGTGTGTTCGCGTAGCCCGTTCCGCGCTCGATGTCGGTGAGGCCGGCGAGCAGGGTCAGCTCGTCGTGCTCGCCCAGCTGCAGATCGCTGCGCAGGCTCACGCGGTGGCGGTTGCGACTGTCGTTCAGGTCGTGCACCCCCTCGTCGCGCAGGTGCTGCGCGGTGATGCGCAGGCCCAGCGGACCCGAGCGCGTGACGACGCGGCCGCTGACCTCCGAATACTCGCCCGTGCCGCCCGCGACCGAGACCGTCGCGCCGCGCTCCTCGGCGGTGTGGCGCGTGATGATGTTCACCACGCCCATGAAGGCATTCGTGCCGTACGAGGCCGCGTCGGTGCCACGCACGACCTCGATGCGCTCGATGTCCTCGATCGCCAGCGGGAAGGAATTGCGCCCGAAGCTGCCGAAATACGACGCGCTCACCGAGCGGCCGTCGATGAGGATCTGCAGCTCCTGCGGGGTATCGCGGTTCGGGCCGTGATAGCTGACCCACTGCTCGCTGCCGCGTTCCTTCGCGACCAGCATGCCCGGCACGAGGCGCAGCAGGCGATCCAGGCTGCGGTAGCCGGTCGCGCGGATCGTCTCGCGATCGAGCACGGTGATCGCCGCAGGCGTCTCGTTCTGCGGTCGCGGCATGCGCGAAACCGTCAGCACCACCGGAAGGGAGTCGAAATAGCTCGATTCCGGAAGCTGCGGATCCGGTGAGTCGTCCGGTCCGATGCCGGATTGGGCTGCCGCGACGGAAGCGCACGCGGCAATCGAAGCCGCGGCGACGGCGCGCAAAGATAGGCGGAAAGTCATAGTTCGTTATTGTTTGAAGCCCCGTCGGGCGGGACATTGATACAAATTGAAGTATAAGCGGCAGCGGCACCGCGCGGGTTGCCGGAGGTGTCCCGAAGTGCCCATGCGGAGTAACATCTTCGGCGCATGCCATTGCTCAGGCACCCCCATGACCCTCACCGATCTCCGCTATCTCATCGCCCTCGCCCACGAGCGCCACTTCGGCCGCGCCGCCGAGAAGTGCCACGTCAGCCAGCCCACGCTTTCGGTCGCGATCAAGAAGGTCGAGGACGAGCTCGGCGTGCAGCTCTTCGAGCGCAGCGCGACCGAGGTCAAGATCACCTCCACCGGCCAGCGCATCGTCGCCCAGGCCGAGAAGGTGCTGATGGAAGCGGCGCAGATCCCCGAGATCGCCGCGGCCGGCAAGGATCCGCTGTCCGGGCCGCTGCGCCTGGGGGTGATCTACACCATCGCGCCCTACCTGCTGCCGCGCCTGATCCCGCGCGTGCACAAGCTCGCACCGCGCATGCCGCTGATCATCCACGAGAACTACACGACGCGGCTCCTCGAGGCGCTCAAGCGCGGCGAACTCGACGTCATCGTGCTGTCGCTGCCCTTCGACGAAGCGGGCATCGTCGCCCAGCCCGTGTATGACGAACCCTTCCGCGTGCTGATGCCGGCGACGCACCCGTGGACGGCGCTCGCGCACATCGACCCCGAAAAGCTCGCCGACGACCAGCTGCTGCTGCTCGGCGCCGGCAACTGCTTCCGCGACCAGGTGCTCGAAGTGTGTCCGCACTGCCGCAACGTCAGCGGCCTGCAACGCACGCTGGAAGGCAGCTCGCTGGAGACGATCCGCCACATGGTCGCGACCGGCCTCGGCGTCACGGTGCTGCCCAGCACCGCCGCCGACGACCTGCCGACGCAGAACGCGCTGGTCGCGGTGCGTCCCTTCTCCGACCCCGAACCCTCGCGCCGCGTCGCGCTTGCGTGGCGCGTCACCTACCCGCGCAGCGGCGCGATCGACGTCCTGCGCACCGCCATCCTCGAGAGCGACCTGCCCGGCGTGCGCCCGATCGGCCGCGTGGCGCCGCTGGAGCTTGCCTGAGGTAGGCCTGAAGCACGCCTGCCGGCGCAGGCCGGCGTGAACGATTGCCGCGCCGTCCCGCGCGTTGGCGGCTAGGTTGAAACCATGCCTTCCCCGGGGGAGTACCGTGGATGCACCGCTCGTGATCGTCGGCACCGGCTTCGCCGGCTACGCGCTCTTGCGCGCGTTGCGCCAGCGCGACCGCCAGCGCGAGATCCACCTGATCGGCGCGGACGAGGCCGCGGCCTACTCCAAGGACCAGCTCCCGGCAGGGCTCGCGCACCGGCGTGACGCGGACGAACTGGTGGTCGCGACCGCCGAGCAGATGGCCTATCGCTTCGAGGCCACGATCACGCCCCACCGCCGCGTGCTCGCGATCGATCCGGTAAGCCGCGTCCTGCGCACCGACAACCCTGCGCAGCCAGAGCAGGCCTGGTCGCAGCTGGTGCTCGCGACCGGTGCGGACTCGGTCCGCCCGGCGAACGTGCGCGGCAGCGCCGCCGCGTCCGTCCTCACTGTCGGCAGCCTCGCCGAATACGCCTATCTGCGTTCCGAACTCGCGGGGCGCGGGCGCGTCGCGGTCATTGGCGGCGGCATCCGCGGCTGCGAGCTGGCGGAAAGTCTGAAGCGCGGCGGCTGCGAAGTGACCCTGCTGGAGTCGGACCCGAAATTGCTGGGCGGCAGCGTTCCCGCCCTGTGTGCGGAACGCATCGCCAACGCGCTGGTCACCGCCGGCGTGCGCATTCGCATCGAGGACGGCGTGCAGCGCATCGACCAGGGCATGGGCGAACTCCACGTCACGACGCTGGGCGGCAAGCCGCTCACCGTCGATGTGGTCGTCGCCGCGCTGGGCACCCGGCCGCGCGTGCAGCTCGCGCGGGCGGCGGGACTGGACGTCGCGGCGGGCATCGTCGTCGATGCCGCCCTGCGCAGCTCGGCCGAGGCGATTCACGCCCTGGGCGGCTGCGCGGAATTCGACGGGCGCGTGTTCGCCCTCGGCGACGACATCGAAGCCGGCGCGCAGGTGCTTGTCGACGTGCTCGCGGGACACGGTGCGCGCATGCGCTGGAAGGCGCGCGTGCGGCGCCTGAACCTGGAGTGCTGCGCCGTCGCGCTCTGCGAACCGCCCCCGGTCGCCGGCGAATGGCACGAATCGGCCACCGCCCGCGGCGTGCGGGCGCTGTTCCACGACCGCGCAGGGGCGCTGCGCGGCTTCGTGCTGGTCGGCGATCCTGCCGGCGAAAGCGGCAGCCTGCTCGGCCGCGTCGCGCGCTGACGCGCGAGCCGTTGCGGAGGCGGGCTCAGACGCCCTTGCGCGCCCGCGGACTGGTCTTGCGTGCTGCCGGTTTGGCCTTGTCGGCCGTCTCGGCCGCCGCCGCGCCGTCCTTGGCGGCGCCGTCGCCGGCCTTGGCCTTCGCGCCGGCCTTGGGTGCCTTCGGCTCGAACTCGAAGCCCACCTTGCCGTCCGCGCCGCGCACGAGGAAGGCCGAGAACTTGCGCTTGGTGCGCGTCGACACGAAACCCTTGAGCAGTTCGGTGCGGCCGTCGGCAAGCAGCTTGGTCATCTGCTCGCGCTCGACCGGCTGCTGCAGGATCACCTTGCCCGAGCGGAAATCGCAGGACTTCTCCGGCCCCACCGACTTGGCGCACACGTAGGCCATGCCGTGCTCGTACACCGGCGCCGCACACTTCGGGCACGCGCCGAGCGGCTCCTGGCCGGAGAAATCGACCGGCTCCGCGCCCTCGCCGTCGTCCTTCGGCTGGCCGAAATCGAACTCCGGCTGCTTGTCGTCGTTGAGGCGGATCTCGGCGTTGAAGAGCCGTCCCATCTTGCTGCGGAAGCCCGTCAGCGGTCCGACCTTGCCCTCGCGCAGCAGCGTCTCGATCTCGTGGATCTCGAACTGCCGCCCGGCGACGATCTTCCACGCGCTCCAGTCGCAGGCCTGGCAGGCGAACTTCTTGTAGTTCTCCTTCACCACACTGCCGCACTTGGGGCACGGCGCGCCGAGCGTCGCGAAGTCGCCCGGCACGGTGTCGGACTCGTAGCGCTTGGCGCGCTCGACGACCTCGCGCGCCATCTCGGCGATCTCGCGCATGAACTCGGGGCGCGACAGCTGGCCGCGCTCCATCTGCGCGAGCTTGTGCTCCCATTCGCCGGTCAGTTCCGGCGAGGTCAGCGCGGACACGTCGAGGCCCTTCAGCAGCGTGATCAGCGAGAAGGCTTTCGCGCTGGGGATCAGTTCGCGCCCCTCGCGGTGGATGTACTGCTCGGCGATCAGGCCCTCGATGATCTGCGCGCGGGTCGCCGGCGTGCCGAGGCCGCGTTCGGCCATCGCCGCGCGCAGTTCCTCGTCGTCGACCATCTTGCCCGCGCCTTCCATCGCCGACAGCAGGGTCGCTTCGTTGTAGCGTGCGGGCGGCTTGGTCACGAGCGATTTCACGAGGATGTCGTCGGTCGACACGGTCTCGTTCGGCTGCACCGCGCACAGCTGCGCGCCGCCGCCATCCTCGTCTTCCTTGACCGCCTCCTTGCCGTACACGGCGAGCCAGCCCGGATTCACGAGCACCTTGCCCTCGGTCTTGAAGGCCTCGTTCTCGACGCGCGTGATGCGGGTCGTGATGCGGTATTCGGCCGCCGGGTAGAACACCGACAGGAAGCGGCGCGTGACCAGGTCGTAGATCTTGTGCTCGGCTTCCGACAGGCTCTTGGGCACGGTGCCGGTCGGGATGATCGCGAAGTGGTCGGAGATCTTCGCGTTGTTGAAGATGCGCTTGTTGGGCTTCACCCAGCCCTGCTTGGCGATCTCGTTCGCGAACGGCGCGTAGTCGTCGGGCAGCGCGCGCATCACGTCCTTGACGGTGCCGAGGTAGTCCTCCGGCAGCGCGCGCGCATCGGTACGCGGATAGGTCAGCGCCTTGTGCTTTTCGTACAGCGCCTGGGCGATCTGCAGCGTCACGCGCGCCGAGAAGCCGAAGCGGCCGTTGGCCTCGCGCTGCAGGCTGGTGAGGTCGAACAGCAGCGGCGAGAGCTGCGTCGACGGCTTGGATTCCTCCGTGACGGTGCCCGGCTTGCCGTCGCACTTCGCCTTGATTGCCTCGGCGCGCGCCTTGTCCCACAGGCGGAAGGCGGTCGCGTGCTCGTCGCCTTCGGGCTTCTTGAACTTCTCGTCGAACCAGCGGCCCGCGTAGCTGCCGGCCTGGCAGCCGAAGGAGGCTTCCAGTTCCCAGTAGTCGCGCGGCTTGAACTGGCGGATCTTCTGCTCGCGCTCGACCACGATCGCGAGCGTCGGCGTCTGCACGCGCCCGACCGTGGTGAGGTGGAAGCCGCCGGTCTTGGAGTTGAACGCGGTCATCGCGCGCGTGCCGTTGATGCCGATCAGCCAGTCGCTCTCGGCGCGGCACACCGCCGCCGAGCGCAGGCCCTCGACCTCCTGCGCCGAGCGCAGGTGGGCGAAGCCCTCGCGGATCGCCGTCGCGGTCATCGACTGCAGCCACAGCCGGCGCACCGGCTTGTCGCTCTTGGCGTGCTGCGCGATGAAATTGAAGATCAGCTCGCCCTCGCGCCCCGCGTCACAGGCGTTGATCAGGCCGGTGACGTCCTTGCGCTTGATCAGCCGCGTCAGCAGCTTCAGGCGGTCGTCGGTCTTCTCGATGGGTTTTAGCGCGAACTGCGGCGGGATCACCGGCAGGTGCGCAAAGGTCCATTTGCCGCGCTTGACCTCGAACTCCTCGGGCACCACCAGTTCGAGCAGGTGGCCGACGGCCGATGAGAGCACATACTCGTCGGACTCGAAGTAGTCCTTTTCCTTCGTGAAACCGCCCAGCGCGCGGGCGATGTCCTGCGCGACCGAAGGTTTCTCCGCGATGATCAGTTGCTTGCTCATGCCGCTTGGCCGCCTTGGAAAACCCTGCGGGTTCTCGTGTATGGGGTGATCGAGCGGCGCATGATAAGCAGGCCGCCGTCAAGGGTGCAAGCGCCGCGGATGCGCCTAGTGCTTCGCAAGCGCGCCTTCGTCCGCCTCTTCCCCGAGCAGTTCGTCGACGATCAGGCTGTCGAGCGGCAGCTCGCGCTGCCACAGCACCATCAGCACGATCACCTTGAGCCGGGCGAGGCTGACGCCGAAACTGCTCAGCGCCAGTGTGCGCTCGATGATGATTTCGCGCGTTCCGGCGTCGAGGGCGCCGGCATTCTCGAGGAAGGCAATGAAGCCACGGCATTCGATGCTGAGCCGCAGCTCTTCCTCGGCCGCATACACGCGGAACGCACCCGCTGCGGGCGTCGTCGCGAGCGGCGAGGTGTCGGAAATGCTACGCAGGCCCGACAGCCAGTCGAGGGCTTCGGTGATTTCATCCTCCTCGAAACCGGCCGCCGAGAGCTTGCGCGCGAGCTGGTCGATTTCGGGGCAGGCGGCGGCGTGAACGTAGTTCTCGAAGAGGTATACAAAGATGTCGAACATGGCGGCACACCGTCTGGTCAATGGCGCTGGAAGCGCCCGCCGGGGAGTCGGCTGATCCGCCCGTCGAGCTCCAGTGACAGCAGAATGGCGTAGAGCGCATCGAGCGTCAAGCCGCTGCGTGCGGCCAGGGTGTCGACATCGAGCGGGTCGTGGCCGAGGGCATCGAGCACCGCGGCCTGCTCGGGCGGCAGCTCCGCATCCGGCACAGGCGGGGGGAACAGGGCCTGTGAAGCGTCCTCCGCGGCGCGCCTGCGTCCCCGTGCCGCGCTGCGCGTGGCCGGTTGCGCGGGCGGCCTTGCGGTCCCGCCCCAGGCGAGTTCGTCGAGCACGTCGGCGGCGGTCTCGACCAGCTTGGCGCCGTCACGGATCAGGCGGTGGCAGCCGCGCGCGAGCGGGGAATGGATGGAGCCGGGGATCGCGAACACCTCGCGCCCGCACTCGGACGCGAGCCGCGCGGTGATCAGCGAGCCGCTGCCCACGGCCGCCTCGACGACCAGCACGCCGCGCGCGAGACCGGCGATGAGGCGGTTGCGGCGCGGGAAGTTGTGCGGCAGCGCGGGCGTGCCGAGCGGCAGTTCGCTGACGATGACGCCGCGCTCGGCGATTTCGCGTGCGAGCGCCTGGTGGCGGGCGGGATAGACGCGGTCTGCGCCGGTGCCGATGACCGCGACGGTCTTGCCGTCGGCCTGGTTGAGCGCGCCGCGGTGGGCCGCGGCGTCGATGCCGAGCGCGAGCCCGCTGACGATCGTGAGGCCCGCGCCGGCGAGATGTTCGGCAAAGGCCTGGGCGTTGGCGACGCCGCCCGGCGTTGCCGAGCGCGCGCCGACGATCGCCAGCGCGGTGCCGGCGAGCAGCGCCGGATCGCCCTTCACGTACAGCAGCACCGGCGGGTCGGGAATCTCGAGCAGGCCGCGCGGATAGGCGGCGTCGCCGAGGGTGAGGATGTGGTTGCCCGGTTCCGCGGCCCATGCGAGGGCTGCGGCGAGGCGCGCCTCGTCGGGCGCGGCGAAGAGGAGATCGGCGGTGTCCGCGCCGGCCACCGCGGCGATCGCGCTGCGCCCGGCGGCGAACACTTGCCCGGGCAGGCCGAACGCTGCGAGCAGGCTGCGCTGGCGTTCGGGGCCGATGCCGGGGAGGAGGGTCAGCCGCAGCCAAGCGGCGAGATCGTCCTCCACCGCTGATGTCAGGGCTTGCGCACGCTGTCGCCGACCGTGACCTGGCCGTCGGTCTCCATCACCAGCGCGTAGGAGACGCGGTCGAACACGCGGAACACGAAGGCGAGGCCATAACGCTTCTCGGGCAGGTTGTAGGTTTCCTTGTTGCCGTCGTCGTCCTTGTAGACGACCGAGCCGCGGTTGCGGTGCAGCGCGAGCACGTGGCCGCGCTCGATGCCTTCGCGGGTGCCGACGCTGAGCGTCACGACGTGGTTGCGGCCGGTTTCGGCGACGCCACGATAGATACCGATCAGGCGGCCGGCGACCTCCTGTTCCGGTGCGTGCGGCATGTACGAGAAGATATCCGGCTTGTCGGTGACGACCAGGCGGTCGCCGGTGCCGATCTCCTCGACCGCGCTGAGGATCTCGAGCGTGGCCGGTGTGCCGTTCTCGGTGACGCGGGCGGAGCCGAGATACATGGCCTCGTAGCCGAGCACTTCGCGGGTGACCGGGTCGGTGAGCGGCTTGGCCGGGCGCAGCACCTGCCACACCTTGTGGTCTTCCTTGATGTTCTTGGCGAAGATCGTGTCGCCGGGGCCCATGTACACGCGGCTGGTCTCGGTCGCGACCACGGTGCCGGCGTCGGCCAGACGCGCCTCGTCGACGACCAGCGGCTTGGTCAGGAAGGGCTCGATGTCCTGCATCGGGATGCTTGCGACGGCGTCCTTGAGGTCCTCGTGATAGACCTGCGGCTGCAGCTTCTGGTCGCCGACGCGGCGGCCGATCGACAGGTAGGGGCCGCTGCGGTCGAGCACGATGATCTGGCCCGGATAGATGAGGTGCGGGTTGCGGATCTGGTCGCGATTGAGGCGCCACACTTCGGGCCAGCGCCAGGGTTCCTTGAGGAACTTGCCCGAAATTCCCCACAGGGTGTCGCCGCGCACGACGGTGTGGCTGTCGGGGGCATCGTCGGCGATGGCGGCCGGTGCCGCGAGCGCGGGCGCGCCGAGAAGGGTCGCTACGCTGAAGAGGAGAGGGAATATAATGCGGGTCATCGCTCGCTTCCGATTGGAACGGACCGGATTTTCCGCTACCGGAACGCGTTCCGCCGGTCGAGGGATCCAATCCGCAGACTCGATTCGAATGCCGGGGCGACCCCGACAGCATGCCAAAGCACTTGAAATTCTGCACGTAATGACTTAACCCGGCAAGCATTTATGGCGCTATTACCGATCCTTCGCTATCCCGACCCCCGTTTGCACACGCGCGCCGCCCCGGTCGCACACGTAGACGATTCGATTCGCCAACTCGTCAAGGACATGGCCGAGACCATGTACGAGGCGCCCGGCATCGGGCTCGCCGCGACGCAGGTCGACGTGCACAAGCGGGTGGTGGTGATCGACATCAGCGAGGACCGCTCCGACCTGCGCGTGTTCATCAACGCCGAGATTCTCGAGAAGTCCGGCGAGCATATCGGCGAGGAAGGCTGCCTCTCGGTGCCCGGCATCTACGAGAGTGTGCGTCGCGCCGAGCACGTGCGCGTGAAGGCGCTCGACGCCGACGGCAAGCCCTTCGAGCTGGAGGCCGACGGCCTGCTCTCGGTGTGCATCCAGCACGAACTCGACCACCTCGAAGGCAAGGTCTTCGTCGAATACCTGTCGCCGCTCAAGCTCAACCGCATCAAGACGCGGCTGGCGAAGAAAGCGCGGATCACCGCGTGAGCGCGGCCGCCCCCTTGCGTACCTCGCTCCGCGTCGCCTTCGCGGGCACGCCCGAATTCGCCGCTGCGGCGCTGGAGGCGATCCTCGCCGCGGGTTTCGCGGTGCCGCTGGTGCTGACCCAGCCGGACCGCCCTGCCGGGCGGGGCATGAAGCTCACAGCGAGCCCGGTGAAGCAGGTTGCGCTCGCGCACGGCATCGCCGTCGACCAGCCGGAGAAGCTGCGCACCGAGGAGCAGCGTGCGGCGCTCGCCGCGTGCGCGCCGGACATCCTCGTCGTCGCGGCCTACGGCCTGCTGCTGCCGCCCGCGGTGCTGGAGCTGCCGCGCCTGGGCTGCATCAACATCCATGCCTCGCTGCTGCCGCGCTGGCGCGGGGCGGCACCGATCCATCGTGCGATCGAGGCGGGCGATGCCGAGACCGGCATCACGATCATGCAGATGGATGAGGGCCTCGATACCGGCGCGATGCTGATGAAGCGCGCACTGGCGATCGGCCCCGACGACACGACGGCGACGCTGCACGACCGCCTCGCCGCGCTGGGCGCCGAGATGGTCGTCGAGGCGTTGCGCGCGCTGCCGCAGGGCACGCTGCACGCCGAGCCGCAGCCCGAGGCCGGCGTGACCTACGCGGCGAAGATCGGCAAGGCGGAGGCGGCGATCGACTGGCGGCGTCCGGCGGTGGCGATCGGGCGCGCGGTGCGTGCCTTCAATCCCTTCCCGGGCGCGGTCGGCACGCTGCGCGACGTCGCCGTGAAGATCTGGCGCGCGGAGCCCGTCGCCGGAGCCGGCGCGCCGGGCACGGTGTTGTCGGCGGACGAGTCCGGGGTCGTCGTCGCCTGCGGCGAAGGGGCACTGCGCCTCGTCGAATTGCAGAAGCCGGGCAGCCGGCGCATGCCCGCCGGGGAATTTCTGCGCGGATTCCCGGTCAGTGCAGGCGAACGCTTCGGCAGCGGGAGCTGAAGGCGCGCGGGGATAATTCCCCGCCCTGCATTGAAGCCGTGGTGTTCGGCCCCACATAGGGGGCACACAACCCCAATCACTGAGGAAGGAATTACGCACATGTTCGGCAACTGGCTCAAGACCTCGATCCTCATGGCAGGTATCGTCGCCCTGTTCGGTGCCGTGGGTGCCATGCTCGGCGGCAAGCAGGGCATGCTGATGGCGCTGGTGTTCGGCGGCGCGATGAACGTGTGGGCCTACTGGTTCTCCGACAAGATGGTGCTGCGCATGTACAACGCGCGCCAGGTCGACGAGACCAGCTCGCCCTACCTGTACAACATGGTGCGCGGCCTCGCGCAGCGCGCCGGCCTGCCGATGCCCAAGGTATACCTCATCGACGAGGAGCAGCCCAACGCGTTCGCCACCGGGCGCAACCCGGACCACGCGGCCGTCGCGGCGACCACGGGCATCGTCCGCATGCTGTCGGAGCGCGAGCTGCGCGGCGTGATGGCGCACGAACTCGCGCACGTGAAGAACCGCGACATCCTGATCTCGACGATGTCGGCGACGGTGGCCGGTGCGATCTCGATGCTGGCGCAGTTCGGCATGTTCTTCGGCGGCAATCGCGACGGCGAGCGGACCAACCCCGTGCTGGGCATCCTCGTGATGATCCTCGCGCCGCTGGCGGCGATGATCATCCAGATGGCGATCTCGCGCACCCGCGAGTTCGGCGCGGACCGCGGCGGCGCGGAGATCTCGGGCGATCCCGAGGCGCTCGCGAGCGCGCTGGCGAAGATCGACGCCTACGCGCGCGGCATTCCGATGCACGCCGCCGATGCGCATCCCGAGACCGCGCAGATGATGATCATGAACCCGCTGTCGGGCGGCGGCCTGCGCGGACTGTTCTCGACCCACCCGTCGACGCAGGAACGTGTCGCGCGCCTGCGCGAGATGATGGTCCGCGGCTAATAACTCAGCACGCAATTACGCGAGTCAAATTGAGTGCTGCCCGGTCACTCCCTCCCCTTCAAGGGGAGGGTTGGGGTGGGGATGGGTCAAGCACGCGTGGCAGAAACCCATCCCCCTCCTAACCTCCCCCTTGAAGGGGGAGGAACAGCGCTTTCCTGTGCGGGCTCCGCGCGGAGCGTGGGCTGATGTCTCGGCAAGCGCGCCCGCGCTGGACCGACCGCCTGCGCAGCTCGGTGCGCGCCAAGCTGCTTGTGCTGGTGCTCGCGCCGCTGGTGGTGGGCGTGCCGGTGCTGCTGGGGCTGGTGTGGACCTGGGGCTACGAGGCCTACGAGCGCCTGCTCAACTTCAAGATCAGCTCCGATCTCGTCACCGCGCACGAGTATTTCGACCGCGTGCGCAGCGGCGTCGGCTACGACGTGCAGGCGCTGGCCGAATCGCACCGGCTCGTCGCCAGGCTTGGCGCGACGCCGGCCGCACTGTCGTCGCTGCTCGCTGAACTCGCGCCCGGGCGGCGGCTGGACTTCCTGCTGCTGCTCGATCGCGAGGGCCGTCCGCTGGCGGCGTCGCAGCCGCTGGCGGGCGTTGCGATCCCGCGCCTGGACTGGCCGGTCGTCGCCGCGGCGCTGCACGGATCGGCGCTGACGACGGTCGAACGATTCTCCGCCGACGCGCTCCAATATGTGTCCCCGGCCCTGCGCGAGCGCGCCTGGTTGCCGCTCGTGGAAACGCGCGCGGCGGCACCCGATGCGCGAACGGCGGAGGATCGGGGACTGGTGATCCACGCCGCCGCACCGGTGCATGACGAAAAGGGCAACCTCGTGGGGGTGCTCGAGGGCGGCGTCCTGCTCAACGGCAATCTGGAGATGGTCGACCGCATCAACGCCATCGTCTATCGCGACGGCTCGCTGCCGCTCGGCAGCCGCGGGACCGCCACCCTGTTCCTCGACGACACCCGCATCGCCACCAATGTGCGCCTGTTCGGCGACACGCGGGCGCTCGGCACGCGCGTGTCGCAGGCGGTGCGCGAGCGTGTGCTGGGGCGCGGCGAGACGTGGCTGGGGGCGGCCTTTGTCGTGAACGACGATTATGTTTCGGGCTACGAGCCGATCGCCGATGGCCGCGGCGAGCGCGTCGGGATGCTGTACGTGGGCTTCCTCGAGGAGCCTTTCCGCGACGCCGGCCGCATGGCGATGGGCGCGCTGTTCGTGTTGTTCGTCCTGATCAGTGCGGCCGGGGCGGCGCTCAGCCTGCGCTGGGCGCGCAGCGTGTTCCGGCCGATCGAGCGCATGAACGCGGTGATCCAGCGCGTCGAACAGGGCGAAGCGGACGCGCGCGTCGGTGAGGTCGCGAGCCGCGACGAGTTGGGGCGGCTGGCGGGCGAGTTCGACCACCTCCTCGACACGCTGTCCGCCAAGCGCGAGGAGCTGCAGCGCTGGGCCGAGGAGCTCGACCGCAAGGTCGCCGAGCGCACCGTGGAGCTGAGCGAGGCCAACGAGACGCTGCGGCGCGCGCAGCAGCAGCTGGTGATGAGCGAGAAGCTCGCGGCGATCGGCGAGCTGACGGCGGGGGTCGCGCACGAGATCAACAATCCGGTCGCGGTGATCCAGGGCAACCTCGACGTGCTGCGCGACCTGCTGGGGCCGGCCGCCGAGCCGGTGCGCCAGGAGATCCGCCTGATCCACGAGCAGACCGACCGCATCCGCCAGATCGTAACGAAGCTGTTGCAGTTCGCGCGTCCGGGCGAGTTCGCGGGCTATGCCGAGGCGGTGGACGTGAACGAGGTGGTTGCGGACTGCCTGTTCCTGACGCAGCACGGCTTCGACCGTCGCGCGCTCGAGGTCGCGACCGACTTCGCGGCGAGCGCGCGCATCGAGATCAACCGCAGCGAGCTGCAGCAGGTGCTGATCAACCTGATCGTCAATGCGGTGCAGGCGATGCCCGACGGCGGGCGCCTGAACCTCACGACGGCGGACTGGAGCGAGGACGGCGCGAGCGTCGGCGCGGTGATCCGCGTGCGCGACACCGGGCATGGCATCGCGCCGGAGGATCTGTCGCACATCTTCGATCCCTTCTTCACGACCAAGAAGGGCAGCGGCACCGGCCTGGGCCTGTCGATCAGCTACACGATCGTCGAGCGCTACGGCGGCCGCATCACGGTCGACAGCCGGCCCGGCGAGGGCACGGAGTTCGCGCTGTGGCTGAGGCGCGAGCCGCGTTACGACGAATCCCCGAGCGCCCCGGGGTTTTTGCGGCGCTGGTGAGTCATAGTAGGGACAACGTCCCGACCGACTCGGTTATTATCAAAATGTAACTGCGTGCGGCGCGGCCGTGCGTACCGAGCCACGCCCATGAAAAGGACAGCGATGCGGCACGAGCGCGAGGGGGGAGCAGCCGGGCCCGCCGGCACGCCGGAATTCAACTGGCAGGCGCATTCGGTCCTCATCGTCGATGACGAGGAAGGGATGCGCAGCTTTCTCGCGCGCGCGCTGAAACCGCGCTGCGGTCTCGTCGAGACGGCGCCGGATGCCGAGCATGCGATGCGCCTGATGGCGCGGCTGCACTTCGACCTGCTGATCCTCGACATCGCGCTGCCGGGCAAGTCCGGCCTCGACTGGCTGCACGAACTGCGCGAATCGGGCTTCGCCGGCGACGTGATCCTGATCACCGCCTTCGCCGATCTCGACACCGCGATCAACGCGCTGCGCGGCGGCGCGTCGGACTTCATCCTCAAGCCCTTCCGCGTCGACCAGATCCTCAACGCGATCAAGAACTGCTTCCAGCGCGCCCACCTCGCGCGCGAGAACTTCATCCTGCGGCGCGAACTCGCGGGCCTGGCGGCCGACGTCGAAGGCCTGGTCGGGCAATCGGCGGCGATGGAGAGCTTGCGCGCCGTGCTGCGCCGCGTCGCGCAGATGCCCAGCACCGTGCTGCTGCTCGGCGAATCGGGCACCGGCAAGGAAGTCGCCGCGCGCGCGCTGCATCGCATGAGTCCGCGCGCGCAGCGCCCCTTCGTGCCGGTGAACTGCCCGGCGATCGCGGCCGGGCTGATCGAGAGCGAACTCTTCGGCCACGTGAAGGGCGCGTTCACCGGCGCGACCGAGACGCGCAACGGGCTGTTCTATTATGCTCACGGCGGCACGCTGTTCCTCGACGAGATCAGCGAGCTGCCGCTCGCGCTGCAGACGCGCCTGCTGCGCGTGCTCGAGGAGCGCAAGCTGCGGCCGGTCGGCTCGGAACGCGAGGTGCCGGTGGATGTGCGCATCATCGCCGCGTCGAACCGCGATCTCGCCGCCGAGGTCGCCGCGGGGCGCTTCCGCCAGGACCTGTACTTCCGCCTCGCGGTGGTCGAGATCGTGAGCCCGCCGCTGCGCGAGCGCGCCGAGGACATCCCCGATCTGGTGCGCCACTTCATGCGGCAGCTGACCGCGCAGCTGGGCGTTCCGGCGCTGGCGCTGTCGAACACGCTGTTCGCGCGCCTCGAGGCCTATGGCTGGCCGGGCAATGTGCGCGAGCTGCGCAACTTCATCGAGCGCTCGCTGATCCTCGGCGGCTTCCCGGTGGAGGCGCTGGGGACACGCGGCGACGTGCTCGCGGGCGGCATGGACCTGCCGCTCGACGAGGTCGAGAAGCGCCACATCCTGCGCATGCTGGATGCGTGCGGCGGGAACAAGTCGGAGGCGGCACGGCGGCTGGGGGTGTCGCGCAAGACGCTGGAGCGCAAGTGCGCGGAGTGGGGCGAGTCGGTCGCGTGAGCGCGCGCCGACGCCCATGAGACAGGACAGAGCATTGAAAGTGATCGGATTCGCCGGATGGTCCGGCAGCGGCAAGACTTCGCTGATCGAGAAGGTCGTCGCGGTGCTGTGCGGGCGCGGCC
Organism: Aromatoleum toluolicum; assembly: GCF_012911005.2. GTDB lineage: Bacteria > Pseudomonadota > Gammaproteobacteria > Burkholderiales > Rhodocyclaceae > Aromatoleum > Aromatoleum toluolicum. The sequence goes on along the minus strand of NZ_WTVS01000010.1, from coordinate 77,963 downwards.
TCGACGTGTCGCTGATCAAGCATGCGCATCACAGCTTCGACATCGACCACGAGGGCAAGGACTCGTGGCGCCACCGCAACGCCGGCTGCCGCGAGGTGCTGGTCAGCTCGGGGCGGCGCTGGTCGTTGATGCACGAGCTGCGCGGCGACCCCGAGCTGCCGCTGGAAGAACTGCTGCAGAAACTCTCGCCCTGTGACCTCGTGCTGGTCGAGGGCTTCAAGCGCGCGCCGATCCCCAAGATCGAGGTGCGCCGCACCGCGGTGCGCGAGGCGCCGTTCTACCTGCAGGACCCGCACATCGTCGCGGTCGCGACCGACGTCGCACTCGACACGGCGCTGCCGCAACTCGACATCAACGATCCGCAGGCGGTGGCGGATTTCGTCGTGGATTACGCGTTCAGGATGCAGCCAGCACCTGTCCCAGCGCCGTAAGTTCGTAGCCGCCCAGTTGCTGCGCGAGATCGCGGATCTCGGCGCTGCCGAGGCGCGCGAGCAGGCGCTGGAAGAGGTGGCGGAAGTAGATCTCCTTCGGCAGCGCGAGGTCGAGCGCTTCCCAGCCCAGCGGCAGGAAGTCGAGGCCGAATTCGCTCGCGGTCGCGCGCGTGCCGGGGGTGCAGTCGGCGGCGTCGCGCACGAGGAGTGCCGCGGCTTCGCGTTCGCCGGCGATCGTCGCGACGGCGCTGCAGTCTTCCGCGTGCAGGCCGCGCGCCTTGAGGGCCGAGGCGAGGAAGTGTGCGGCGCCGGAACCGGCTTCGCGCATCGCCCAGCGCACGTCGAAGGCGGCGAGCGTTTCGAGCTGGTCGATGCCCAGTCCGGGGCGCAGCAGCACGCCCTGCTCGCGCTGGCCGATGCGCACCAGCGTCCAGCGGGCGTGACCGGGATGGGCGCGCAGCAGCGTGGCGTGCAGGGTGGCGCTGTGCTGCGCGTCGCCCCAGTGCACGACGGAGATGTCGGCGCGGCGGCGGGCGAGCTGTTCGAGGCCGGGCAGAGTTGCGGTCGGGCTGTAGGCGACGAAGGCTTCGGCGCCGAGTTCGACGGCCAGTGTGCGCACCGCCGCGGCGAGCAAGGCGTCGTCGCCGCCGGCGATCAGCAGGCGGTCGATGAGCACGCCGCCGTGCGCCTGTTCGAGCAGCCAGTCGTCGAGCAGGCGGCGCGGAAAGAGCCACTTGCCGCCGACGCGCGCGGCCGGGACTTCGCCGCTGTTGGCGAGCTCGTACAGCTTCTTCTCGTTGAGGTGCAGGTAGGCCGCCGCCTGCTTCGCGGTGAGGCAGGGGCTCTGCGGCGCAAGGTGTTCGATGACTGGCGGCTCGGGTGCGCTCATCGTCCGACGTCGTCGAGCTCGTCGCGGGTGTTGATGTTGCGGAACGCGTCTTCCTCGTCGTCGAAGCGCACTTCGACGACCTTCAGCGTCGCATACCAGAAGTCGATCTTGCGGCCGCCGCCGGCGAGGAATTCGTCGAGGTGCGGCAGCACGTCGCGCCGGCACAGGCAGAACACCGGGTGCGGCTGGTCGAAGGTGCGCGCGACGGCGAGCTCGGCGCCGGCTTGCGCGAGGCCGCGATACAGGCGTGCGACGAGATCCGCCGGCAGGAAGGGCGAGTCGCAGGGCGCGGTCGCGACGAGCGGATGCTGCGCGCGCGACAGGGCCGCGTGCAGTCCGGCGAGCGGGCCGGCGAAGCCGCCGATGTCGTCGGGGAAGACGGGATGGCCGAAGGCGGCGTAGCGTTCGGCGTTCTGGTTGGCGTTGATGATCAGCTCGTCGACCTGCGGGCCGAAACGCTCGATCACGTGAGCCACCATCGGCCGCCCGCGCAGCTCGACAAGACCCTTGTCGACGCTGCCCATGCGCCGTCCCTGCCCGCCGGCGAGGATGACGCCGGTGATTTTTTCGCGCGTGCTCATCGCGTGAATCGCTCCTCGCCGGTGAATAGTAGGTAGTGCTTGCCCTGCGCGCGGCCGATCATCGTGAGGCCGATTCGGCGCGCGATCTCCCAGCCCATCTGCGTGAGGCCGGAGCGCGAGACGAGGAAGGGGATGCCCATCTGCGCGGTCTTGATGACCATCTCGGAGGTGAGCCGGCCGGTGGTGTAGAAGATCTTGTCGCCGCCGTCGAGTCCGTCCAGCCACATCTGCCCGGCGATGGCGTCCACGGCGTTGTGGCGGCCGACGTCCTCGACGAACATGAGGATGTCGCAGCCGTCCGCCGTGGGGCGTGCGAGCGCGCAGCCATGCACGGCGCCGGCCTGCTTGTAGATCGATTCGTGGTGGCGCACCGCGTCCATCAGCGCGTACAGCGTCGCCTGCGTGAGCGTGCGCTCGGCCGGCAGGCGGATCGCGTCGATCTCGTCCATCAGCCCGCCGAACACCGTGCCCTGGCCGCAGCCGGTGGTGACGGTGCGGCTGCCGAGGCGCTCGTCGGCGTCCACGAGACCGTTGCGCGTCTTCACTGCGACGGCATTGACCTCCCAGTCGACCTGCACCGCCTCGATGTCGTCGAGGCTCGCGACCAGGCGCTGGTTGCGCAGCCAGCCGATCGTCAGCGCCTCGGGCGCGGCGCCCAGCGTCATCAGCGTGACGATCTCGCGGCGGTCGACATAGATCGTCAGCGGAAACTCGCCGGCGATCTGCGTCGGCACCTGTTCGCCGTTCTCGTCGACGGCCGGGATCGTCACCGTCAGCGGGTGGCTCGCGTGGCTCAGCAGCGGACGGCGTGGCGTGGCGGGGGCTGGGGGCATGGAGGTGGACGGGTAGGTTCGAGGGGGTATTCTAGCCGCAGGCGCCGGCCGCGCGGTTCGCCCGCCGTGGCCGCATCGCCTATCCTATGAGAGACCGAGTCACCCGGAGTTCGCCGCATGGACCGCTTTCCCGTCGCCGTCATCATGGAGCGCCGCCGCCTGCAGAGCCGCTGGGCGGACGAGGCCTGGGAGGCCGTCGGCGTCGTGCCGGCCTTCGGCGACAACCCGGCGGCGACGCGTCAGCTGGTCGCCGAGACCGACCGCGACCAGTACCTCGTCGGCGGTTTTGCGCTGGAGCTGTTCCGCGACGAGGCGGACAACTACTTCCTCAACCTGAGCTCACCGGTGCCCAAGGTGTTCGTGATGTGGCGCAAGGAGGACGGCGTCGTGAAGCCGCTCGTCGTCACCGTGAGCTACGGCGAGGCGGCGCGCCTGCTCGACTCGGGCGAGCAGGTCGATGGGGTCGCGATGCCGCGCGAGATCGCCGACTGGGTCGGTGCGTTCGTGAACCTGCACTACAAGCCGGCACCGCGCAAGAAGGTGCGCCGCAACGACCCGCTGGCGCAGGACCGGGAGCAGTCGTGAGCCGGTTCCTCGAACGCTGGTCGCGGCTGAAGCGCGGCGACGCTGCCGCCGCCGAGCCCGTGGCCCCGGTGGTGCCGGCGACCCCGGCCGCGCAAGGCCGCGCCGCGCCCGCCGCGGCGCCGACCGCGGCGCCGACCGCGGACGCCGGATCCCCGGCTTCGCCCGCGGAGGCCGCGCTGCCGCCCATCGACAGCCTGGATCTCGCGGCGGACTTCAGCGCCTTCATGAAGAAGGAGGTCAGCGAGTCGCTGCGCCGCGCGGCGCTGCGCAAGCTCTTCAGCGATCCGCACTTCCACTTCGAGCGCATGGACAAGCTCGACATCTACATCGACGACTACTCGGGCAGCGATCCGATCCCGGCCGACATGCTGCAGAAGTTGGGCCAGTTCGAGATGCTGCTCAAGGAAGAGGATGCGCAGGAGAGCGCCGCGCAGCCTGCAGCTTCGCAGGCCGTGGGCGATGCCGATGCCGGTCAGTCGCCTGCCGCGGCGACGTCGGATGCGCAGGCGGCGGAGGGGGCGCCCGGCGCACCGTCGGCCGGAGCGACGCCGAGCAGGCACGGTGAAGCATCCGCGCAGCCCGGCAGCGGCGGCCCGACGCCCGCGGATCGCGCGTAGCAAATGCGACATTTTGGGGACGCTGCGACTTTTTGTCGCGGCTGACCCGGTTTCGGGCTTTTCTCTACGGTAAATCAGGGATTCCTGCGTCCTTTTACTACCATTTCACTGGTACGTCCTCTGCTTGGCCTGGTTCACCTCAATCAGCCAGGCAGACCATCCAAAGTGGAGAGACAGCTCAGGCTGTGCGACTGCAATCGCAGTTTCGCGGTCGATGAAAAAGCCCTCGCGGCGGGCAGCACGGTGCCGCTCAAAGTCCATCACGAACTGTGCCGGCGTGAGATCGGCGAGTTCGAGTCTGCGCTCGCGTGCGGCGACGTGCTCGTCGGCTGTACGCAGGAGGCTGCGCTGTTCGCCGAAGTGGCGGCGGAGCGGCCGATGATGCGCATCGATTTCTTCAACCTGCGCGAGAACGCCGGCTGGTCCGCCGAAGGCCAGGGCGCGACGCCCAAGATGGCGGCGCTGATCGCCGCGGCGATGCTGCCCGAGCCGGAGCCGGTCGCGGGCGTGACGCTCGCGGCGGGCAATCGCCTGCTGATCGTCGGCGAGGCGGGCGCGGCGCTGGGCTGGGCCGAGCGGCTGGCGGTGCGCTTCGGCGTGTCCGTGCTGCTCACCGGCACGAGCGGCGATGCCGAACTGCCGACCGAACGGCGCTATCCGGTGTGGTCCGGCGCGGGCGTGACGCTCTCCGGCCACCTCGGCGCCTTCGACGCCGTGTGGTCGCAGCACAACCCCATCGACCTCGACCTGTGCGTGCGCTGCAACGCCTGCATCCGCGCCTGTCCCGAGGGCGCGATCGGCTGGGACTACCAGGTCGACGCGGCGCGCTGCCGCTCGCACCGCGCGTGCGTGAGCGCCTGCGGCACGGTCGGCGCGATCGATTTTGCGCGCACCGACACGCGCCGCGAAGGGCGCTTCGACCTCGTGCTGGACCTCTCGCCCGACCCGCTCATCCAGCGCGTCTCGCCGCCGCAGGGCTACGCCGCGCCGGGGCGCGACCCGCTCGACCAGGCGCTCGCGGCGCAGGCGCTGGGCGATCTCATTGGCGAATTCGAGAAGCCGCGCTACGTCGCGCTCGACCCCAAGCTGTGCGCGCACAGCCGCTCGCGCAAGATCGGCTGCACGGCCTGCATCGAGTCCTGTTCGGCCGAGGCGATCACGTCGGCGGGCGACACGGTACGCGTCGATCCTTACCTGTGCCAGGGCTGCGGCACCTGTTCCACGGTGTGTCCGACGGGTGCGCTCGCGTCGCAGTATCCGCGCGTCGAGGACCTCGGCCTGCGCGTGAAGACGGTGCTGACGCGCTATAGGGAGTACGGCGACGCCGGCGGCGAGGCGCCCGCGCTGCTGTTCCATTCGGCGGAGGCCGGTCGCGCGCTGATCGAGCGGCTCGCGCGCCGCGGCAAGGGGCTACCGGCGCGCGTGATTCCGCTCGAAACCTGGAGCGCCGACGCGGTGGGCCTCGACCTGATGCTCGGCAGTCTCGCGCTCGGCGCCTGCCAGGTCGCCGTGCTCGCGGCCGGCACGCACGACGCGGCGCCGCTGCGCGCGCAGGCCGCGCATGCGCAGGCGATCCTCTCCGGCCTCGGCTACGGCGGCGAGCACGTCCGCGTGATCGACGCCGGCGACTGGCCCGAACTCGAATCCGCGCTGTGGGACTGGACGCCCGCGCAGGGCGTGAGCCGCCCGGCGACTTTCCGCCTCGTGGCGCGCAAGCGCGACACGCTGGACCTCGCGTTGCGCCACCTGCACGCGCTGGCACCCGTGCCGGTCGTTGAAATCGCGCTGCGGGCCGGCGCCCCCTTCGGCGCCGTCGCGGTCAGCGATGCCTGCACGCTGTGCATGGCCTGCGTCGGCACCTGTCCGACCGGGGCCTTGAGTGCCGCGACGGACGCGATGCGCCTCGGCTTTCTCGAGAAGAGCTGCGTGCAGTGCGGACTATGCGCGAACGCCTGTCCCGAGAACGCCATCGCGCTCACGCCGCGCCTGCTGCTCGACGACGCGGCGCGCCGCGTGGTGCCGCTGAAGGAGGCCGAGATCTTCCATTGCGTGCGCTGCGGCGCGGCGATGGGCGCGAAGCCGATCATCGACACGATGCTTGCGCGCCTTGCCGGCCACTCGATGTTCGCCGCCGAGGCGCAGCGCAGGCGCCTGCAGATGTGCGCCGATTGCCGCGTGATCGACCTGATGGAAAACGAGAACGGCACCAAAGCCTGGGACATGACCGAATGAACGCCCCTGCCACGATCTTCCAGCCGCAGCAGCCGGCGCCCGACGACGTACCGGTGCTCAGCGACGAGGACCGCGCGCGCGCGCACCACTATGCGCTGCTGGGCAATCTCTTCTTCGCCGCGCCGGAGGCCCCGCTGCTCGGCGCGCTGGTCGCCTCGGCGCGCGTGCTCGGCACGGGCGACACGCCGTTCGCGGCCGCCTGGACGGGGCTCGGCGAGATCGCCGCGGGCAGCGACGCGGCCGCCGTGCATGCCGAATACGACGCCCTGTTCTACGGCATCGGGCGGCCCGACGTGATGCTCTTCGGGTCCTTCTACCTCGCGGGCTTCCTGATGGAGGAGCCGCTCGCCGAGCTGCGCGACGATCTCGCCGAACTCGGCCTCGCGCGCCGTCCCGGCGTCGCCGAGACCGAGGACCACATCGCCGCGCTCGCCGAGGTCATGCGCCACCTCGTGCTCACCGGCCCCGACGAGGCCGGCCTCGCGCGGCAGCGCCGCTTTTTCATCCGTCACCTGCAGCCCTGGTACGTGCGCCTCGCCGACGCCCTCGCCGCGGCGCCGCAGGCACGGTTCTATGCCCGCGCCGGTGCACTGATGCGGGCGTTTTTCGACATCGAGAGCGAAGCTTTCGCAATGGAGTAGGTCGCCTCCGGTCCGCTGGGCCGGCCGAGCGATCCGATACGGGAGAAGGACCATGGAAGACAAGAAATCCGGCCTGCAGCGCCGTCATTTCCTGCTGACCCTCGGCGCCGGCGGCGCCGCTGCCGCAGCGGCCGTCGCGACGGTTGCCGGCAAGCCGGCCGCGGTCGCCGCCCCGCTCGCGCAGGCGGCGGGCGACACCGGGGCGGAGCGCGGCGTCAGCGAGCACGCGCGCAACTACTACCGCACTGCGCGCATCTAGGCGGGGGACAGGCGATGCTTACGAGGAAATCCACCCAGGCGACGGGCGCCGCCCGTCAGCTGCGCAGCTCGGCGGCACGGCACTTCGGCCAGACCATGGACCGGCGCACCTTCCTCAAGCGCTCGGGCCTCGGCGTGGGCGCCGGCGCGCTGGCCGCGCAGCTGCCCTACAACCTGATCGGCAGCGCCGACGCGGCGAGCCCCGAAGCGGCGGGCGCGGCCGGCGACACGAGCGTGCGGCGCACCGTGTGCACGCACTGCTCGGTCGGCTGCGCGATCGACGCCGTGGTCAAGAACGGCGTGTGGATCCGCCAGGAGCCGGTGTTCGACTCGCCGATCAACCTCGGCGCGCACTGCGCCAAGGGCGCCTCGATCCGCGAGCACGGCCACGGCGAGCACCGCCTGAAATACCCGATGAAGCTCGTCGACGGCAAGTACCAGAAGATCACGTGGGACCAGGCGATCCAGGAAGTCGGCGACCGCCTGCTGAAGATCCGCACGGAGTCCGGCCCGGATGCCGTGTACTGGATCGGCTCGTCGAAGCACAGCAACGAGCAGGCCTATCTGCTGCGCAAGTTCGTGTCCTTCTTCGGCACGAACAACATGGACCACCAGGCGCGCATCTGCCACTCGACCACCGTCGCCGGCGTCGCCAACACCTGGGGTTACGGCGCGATGACGAACTCCTACAACGACATGCAGAACGCGAAGGCGATGCTGTTCATCGGCTCCAACGCGGCCGAGGCGCATCCGGTGTCGCTGCTGCACATCCTGCACGCCAAGGAGAACGGCGCGAAGATGGTCGTCGTCGATCCGCGCTTCACGCGCACCGCGGCGAAGGCCGACTACTACGTGCGCATCCGCTCGGGCACCGACATCTCCTTCATCTGGGGCATGCTGTACCACATTTTCCAGAACGGCTGGGAGGATCAGGAATACATCCGCCAGCGCGTGTACGGCCTCGACAAGGTGCGCGAGGAAGTCGCGAAGTGGACGCCGGACAAGGTGCAGGAAGTCACCGGCATTCCCGAGGAGCAGGTGCGTACGGTCGCCGAGACGCTGGCGAAGAACCGCCCCTCGACGGTCGTGTGGTGCATGGGCCAGACCCAGCACACCGTCGGCAACGCCAACGTGCGCGCGATGTGCATCCTGCAGCTGGTGCTCGGCAACGTCGGCGTCGCGGGCGGCGGAACGAACATCTTCCGCGGCCACGACAACGTGCAGGGCGCGACCGACGTCGGCCCCAACCCCGACTCGCTGCCCGGCTACTACGGCCTCGCCGCGGGCTCGTGGAAGCACTGGTGCAAGGTGTGGGGCGTCGATTACGAGTGGGTCAAGGCGCGCTACGCGTCGGAAGACCTGATGACCAAATCCGGCATCACGGTGTCGCGCTGGATCGACGGCGTGCTTGAGAACCCGGACGCGATCGACCAGCCCGGCGGCAACCTGCGCGCGGTGGTCTACTGGGGCCACGCGCCGAACTCGCAGACGCGCGGCGCCGAAATGGTCGAGGCGATGAAGAAGCTCGACACGCTGGTCGTCATCGACCCCTACCCGTCGGCCACCGCGTCGATGGCGGCGATGGTCAGGAAGGACGGCGTGTATCTGCTGCCGGCGTGCACGCAGTTCGAGACCTCCGGCTCGGCTACCGCGTCGAACCGTTCGCTGCAGTGGCGCGAGAAGGTCATCGAGCCGCTGTTCGAGTCCAAGCCCGACCACACCATCATGTACGCCTTCGCGAAGAAGTTCGGCTTCGCCGACGAGCTGGTGAAGAACATCCCGCTGGTGAAGGACAAGCAGGGCTGGGAAGAGCCGGTACCCGAGGACATCCTGCGCGAGATTAACCGCGGCACCTTCACGATCGGCTACAGCGGCCAGTCGCCCGAGCGGCTGAAGCTGCACATGCAGAACATGGCGACCTTTGACGTGAAGACGCTGCGCGCCAACGGCGGCCCGTGCGACGGCGAATACTTCGGCCTGCCCTGGCCGTGCTACGGCACGCCGGAACTCAAGCACCCCGGCACGCCCAACCTGTACGACACGTCGAAGCACGTGATGGACGGCGGCGGCAACTTCCGCGCCAACTTCGGCGTCGAGCGCGACGGCGTGTCGCTGCTCGCCGAGGAAGGCTCCGCCTCCAAGGGCGCCGAGCTGCAGATGGGCTATCCCGAGTTCGACGACGTGCTGCTGAAGAAGCTCGGCTGGTGGGACGAGCTCACCGACGCCGAGAAGGCCGCCGCCGAAGGCAAGAACTGGAAGACCGACCTCTCGGGCGGCATCATCCGTGTCGCGATGAAGAACCACGGCATGCACCCCTTCGGCAACGCCAAGGCGCGCGCGCTGGTGTGGAACTTCCCCGATCCGGTGCCGCTGCACCGCGAGCCGATCTACTCGCCGCGCCCGGATCTGGTCGAGAAGTACCCCACGCACGACGACAAGATGAAGTTCTGGCGCCTGCCGACGCTGTACAAGTCGCTGCAGGAGAAGGTCAAGGACATCTCGAAGGACTACCCGTTGATCATGACCTCGGGGCGTCTCGTCGAGTACGAGGGTGGTGGCGAGGAAACGCGTTCCAACCCTTGGCTCGCCGAGCTGCAGCAGGAGATGTTCGCCGAGGTAAACCCCAAGGACGCCAACGACGCCGGCTTCCGCAACGGCGACTACATCTGGGTCGAATCGCCGACCAAGGCCAAGCTGAAAGTGCGCGCCCAGGTCACGCAGCGCGTTGCGCCGGGCACGGTGTTCCTGCCCTTCCACTTCTCCGGCTGGTGGCAGGGCGAGGACATGCTGAAGTTCTACCCCGAGGGGGCGGCCCCGATCGTGCGCGGCGAGGCGGTCAATACCGCGACGACCTACGGCTACGACTCGGTGACGATGATGCAGGAAACCAAGACCACCCTGTGCCGCGTATCCAAGGCATAGATGACGACCCCCACGCTCACTTTGTTCGCTGCCCCCCAAGGGGGCTGCGGCCGTCCTTGGGGCGGCCCGGCGGAAGGCCTAGGAGGAATAATTAGATGGCACGCATGAAATTCCTGTGTGACGCCGAGCGCTGCATCGAGTGCAACGGCTGCGTCACCGCCTGCAAGAACGAGCACGAGGTGCCGTGGGGCGTGAATCGCCGGCGCGTCGTCACGATCAACGACGGGGTGCCGGGCGAGCGCTCGATGTCGGTCGCCTGCATGCACTGTTCGGACGCGCCGTGCATCGCGGTGTGCCCGACCAACGTGATCTACCAGACCGAGGAAGGCGTCGTCCTGCACGACAAGGACGGCTGCATCGGCTGCGGCTACTGCTTCTACGCCTGTCCCTTCGGTGCGCCGCAGTTCCCCAACGGCCCGGCGGCCTTCGGCGCGCGCGGCAAGATGGACAAATGCACCTTCTGCGCCGGCGGGCCCGAGGAGAACGGCTCGCAGGCCGAGTTCGACAAGTACGGCCGCAACCGGCTGGCCGAAGGCAAGCTGCCGCTGTGCGCCGAGATGTGCTCGACCAAGGCGCTGCTCGCGGGCGACGCGACCGAACTCTCGGACATCTTCCGCGACCGCGTCCTGCGCCGTGGCAAGGGTGTCGAGGCCTGGGGATGGATGACCGCCTACGGCAAGGACAAGGAGGAGGCGAAATGACAACGCGCATTCCGTACGTGATCGCTGCCGCGCTCGCGGCCGCCTTCCTCGCCGGCTGCAGCGAGCAGCCGCAGGTCGGCAAGTTCGAGCAGGGCAAGTATGCCGGCAAGGCCGACACGCGGCCGTGGGAGGGCGGAACGTTCAAGGGCGACAAGGGCGCCTGGGAGCAGGCCCAGCGCAACCGCGTCCGCGCGCAGAATGAATACAAGCGTGTCGAATGAGGAGGCGGCCATGAGCACAATCCTCGGACGGCGCAGCGGCTTCGGGCTGCTGGCGCTGGTGGCATGGCTGTTCATGCTGGGCAGCGGGTCGGTGCTGGCGCAGGCCGCTCCGGCCGCCGCGCAGGTCGAGCGCCAGCAGGCGCAGCCGCTCAACAACGCACCGGTGTGGCGCGAGGTGCGCTCGGGCGAGGCGCACTTCACCACCGTGCGCGGCCCCGAAACCGGCGTGCTGATCCAGACCGAAGGCCAGGCGTGGCGCCAGTGGCGCAACGGCCCGATCACGTTCTGGGGCGGCGTCCTGCTGCTGGTCGTGCCCACCGCGATCGGGCTGTTCTTCGCGGTGAAGGGCGCGGTGAAGCTGCACGGCGCGCCGACCGGGCGCAGGATGCAGCGCTTCAGCACCTTCGAGCGCGTCGTGCACTGGGGCACCGCGATCAGCTTCGTCGTGCTCGGGATCACCGGCGTGCTGATCCTGTTCGGCAAGCACTTCATCGAGCCGGTGTTCGGCAATGCGGTGCTCGGCGGATTGTTGTGGGCGGGCAAGACCGTGCACAACTACATCGGCCCGGTGTTCGGTGTGTTCACGCTGCTGATGATCGTCGCCTTCCTGCGCGACAACGTGTGGCAGGCGGTCGACAGCGTGTGGATCCGCAAGGCCGGCGGCATCGCCAGCGGCGAGCACGTGCCTTCGGGGCGCTTCAACTTCGGCGAGAAGACCTGGTTCTGGATCGGCGTGACCTTCCTCGGCCTGATCGTCGCCGGCTCCGGCCTCGTGATGGACTTCCCCAACTTCGGCCAGACGCGCGCGACCATGCAGCTCGCGAACATCGTCCACGGCGTCGGCGCGATCGTCCTGATCGCCCTGTCGCTGGGCCATATCTACATGGGCACGATAGGCGTCGAAGGTGCCTACCAGTCGATGAAGACTGGCTACGTCGACGAGACCTGGGCCAGGGAGCACCACGAGTTCTGGTACGACGAAGTCAAGGCCGGCCGCTCGGGCCGTCCCTGAGCCGCGGCATGCGGGAGGTGTGCCCCCCGGCCGCCTCCCGCGAAGACCCCTCCGTCCGCGCGGTTCCCCTGCGCGGAATTCCCGACTAGACTGATCCGATAAGCCCGGCGCCCGCCGCCGGCCCCGACATCTCAACGGAGGAGACGTACCTATGAGCACCGTGACCCTGGGTGGCAACCCGATCGAAGTCGCCGGCAAATTCCTGCAGAAGGGCGACAGCGCCCCGCCGCTGTCGCTGGTCGGCGCAGACCTCAAGGACGTGACGCTCGCCGACTACGCCGGCAAGCGCAAGGTCCTCAACATCGTCCCCAGTCTCGATACCCCGACTTGCGCGACCTCGACGCGCAAGTTCAACGCCGAAGCCGGCAAGCTCGACAACACCGTCGTGCTGATCGTCTCCGCCGACCTGCCCTTCGCGTCGAAGCGCTTCTGCGTCGCCGAAGGGCTGGAGAACGTCGTCACGCTGTCGACCATGCGCGGGCGCAACTTCATGAAGGACTACGGCGTCGAGATCGCCTCCGGCCCGCTAGCGGGCGTCACCGCGCGTGCCGTCGTCGTGCTCGATGCCGACAACAAGGTGCTGCACTCGCAGCTCGTCGGCGAGATCAAGGACGAACCCGACTACGCGGCGGCGCTCGCTGCGCTGAAGTAGGCACCCCGCGAAACCCATTTGTAAAAATGGGTTTATCATGCGGGCAAGGTGCGCGGCCGGCTTCCGGCCGCCGCCGCCCCGCATCCGGCTGGCGGTAGCAGCCGCTCACCCATCCCTCACCCGTTCTGAAGAGATGCCGGACTCACTGCCGAAAGTCGGCGTCGAACAACTGCAGGTGGGCATGTTCGTGTCGCTGGATCTGCCTTGGCTTGACCATCCGTTCATGGTCAATTCCTTCCGCATCACCAGCGAGAAGCAGCTCGCGACGCTACGCGAGCTGGGCCTGCGCAAGATCGCGTACGATCCGGCACGCTCGGAAGCGGATCCGTTGCCGCCCGGCGGCGAGGTCCCGTCCGCCCCGCCGCCCGCGCCCGAAGCCGAGGACCAGGCGCAGATCGAAGCCAAGCGCCGCCGCGCCGCGCGCATGCTCGAACACCGCGACCGCATCCAGAGCTGCGAGAAGGCCTACGGCACCTGTGTGGACTCGACCCGCAACCTCCTCGCCGACCTGCTGCGCGATCCCGCCGGCGCGACTGCGCAGGCTGGGGTGATGGTCGGCGAACTCGCGTCCACCTTCCTCGAGGATGCCGGTGCGACCGTGATGCTGGTCGCCTCGCGCAAGCGCGACGACGCCACGCACCAGCATTCGCTCAACGTCATGATCCTGACGATGATCCTCGCGAAGGGGCTGGGCCTCAAGCGCGAAGTCTTCGAAGCGGCGGGCATGGGTGCGCTGCTGCACGACATCGGCGCCAGCCGCATCAGCCCCATCGTGCTGCGCGCAAAGGAGCGCAGCCGTCCGGAGGAATCGCTGTACCGCCTGCACGGCGAATACGGCCTGCAGATCGTCGGCAAGCACGTCTCCGTGCCGGTGCGCGCGATCATCCGCGACCACCATGAAAGCGTAGACGGCAGCGGCTTTCCGGCCGGGCGCAAGGGCCCGGACATCAACCCGCTCGCGCGCATGGTCGCGATCGCCAACCGCTACGACAACCTGTGCAACCCGCCCTCGCTCGCCGAGGCCCTGACGCCGGCCGAAGCCCTGTCACACATGTACGCGCGCGAATCGGCGCACTTCGACGCCTTGATGCTGTCGGCCTTCATCAAGGAGCTGGGCGTGTACCCGCCAGGCTCCTTCGTGCGCCTGTCGACCGGCTCGATCGCGATCGTTGTGGCAGTCACGCCGGGCAACACGCTCAAGCCGACCGTGCTGGTGTATGAACCGGGTGTGCCGCGCCGCGATGCGCTGGTGCTGAGCCTCGTCGACTCCGACGAGGTCACCATCGATTCGGTGCTCAAGCCACGCGCGCTGCCGCGCCCGGTCGTCGAATACCTCAACCCGCGCATGAACCTCGCGTACTTCGCGCAGCGCGCGCACGGCTGACCCAGCGCCTCGCTAGCGCACGCTGATCTCCACGCTGTCGAAGCGGCCCGCGTCGTCCATCGCGGTGATCCGGTGCGGGCCGGCGACAGGAAACTGCCACAGCAGCGAGCGGCCGGCCGCCACGCGCCCGACCTGCACGCCGTTCACCAGCCAGGTCAGGCTGTCCTGCCCGCCGCGGGCCTCCAGCCGCAGCTCGGGGGCGGGGCCGGTGCCGGCGCGGCGTATCGTCTCGCCGTCGGTGACGCCGACGATCTTCAGTCCCGCCTCGGGCGCGACGGCGTCCCTGCACGCCGGCGCCCATGCGGGGGGCAGGGCGTGCCGCCGCGTTCCGCTGTCCAGCCAGGGTTCGAGCGCGGCCGGCCAGCGCGCCATCTCCACCGCGCGCATCTCGCCCGGCGCGCAGCCGGCACGCACCCGCAGGCCGCTTTCCGCGTCGCGGTAGTCCGTGTAACGCGGCGTGCCGCCGCGCAGGCGGTCGGGAAAGGTCGGCGGCGCGGCGCCGTTGAGGATCCAGGCGGTGCGCTGTTCGTGGCACAGTCCGGGCGGGAGGTCCGCGCTCCAGGTGCCCAGCGGCCAGCAGATCTTCGCCTGCGATACCCCCTCGGGCGGGACGCGCGGTCCGGGCGGCGCGCCATCGACCGCGGCGAACACGTCGATCAGCAGCGGCGCGGCGATGTTCGCGCCGAAGAAGCCCGGGTTGGGCGTGCCGTCGGGTCGGCCGACCCACACGCCCACCGTCAGGCGGTCGCTGACGCCGACCGACCAGGCGTCGCGGAAGCCGAAGCTCGTCCCGGTCTTGAAGGCGATGCCGCGGCGCACCCCGACGCCGCCTTCGACCGCGCGCGCCAGCGGTCCGCCCGATTCGAGGATGTCGCGTACGATGAAGGCCGCGCCCGCGCTCATCATGCGCGTCTCCTCGAGCGGGGCGTCCTGCGCGTAGCGCGGCCGGGCGGCGATGCCGCCGCGCGCGAACGAGGTATAGGCGCCGACCAGGCCTTCCAGGCTCGTCGCGGCGCCGCCCAGGATCACGCTCAGGTTGGGCCCGGCGCCCCGCGGCAGCTCGAGCCTGAGGCCGCCACGGCGCAGCTGCGCGACGAAGCGCTGCGGCCCGAGATGGTCCAGCACCTCCACGGCCGGCACGTTCAGCGACTTCTGCAGCGCCTGCGACACGCCGACCGGGCCGCTGAAGTTCGCCTGGAAGTTGCCCGGCTGGTAGCCGGAAAAGGATTGCGGCACGTCGGCCAGCAGCGATTCGGAGTGGATCAGGCCCTCGTCGAGCGCCAGTCCGTACAGGAAAGGCTTCAGCGTCGAGCCGGGCGAGCGCATCGCCCGCACCATGTCCACGTGCGCGAAGCGGCTTTCGTCGGCGAAGTCGGCGGAGCCCGCGTACGCGAGCACTTCCAGCGTCGCATTGTCGACCACCAGCGCCGCCATCGACACGCGCGGCGGCAGCACCGACAGCCGCGACGCGAGGAGCTGTTCGACCATGCCCTGCATGCCCGCATCCAGGGTCGTCTCCACGCGCAGCTGACGGGGGTGCTCGCGGCGCACGCGCTCGGCGAACAGCGGCGCGAGCAGCGGTTCGCGCACCGTCTGCGCGATCACCGGTTCCTGGCGCGCCTCGCGCACGACGTCGGCGCCCCAGTGCGGCGCCATGCGCGCCAGCACCTTGTCGCGCGCCGCCCGCGCGCGTTCGGGATAGCGGTCCGGGCGCAGCAGCGAAGGGGCCTGCGGCAGCACCGTCAGCAGCGCGGCCTCGGATTCCGTCAGGCGTGCCGCCGGTTTGCCGAGATAGGCCCGGCTGGCCGCCTCGACCCCTTCGAGCACGCCGCCCATCGGCGCGTAGCCGAGGTAGAGCTCGAGGATCTCGTGCTTGGACAGCCGCAGTTCCAGCTGCAGCGCGCGCACCATCTGGCGCAGTTTGCCGCGCAGCGTGTGCGGCGTCGGCTCGAGGATGCGCGCGACCTGCATCGTCAGCGTCGAGCCGCCCGAGACGACGCGGCCGCTGGTGGCCCACTGCCCCGCGGCGCGCAGCAGCGCCAGCGGATTCACGCCGGGATGCCAGTGGAAGAAGCGGTCCTCGTAGGCGATCACGGCCTCGAGGTAGCGTGGCGACACCTCGTCCTTACGGACGGGATGGCGCCAGATGTGGGTGCGGTCGGGGAAGGCGCGCAACGGGGTGCCGTCGCGCGCCAGCACCACCTGCGCATGCGGTGCCGCGCGCCCGGGGAGGGGCGGCGGGAAGAGCTGGTCCGCCAGCAGCAGCAGGGCCAGCGCCGCCGCGAGCGCAAGGCGCAGGCGGCGGCTCATTGCCCGCTGCCGGCTCCGTCGCCGTGTCCGTCGCTGATCTGCAGCGTTTCCTCGCCTCCGGCGATGCCGTAGATGTGCGGCTGGTACATGTCCTCGGCGTAGGTCGGCGGCACGACGAAGCGTCCCGGCGTGACGACGCGCACGCGGTAGAAGAAGTTCATCTCGCCCCGCAGCCGCGCGGCGACGACGAAGCGGTCGTCGCGGAACTCGACGTGCTGGATCGCGCCGTCCTGCATCGCCTGGCGCGGGTCGATCCCGCCGATGCTGATCGCCGACTGCTCGCCCTGCACGATGTTGGCGTTCTCGATCTCGACCCCGGCCGGCACGTAGTCGACGACCAGGCCGTTGGCGTGGCGGCCGGCTGTGCTGACGCGCACGCGGACGACCAGTGTCTCGCCGACGCGCAGCGGACGCTTGCCGAGCGGCTGCCCGTCCGGCGTGTACCACTCGCGCCTGAGGTCGAAGGCATCGCGCCGTGCCGCGGGCATCGCCGCGGGGTTGCCCGCGAGATTGAACTCGGCGAAGAGCTTTTCCTGATGGGTATTGGTGAGGCGGACGCCGCCGGCGACGTCCTCGGCGGACAGGGACAGGAACTGCGTGCCCTTGCCGCCGATCGCCTGCGTCCTGCCGCCGCTGGCCGTTTCGGCCGTCCAGTTGCCGCCGGCTCCGGTCACGAAGCTGCGGCCGAGCAGGAACAGTGCGAGTTTCTCCTGGGTGCTGTGGTAATGGTGGCGGCCGCGCTCCAGCTCGCCGGCGACGAGGTTCACGAGGTTCTCGCGGCCTTCGGGCTTGAGGCCGTGCTTCTCGAGCAGCACGTACATCAGCGCCCAGTCGCGCAGGGTGCTGCCGTAGTCGCCCCACCAGTAATTGTCCGGACGGTTCTTCCGGATGCCGGCTTCGACCGCGCTCGTTGCGCGCGCCTCGTCGCCCATGAGCTTCAGTGCGATGCCGAGGTGCACCAGGCCGAGGCCCGAGTGCGCCGCGGCCTGCGACTCGTGCAGCTGCCGCAGCGTCGCTAGCGGGGCCTTGCCCTGCCGGGCGAGGACGTAGGCGCCGTAGGCGAGCACCGCGAAGCGGCCCGATCCGGCGTAGCGGTGGTCGGCCCACACCGAATCGGCGCTGTATCTCACCGCTTCGCGCGGCAGGCCGGCGACGCCTTCCTGCAGGCCCTTCAGCAGGAACTCGACGGCGCGCTTCTCCATCTCGGGCGGGACGTTGAAGCCCTGTTCGCGCGCGTCGAGCAGGAAGTTCGTGACGTAGGCCGACAACCAGTACTCGTAGTTGCCGACGTTGCCCCACAGGCTGAAGCCGCCGTTCGGCGCCTGCATCCCGGCCAGCCGCCCGATCGCCTTTTCGAGCATTTCGGCGCGCTGGGCCTGCGTGTAGGGCTTCAGGCCGAACTGCTTCGCGGCCGTCTCGTCGATGAATACGTGCGGATATGCCGTGCTCGTCGTCTGCTCGGCGCAGCCGTAGGGGTAGGTCAGCAGTCCGCGCACGGCGCCGCGCACGTCGATCGGTGCCTTGTCGGATACTGCCAGCGTCGCCGCGACGCTGTGCTTCAGGAATCCGCCCAGTTCGGCGTCGCGCAATTCCACCGTTTCGCCCGGTGCGACGACGACGCGCTTCATCACCGATTGACGCGGCGTCGGTGCCTGCACCTGCAGCGGGAAGCTGCGGTCGAGCTTCAGCGCCTCGCTTTCGACATGCACGCGCACCTCCGTGAGTCCCAGCGCCGTCCCGGCTTCGACGGGGATGCGCAGGATGCGCTTCTGCTGGTCCTTGAGCGCAATGCGCTGCTCGCCGGCCTGGATCACAAGGCCGTCGCCGTTGGTCACGCTGATGCGCACGTCCTGGGCGGCGCCGGAGAGGTTCTGCACGTCCATCGCGAGCACGGCGCTGTCGCCGACCGACAGGAAGCGCGGGGTCGCGAGTTCGACGACCAACGGCGCCGCGACGACGACCTCGGCCTCCTGCATGCCGAAGCGTTCGCCGCTGGTCGCCACCGCCATCAGGCGCAGGCTGCCGTTGAAGTCCGGCACCGGCAGCGAGATCTCCGCCTCGCCCTTGTCGTCGAGCGCGACCGGGCCGCTGAAGAGATCGACCAGGCGCACCTTCTTGGGCAGGCTCTTGGTCGGCTTGGGCGCCGCGTCGCCGCCGAACTTGAGCCGTCCCTTGTCGCCCGCCATCTTCTCGATCAGGCGCCCGTACACGTCATGCGCGTCGGCGCCGTAGCGCAGCTTGGCGAAGAAGAAGCCGAACGGGTCGGGGCTCTTGAACGCGGTGATGTTGAGGATGCCGGCATCGACCGCGGACAGCGTGACCATCGCCTTCTGGCCCTTGGCCTCCGGCACCTTCACGCGAACCTTCAGCGGCTGCTCGGGCTTCATCTTCTGTGGCGCTTCGAGCGCCACGTCGAGCTTGCGCTGGCTGCGTTCGAGCGGCAGGTGAATCAGGCCCAGCGCGCGCGCCGGCGTGACCGTGTCGCCGCTGCTGCCCGGCCGCAGCACCATGACCGACACATACAGGTCGTGGCGCTTCCATTCCTTGTCGACGGGGATGTCGATCGTCGTGCCGTCGGCGCCGACCGAGAGGCGGCGCACCCACAGCGCCCTGTCGCCCTCGACGGTCACGAGCGCCTCGCCGGCATGCGGCGGGGTGATCGTCAGGCGCGCCGTTTCACCGTCGGCGTAGCCCGCCTTGTCCAGCTTCAGCGCGACGAGGTCCGGGCGCACGCCCCGGGTTTCGTCGTCCTGAGCGTACCAGCCGGCGTAGAAGCGGTAGCGTGCGGTCTGCTGCGTTTCCGGGTCGAACACCTCGAGCCGGTAGCGGCCGTACTTGACCGGCAGCGCGAGCTTGCCGCGGCCGCCGGCGGGCATGGACACCTGCGTGGTCGACACCAGCTCATCGGTTTCGGTGAAACCCGAATTCCAGCCGCGCTGGTCGTCGAAGCGCCAGTAGTAGTTGCGGTTCTCGCGGAACAGCCGCACCGGCAGCGCGGTGCCCGCCTTGAGGGTGGCGGCGGTGTCGGCGCGCACCACTTCGAACTCCGCCGCGGCGCCTTCGCGCGCATAGGCGCCGACGAACAGCGGGCGGACGCCGACCAGCACCGGCGCGGGCCAATGCACGCGCTCGATGCTGCGGATGACCGGCCGGCCGCCGCTCTCGAGCAGGCCGATGGTGGCGCGCACGGTGAAGGGCGAGCGCCGGCCGGCGACCGGTTCGAGATCCACGTCGATGCTCGCCTTGCCCGCGTCGTCGAGCGCGGTTTCCGACAGCTCGGTGCGCGATTTGACCGTATCCTCGTCCGCATCGCCGAATACGAAGCCGGGCAGCTTGTGTGCGAGCGGATTGCGGTTGCGCTCGGTGTTCACGACGCCGACGAGGCTGTTGCCGGCGGCGGGGGTGCCGTACAGGTAGCGCCCGCTGACGTCGATGCGCCAGCTCGCACCGTCCGCGAGACTGGCCTCGGTGCTGGTCAGGTCGAGCTTCATCCGTTCCGGCAGGAATTCCTCGACGCCGAAGCGCATCACCGCCGCCGCCGTGCTGGCCGCAGGGTCGGTGCGCAATTCCAGCGCCCACGAGCCGGTCGCGGCGTCGATCGGCAGCTCGATCGCCTGGGTGTAGTAGCCGGGATCGAGTTCGAGCGGCTTCCACGTCCGCGTCCATTGCAGCTTGCCGTCCGGCCGGCGCAGCGCGGCCTGGATCGGCTGCGGCGGCACGGCGCGTCCGTCGGCGTCGCGGGCGATCACCGACACGTCGAAGCGCTCGCCCGGGCGGTACAGGTTGCGTCCGCTGTAGGCGAACAGGCGCACCGGGACGAAGGGCGTGCCGGCGATGTCGAACTCGCCGAGGTCGAGCGCCGGCTCCTTGAGGGCGATCAGCGACAGGTGCTCGCCCTTGCGTGCCGTCAGCACGCGCGCGCCTTTGGGGCGTTCGGCGAAGTTCGCCCGCCCGTCGCCGTCGGTCTCGCCGCGCGCCAGGGTCTTGCCTTCGCCGTCGATCCAGCTCAGCTCGGCGCCGCTCACGGCCTTGCCGCTGGCCAGCGAACTCACGTAGGCGTCGGCTCCGGCGGCGTACTGGCGCACGTGCAGGCCGAGATCGCTGACGTAGAAATAGGTGGTCTGGAACTCGTGGCGGAAGCGGTTCGGCTGCGACATCACCGCGACGTAGACGCCCGGTTCGCGCAGCGCGGGGATGTCCTCGACGGGAATGAAGGTTACGCGGCGCCGATCGGACTTCTGTTCGGTGACGAAGCGCCCGATGAAGGCGCTGGTCGTGAGGCGGTGCAGCTGGTCGAGTTGCCAGCCGTCGACGGCGCCCTTGAGGCGGGTGCCCGCATCGCCGTAGTAGTAGCTTTCCTCGTCGTCGGCTTCGCCGCCTTCCGCGTCGGCGGACGCGTCGCGGGTCGGCTGGCCGGCCGGACCGGCCACGACCTGGTCGAGGAATTCGGACAGGTGCTCCGGCTTGACCTTGAGGAACTGGATGTCGACTTCGGGCACGTTCACGGTCGTGACCGGCAGGCCGCCGTTCTGCCCGGCAGGCAGCACCATGCCGCGGCTGGCGAAGTAGAACGCCGGGGCGACCGTGCCCATGCGGATCGAGAAGCGCGCTTCCGCATCGAGCTTGCTGCCGTCCTTCGCCGGCAGGCCGGCCAACACGCGCACGACGTAGCGGGTCTGCGGCTTGACGTGCGGGAAGAACAGCAGTCGCGGGTTTTCGCCGACGACCCAGGCGCCCGCGACCGGCGTGCCGCCCTCGGTCACCGTGTCGACCGGCTCGCGGCTGCTCGCGTTGCTGACCCCGGCCGTCGTGCTTCCGTCTTCCTCTTCTTCGTAGTGCACGCCCGCCGACGAACCTTCTGCCGCGTGGGCGGGAGACGGCATCTCCAGCACCTGGAGGAACTTGTCGTGATCGCCGCGGGCGTCGAGCGGAAGGCTGAACGACAGCGCGAGGGCGGGCGATCCGTCGAGCTCGCGCGGGGCGCCGTCCACGACCTCGAAGGGCACGTTGCCGGCCTCGGCGTCCGCGCCCGTCCGGTCGCGCGTGGCGAAGAAGTAGCCGCCGAGTGCGGCCACCAGAACGATGACGAGCGCCACCGGCGCAACGCCGAAACCCCTCGATCCTGCCTTTCCGAACCGCATGCAATTCCCCCGTTATATGCGGAAGGAATTGTAACCGAGGAACTCGGAGAGTTCCCCGGGCAGGCAGGGATACAGCGGCGGTCGTGTCAGGCCGTGTCGGCTACGCGGGGCGGATCGCGTCGAGCGCTGCTTCCAGCGAGGCCACGCTGCGCTCGACCGCATGCAGCTTGTCGAGGCCGAACAGGCCGATGCGGAAGCTGCGGAAGTCCGCCGGCTCGTCGCACTGCAGCGGCACGCCGGCGGCGGTCTGCAGGCCCTGCGCGATGAATTTCCGCGCGGACTGGATTTCGGGGTCGTCCGTGTAGCACACGACCACGCCCGGCGCCTCGAAGCCCGGTGCGGCGACGCTGCGGAAGCCGCGTGCGGCGAGCAGCGCGCGCACGCGCCGGCCCAGCTCCTGCTGCTCCGCCTTCACCTTGTCGAAGCCGTAGGCCTCGGTCTCCAGCATCACGTCGCGCAGCGCGGTCAGCGCATCGGTCGGCATCGTCGCATGGTAGGCATGGCCGCCCTTCTCGTAGGCTTCCATGATCTGCAGCCACTTTTTCAGGTCGCACGCGAAGCTGGTGCTGGTCGTCGCCTCGATCCGCGCGCGCGCGCGCTCGCCCAGCATCACGAGGGCGCAGCACGGCTGCGCGCTCCAACCCTTCTGCGGCGCGCTGATCAGGATGTCGACGCCGCTCGTGGCCATATCCACCCAGATCGTGCCGGAGGCGATGCAGTCGAGCACGAACAGGCCGCCGACCTCATGCACGGCATCGGCGACGGCGCGCAGATAGTCGTCGGGCAGGATCATGCCGGCCGCGGTCTCGACGTGCGGGGCGAACACCACATCAGGCTTGTGCGTGCGGATCGCCGCGACGACCTCGGCGATCGGCGCAGGTGCGAACGCTGCCTGCGGACCGGCTGCGACCGGTCGCGCCTTCAGCACCGTGCATTCGGACGGGATTCCGCCCATGTCGAAGATCTGCGTCCAGCGGTAGCTGAACCAGCCATTGCGGATCACCAGGCACTTCCTCCCGGTCGCGAACTGGCGCGCGACCGCCTCCATGCCGAAGGTGCCGCTGCCGGGCACGACGACCGCCGCGTGCGCGCCATAGACCTTCTTCAGCACGCGCGAGATGTCGCGCATGACGCCCTGGAAACGCTGCGACATGTGATTGAGCGCGCGGTCGGTATACACGACCGAGTATTCGAGCAAACCGTCGGGATCGGGTTGGGGCAGCAGGCTGGGCATCTTCTTCGGGCTCCGCAGGCAATGAATCCGGCATGGCCGTCCAGCTTAGCACGCAGTGCGGCTCAGGGCGGACAGGGGGTGCGGTTGAGGTATCGCGCGCATTCCGCGTCCGTGAAGCCGTTGCCGACGCGTTCGTGCAGCGCGGTCGCGACTTGCCCCGGGTCGAGCGGATGGAAATGCACGCGCCGGCCGTCGCCGCCGGTCGCGAGCAGGCGCCCGTCGGGCGAGAAGGCGACGGCATTCACGGCGCCATCCTGTGGCGGCAGCACCAGGCGCTCCGCACCGCTGGCGATCTCCCAAACGCGCGCGCTGCGGTCGCGTCCGGCGGTCGCGAGCAGGCGGCCGTCGGGGCTGAAGGCGAGCGCGCCGATCGCGCCCGCATGACCCGCGAGGCTGCGCACCGGCTTTCCGCCCGTCATGCCCCACAGGCGCGCGACGCGGTCCGTGCCGGCGGTCGCGAGCAGCGAGCCGTCCGGACTCAGCGCGAGGTCGAGGATCCCGTCGCCGCGCTCCTGCAGGCTGCGCAGCCGCTTGCCGTCCGCAGCCTTCCATTCCGTGAGGGCGCCGTCGGCACCGGCCGTCAGCACGCTGCGCCCGTCGCGGCTGAAGATCACGCAGTTCAGCGGGGCCGCACCGGTGCGCAGCCACAGCCGTCGCGCCCCACTGGCGGCGTCCCATACGCCCACCATCCCGTCGCGTCCGGCCGTGACGACGTGGTGCCCGTCGGTGCTGAAGGCGATGCCACTTATGCGCCCCGTGTGCCCGCGCAGCATGAGCGGCGGCCGCTCGCCGGCGGCGTCCCATACCGTTGCGCTGCCGTCGTCTTGCGCGGTCGCGATGCGACTGCCGTCCGGGCTCCATGCGACGCGCGATGCGGCGCTCGCCTCCCCCGCGAGCCGGTGCCGGATTTTTCCGCTTTCGATGTCCCACACGGCGGCGATCGTGCCGGTTGCAGCCGTTGCGAGCCGCCTGCCGTCCGGACTGTAGGCGAGGCTGCGGATCGCCCCCGCGTGGCCGAAGGCGATGTCCCACAGCTTCACGCTGCCGTCGGCGCCGGTTGTCGCGAGTCGTGCGCCGGCGGTGTCGAAGGCGAGGTCGGTCACGGGGTTGCCCTCCGCGGCGAGCGCCGCGAGCGGCTGGCATTCGCCGGTCGGAAGCGTGCAGCCTGCCGCGTCCCACAGCCGCGCCGAGCCGTCGTTACCTCCGGTCGCCAGCAGACTGCCGTCCGGGCTGAAGGCGACGGCACGGATGGTGTCGGGCTGTTCGGGCAGCTCGCGCACGGGCGCGCCACTGCCGGCATCCCACAGGCGCGCCCGGTGGTCCTCGCCCGCGCTCGCCAGCCAGCGCCCATCCGGACTGAATGCGAGCGCGAGGACCGCGCCTGCATGGCCTTCGAGCACATGCAGCGCCCGGCCGCTCAACAGGTCCCACACGCGCAGCACGGCATCGCCGCCCGCCGTCGCCAGGTGTCGCCCGTCGGGACTGAAGGTGACGGCGTGCAGCGGGGCCCTGTGGCCGGTGAGGTTCGCGAGCAGGCCGCCCGTATCCGCGTCCCACAGCCGCACGACCGGGCTCCTCCCCACCGTCGCCACGATCTCCCCGTCCCGCCCGAACGCGACGCCGTTGAGGGGCTCCGGCTGGCGCGGCAGCTCGCGCAGCCGTTCGCCGCGCGCAGCGTCCCACAGGATGATCCGGCCGTCCTCGCCTACCGATGCGAGCGTCTTCCCGTCCGGGCCGAAGGCAAGATCGCGGGCCTCTCCCTCGTGTCCGTGCAGCTCGACAGGCGCCGCGCCGTCGGCGGCATTGCGGATGCGTACCGTGCCATCCTGCCCGGCCGACGCGATGAGCGCCCCGTCGGGGCTGAAGGCGATCGCATTCACGCGGTTCGCGTGTCCGCGCAGCGTCAGGCGCAGGCGGCTTGCGTCGAGCGCGCGCCGTGCCGCGTCCTCGGCCTGGCCGCGCACGAAGGGCGCGGCGTCCGCGGTGCGGCGCAGCGCCTCGGACGCCGCGCGCGCGGCGAGGTCCGGGTCGGTGTCGAGATGGCGCAGGGCCGTGGCGACGAGCTGGAGCGACAGCACGACATCGGCTTGCTGGCGGCGCTGCAGTTCCGCGACCTGCTGCGCGACCAGCGCGGCGATGGCCGCGACCGCCAACAGGAAGGCGAGGATGCCCAGCCCGACGGCGCGCCGCCGCATGCGCCGGGCGAGAGCGGCTTGTTCCGCGGCGCGTGCCTGCGCGGCGGCGATGCGGTCTTCCCTTCCGCCCGCGGGACGCTCGTCCTGCAGCAGTTCCGAGATCACGCCATCAGGGGATGATGCCACCGCCGTCCTCCATGCCGAATCGTCGCAAGGCCCGCCGTTACGCGATCTGGCGCGCGCCTCCGCTGCTGAACTATATTTGAAGCACGCTCCCGTTCGAAGGAGTTCCGTCACGTGTTCCCCGACAACCGTCCATCGCGTCCGGGCCGGCAATCCGCTGCTGCGTCCGCGGCGCGGCAGCCTCCCCCGGCAGGCTGTCCATACAATGCCGCGGACATGGTGTGCGTGCCGGTTACAATGTGTAAATCCGCCCGGCGGCGCGCACGAGCGGGGACTCGGGTTGATCCCTATGCCCGCGCGCTGCGCCATGCCTTACGATGGACGCGGGCGGCCGTCACCCGCCGGCTGCCCCTGCCTGACCGGGCAATAGAGCCGTCCTCCGCATTTCCGAACCAACACAAGTGGAGTCCGTTCATGCGCAAGTCACTCACCGCCGTCGCCCTGTGCCTGTCCATCGCCGGTCTCGCCGCGCCCGCCCATGCCCAGCTCACCGGCACGCTGCAGAAAATCAAGGATTCCGGCGCGATCACGATCGGCCACCGTGAGTCCTCGGTGCCCTTCTCCTACCTCGACGCGAACCAGAAGCCCATCGGCTATGCGATGGACCTGTGCGGGAAGGTCGTCGATGCGATCAAGGCCGAGCTCAAGATGTCCAGCCTGCAGGTGAACTACCAGGCGGTGACCTCGCAGAACCGCATCCCGCTGATGCAGAACGGAACGATCGACCTCGAGTGCGGCTCGACGACCAACAGCGTCGCACGCCAGCAGCAGGTCGGCTTCAGCGTCGCCTACTTCATCACCAGCGTGCGCATGGCGGTGCGCAAGGACTCCGGCGTCAAGGACATCGGCGACCTCAACGGCAAGCCCGTGGTCACGACCACCGGGACCACGTCAGACCAGCTCATCAAGCAGAACGAGAAGGGCAAGACGATCGACGTCAGGAACATTTACGGCAAGGACCACGCCGACTCCTTCCTGATGGTCGAGAGCGCCCGCGCCGCCGCCTTCGTGATGGACGACATCCTGCTCGCCGGCCTCATCGCCAGTTCCAAGACCCCGGCCAACTTCGAGATCGTCGGCCCCTCGCTGCGCGACGAGCCCTATGCGGTGATGATGCGCAAGGACGACGCGCCGCTCAAGGCCATGGTCGACAAGACCCTCACCGGCCTGATGAAGTCGGGCGAAGCCGAGAAGCTGTACGCCAAGTGGTTCATGAACCCGATCCCGCCGCGCAACGTGAACCTCAACTTCCCGATGAGCCCGGCGGTGAAGGCCGCGTTCCAGAACCCGACCGACAAGGGCGTCGAGTAAGCGGCCCGCGCGCGGCGGCCCGTGTCCGGCCGCCGCGCCCCGACATCCGAACAAGCCGGCGCCCGCGCGCCGCCCAGGGAGGGGAGTTCGCATGAACTACCATTGGGACTGGATGTTCTTCTTCCAGGAGACCGACGACGGTCTCAAGTACTACGACTGGATCCTGTCCGGCCTCGGCTGGACCACCTTCGTGTCGCTCGCCTCGCTCGTCGTCGCGCTGATCCTCGGCTCGGTGCTGGGCGTCATGCGCACGACCCCGAAGCGCTGGCTCGTCGGCCTCGGCGACGCCTACGTCGACCTCTTCCGCAATGTCCCGCTGATCGTCCAGCTCTTCATGTGGTTCTTCGTCGTGCCCGAGCTGGTGCCGGAGAACATCGGCCTGTGGATGAAGCAGGACCTGCCCTACTTCGTCATCGCGATCGTCGGCCTCGGCCTCTACACCGCCGCGCGCATCGCCGAGCAGGTCAAGGCCGGCATCAACTCGCTGTCGCGCGGCCAGCGCTTCGCCGGCCTCGCGCTCGGCTTCACCGAATGGCAGACCTACCGCTACGTGCGCCTGCCGATGGCCTACCGCATCGTGCTGCCGGCGCTCACGTCGGAGGCGATGAACATCTTCAAGAACTCCGCCGTGACCTACGCGGTCGGCATCCTCGAGCTCTACTTCCAGTACAAGCAGATCATCGAGAAGACCTCGCAGGTGCTGGAGATCACGATCGTCGTGACCCTGTGCTACTTCGTCCTCGCCTTCGTCATGAACCGCATCCTCGCCTTCGTCGAGGCCCGCACGCGCGTGCCGGGCCTGATCGTCGGCACCAAAGGCAGCAAGTGAGGAGGCCCCGGACATGAGCGACTTCGACTTCTCCGTCATCGTCCAGAACTGGGCCTTCCTCGCCGAGGGCCTGCGCTACACGCTGCAGGTCACCGTCACCGCCATGATCGGCGGCATCCTCATCGGCACGGTGCTCGCGCTGATGCGCCTGTCCTCGATCACGCCGCTGCAGTGGTTCGCCGCCGGCTACGTCAATATATTCCGCAGCGTGCCGCTGGTGCAGGTGATCCTCGCCTTCTACCTGATCCTGCCGCTGGTGCTGCAGATGATCACCGGCAAGCAGATCCCCATCGGCGCGGCGAATTCGGCCTACTTCACCTTCACGATCTTCGAGGCCGCGTACTACTCCGAGATCATGCGCTCGGGCATCCAGTCGGTGCCGCGCGGGCAGGTCGGCGCGGGCTACGCATTGGGCTTCACCTATGGCCAGGCGATGCGCTACGTGGTGTTGCCGCAGGCCTTCCGCAACATGCTGCCGGTGCTGCTGACCCAGACCATCATCCTGTTCCAGGACGTGTCGCTGGTGTATGCGATCGGCGCCACCGACTTTTTCGGCGCGGCCGACAAGATCACCCAGCGCGACCTGCGCCCGGTCGAGATGTACACGACCGTCGCGGTCGTCTATTTCATCATCTGCTTTACCCTTTCGCGTCTGGTGAAATGGTTGCAGTCGCACATCGCCATCATCCGCTGACCTTCCGGAGTCCTGAACGATGATCGAGATCAACAACGTTTCGAAGTGGTACGGCAGCTTTCAGGTGTTGACCGACTGCACGACGCAGGTCAGCAAGAGCGAAGTGGTGGTGGTGTGCGGCCCCTCGGGCTCGGGCAAATCGACGCTGATCAAGTGCGTGAATGCGCTCGAACCCTTCCAGCAGGGCAGCATCGTCGTCAATGGCATCGCCGTTCAGGATCCGAAGACCGATCTGCCCAAGCTGCGCGCCAAGGTCGGCATGGTGTTCCAGAACTTCGAGCTGTTCCCGCACATGACGATCACCGACAACCTGGCGATCGCGCAGATCAAGGTGCTCGGCCGCAGCCGCGACGAGGCCGTCGACAAGGGCCTGAAGCTGCTCGACCGCGTCGGCCTCAAGGCGCAGGCGGCGAAGTTTCCCGGCCAGCTCTCGGGCGGCCAGCAGCAGCGCGTCGCGATCGCCCGCGCGCTCGCGATGGATCCGATCTGCATGCTGTTCGACGAACCGACCTCTGCGCTCGACCCCGAGATGATCAACGAGGTGCTCGACGTCATGGTCCAGCTCGCCCACGAAGGCATGACGATGATGTGCGTCACGCACGAGATGGGCTTCGCGCGCAAGGTTGCCAACCGCGTGATCTTCATGGACCGCGGCGCCATCGTCGAGGACGCCGCCAAGGAAGACTTCTTCGGCCAGCCGCGCTCCGAACGCGCGCAGGCCTTCCTCGCGAAGATCCTCAACCACTGAGACATCGGGGCGCGCGGCGCCCCGACGCTCACACCTTCTTCAGGTAGCAGGCCTTCAGCATGAAGTTGCCGGCATCCATCTTGCAGTCGACCTCGTGGTCGCCGCCGACGAGGCGGATGCTCTTCACCTTGGTGCCGACCTTCAGCGTGATCGACGAGCCCTTCACCTTCAGGTCCTTGATCAGCACCACCGCGTCGCCGTTCTGCAGCACATTGCCGTTGGCATCCTTGACGACCGTCTCGCCCTCGTCGTCGGCCACTGCGGCCTCGGCCATCGGCCACTCGTAGCCGCAGTCGGCGCACACGTAGTTCGCGCCGTCCGGGTAGGTGTTCTCCAGGGTGCATTGGGGGCAGGGCGGGACAGTCGACATGATTTCCTCGCGGCTCGCGGACGAGCAAAGCGGGCGAGTATCCGCGTCGCGCGAAGGGTTGGCAACCTCGGGGCACGTTGGCGACCTCCGTGCGGGCGCGGAATGACGGGCTTCGGCATATTCCGCTGTCCCCGGCGCAGGACCGTGGAATAGACTCCGGGCTGTGCTCCCGCGACCTGCATCCACGATGCCTTCCCTGCCACCGATCCAACCTTACTGGCGCCGCTTCGGCAGCTTCTTCCTCTATCCGCTCTCGCTCGAGCCGCTGCTCGCATGCCTCGGATTCGGCGTCCTCGCCGGCCTGGCGGGCGCCGTCTTCTTTCCCGCCAACCTGCTCCTGCAACTTGGCGTGCTGGTGGGGACGCTGCGCTACGGCTACAAGGTGCTGGAGCGCACCGCGCGCGGCCACCTGGACGATGCCCAGCTGCTCGTGCACCCGGGGCACGGCGGCAAGTACCTTCCCTACAAGCAGTTCGTCGTCATCGCAATCGGCCTCAGCCTGAGCGCGTACGCGGCGAGCATCGGCGGCGTGCACCTCGCGATGGTCCTGCTCGTGTTCCTTGGCTTGCTGCTGCCCGCGAACACGATGCTGCTGGCCCTGACGAACGACCTCGGCGAGTCGATCGCCCCGCCGCGCCTGTGGGCGCTGATCCACGGCATCGGCATGCCTTACTTGGGCCTCTGCGCCTGCCTGCTGTTGTTGTCGTCGAGCAGCGCGGCGCTGCTCGGCTGGCTCGTGCCGGTCGTGCCGCCTATGCTCGTCGGCGCACTCGGCGGCTTCCTCGGTGCCTACTTCATGGTCGCGATGTTCCGCCTGATGGGCTACGCGCTGTACCAGTACCACGACGTGCTCGGGCTGGCGGTCGACGTCGGGTTCGAGCGCCAGACGGCCTCCGTCGCGCGTCCCGACCCCGCCGCCCGGCGCGCCGCCGAGACCGCGGCGCTGATCAGGGAAGGCCGCTTCGCCGAAGCGATCGCCCTCGCGCGCACCGAACTGGCGGAGAACCCGGGCGATCAGGCGGCCAACCTGCGGCTGCACCGCCTGTTGTGCGCGGTGCCGGGGGAGGAGCGCGCGATGCTGGCTCACGCGGCGGAATGGCTGCCGGCACTGATGCGGAAGGGCAGGGAGCGTGTCGCGGTCGATGTCATTGAGGCCGTCTGGAAGCACGAGCCCGCGTACAGCCTTCCGCTTGGCGCGTTCATCCTTCCCCTCGCGCAGGCCTTCTTCGATGCCCGGCGTTACGCCGGCGCGGCGTGCCTGATCAAGGGCTTCGACCGGCGCTTCCCCGGCCACGCGGACACCCCCGCGGTGTACCTGCTGGGCGCCCGCCTGCTGATCGAACACCAGCGTGACGAAACGCAGGCGCGTCGGGTGCTGGCGGCGATCCGCGAGCACTACCCCGACAGTCCCGCGGCAACGGAGGCGCGGCGTCTGGGCGAATTGCTCGACCGGCTCGCAACTGCCGCAAATCCCTCGGCCGCCGGCTAGCGGGACGGTTCGAGGGCCGCGACCAGCCGCCGCAGTGGGACCGCCCGGTCGGCAAGGCCCCGGGCGTCGAAAGCGCGTGCGAGTCGACCGGCAAGGCGCAGCGCGATGCCCAGTTTTTCGCGGCGGGCGAAGAAGTGCAGCACGAGGCGTTCGGCGACGTCCAGTTCGTCCGCGTCGATCAGGCGCCCGGTCAGCGCCTCCCACTTCGCGGGGTCAAGCATCGGCAAACCCTCGGCCTCCCCGCCCAGCACCTCGGCCAATAGCTTCGAATCGACGGCGGCAGGGCGCATTGCAGCGCATTCCAGTAGCCGACGACGCGCGTCGTGCTCCAGCTCGCCTTGTCGCGCGAGGCGGGCGACCCGCCAGTATTCCGCCGCGAGTGCGGCACTCGGATCATGGTGCTCGTCGAACAGCTTGCGGTAGAGCAGCGCGGCGGGCCCGAACTGCATCGTCGCGACGTGCTTCTCCGCCCGCGCGCGCAGGGCGGCGATCGCCTCGTCGGCGTCCTGCCGATGGACGAGCTCCGCACTCCGGCCGTGCCTGCGCCAACGGTACACGGCGATCAGCAGCGCGCCGCTGAGCAGGCCCGCGAAGTGCGCCAGGTAGTTCACGTTGCCGTCGCGGTCGAGGACGAAGTTCTGCAGCAGCTCGTTGCCCAGCCATAGCGGCAGGATCGCGAGTGCCGGCCCGCGCACCGTGCCGAAGAAGAACACGAGCCAGTAGAAGAACTCGATCCGGCGGCGTCCGAACAAGCCGAGGTAGGCCGCCATCACCGCCGAGATCGCCCCTGAGGCGCCCAGCGACAAGCGGTGCCCGGTCACGGGGAGAAGCAGATCGGGCAGCGCCGCCCCCAGCCCGCCGAGGAGGTAGAGGGCGACAAAGCCGAGCGGCCCGAGGGCGGCTTCCACCGTGTAGCCGACGACGAACAGGACCGCCATGTTTCCGCTCAGATGCAGGATGTCGCCGTGCAGGAACATGTGCGTCAGCAGCGTCGCCGGGCGCGGCGCCTGCCCTTCGAGCGCGAAGCGCTCCGTCAGCACGCGCTGGCGCAGCGTCTCGTAATGGCTCCGCTGTGCCCGCCATGTCGGGTAGTCGGGACTCTCGCGCGTGATTATTTGGCCCTCGCGCAGCGCTGTCATGAAGCCTCGATCGGCTTCCATCTCCTGCAGCAGCGCGGCACCGTTGCGCGTGGACGCCTTGGCGTCGCGCCGGGCGAGTTCAGCCCGGTACGCGGCAGCCTCCATCCTGGCCAGTCCGGACTGCTGGTAATAGCGCCACGCCGCCTCGGCCCGCCCTGCGTCGCCGCCCTGCAGCAGGAACGCGATCAGGCACAGCAGCATGATCGCCAGGGTCGCGAGCGGGGGCCGGCTCCAGTCGGGCCGCGCGGGAAGGGGCAGGATCAGCATCGGGACCTGGGAAAGCAGCCGGAAGCCGCGAATTATACGAGGCGCATGGTCCCCGCCGCACGGAGCGCGCGCTTTGCAGGCAGAATGCCGCCTTTGCCCGCCGTTCCATTCGACTCATGACAGACCATTGCAGGGTGATGATTTCCGGACGCACGCTCTCGGGCGCGCCGCTCGCCGACGTGCGGGACACGGTCGGTCTCGCCTTCCAGCTGCAGGATGGGCAACTCGACCGCATGCTGTGTGGCAAACCCGTCGCGGTTTCGCGCAGTGCGACGCCGGACGTGGCCGAAAAGCTCGTCGCCCGCCTGCGCGCGCTGGACCTCGAGGCGTACGTCGAATCGCCCCCCGCCGTGAGTGGGACGCCGGTTAAGCCCACCACGCCGGTTGTTGCACCGGAGCCCCGGGAGTCCAAACCCTTGGTCGCGCCCGTTGAGACCCCGCGGGCCGCGGCTCCGCAACCCAACGAACTCTTCGCCCTGGCCCGCCCGACCGTGGCTGCCCCGGATGTCCTCCCGCAGGTCCCCGCACTCCAGGGGGCCGATGCCGAGGTGCTGTGCCCCAAGTGCGGCGAAGCGCAGCCCAAACGCACCTTGTGCCGCAAATGCGGACTCGACATGCCGCGCTACGCGGCCGCCCAGGAGGCGCTCGAGCGCGAGGCGCGCGAGCAGCGTGCCGCCGAGGTCGCGGCGCGCACGCAGTCCTCAGCCCGCGGGCGGCGGCCCGCAGACGAGGCGACTGCGGGAGTGCTGGGCGTCGGATTCTCGGGGCGGCTGGGCAGGCTCGACTACTTTACGAGTTCGCTCGTCAGCACGCTGCTCTGGCTCGCTTTCGTGCTGCTCGCGGTCAAGACGGGCAAGGCAGCCTTCGCCGGCTTCGGCATGTTCCTGTCAGCGATCTACGGCGTCCGCTGCATCGCCCTGAGACTGCACGACACCGGGCGCAACGGCTGGCTTTCGCTGATCCTCTTCGTGCCGGTGCTCGGCGGCCTGATGGCGCTTGCGCTGTTATTCATCGGCGGGGATCACGACGATAACGAATACGGCCCGGTTCCTGCCGACGGTGGCGGAAGGCGGGCGCTCGTCGCGCTCGCCGCCGTGCTCGCTCTCGGTACCTTGAGCTACCGCAACATCGCCGGGGACCCCGAGAACGCGGCCCGCTTCCTTGCCGCGATGAGCGCCGGCGAGGACGGCACCGCCCATGCCGACGACACCGGGGGGGCGGGAGCCCTCTCCCAGGCGAGTTATGCCAGCAGCAACCGCGTCGACATCTACGTGATCACGGGATGCACCGATTGCGACGACATGCGCGAGTGGCTCGACGGCAACGGGCTGCGCTACACCGTGTATGCAGTCGACAAGGACCAGTCTGCCGCCGAGCGCCTGCACTCGATCGTGGCGGGCAACGGGGACGCCCGCATCCAGCTGCCGGTGCTCGAAGTGAACGGCAAGGTCCTTCCGGGAAATCCCGACGTCGACGCCGTCCATCGGCAACTGCGCCAGGAATGACCCGCGGATCCCGGCGATCCAGGAGAAACCAGCCGGGCCATCGCGATGAGTCGGAGGGGCGTCTCGCGCCCGCTTTACTCGACGGGCGTCTTGCAGTGCAATGGCCCTTCCCCCGTCCATGAAGGAGCGACGATGAGCATCGAACGCAAACCCATTCGCCGCGGCGGCATCCGTTCCGCCGGCTACGATCGCGGCGCGCGCATCCTCGAGATCGAATTCGACAACGGCAGCATCGTCCAGCACAGCGGCGTCGGCGAAGAGATCGCACGCCGCTTTCTCGCGAGCGGCTCGCCGGTGAGCTACTACCGCGACACCATCGAGGACGAATACACGTCCAAGCGCGTGAAGTGACGTAATGGGCGCCAGGGCCGTCCGACGGTTCAGTTCGCGCTGCTCGACAGATGCAGGTGGAACGGTCCGGGATCGCTGCGCCGCGCATTGATCAGCACCTCGCTGATCTGGATTACCGGCGTGATGTCCGTGTAGTTCGGCACGTCGTCCATGATCTCCGCCGTGTGCGGGCCGAATGAAGCCTGGAAATCCGCCTCCGTGTGGAAATACAGGTGCGCCATCGCGACGAAGCTCGGTGGCGAACCTGCCGCACCGCCGGCGATGCCGCGATCCACGGCAATTCCCTGGCATGCGTCGCCAAGCTTGTCCTTTACCATCGGCATGTGCTTGGTGCAGTAATAGTCAAAGTCGAAGCGGAAGGCGTCGGCATACGGGTACAGCACACTCACTTTGACCATTTGCATTCCCCCTCTTGCGATTGGATGTCTGGGTGACGGCCGAGCGACGTGACCGACGTCGGCTTTACGCTCATCAGTATAGTTGCCCCGGCCCGACCGCGCCGCTACCGATCTTCCCTTCGCAAATCGAGACAAGTAACTGTTTGGAAAACATTTTTCTGTGAAACATGAGCGGGAAACACTAGGCTTTTGCACTGCAACAGCGTAAAATCGCGGGCCTTCCCGCTCCATCCGCGCCGGGGTGCGCCATGTTCTATCCCTCCCGTTTCGATGTCATCGTTGTTGGCGGTGGCCATGCCGGCACCGAAGCCGCCCTCGCGTCCGCGCGCATGGGTGCGAAGACGCTGCTGCTCACGCACAACATCGAGACGCTCGGGCAGATGAGCTGCAACCCGTCGATCGGCGGCATCGGCAAGGGCCACCTCGTCAAGGAAGTCGACGCGCTCGGCGGCGCGATGGCGGCCGCCACTGACGAGGGCGGCATCCAGTTCCGCATCCTCAACGCATCGAAAGGCCCTGCCGTGCGCGCCACCCGCGCCCAGGCCGACCGCGTGCTGTACAAGGCCGCGATCCGCGGGCGCCTCGAAAACCAGCCCAACTTGTGGCTGTTCCAGCAGGCGGTCGACGACATCACCGTCGCGGGCGACCGCGTCACCGGCGTCGTCACGCAGATCGGCCTCGCCTTCGAGGCCCCCGCCGTCGTGCTCACCGCCGGCACCTTCCTCAACGGCCTCGTGCACGTCGGCCTCGAACACTACTCCGCGGGCCGCGCCGGCGACCCGCCCGCGATCTCCCTCGGCCAGCGCCTGAAGGAACTCAAGCTGCCGCAGGGGCGCCTCAAGACCGGCACCCCGCCGCGCCTCGACGCGCGCACGATCGATTTCTCCGTCATGCAGGAGCAGCCCGGCGACGACCCCGTGCCGGTGTTCAGCTTCCTCGGCTCGGCCGCCCAGCACCCCGCGCAGCTGCCGTGCTGGATCACGCACACCAACCAGCGCACCCACGACATCATCCGTGCCAACCTCGACCGCTCGCCGATGTACTCCGGCGTCATCGAAGGGGTCGGCCCGCGCTACTGCCCGTCGATCGAGGACAAGATCCACCGCTTCGCCGACAAGGACAGCCACAACATCTTCCTCGAGCCCGAAGGCCTCACGACGCACGAGATCTACCCGAACGGGATCTCCACCTCGCTTCCCTTCGACGTCCAGCTCGCCGTCGTGCGCTCCATCCGCGGCCTCGAGAACGCGCACATCCTGCGTCCCGGCTACGCGATCGAATACGACTACTTCGACCCGCGCAACCTCAAGAGCAGCCTCGAGACCAAGACCTTTCACGGCCTCTTCTTCGCCGGCCAGATAAACGGCACCACCGGCTACGAGGAAGCCGCCGCGCAGGGCCTGCTCGCCGGCGCCAACGCCGCGCTGCAGGTGCAGGGGCGCGAAGCCTGGTGCCCGCGCCGCGACGAGGCCTACCTCGGCGTGCTCGTCGACGACCTCGTCACCCGCGGCGTCGCCGAGCCCTACCGCATGTTCACGTCGCGCGCCGAATATCGCCTCTCGCTGCGCGAAGACAACGCCGACCTGCGCCTCACCGAAAAGGGCCGCGAACTGGGTCTCGTCGACGACGTGCGCTGGGACGCCTTCTGCCGCAAGCGCGAAGCGATCGAGCGCGAAACCGCGCGCCTCAAAGCCACCTGGGCGAATCCCGAACGCGTGCCCGCGGCCGACGCCGAGCGCGTCGTCGGCAAGGCGCTCGAACGCGAATACCGCTTCTTCGAGCTGCTGCGCCGCCCGAACACCCGCTACGTCGAGCTCATGACGCTGCCCGGCGCGCCCGAGACCCCCGAGACCGACCCGCAGGTCATCGAGCAGCTCGAGATCGCCGCGAAGTACCAGGGCTACATCGACCGTCAGCAGGACGAGGTCGCCAAGCAGCTACAGGCCGAATCGACGCGCCTGCCGGCCGGCCTCGACTACGCCGACGTGCGCGGCCTGTCCAAGGAAGTGCAGCAGAAGCTCAACCTGCACAAGCCCGAGACGATCGGCCAGGCCGGTCGCATCCAGGGCATCACGCCGGCCGCGATCTCGCTGCTGCTGGTGTGGCTCAAGCGCCGCGAACTCGTCGCGCGCGGCCGCAGCAGCGCGGGCGATGAGCCGCCACAGGCGAAGTCGGCATGAGCGCCCACGCGCGGCCGCCCGAAGGGGGCGCTCTTCCTCCCTTGGGGAGGATGTCGCGTAGCGACAGGAGGGTAGTCCAGTGAGCGCGATGACGCTGGAGCGCGGCCTCGCCCAGATGGGCCTCACCCTGCCGGTCGACGTGCAGACGC
The DNA here is from genome assembly GCF_012911005.2 of Aromatoleum toluolicum. Classification (GTDB taxonomy): domain Bacteria; phylum Pseudomonadota; class Gammaproteobacteria; order Burkholderiales; family Rhodocyclaceae; genus Aromatoleum; species Aromatoleum toluolicum. The sequence continues at coordinate 41,571 of NZ_WTVS01000010.1, read as the reverse complement.
GGCTCCTCGCCTTCGCCGCGCTGCTGCAGAAGTGGAACAAGGTCTACAACCTCACGTCGATCCGCGATCCCGGCCAGATCGTCACGCATCACCTGCTCGATTCGCTCGCGCTCCTGCCGCAGCTGACGGGCATCGAACGCCTCGCCGACGTCGGCTCGGGCGGCGGACTCCCCGGCATCCCGCTCGCGATCGCGACGGCAGGCCGCCAACCCGCGCTCGCGATCTCGTCGATCGAGACCGTCAACAAGAAGGCGAGCTTCCAGCAGCAGGCGAAGATCGAGCTCGGGCTCGCGAACTTCACCGTCGTGAATGAACGCGTCGAGAACGTGCACCCCGACGCCCCGTTCGACGCCATCGTATCGCGCGCCTTCTCCGAACTCGCCGATTTCGTCGGCCTCACGCAGCACCTGCTGCGCCCCGGCGGTCGCTTCCTTGCCATGAAGGGCGTGTATCCTCATGACGAAATCGCGCGCCTGCCCGCCGACTTCCGCGTCGTCGAGGCCGTGCCGCTGACGGTGCCGGGACTCGGCGCCGAACGACACCTGATCATCGTGGAAAAGAGCTGAATGGCACGAATCTTCTGCGTCGCCAACCAGAAAGGCGGAGTCGGCAAGACGACCACCTGCGTGAACCTCGCCGCCGCGCTGCAGCTCGCCGGGCAACGCACCCTGCTCGTCGACCTCGACCCGCAGGGCAACGCGACGATGGGCAGCGGCATCGACAAGCGCGCGCTGCAGAAGTCCGTGTATCACGTCCTCGTCGGCCTCGCGACGCTCGACGAAGTGCGCGCAAGCTCCCCGTCCGGCGGCTACGACGTCCTGCCGGCGAACCGCGACCTGGCCGGTGCGGAGGTCGAGCTCGTCGACCTCCAGCGCCGCGAGAACCGCCTGCGCGACGCCTTCAAGCAGTTCGACGCCGACTACGACTTCGTCCTCGTCGACTGTCCGCCTTCGCTGTCGATGCTCACGCTCAACGGCCTGTGCGCCGCCCACGGCGTCATCATCCCGATGCAGTGCGAGTACTACGCGCTCGAAGGCCTGTCCGATCTCGTCAACACGATCAAGAAGGTCCATGCCAACCTCAACCGCGACCTCAAGATCATCGGCCTGCTGCGCGTCATGTTCGATGCGCGCATGACGCTGCAGCAGCAGGTCTCCGCCCAGCTCGAGAGCCACTTCGGCGACAAGGTGTTCGACGCCATCGTGCCGCGCAACGTGCGCCTCGCCGAGGCGCCCAGCCACGGCATGCCCGGCGTCGTGTTCGATCGCGCCGCCAAGGGGGCGCAGGCCTACATGGCCTTCGCGAACGAAATGATCGAACGCGTGAAGACGCTGTAACCCGCCCACGATCCAGCAGGCAAAGCCCATGTCCCGACCCAAACTCAAAGGCCTAGGCCGCGGCCTCGACGCCCTGCTCGCGGCGAACAACGACGACGACGCCGTCGGCGAACTGCAGACCCTCGACGTTGTCACGCTGCGGCCCGGCAAGTATCAGCCGCGCACGCGCATGGACCCCGGCTCGCTCGAGGAACTGGCCGCCTCGATCAAGGCCCAGGGCGTCATGCAGCCCATCCTCGTGCGCCCCGTCGATGGCAGCGGCTACGAGATCATCGCCGGCGAACGCCGCTGGCGTGCCGCGCAGATCGCCGAGCTCGCCGAAGTGCCCTGCCTCGTGCGCGAGATCCCCGACGAAGCCGCGCTCGCGATGTCGCTGATCGAGAACATCCAGCGTGAGGACCTCAACCCCCTCGAGGAAGCGAGCGGCATCCAGCGCCTCATCGACGAATTCGGCATGACCCACCAGCAGGCCGCCGACGCCGTCGGCCGCTCGCGCCCGGCCGCCTCCAACCTGCTGCGCCTGCTCAACCTCGCACGCCCCGTGCAGGAACTGCTCATGGCCGGCGACATCGACATGGGGCACGCGCGCGCCATCCTCCCGCTCGACGGCGCAAGCCAGATCCAGCTTGCGAATCAGGTCGCCGCGCGCGGGCTGTCAGTACGCGACACCGAGCGCCTCGTCCAGCAGACCGTCAACCCGCGTCCGAAGAAGACCGCCGTGCCCCCCGACCGCGATCTCCAGCGCCTCGAGGAGGAAATTGCCGACGTCATGGGCGCGACGGTCCGCATCAGGGCCAATCGCAAGGGAGCGGGGGAAATCACCCTGCAGTTCGGCAGTCTCGACCAGCTCGACGGCCTTCTCGCGCGTCTGCGCGGCCCCCTCGACTGACCCCGGCAGCGCGGCCGCGCGGCGCGTCCGTGGGGCCTGTTCCCTACGCAGAACTGCGTATCTTGTATAAGATGCAGGACTGCTCGAAAAATCCATGCTGCACTGCGATACCTATTTGACTTTGTTACGGTTAACCCCTAGTATTCGCGAAATTTTTGAGGCGGTCGGCGCCTGAAAGGCGCAGCGCGACGGCAGATCCATGCTGAAGATGGTTTTACTGCAGTTGGGCGCAACGATCGTTGCAACGGCCATTGCGGCCGTTTTTTTCGGCCCGGCCGGAGCGATCTCCGCAGCACTCGGAGGTCTTTCCTGCGTGCTGCCCAGCGCCCTGTTCGCGCTGCGGTTGCACCTCGTCGCCAAGCGCGGCGGGTCTGGCCATGTGGCAGCTTTTTTTGTCGGCGAGTTCCTCAAGGTCGCGTCGATAGTGGGATTGTTGGCGTTGGTCGGGCTGCAGTATGAAGACGTCCACTGGGGTGGCCTCTTCATCGGCCTGATTCTGGCGCTGAAGGCGAATTTATTTGCATTTTTGGTGAAGACCTGAATATGGCTACCGAAGCACCCACCGCAGGCGAGTACATCGTCCACCACCTCACCCACCTCAACTCCACCGGTCACGCCCAGAAGGCGGTCATCGACTGGAGCGTGTGGAACCTCGACACCCTGTTCTTCTCGGTTTCCCTGGGCGTCATCGCGCTGTTCTTCCTGATCCGCGCCGCCAACAAGGCCACCGCAGGCGTTCCCGGCCGCTTCCAGGCTGCCGTCGAGATCCTCGTCGAGATGGTTGCCGACCAGGCCAAGGGCATCGTGCATAGCGCCGAATCGCGCAAGTTCGTCGCGCCGGTCGCGTTGACCGTGTTCCTGTGGATCTTCCTCATGAACTCGATGGACTTCCTGCCGGTCGACCTGCTGCCGCGCATCTGGCAAGCCATCACCGGTGACTCGCACTCCTACCTGCGCGTCGTGCCGACCGCCGACCTCAACGGCACGCTCGGCATGTCGATCGGCGTGCTGCTGCTGTGCCTCTACTACAACATCAAGATCAAGGGCTTCTCGGGCTGGGTGCACGAGCTCTTCACCGCGCCCTTCGGCAGCCACCCGCTGCTGTATCCGATCAACTTCCTGATGCAGATGATCGAGTTCCTCGCCAAGACCGTTTCGCACGGCATGCGACTGTTCGGCAACATGTACGCCGGCGAGCTGATCTTCATGCTGATCGCGCTGCTTGGCGGCACTGCCACCGTCTTCGGTTTCGTCGGCCACATCGTCGCGGGCTCGATCTGGGCCGTGTTCCATATCCTGATCGTTGCGCTGCAAGCCTTCATCTTCATGATGCTGACGCTGGTCTACATCGGCCAGGCGCACGAAAGTCACTAACGATTTATTTGTAGTAACTGGTTTCTCTTTAACTTCAATCTCTTTACTAAGGAGTCGTCATGGAAAACGTTCTGGGTTTTGTTGCGCTGGCCGCTGGTCTGATCATCGGTATGGGTGCTATCGGTGCTTGTATCGGCATCGGCATCATGGGTTCCAAGTACCTCGAAGCTTCGGCCCGTCAGCCTGAACTGATGAACGCGCTGCAAACCAAGATGTTCCTGCTGGCTGGTCTGATCGACGCCGCGTTCCTGATCGGTGTCGGTATCGCGATGATGTTCGCCTTCGCCAACCCGTTCCAGCTCTGATCGGTTCGCTCATTTGGCCTCCATTGGCCTCATTGAACACAACTGAGGAGCAAGAACAGTGAATTTGAACGCAACCCTGATTGCCCAGCTCGTTGTGTTCTTCATTCTGGCGTGGGTCACGATGAAGTTCGTGTGGCCCCCCATCGTGAAGGCACTCGACGAGCGCGCGAAGAAGATCGCGGACGGGCTCGCGGCTGCGGACAAGGCAAAGGCCGACCTCTCTCTCGCCGAGAAGAAGGTCGTCGAGGAACTGCGCAAGGCCCGCGAATCCGCGGGTGACGTGCGCGGTGCTGCCGAGAAGCAGGCAGCGACCGTCCTCGACGAGGCCCGTGCCGAAGCCGCCCGCATCATTGCCCAGGCGCGTGAAGCCGCCCAAGGTGAAGCCGGTGCCGCTGCACAGCGTGCCAAGGAAGCCCTGCGCGACCAGGTCGCCAACCTCGCCGTCGCCGGTGCCGAGCGCATCCTGCGTCGCGAGATCAACGCCCAGGTGCATGCCGATCTGCTCGCCAACCTGAAACAGGAACTGCAATAAGTCATGGCCGAGAACGTCACCATCGCGCGCCCCTATGCGGATGCCGCCTTCGAGCTGGCCCGCGGGGCAGGTGCGCTGGGGCCTTGGTCGGAAGCACTCGATCGGCTGGCCGCGATTGCCGCGGACAGCTCGATGCGGGCCTGCATCAGTGATCCGAAACTGTCGGCGCAGCAGCTGTACCAGCTGTTCCTCGACGTTTCGGGTCAGGGCCTGACCCCCGAACTGCAGAATTTCGTCCGCGTCCTGGTGGACAACGAACGCCTGCAGGTGCTTCCGGAGATCCGTGACCTGTTCGTCGATCTCAAGAACGAACATGAGGGCGTCAAGGAGGCGGAAATCGCCTCCGCCTTCCCGCTCGACGATGCGACCCTGGCAACGCTGAAAGGCGATCTTGAAAGCCGTTTCAAGACCAAGCTGAACATCAGCGTGAGCCTCGACCCCGAACTCATCGGGGGGGTCCGTATCGCCATCGGCGACGAAGTGATCGACGCCTCGGTCCGCGGCAAACTCGCGAACATGGCCGCTGCGCTAAAGAACTAGGAGCATACCCAGATGCAACTCAACCCCTCTGAAATCAGTGACCTGATTAAGAGCCGGATCCAGAACCTGCAGCTCGCAGCCACGTCGCGCAACGAGGGTACGGTGGTGTCGGTTACCGACGGCATCACCCGCGTTCACGGCCTGGCAGACGTCATGCAGGGCGAAATGCTGGAATTCCCTGGCAACACCTTCGGCCTCGCGCTGAACCTCGAGCGCGACTCGGTCGGCGCGGTGGTTCTCGGCGAGTACGAGCACATCACCGAAGGCGACTCGGTCAAGGCGACGGGCCGCATTCTCGAAGTGCCGGTCGGTCCCGAACTGATCGGCCGCGTCGTCAACGCGCTGGGTCAGCCGATCGACGGCAAGGGCCCGATCAACGCCAAGCTGACCGACAAGATCGAGAAGGTCGCTCCGGGCGTCATCTGGCGTCAGTCGGTTTCGCAGCCGGTGCAGACCGGTCTGAAGTCGGTCGACTCCATGGTGCCGATCGGCCGTGGCCAGCGCGAGCTGATCATCGGCGACCGCCAGACGGGCAAGACCGCCGTCGCCGTCGACGCGATCATCAACCAGAAAGGCCAGGACATGTTCTGCGTCTACGTTGCGATCGGCCAGAAGGCCTCGACGATCGCCAACGTGGTGCGCAAGCTGGAAGAGCACGGCGCGATGGAATACACCATCGTCGTCGCCGCGACCGCTTCCGAGTCCGCCGCGATGCAGTTCATCGCCCCGTACTCCGGCTGCACGATGGGCGAATACTTCCGCGACCGCGGCCAGGACGCCCTGATCATTTACGACGATCTGACCAAGCAGGCCTGGGCCTACCGTCAGATCTCGCTGCTGCTGCGCCGCCCGCCGGGCCGCGAAGCCTACCCCGGCGACGTGTTCTACCTGCACTCGCGTCTGCTCGAGCGCGCCTCGCGCGTCTCCGCCGACTACGTCGAGAAGTTCACCAACGGCGAAGTCAAGGGCAAGACCGGTTCGCTGACCGCGCTGCCCGTGATCGAAACCCAGGCCGGCGACGTTTCCGCGTTCGTTCCGACCAACGTGATCTCGATTACCGACGGCCAGATCTTCCTTGATACCGACCTCTTCAACGCCGGTATCCGTCCCGCGATCAACGCCGGTATCTCGGTGTCGCGAGTCGGTGGCGCCGCGCAGACCAAGGTCGTCAAGAAACTCTCCGGCGGTATCCGTACCGACCTCGCGCAGTACCGCGAACTCGCGGCCTTCGCGCAGTTCGCTTCGGACCTCGACGACGCGACGCGCAAGCAGCTCGAGCGCGGCCGCCGCGTGACCGAACTGATGAAGCAGGTCCAGTACGCGCCGATGTCGATCGCCGAGATGGCCATCACGCTGTTCGCGGTGAACAACGGCTACTTCGACGACGTCGATGTCGGCCGCGTGCTCGCCTTCGAGAACGGCCTGCAGCAGTTCGTCAAGACGAAGAACGCCGCGCTGGTCTCCAAGATCCTGTCCGCCAAGGAGCTCGACGCCGACGGCGAGAAGCAACTCGTCGCCACGATCGAAGAGTTCAAGAAGAGCTGGGCCTAAGGCCGCGGACGGAGACGGAATATGGCTAGCGGTAAGGAAATCCGTACCAAGATCAAGAGCGTGCAAAACACGCGCAAGATCACCAAGGCCATGGAAATGGTGGCCGCATCCAAAATGCGCAAGGCGCAGGACCGGATGCGTGCTGCCCGTCCCTATGCCGACAAGATCCGCCGACTCGCCGCGAACCTGTCCCAGGCCAATGTGACCGACTACAAGCACCCCTTCCTGGTCCACAAGGACCAGGTCAAGCGGGTGGGCCTGATCCTCGTCACCACCGACAAGGGTCTGTGCGGCGGTCTCAACACCAACATCCAGCGTGTCGCGCTGAACGCGATGAAGGAATGGAGCGCCAACGGCGTTTCCGATATCCGTGCCTGCTGCATCGGCAACAAGGGTTTCGGCTTCATGCAGCGGATGGGCGCGAACGTCGTGTCGCACGTCGTGCAGATGGGCGACACGCCGCACCTGGAAAAGATGATCGGCCCGGTCAAGGTCATGCTCGATGCGTTCCAGAACGGCGAGCTCGATGCGGTGTACGTTGCCTACACGCGCTTCGTCAACACGATGAAGCAGGAGCCGGTGCTGGAGCAGCTGCTGCCGCTGTCGGGCGAGCAGCTCGGCACCCCCGACAGCTCGTGGGACTACCTCTACGAGCCGGACCCGCAGGTGGTCATCGACGAAATGCTCGTGCGTTACGTCGAGGCGCTGGTGTACCAGGCTGTCGCCGAGAACATGGCTTCCGAACAGAGTGCGCGAATGGTGGCAATGAAGGCCGCCTCCGACAATGCCAAGACCGTGATTGGCGATCTGCAGCTGGTCTATAACAAGACCCGCCAGGCCGCGATCACGAAGGAGCTGTCGGAGATCGTCGGCGGCGCCGCCGCGGTGTAACGGAATATTGATTTAAGGAAACGACGATGAGTCAAGGAACTATCGTTCAGTGCATCGGCGCCGTGGTGGATATCCAGTTCCCCCGCGAAGCGATGCCCAAGGTGTATGACGCGCTCAAGCTCGACAGCGCCGCCGGTTCGTTCGCCGAAGACGGGCTGACCTTCGAGGTCCAGCAGCAGCTCGGCGACGGCGTGGTGCGTACCATTGCGCTCGGTTCGTCCGACGGCCTGCGCCGCGGCATGACCGTGACGGGCACGGGCAAGGCGATTTCGGTGCCGGTCGGTCACGGCACGCTGGGCCGCATCATGGACGTGCTGGGTCGCCCGATCGACGAAGCCGGCCCGATCCAGGCCGACGAACTGCGCCCGATCCATGCGAAGGCCCCGAAGTTCGACGACCTTTCGCCGTCGGTCGACCTGCTCGAAACCGGCATCAAGGTTATCGACCTGGTCTGCCCGTTCGCGAAGGGCGGCAAGGTCGGCCTGTTCGGCGGTGCCGGCGTGGGCAAGACCGTGAACATGATGGAGCTGATCAACAACATCGCGAAGCAGCACTCCGGTCTGTCGGTGTTCGCTGGCGTGGGTGAGCGTACCCGTGAGGGCAACGACTTCTACCACGAGATGAAGGACTCCAACGTTCTCGACAAGGTTGCGATGGTGTTCGGTCAGATGAACGAACCCCCGGGCAACCGTCTGCGCGTCGCGCTGACCGGCCTGACGATGGCCGAGCGCTTCCGTGACGAAGGCCGCGACATCCTGTTCTTCGTGGACAACATCTACCGCTACACGCTGGCCGGTACCGAAGTGTCCGCGCTGCTGGGCCGGATGCCGTCCGCGGTGGGTTACCAGCCGACGCTGGCGGAAGAAATGGGCCGCCTGCAGGAACGCATCACCTCGACCAAGGTTGGCTCGATCACCTCGATCCAGGCCGTGTACGTCCCTGCGGACGACTTGACCGACCCGTCGCCGGCAACGACCTTCCTGCACCTCGATTCGACCGTCGTTCTGTCGCGTGACATCGCCGCGCTGGGTATCTACCCCGCCGTCGATCCGCTCGACTCGACCTCGCGCCAGCTCGACCCGCTGGTCGTCGGCGAAGAGCACTACGGCGTGGCCCGTCAGGTGCAGATGACGCTGCAGCGCTACAAGGAACTGCGCGATATCATCGCGATTCTGGGCATGGACGAACTGTCGCCGGAGGACAAGCTGGCCGTGTCGCGTGCGCGGAAGATCCAGCGTTTCCTGTCGCAGCCCTTCCACGTCGCGGAAGTGTTCACCGGCTCGCCGGGCAAGTACGTGCCGCTGAAGGAGACGATCAAGGGCTTCAAGATGATCGTCAACGGCGAGTGCGATCACCTGCCGGAGCAGGCGTTCTACATGGTCGGTGGCATCGAAGAGGCCATCGAGAAGGCCAAGAAGCTCCAGTAATCTGGCCCGCCGCGCGGCAGTCCGCTGTCGCGCGGCCTTGAAAAGGAGTCAACATGGCAATGACGGTCCACGTGGACATCGTCAGCGCGGAAGAGCAGATCTTTTCCGGCCTGGCGGAGTTCGTTGCGCTTCCGGGCGAAGCGGGCGAACTCGGGATCCTGCCCGGCCACATGCCGCTGATGACCCGGATCAAGCCGGGCGCGGTGCGTGTGAAGGTGCCGGATCAGGCGGAAGAAGAGCTGATTTTCGTCGCCGGCGGCATCCTGGAAGTTCAGCCGGGGCTGGTCACCGTTCTGGCGGACACCGCGATCCGGGGTAAGGATCTCGACGAGGCCAAGGCCCTCGAAGCCAAGCGTATGGCGGAAGAGGCGCTGCAGAACAAGTCGTCGGAGCTGGACTACGCGAAGGCTCAGGCAGAACTGGCCGAAGCGATCGCCCAGATCGCCGCGATCCAGAAGCTGCGCAAGCGCGGTCACTGATCGGCGTTCGCCGCGTCCGCGGCGAGCATGAAGCAAGAAGGGCAGTCCGCGAGGACTGCCCTTCTTATTTATGCCTGCGACCCAACGACGCGGCTCTTGATTCGCTGCGCGTGCTCGTTAAGCAAAGGCCGTGCAGGGCTTGGGGACGTCCCCTCTGGCGTGCAGAGGGGTGTCGGGATGGTGTGCGGGATCAGCCGCAGCGTCCGGCCGCAGTGAGCCGGCCGAGGCGCTTGTCGAGGCGCGCGAGATCGTCGCGCAACGTGCGCAGTTCGTCGCCGAGGGCGGCGAGCGCGCCGTGGGTGACCAGCGCCTGCTGTTCCTCGGTCAGGTATTCGGCTACGTTGCCGGTGAGGCCGGCCCACGCGCGCGCATGCATCTGCCGCAGGCTGCCGGCGCTCTGCACGATGCGGTGCGCGACGATGTCGCCGAACACGCGCGACAGGTCTTCCTCTGCATCCCAGCGCAGGTTGCGGAACACGAAGCCGAGCGTGTCGGCGAGCTCGGCATTGCCTTCGATGCGCACCGCGTTCATCACCTTGTTGGCGTCGCCGCCGACGAGGCCCGGCAGGGCCGAAAGCGGGAGCGACAGCGTGACCCCGGGCTCCTCGCCGCCCTCTGCGTCGCCGAGGTAGCCGTCGCTGTCGATTGCGAACAGCAACTCGACCGGTTCGGCGCGCAGGCGCGCGCAGCGGCCGGCGTGCGGGGCGAGGCGCTCGCGTGCCCAGTCAGCGCGCGCAAGCAGGTGATTGATGGCGGCGAGGGCGCCGCGAGTGCCGAAATTCAGTGCGGACATGTTCTCGAAGGGGATGCGGCGGCGCTGCGCGTGATCAGGCGACCTGCTGGATGCCGGCGACGACCCAGCCCCCCGCGCCGCTCAGCGGCTTGGTGAGGTGCCAGACTTCGTCGAAGGGCGCGGGCGGGGCGGCGGGCTCCTCGCGCAGCAGGCCGGTGAAGCGCACGCTGACGATGTAGCGCTGCGCCTCCTCCGCGACCTCGAGCACCTGGGCGTTGAGTTCCACGACGTCGGTGCGCTGCTCGCTCATGCCGCGATCGGCCATCTGCAGGCGGATTTCGGCGTACATCTCGGGACTCGTGAACTCGCGGATGTCGTCGAGGTTGCCGGCGTCGTGGGCCGCCTGCAGGCGGATGAAATTGACCTTGGCCTGGCGGGCGAAGGCCTCGGCGTCGAAGTCGTGCGGGAACGCCCGGGCGCCGGGACCGCCGCTGCCGCCGGGGAGGACCGCCGCGGGCGACGCGGGGGCCGGCGTGGCGCCGCCGCCATGCACGGCGCCGGCGTACTGCATGCCGGGGCTGGCGCGGGAGTCGCCCGTGCGGCGTGTGAGCATGCGGAAGAGCGCGAAGGCGGCGAAGACGAGCAGGGCGATCAGCATGACGGACGCGAGTTCCTCGCTCAGGCCGAGGTGCGAGAACAGCGCGGCGAGGCCGAGGCCCGCGGCGAGACCCGCGAGCGGGCCCATCCACGAGCGCCGGGGCTGCGTCGTTGCGCCGGCGGTCGGCGACGGTGCCGGCGCGGGTGTCGCGGATGGCCGCGGCGCCTGCGGTGGGCTGATCTGGCGTTGCATGCCGAGGCTGCTGCCGCCGCCGAGGCGTCTGGCCTCGACGTCGGTGACGCCCAGGCCGAGGGTGAAGACGATCGCGATGAGGCAGAGGACGAACTTGTTCATGGCTCGTGTCACTCCATTGTGCGCCGTGTTCCGCTCCGCACGGCAGGGCCGGTGCGGAATGCGCCGGGTGTCAGACCTTGTAGCCGCGATGCAGCGCGACGATGCCGGCGCTGAGGTTGAAGTAGTCGACCCGCTTGAAACCGACTTGTTCCATCAGCGCCTTGAGTTCCTCCTGGGGCGGATGCATGCGGATCGACTCGGCGAGGTAGCGGTAGCTGTCGGCGTCGCCGGCGACCTTCTGGCCCATCCACGGCAGGATCTTGAACGAGTAGAGGTCGTAGACGGGCGAAAGCGGGCCCCAAACCTTGGAGAATTCGAGCACCAGCAGGCGGCCGCCCGGACGCAGCACGCGGCGCATCTCGGCCAGCGCGGCGTCCTTGTGCGTCATGTTGCGCAGGCCGAAGGCGACCGTCACGCAGTCGAACCAGTTGTCGGGGAAAGGCAACTTCTCGGCGTTGCACTGCGCGACCGGCAGGGCGTAGCCGCGGTCGAGCACGCGGTCGCGGCCGACCGAGAGCATGGCGTGGTTGATGTCGGTGAGCCACACCTGGCCTTCGCGCCCGACGCGCTTGGCGAAGGCGAGCGAGAGGTCGGCGGTGCCGCCGGCGACGTCGAGCACCCGGTCGCCGCGGCCGACGCCGGAGATCTGGATCGTGAACGCCTTCCACAGCCGGTGAAGGCCGAAGGACATCAGATCGTTCATGACGTCGTACTTGGTCGCGACCGAGGAGAAGACCTCGGCGACGCGCTGCTGCTTCTCGCCTTCGGCGACGGTCTGGAAGCCGAAGTGGGTGGTCTTGTCGTTCATGTTCAGTGCTTGTGGCCGCAGCCGTGCGTGGGCGCGGGCGGTGGGTTGTCGGCAGGATCGCGGCTCGCCCCGGCGGCGGCGAGGCGCTCGAGGTACTGTTGCCACAGCGTCTCGTGCTGCGTGGCGAGCATGTGGAGGTAGTCCCACGAGTACAGGCCGCTGTCGTGGCCGTCGGAGAACACCAGCTTCACGGCGTAGTGGCCGACCGGCTCGATGTCGAGGAGCTCGACGTCGCGCTTGCCGACCTGCAGGGTTTCCTGCCCGACGCCGTGGCCGCGGACTTCGGCGGACGGCGAATACACGCGCAGGAATTCGAAGGGCAGCGCGTATTGCCGGTCTTCGCCGAAGGCGATTTCGAGCACGCGCGACTTCCGGTGCAGCGTGAGTGCGGTGGGGATGGGGGTGTCGTCGTCGAGGCCGGCCATGCTTGCCCCTGCTTGCGGATGGAGGGGGTGTCAATCATACCCGAATCGGCGCGCGCCCGTGCCCTGCGGGCGGTCGGCGAAGCGCTTGTTGCGGGATCGTGACCTGTCACAAAATCGTCAATTTCCTGCAATACACTGCGTGCGATGACATGGAGTGTGAATATGGCCGCGAACATCCTGCTTGTGGAAGACGAACCGGCGATCCAGGAGCTGATTGCCGCCAACCTCGGACGTGCCGGGCATCACGTGGTGCGCGCCGGCGATGCCGAGACGGCGCAGCGCATCGTGCGCGACGCGCTGCCGGATCTGGTGCTGCTCGACTGGATGCTGCCCGGGATGTCGGGTATCGAGCTGGCGCGCCGCCTGCGGGCGGACGAGCGCACGCGCACCATCCCGATCATCATGCTGACGGCGCGCGGCGAGGAGCAGGACAAGGTCGCGGGCCTGGAGATGGGCGCGGACGACTACATCACCAAGCCCTTCAGCCCGCGCGAGCTGGTCGCGCGCATCAAGGCGGTGCTGCGCCGGCGCGCGCCGCAGGCGACCGAAGACCCGGTGGAGCTGGGCGGGCTGAGCCTCGATCCGGCGACGCACCGGGTCGCCGCGGGCGAACGGCCGGTGACGCTGGGTCCGACGGAGTTCCGCCTGCTGCATTTCCTGATGACCCATCCCGAGCGCGTGCATTCGCGCGCGCAGCTGCTGGACCAAGTGTGGGGTGACCATGTCTTCGTCGAGGAGCGCACGGTGGACGTGCACGTGCGGCGGCTGCGCGCGGCGCTGGAGCCGGTCGGCCATGACGGGCTGATCCAGACCGTGCGCGGCAGCGGCTATCGCCTGTCGGCGCAGCCGGCCGTGGCCGGCGTGTAAGATTCCGGACTGGCAGCCTCGAGCGGGAGTCCCTCATCAGACCCGAAGCGCGATACGTGTGGTGGCAGGCGGTGCGCATGCTGGGCCTGGTCGCCCTGCTGGCACTGATCGTCGGCGCGATCGGCGGCAAGGTCGCGGCACTGGCGATGCTGTTTGCCGGCCTGTTGGCGATGCTCGCCTGGCAGCTGCTCAACCTGCAGCGCCTGGTCGTATGGATGCACGCGCCGGCCGGCACCGCGCTGCCTGCCGGGGTCGGCATCTGGGCGCACATTTTCTACGACCTGGACCGGCGCTCGCGCACTTCGGTCGACCTGCGCGAGCGTCTGACCGGCGCGCTCGACCGCTTCCACGAGGCGAGCCAGGCGATGCCGGACGGGGTGCTGTACCTGTCGGCGAACGACCGCATCGAGTGGCTCAACCGCAAGGCGGAGCAGCACTTCGGCATCGACGGGCGGCGCGACCACGGCGTGCTGGTGACGACGCTGGTGCGCGAGCCGGAGTTCGTGCGTTTCCTGCAGGCGGGCGACTACGCGGATCCGCTGGTGCTGCATTCGACGCGCCGGGCGGGCCTCACGCTGTTGCTGCAGGTCGTGCCCTTCGGCGACGAGCAGAAGATGGTGGTGTCGCGTGATGTCAGCCAGCTGGAGAAGCTGGAGACGATGCGGCGCGACTTCATCGCCAACGTGTCGCACGAGCTGCGCACGCCGCTGACCGTGGTGACGGGCTTCCTCGAGACGCTGATTGACGGCCGCGACGACTTCGCGCCCGTGGACGTGACGAATTTCCTGCAGCTCGCGCTGGACCAGTCGCTGCGCATGCAGACGCTGATCGAGGACCTGCTGACCCTGTCGGCGCTGGAGACGGGCGCGCCGGCGGCGGTTGAGGAGCGCGTGGACGTCGCCGCGCTGGTGCACAGCATCGCCGAGGACACGCGTCTGCTGTCCAATGGCCGGCACGCGATCGACGCCGCCATCGACGCGCGCGCGGACTGTGCAACGCTGCTGGGCAGCGAGAAGGAGCTGCGCTCGGCGTTTGCGAACCTCGCCAGCAACGCGGTGCGCTACACGCCGTCCGGCGGACGCATCCGCTTGAGCTGGAGCTGCACCGACGGCCGCGGGGAGTTCGCAGTCGAGGACAACGGCATCGGCATTGCCGCGGAGGACATCCCGCGCCTGACGGAGCGCTTCTACCGTGTCGACCGCGGCCGCTCGCGCGAGACCGGCGGCACCGGCCTGGGGCTGGCGATCGTCAAGCACATCCTGTCGCGCCACCAGGCCGAGCTGCGCATCGCCAGCGAGCCCGGCCGGGGGAGCCGCTTCAGCGCGTGCTTCCCGGCTTCGCGCCTGGGGCCTGCGATTCCAGCGCCTCGTAGCTGACCTGGACGAAATCGGGGCCGCGCAGGATCGCCTTCGTGAGCCGCAGCTGATAGCGCTCGCGGCCATCGACGACATCGATGACCCGTTGCGGCTGGAACCATTTGGCCGGCAGGATCAGCGAGGCGTCCGCCTTGAGTGCCGGCGTCGGGGGCAGCAGGAAGGCTTCGAGGAAGGCTTCGTGCAGATTGCCCGTGAGGCCGAAGGGGCGTATCGCGACGACCCGGGGCAGGCCCGGGAGCACCTGCACGCCCGCTTCCATGACGCCGTCGGCGCGGTACATCAGCCAGCTGAGCTGTGCGAGCAGGAAGTGCTCGCCGTCGGGCGGGCGTACGCCGACGAGCTGGTGGTGTTCGAGGCGCTGCGTGTGGGGATCCTGGAACAGGCGGAAGCCGCTGACCGAATGGTCCGCGACCTGCCAGTGCGCGCAGGTGAAGCCGAGCCGCGCGGCCGCGCGCCGGCGTTCGTTTTCGTTCCAGCGCGGGTTCTCGGCCTGGGTGACGCGCTCGCCGAAGGTGAGCAGCGAGATGTCGCTGCGCAGGCTGCGCTGCGTCGCGTAGATCGGGGGCTGTTCGAAGGTTTTGCCGCTGACGTGGAAGGCGATGGACGACCAGCCGGCGGTGAGTTCGGCGCGCCCCTGTGTGCCGCGCCGCGGGAAGCGGCGTCCGGCGGAGGCGAGGCCCCAGGGGCGGTACAGCGACAGCAGCAGCTTGGCGCAGGCGTCGATGGGGCAGTCGGCGCCGAGCCCGAGCGAGGAGGGTGTGACGCCCTGCTTGAACTGTTTGAGTACGGCCTGGATCTGTCCGGCGAGCTTGCTGCCGTCGAAGCGGCGCCGTGCGGCGGACGGCGTGAGCACGCCGAGCGGGCGCAGGCCGTGGTCGGCGCCCAGATCGAGTCCGTAGGCCGCGGGCTGCGGGGTTTCGCCGTCGGGTCCGCCGAGCAGCTCGCAGTAAGGGGCGAAGCGCTGCGCCCAGCGGCACACCCAGCCGAGGTCGCGCTCGCTTCGGCCATAGGGGTTGGCGAGGTCGACGAGCAGCACGGCGACGAAGGCCTCGGCCGGGCTTTGCGCCTTCCAGATGTCGTTGAGCGCATCGGGGATGCGTACCGTGGCGACGCCCAGCGCCTCGGCCGCGCAGAAGCCGTCGTGCAGCGCGGTCCACGTCCCCTTGGGGATGGCGCGATGGGCGCGGAAGTATTCGAGCGGGACCATGCCGGCATAGTGGATGCGCCGTTGCGCCAATAGTGCACGCTGGTCGGCCGGCAGGCTCTCGGCGCCGCTCGTGCGTGCGACCTGCCCGTAGGACCGGGTCATGGCCTGCCACAACGCGACGACGCTGCGCAGCGTTTCGTTCTCGACGCTGTCGGGCGGCAGCGGATGGGCGGCATAACGGCTGGCCATCGCGGACTGGGCGAGTGCGATGTGCGGGCGCGCCGCTTCGAGGATCTCGAGATGCCGTTCCGGGGGTGGAGGGTTGCGCAGCAGCGCCTGCACCATCTCCGACAGCAGTCTGTGGGTCTCGTCGACATTCAGCGGATGCAGCCTGTCGAGCAGCGCCAGGCACTCGACGGGATCGTGATAACCCATGGGTTCTCCGTGGTGCGTTCGGTCCGTGCGTGCAGCGGTCATCCGGCGGTCTGTTCGGTGAGCATCGCGACCAGCGTCGCGGCGAGGGTTTCCACCGGCGGGGCCGCGCGCTGCGCGCCGGTGCGCTGCGGCGCGCTCCACACCGACTGCGGGAAGTGGGCATCGTCGGCGAAGCGCGGGATCACGTGCCAGTGCAGGTGCGGAACCATGTTGCCGAGGCTCGCGAGGTTGATCTTGTCCGGACGCATCAGCTGGCGCAGCGCGGCTTCGGTCGCTAGCACGACGTTGAGGAGGTGGCGCTGTTCGCCGCCGTTGAGGTCGGTCATTTCGGCGACGTGGTGGTTCCACACGACGCGGCAGAAGCCCGGATAGCCGGGCTCATCGACGAGGATGACACGGCAGCTGCCGTCGCGCCAGACCAAGGTCTCGTTGGCAGCCGGACACAGTGGACAATCGGACACGGGTTTCCCCTTCGGCGATATGGTGAAAGTCGGAATGTAGCCTTTCGGCATGAGACTGCGAAGTGAAATCTACACGCTGCCCGCGCCCGCGGCGGGATTGCCGGCGATGGTCGTCGCTTCGCCCAGGGTCTCGATTGCGCCGTGCCGGAACGCGAGCAGGGTGCCGGGCGGGATCGCGTGCCACACCTCGTTGTCGGTCAGCGGCGCGGTCGCGATCACGGCGACGCGGTCGGCCGGGGTCGTGAGCCGGCTGAAATCGACGCTGAGGTCCTGGTCGGAGAGGTGCGCGGTCGCGAACGGTGCCTGGCGGATGATGTAGGTGAGTTTGGTCGAGCAATGGGCGAAGAGGTATTCGCCGTTCGACAGCAGGAAGTTGAACGGGCCGTGCGCGCCGATGCGGATCGCGAGCCGGCGCAGGGCGGCGAACAGGGCTTCGGCCGGCGGCGGGCCGTCGGGGAATTCGGCGGCGAGGTGCTGCAGGAGGTCGCAGAACGCGGACTCCGAGTCGGTGCTGCCGACCGGCAGGAAACGGCCGTCGAAGTGCGGTGCGTAGTCGAGCAGGTTGCCGTTGTGCGCGAAGATCCAGTAGCTCCCCCACAGTTCGCGCTGGAAGGGGTGGGTGTTGTCGAGCGTGACCTGACCCTGGGTGGCCTTGCGGATGTGCGCGATGACGTTGAGCGAGCGGATCGGGTAGCTGCGCACCAGTTCCGCGACCGGCGACAAGGCGCTGGGCTGGGGGTCGAGGAAGAGGCGCACGCCGCGTCCCTCGAAGAAGGCGATGCCCCAGCCGTCGGCGTGCACGTCGGTGGCGCCGCCGCGCGCCTGGAAGCCGGCGAACGAGAAGCAGATGTCCGTCGGCACGTTGCAGTTCATTCCGAGGAGCTGGCACATATTTCAGCCTCGTCGCGTGATATCGTGTCGTGCTTAGAGCCTTTGTTCATGGGCAATCTGCGAATGATATGGTTCCTTGCGGTAGGTTACACACGAGACTCCGTGAACCGAAACACAGGGAGGTGATACTTTGACCGAGTTCTTACATCAGAAGAAAGAATCTGGCCTATGGTACTACCGCAGGCGATACCCGAAAGCTGTGTCCATCGTGCTGGGTAAGGCGTGCTTCATGAAAAGTTTGAGAACTCATGTAAAGCGAGAAGCCCAGCGGTTGGCCCGTCAGGTCTCGGTCGAGTTTGATTCGGCGTGTGAAGGGGCATTGCGAGCCACTCAGGAGCTTTGTACTCAGCACGACGAATTGACCGCAGGACCATACGAAGAGGCCATACATCCTCCGGGAAGCTCTCCTCAGGACATCCTTGCCCGGTTGCCCAAGCAGGTCAGGCTTGCCGCGCACAGAGTGATCGAGGAACAGCAAAACAACCCGAGCGGATGGCGGGAGAGGGTCATGCGGTGGCGGGATGTCTACGAATCCCAGATCGACCGACCTATGGGTTACCCCGGCCCCGCAATTGGTGCTGAAGCTAAGGCATACGTCCGCGGAATCGATGCGGTGTTAAATGCGGAGAGCATCCCGGAACTTGTGAGGGGGAGTGCGCACGGTGCGATCTTGCCAACCAATGAAGGTCAGGCCCAGTTTGAAAGCTGGGAAGCATTGCGGCGGGAAGCACTGGCGCTATACAAGCACGAAGTAAGCGAGGCTCGTTACAAGGTGGCAGAGCGGGTGCTGTCGAAGCTGCGAGTGTCGGGAACGTCTGCGAGAGACATTCAAGACGCCCTGCAGGCGCATAGCCTTGAGCACCTGAAGCGTGTTCAACCTCGCACTGTAAAGGGACAACAGGATGCTGCTTTATCAGCATTGAGGAAAGTTCTAACCGACTTGAGACCTCGTCCCATACGCGAACTTAAGGGGGTCATGCAACCACGTGTCGGGGACAAGGAGAGCATGCCAGTGCAAAGCATTCGCGCAGCCTTGGCAGCTCTAGCCGAAAGGCCTCGCAGTTCAAAGGTCCGTAAGGGCTACGACGGGGGAGCCTCGCAATTCGATTGTATTGTGGTCCAGATGCTCGCATACACCGGCATGAGGCCCGCTGAGTTGTTCGGAGCCAATCAAGCGGCATTGGCCCAGAAGCAAGATTTTCGTGGGGTGTCCGGGCTCTACTTTCGTATTCAAAACGGGAAGAATAAAAGTTCAGAGCGAGACATTCCGTTGAGTGATGGCGTGCGAAGTGCTGTAGATGTCGATGCCTTGAGGGAACTGCTTGTATGGCTCGGACAGAATATCCGCTCTGTACGCGGCCTCGTGACGTCGCTGAATACGCGTTTTAAGAAGATCACGCGAGGATATACTCTGTATCAAATGCGTCATTCATGGAAGGACGTTGCGCAGCATGTAGGCATTGATTTCGAAATTCGAGAGCGGATATTGGGGCATAACGTCCAAGGTGTGGCGGCGATATACGGCTCTGGTATTCCTTTGGAAGGGGGGCTTGATGCGCTCATGTGCGTAAGGGCAGAGATCGAGGGAAGGTGATATGGCGTGCTAGTGTGAGATGTCTAGGCAATAGACAGATTGCGAGACACTTGTGAAACAATGATTTTGTCACTCTTTGGGTGGGGATAAGCCTTGGATCGTCAGCAGAAGAAACGTCTTGCAATTGTACTTGCGGTGATTTCTGGGTTAGCGGGATTGTGGCTGTCAAGTGACGGGTACCGCTATTTTTACCCTATGGATTATTTCGGTTATTGCAATTTGTCAGAAGGGCGCTGTCATGAGGTCGGTTTAGGCTCTGAAGCACAAAAATGGGACTTCGTTTCTGGTAATGGTATAAGCATATCAACATTTAAGGGTGGCAGGGGTTTTTGGGGACACCGTCTGCGTGGCGATTTAGTTGGGACGATCGTTGATCAAAATACCAAGAAGGAACAAAAAATTCATTTGGTCGGGTCCGCGCCGACGGAGCATGTACGAAGTAGCTGTCGCATAGACTCATGGCCGCGGGGTGCGGGCGGGATGTTTGAATTTATTATTAACTGTGATTATTTTAGCGCTGGGCCCGTTTACTTTAAGGATCAGACCATTCAAAAAAGTATGGAAGATATATTTACGAGCGCATCGGAGTTGAATGATGAGTTCGTGTCACGTCAGCAAATCGTCACGTGGGTGGCGTTCTTTGTCCCGTCTATTGCAGTCATTCTGATCTGGACGTTTTGTGCGTTCCTTGCTTCAATATTTCGTTTTGTGAAGTACGGTCGTATCAAAGGGTAAGTTGGCGTCGGAGCGTGGTAACGGGTGCTTTTCGAAGTTCGATTACTTCTTTACGAAGTAATAGAAAATCGCACGGTGGGAGGGGGCAAAACCGGGTCATCATTCCCCTCCCCGGTTTGTCCCCCGCGTCGCTAGTTCTGTTTCCCCCGGCGTATGATGCTTTTCACTCGTTCGTATTCGACCTTAAGAGTTGTCGCGATCTGCTGAGGTTTGTATCCAAGGTCGCGCAACGCAAGAACTCTTGCCTTGATTGTGTAGGGCTCAACGTCATCAACGGTATCGGTCATCCTAGGTGCGCCGATCTGAGCTTCAAGAATGGAAATTCGTGCTTCTAGCTCCGTGATCGTTTTGTCCTTCCGGGCATTGGATGCTTCCAGTGTCGCAATCCGATTATGGATGCGGACTCCTTCAAGGACGAATCCGAGCGCATCCCGAAAGCATTTCACGCGAGTGCAACGCCTGTACTCGCGCATGCTACGTGACACGAAAGTCGCAAGGGCTGGGTGCTCCATGATCTCGGTGGATATCAATGCTTCGGTGATTCGCCGGTGATGTCTGCTATTCCCGATGCTTTTCGCTTTGCCGTCGCTGTCTGGGAATGCTTGCGTCAAAGCGGCGGAGGCTGAGACGCATTCGCTAGCTTTCACCAAATCCAATGCGGTTATCAGCACATGCTTGAAGTCTTCAACGCTATGCTGATGCACGGCCATCCCCGCCTGCCATAATTCTTTTCCGAACTCCGCATTGACTTCGCGGGTTCGGCGTTGATGCCTCATAAGAACTTGTTGCCGAGTGGGGGTTGATTGTTTCTGAAGTTCCTGTGCTTTGAGTGCGCGATCAAACCCATACTTGGACGACAGTTCTTCGAGCGACTTGCCGTTCTGCAATTCCTTCAAGGCTTCCTTGACTAGCGAATGATTTTCACGCTGCATTTGAGTAGCAAAATCACTGCGCGTGCATATCTCTTTCTCATTGAATCTCAATTTGATTCCTCTGCGGTGACTGCTGGTTCTCACCCAACCACAAGGCCCAATCCCAAAGCTAGGGTTGGTCCAGCGATCACGGCAGAAGAATCAGCGGGATTGACTTGGTGAAGTGGGAAACAAGGGCGAGTGCGAGTCGCGTTCCTGTCCATTACCTGCAACTCTTTGCGGGAGGCTCCTAGGCTGTAGGTGCTCACGGTTGAATGTGGCGCATAAGGTTTGCCATTTGAGCCATGCTCCACGACACCGTGCAGTGATGGCTCATTTGTGTTGATTTAAATGTGAGCTAGCGTTAGCATATGAGCCATAGGTTGTGAGCTATGCACAAAGGGGCAAAACATGTCGAGCGTGATCGCATACGTCCGGGTCAGCAGTGATGACCAGACCACGGAGAACCAGCGCAGGGCCATACAGGCCCGCTATGCCGTCTCGAAGTGGTTTTCGGAGGAGGGGGTCTCCGGAGGTATTCCGGCTGCCCAGCGGCCCGCTATGGGCGCGCTATTGAGCTATGTCAGGGATGGGGATTCGGTGGTCGTCGTGGCCATAGACCGGCTTGGGCGAAACACGATCGATGTCCTTACCACGGTGGAAGCTCTGAGAGCCAAGGGGGTGTCGGTGGTGTCCATGCGGGAGGGCTTCGACCTCGCTACCCCTGCAGGTAAGTTGATGCTCACCATGCTTGCCGCAGTGGCGGAGCTAGAGAGGGACAACATCAAGGCCCGGCAGATGGCTGGCATCGAACGAGCGAGAGCAGAGGGGAAGAACCTAGGCCGCGAGAAGGTTATCGATGATGCAGCGGTGGTGTCGTGGCGGAAGGAGAATCAGGCCAGCATCAGGGCCACGGCAGAGCATTTCGGGATCTCTTCTGCATCGGTGAAGAGAGCATGCAAGCCTTCAGCCTGACCGCTGGTAAGCCCCGAGACCCAGAAAGGCAGGGGTACGGGGGAAATCGTCCTGCCTGCCTTATGGGAGGGAGTCTCGCGCGAGTGCGGCGCATTTACATGCGCATGCAGGGTACGCCGGAAGGGCGCAAGTTGCAGGTGGCACTTCCGGGCGACACGACATTACCCCTATGAGGTAACACAGAGGGACACGCAGGCTTGTTTAAGCCGTTGATAAGTAATAAAATTTACCTGCGTGTGCAGTTCATTCCGAGGAGCTGGCACATCGCGCGTCCCCCGAGGGTGTGGCGGTGAAAGGGTGGTTTCAGCCTTCTAGCTTGCGTTTCAAGAGTTCGTTGACCTGCGCCGGGTTGGCCTTGCCCTTGCTCGCCTTCATGACCTGGCCGACGAGCGCGTTGAAGGCCTTGTCCTTGCCGGCGCGGAATTCCTCGACCGACTTCTGGTTGGCCGCGAGCACTTCGTCGATCATCGCCTCGATCGCGCCGGCGTCGTTGGTCTGGCGCAGACCTTGGGCCTCGATGATGGCGTCGGCGCTCTCGCCCTCGCGGTTCCACAAGGCTTCGAACACCTTCTTGCCGATGTTGTTGGAGATTGTGCCGTCGGCGATGCGCGCCACGAGGCCGGCGAGCTGGGCGGGCGTTACGGGTGACGCCGAAATGTCCATTTCGGCCTTGTTCACGCGCGCGGCGAGATCGCCCATGACCCAGTTGGCGCAGGGCTTCGCCAGCGCCACGCCGGCGGCGTCGACGGTCGCCTGGTAGAAGGTGGCGACTTCCTTCGACGCGGTGAGGGTCGTCGCGTCATAGGCGGAGAGGCCCCACTGCTCCATGAAGCGTGCCTTCATCGCGCCGGGCAATTCGGGCATCTCCGAAGCGACGCGCGCCTTCCACTCGGGCGAGATGACCAGCGGCAGCAGGTCCGGGTCGGGGAAGTAGCGGTAGTCGTGCGCGTCTTCCTTCGAGCGCATCATGCGCGTCTCGCCGGTGTCGGGATCGAACAGCACGGTCGCCTGCTGGATCCTGCCGCCGTCTTCGATGGTGTCGATCTGCCACTGCACCTCGAAATCGATCGCCTGCTGCAGGAAGCGGAAGGAGTTCAGGTTCTTGATCTCGCGGCGCGTGCCGAGCGGTCCGCCGGGGCGGCGCACGGAGACGTTGGCGTCGCAGCGGAAGGAGCCTTCCTGCATGTTGCCGTCACAGATGTCGATCCAGCGCACCAGCGCGTGCAGCGCGCGGGCGTAGGCGACGGCCTCGGCGGAGGAGCGCATGTCGGGCTCGGAGACGATTTCCAGCAGCGGCGTGCCGGCACGGTTGAGGTCGATGCCGCTCATGCCGTGGAAGTCTTCGTGCAGCGATTTGCCGGCGTCTTCCTCGAGGTGGGCGCGGGTGAGTTGCACGGTCTTCTCGTAGGCTTTGTCACCTTCGCCGACGCGGATCGTGATTTCGCCGCCCTGCACCACCGGCAGCTCGAACTGGCTGATCTGGTAGCCCTTGGGGAGGTCGGGGTAAAAGTAGTTCTTGCGCGCGAACACGCTCTTCGAGGCGACGTTCGCGCCGATCGCCAGGCCGAAGCGGATCGCGCGCTCGACGGCGCCGCGGTTGAGCACCGGCAGCACGCCCGGCAGGGCGATGTCGACGGCGCAGGCCTGCACGTTCGGCGCGGCGCCGAAGGCGGTGCTGGCGCCGGAAAAGATCTTCGACGCGGTGTTGAGCTGGGCATGCACTTCCAGCCCGATGACGACTTCCCAATCCGATCTGCTCATGTGCGTATCTCTAGATTCTTGACGCGGTCAGGTGCACTGGCCGCTCGACCGGTCCACCAGGATCGGCCATACGTATTCGAACGTGCCGCGGGTGCAGCGTTTCGCGCATTCGGAGAATGCGACGGTGACCTGTTCGCCCTGTTCCCACATGCGCACCGTGCAGCCGTCGCGCGCCTGCAGTTCGACGTGCGGCACCTTGAGCACCTGCTTGAAGTCCGCGAGTTCGAACTTGCAGCTGCCGCGTTTGGGGACGTCGACCGTGGCGGCGAAGGCGCGCACCTCGGAGTAGCTGATGTCGAGCACGGCGCTGCCGCCGTAGCCGACCTCGTCCTTGAAGCGGCAGTCGGTCTTGATCGTCAGCGGCCGCACCGGCATGGGCTTGAGCCGGCCGCGCTGCAGCGCGCGTTCGGGTTCGGCTTCGGCGGCGGCCTGCGCGGCGGATTGGGTCGATGAGGGAGCGGTCGCGGCGGGCTCGGGCTTGCGCTCGGGCGGGGTCGCGCAGGCGCCGAGCAGCACGGCGGCGGCGAGCGCCGCGGCGCGGAGGGCGGGATGAAGGCGGCGCATGGGACGCTCAGGCCGGCCGGCGCAGGTGCCAGTCGGTCGCCTGCTGGTACTGGTGCGCGGTGCCCAGCAGGCGCGCTTCGCCGAAGTAGTCGCCGATGAGCTGCAGGCCGACCGGGAGATTCCCCCCACCGAAGCCGCAGGGATGCGACAGGCCGGGCAGGCCGGCGAGGTTCACGGCGATGGTGTAGATGTCCGACAGGTACATCTGCACCGGATCGTCGGCCTTCTCGCCGATCGCCCACGCGGTGGTCGGGCTGGTCGGGCCGGCGATCACGTCGCATTCGCGGAAGGCGGCCTGGAAGTCCTGCGCGATCAGGCGGCGCAGCTTCTGCGCCTGCAGGTAGTAGGCGTCGTAATAGCCGTGCGACAGCACGTAGGTGCCGACGAGGATGCGGCGCTTGACCTCGGCGCCGAAGCCTTCGGCGCGGCTCTTCGCGTACATCTCGGCGAGGTCGCGGTATTCGGCGGCGCGGTGGCCGTAGCGCACCCCGTCGAAGCGCGACAGGTTGCTCGACGCCTCGGCCGGGGCGATCACGTAGTAGGCGGGGATCGCCAGCCTGGCGTTGGGCAGGCTCACCTCGACGGTGGTCGCACCGAGCTTGCGGTATTGGTCGAGCGCCGCTTCGACGGCGGCACGTACGTCCTCGGCCATGCCTTCGGCGAAGAATTCGCGCGGCAGGCCGATGCGCAGGCCCGCGAGGGGCTTGTCGTTCGCCGGCGCGGCGATCTCGCGTGCGTAGTCTTCGGCGGGGCGTTCGAGGCTCGTGGAGTCGCGCTCGTCGAAGCCGGCCATCGCGGTCAGCAGCTGCGCGCAGTCGGCCGCGGACGCGCCGAAGGCGCCGCCCTGGTCGAGGGAGCTGGCGTAGGCGATCATGCCGTAGCGGCTGACAACGCCGTAGGTGGGCTTGATGCCGGTGATGCCGGTGTGGCCGGCGGGCTGGCGCACCGAACCGCCGGTGTCGGTGCCGGTGGCGATCGGCGCGAGGCGCGCGGCCACCGCAGCGGCCGAGCCGCCGGAGGAGCCGCCCGGGATGCGGGCGGTGTCCCACGGGTTCTTCACCGGGCCGTAGTGCGAGTTCTCGTTCGACGAGCCCATCGCGAACTCGTCCATGTTGGTCTTGCCGAGGTTCACCGCGCCGGCGGCTTTCAGCAGCGAGACGACGTGGGCGTCGTAGGGGCTGACGAAGTTCGACAGCATCTTCGAGCCGCAGGTCGTGAGCACGCCTTCGGTGCAGAACACGTCCTTGTGCGCGAGCGGGATGCCGGTGAGCGGGCCGGCGTTGCCGCCGGCGATGCGCGCGTCGGCGGCACGGGCGGCCGCAAGCGCGCCGTCGCGATCGACGGTGATGAAGGCGTTGAGCGTCGGGTTGTGCGCGGCGATGCGGTCGAGGAAGAGCGTCGCGAGCTCGACGCTGGAGATCCGCTTCGCGTCGAGTGCGGCGCGCAGTTCAGTGAGGCTGGCGTTGATCATGGCTTACTCGATGACCTTCGGGACGAGGTAGAGGCCCGCTTCGGTCTGCGGGGCGACGCGCTGGAAGGCCTCGCGTCGGTCCGGTTCGGTCGCGACGTCGGTACGCAGGCGCTGCGCGACGTCCTGCGGGTGGCTCATCGGTTCGACGCCGCTGGTGTCGACCGCCTGCATCTGTTCGATCAGGCCGAAAATGCCGTTGAGTTTGGTGCGTGTGGCCTCGACGTCGCCCTCGGCGAGTTCGATGCGCGCGAGTCCGGCGATGCGCAGGACCTGGTCAGTGGTAAGCGACATGAGGAAACAAAACCCGCTTAAATCACAAAGATTTGTAGGTTATCATACTCGTTTGCCGCCAGTCCGGCCGGGCTTCCGCCCCACCGCCCACCCTCCTCACCGGTTTCGGGATTTTTGCATGTTTGGCTTCCTGCGTTCCTATTTCTCCAACGATCTGGCCATTGACCTTGGTACCGCGAACACGCTGATCTACGTGCGCGGCAAGGGCATCGTGCTCGACGAGCCGTCCGTCGTCGCGATCCGTACCGAGGGCGGGCCCAACGCCAAGCGCACGATCCAGGCAGTCGGACATGCAGCGAAGCAGATGCTGGGCAAGACCCCGGGCAACATCACCGCGATCCGCCCGATGAAGGACGGCGTGATCGCCGATTTCGTCGTCACCGAGCAGATGATCAAGCAGTTCATCAAGAAGGTGCATGACTCGCGCATGTTCTCGCCCTCCCCGCGCATCATCATCTGCGTGCCCTGCGGTTCGACCCAGGTCGAGCGCCGTGCGATCCGCGACGCGGCGCTCGCGGCCGGCGCGAGCCAGGTGTATCTGATCGAGGAGCCGATGGCGGCCGCGATTGGCGCCGGCCTGCCGGTGTCGGATGCGACGGGTTCGATGGTCGTCGATATCGGCGGCGGCACCACCGAAGTCGGCGTGATCTCGCTCGGCGGCATGGTGTACGCCGGCTCCGTGCGCGTCGGCGGCGACAAGTTCGACGACTCGATCGTCAATTACATCCGCCGCAACTACGGCATGCTGATCGGCGACACCACCGCCGAGAACATCAAGAAGGAAATCGGCTCGGCCTTCCCGGGCTCCGAAGTGCGCGAGATGGAAGTGAAGGGGCGCAACCTCGCCGAAGGCATCCCGCGCAGCTTCACGATCTCGTCGAACGAGATCCTCGAGGCGCTCACCGAGCCGCTGAACCAGATCGTCTCCGCGGTGAAGATCGCCCTCGAGCAGACGCCGCCCGAACTGGGTGCCGACATCGCCGACCGCGGCATGGTGCTGACCGGTGGCGGCGCGCTGCTGCGCGACCTCGACCGCCTGCTGATGGAAGAGACCGGCCTGCCGGTGATCGTCGCGGAGGAGCCGCTGACCTGCGTCGCGCGCGGCTGCGGCATGGCGCTGGAGAAGATGGACAAGCTCGGGTCCATCTTCGCGTCCGAGTAAGTCGCGCAGTTGCGGCGGGCTTCCGGGTCTGTCGCGCTCCGCCACACACGCCTCACGATGTCCCTCGCCGGTCATCCGTCTCCGCCCATCTTCAAGCAGGGACCCACGCCGCTGGTGCGGCTGCTGGTGCTCGTGTCGGTGTGCCTGGCGATGCTGGTCGCCGACCTGAAGTTCCGCTACCTCGAAGTGGTGCGCCAGGCGCTGTCGGTGGCGACCTGGCCGCTGCAGATGGCGGCTGCCGCACCGGCTGACTTCGTGCGCAACGCGGCGGTGTATTTCGGCACCCTCGTCGAGGTGCAGAAGGATAACGCCGCGCTGCGCGGGCGCGAGCTGGAAGCGGCGCAGCGCCTGCTGCGCTTCGAGCAGCTCGAGGAGGAGAACCGCCGCCTGCGCGGGCTTCTCGACATGGGCCCTGCGGTCGCGGCGAAGAGCATCGCCGCCGAGATCCTCTACGACGCGCCGGACCCGTTCGACCTCAAGGTGATCCTCAACCGCGGCAGCCAGCACGGCGTCGAGGCCGGCATGGCGGTGGTCAATGAACAGGGCATGATCGGCCAGGTCACACGCGTGTACCCGGTGCAGGCCGAGGTCACGCTGCTGACCGACAAGGACCAGGCGGTACCGGTGCAGGTCGCGCGCAACGGTTTGCGCGGCGTGCTCGCCGGTGCCGGCCAGGGACGGCTGGAGCTGCGCTTCACGCTGTCGGGCGCGGACGTGCGTGTGGGCGACCGGCTCGTGACGTCGGGCCTCGACGGGCTCTTCCTCGCCGGCCTGCCGGTGGCCGACGTCGTCAGCGTCGACCGCGATGCGCAGACGTTCGCGGTGATCGTGTGCGAACCGGTCGCCGGGGTCGAGCGCACGACCCAGGTGCGCCTGCTGGGGCGCGCCGAGCCGCCGCCGCCGCGCCCTGCGCCGGAGCCGGAACCCGAGCCGCGCAAGGGCCTCAAGGGGTAAGCGATGCAACCGACCCACCGTTCCAGCCGCATCCTGCTGCCGGCCAAGACCTGGTTCGCTTACCTGAGCCTGCTGGTCGCGCTCGCGCTGAGCTACATCCCGACCGGCCTCACCCCCGGCGTGCCCGACTGGGTCGCGCTGGTGCTGGCCTTCTGGTCGATCCGCGAGCCGCTGCGCGTCGGCATGGGGGCGGGCTTTCTGTTCGGCGTGCTGGTCGATATCGGCCACGGCGCCGCGATGGGGCAGCACGCCCTCGCCTACGTCGTGCTGTGCTATCTGGCGACCTCGGTGTCGCGCCGCGTGCTGTGGTTCCCGCCGACGCAGCAGGCGCTGCAGATGTTCCCGCTGCTGCTGCTGACGCAGGTGATCATGGTCGTCGTGCGCCTCGTCGCCGGCGCCGAATTCCCCGGGTGGTGGTACTTCCTGTCCAGCCTGACGAGCGCGGCGCTGTGGGTGCCGCTGAACTACCTGTTGCTGCTGCCGCAGTACCAGCCGGTGGACCGGGACGACAACCGGCCCATTTGATGATGGAATTTCGTACCCCCGACGAGGAACTGGGGCGCTTCCGCCGCCGCGTCGTGATCGCGGGCGTCTTCATCGCGGTGTGCTTCGGCCTGCTGGTGGCGCGCTTCTGGTTCCTGCAGGTCGTGCGCTACGACTACTACCACACCCGCGCCGAGGACAACCGCATCGCGCTGCTGCCCATCGTGCCGGGGCGCGGTTCGATCACGGATCGCAACGGCATTCCGCTGGCGCGCAATTACGCCGCGTACACGCTGGAGATCACGCCCTCGCGCGTGCGCGACCTCGAGGCGACGATAGACGGGTTGGCGGAGATCGTCGAGATCGACGCGCGCGACCGGCGCCGCTTCAAGAAGCTGCTCGAAGAGAGCAAGAATTTCGAGAGCGTGCCGATCCGCACACGCCTGACCGAGGAGGAGGTGGCGCGGGTGATCGCGCGGCGCTACCAGTTCCCCGGCGTCGAGGTGCAGGCGCGCCTGTTCCGCGACTATCCGCATGGCGAACTCGCGTCGCACGTGATCGGCTACATCGGCCGCATCAACCAGCGCGACCGCGAACGCATCGAGGAATCGGGCGACGAGGCGAACTACCGCGGTTCCGAGTACATCGGCAAGAGCGGCCTGGAGTTGAGCTACGAGGCCGTGTTGCACGGCATCACCGGCGCCGAGCAGGTCGAGGTGAATGCCGGCGGGCGCGCGGTGCGTCAGCTCGCGCGCACGCCCGGGGTGGCCGGCAACGACCTCGAGCTCACGCTGAACATCGAGATGCAGAAGGTCGCCGAGGAGGCCTTCGGCAAGCGCCGCGGGGCGCTCGTCGCGATCGAGCCCGCGACCGGCGGCGTGCTGGCGCTGGTGTCCAAGCCCGGGTACGACCCCAACCTGTTCGTCGACGGCATCTCGACCGAGGACTGGAAGTCGCTCAACGAATCGCCCGACCACCCGCTGGTCAATCGCGCGATCTTCAGCGCCTACCCGCCCGGCTCGACCTTCAAGCCCTTCATGGCGATGGCGGGCCTGTCGGCGGGCAAGCGCACGATCACGCAGACGATCGCCGATCCGGGCTACTTCATGTTCGGCGGCCACCGCTTCATGGACGACAAGATCGGCGGGCACGGCATGGTCGATCTGCCCAAATCCATCGTCGTGTCGTGCAACACCTACTACTACCAGCTCGCCAACGATCTGGGCATCGACGGCATCGCGAACTTCATGCGCCCCTTCGGCTTCGGTTCGCGCACCGGCATCGATGTGCCCGGCGAGGCGGAGGGCGTGCTGCCGACACCGGAATGGAAGAAGAAGCGCTTCCGCAAGAAGGAGCACCAGAAGTGGTTCGGCGGCGAGACGATCTCGGTCGGCATCGGCCAGGGCTACAACGCCTACACGCCGCTGCAGATGGCCAACGCGGTGGCGGCGCTGGTCAATGACGGGAAGCTGTTCCGGCCGCACGTCGTGCGCCATGTCGTCAATCCCGCGACCGGCGAACGGCGCGTCGTCGAGCCTGCGCCGATCCGCACCATCCCGTTCAGGCCCGAGCATGCGGCCGCGGTGCGTCAGGCGATGGTGGACGTGAACAAGGCCGGTACCGGCGCGCGCGCCTTCGCCGGCGCGCCCTACTCGTCCGGCGGCAAGACCGGCACGGCGCAGGTGTTCTCGCTGCGCGGCCAGCGCTACGTCGAGGGGCGCGTGAGCGAACGCCTGCGCGACCATTCGTGGTTCATCGCCTACGCGCCGGCCGACAAGCCGACCATCGCGCTCGCGGTGCTGGTCGAGAACGGCGGCTTCGGCGCGCAGTCGGCGGCGCCGATCGCACGCCAGGTCATCGATTTCCACCTGCTCGGCAAGCGCCGCGACCAGCCGGCCGGCGAGGATGCCGACGCGGCCGACGAGAGCGACGAGAGCGACGAGCATGCCGGCCATCCGCACGCGGGGGCGCCCGCGGCGGCCGCGGAACCCGCAGCGCCGGAAGCGGGCGGACAAGACCGGGAGCCTCCTTCCGAATGACCGACACGCGTTTCCACCCGCGCGAGCTGCTCCGCGGCTTCCTGCGCCCGATCGACCTGCCGCTGCTGCTGCTGCTCGGCCTGCTGCTCGCCTACGCCTTCGTCGTGATGATGAGCGCATCGCCGGAGCGCATCCCGTCGCTGCAGGTGAACACCGCCGTCGCGCTCGCGGCGATGTGGGCGACGGCGCGCCTGCCGGCCCAGCGCCTGCTGAGCCTCGCGTTGCCGCTGTACCTGATCGGCGTGCTCCTGCTGGTCGCGGTGGATCTCTTCGGCGAGACCTCGAAAGGGGCGACACGCTGGCTCGACGTCGGCGTGACGCGCATCCAGCCCTCCGAGATCATGAAGATCGCGATGCCGCTGATGCTGGCGTGGTACTTCCAGCAGCGCGAGGGCCAGATCGGCCTGCGCGAGTTCATCGTCGCGGGCCTGCTGCTGGTCGTGCCGGTCGGCCTGATCATGGTGCAGCCCGATCTCGGCACGAGCCTGCTCGTGACCGCCGCGGGCGTGTATGTGATCTATTTCGCCGGCCTGTCGTGGAAGCTGATCGTGCCGGTCGTCGCGGTCGGCGTGATCGGCATCGTCGCGATCGTCGGCTTCGGCGACCAGATCTGCCAGCCCGGCGTCGACTGGCCGGGCCTGCGCGAATACCAGAAGCACCGTGTGTGCACCCTGCTCGATCCGACGCAGGATCCGCTCGGCAAGGGCTTCCACATCATCCAGTCGACGATCGCGATCGGCTCCGGCGGCGTGCTCGGCAAGGGCTGGATGGACGGCACGCAGACCCACCTCGCCTTCCTGCCCGAGCGCCACACCGACTTCATCTTCTCGGTGCTCGCCGAGGAATTCGGCCTGATCGGCATCGTCGTGCTGCTGGCGATCTACGTGCTGCTGCTGCTGCGCGGCTTCTACATCGCGGCGATGGCGCCGACGCTCGCGACGCGCCTGCTCGGCGGGGCCATCACGATGATCTTCTTCACCTATGCTTTCGTTAATATGGGCATGGTCAGCGGTATCCTGCCGGTCGTGGGCGTGCCGCTGCCCTTCATCAGCTACGGTGGAACCGCGCTCGTCACGCTGTGTCTCGGGATCGGGATACTGATGAGCATCCAGCGCAGCCGCGTGCTCGCGCAGGCGTGAATACGGAGACAGACCGATGCCGACGCATTCCCTGCAAGCCGGCCCGTCCGGCTACCAGCTGCTGTTCGCGGGCCTCGCCGCCGCGGTGCTGACGCTGGCCGGGTGCAGCACGACGCCGCCGCTGGCCGGCACCGCCGCGACACAACCCCAGGCCGATCCGGCGCCGGGCCAGAGCGCCGTCGTGCAGAAGCGCGGCGGCGCCTATTACAAGGATGACGGCCCGGGCGACAACCCGCCGGCCAACCTCGACGACATTCCCGATGCGCAGCCGCGTGCGGAGCCGCTGCACCGCTTCGCCAACCGCCCCTACAACGTGTTCGGCGCGGACTACGTGCCGGCGAAGGCGGTGATGCCGTTCCGCCAGCTCGGACGCGCGAGCTGGTACGGCAAGCGCTTCCATGGCAAGCCGACGTCCAGCGGCGAGCCCTACGACATGTACTCGATGACTGCCGCCCACCCGACGCTGCCGATCCCGAGCTACGCGCGCGTCACGCACCGCGCGAGCGGGCGCTCGGTGGTCGTGCGCATCAACGACCGCGGGCCCTTCCACAAGGGCCGCATCATGGATCTTTCCTACGCCGCTGCACACCGCCTGGGCTATGTGAACGTGGGCAGTGCGGAGGTCGAGGTCGAGGCCATCGTGCCCGACGGGGTCGAGATGGTCGCGACCGAAAAACCCGTCCCGCCGCTGCCCGGCCGCCGGCCGGCAGCCCTGGTGCCGCCGACGCCGGCGCCGGCCGAACCGCCGGTGCAGCTCGCGCTGGCCGAGCCGTCCACGCTCACCGATGCGACGCGCGGCATCTTCCTGCAGCTCGGCGCGTTTTCCACCGCCGCGAGCGCGCAAGGCTTCCGCGGCATGGTGCGCGACGCCTTCGCCGAGCATGCCGACCGCCTCGAAGTCCTTGCCGACGGCAAGCGCTACCGCCTGCACCTGGGTCCCTTCGCGTCGGTCGAGGAGGCGAAGGGCGAGGCCGAGCGCATCGCGCGGGAGCTGAAGTTCCGCCCCTTCGTCGTTACGCGCTGATGCAATCTGAACCAATTGCGGCATGCATCAGTCTCCTGCCGGGGACCGGGCAAGCCTTTATAATCGAACCTTTGCCCCGGCCCTGAGGCCTTGCCGCCTCTGTCTGCCCACTGCCACCCGCCAGCCGATCCTCATGCGCTTCCTCGTTGCCCTGCTGTTTGCCGTCGTCTCCTTCGCAGTCTCCGCCCAGAACGTCCCGCCCCCCACGCTCGCCGCCCGCAGCTGGTTGCTGATGGACCAGGCCACCGGCCAGGTGCTCGCCGCGCGCGAGGCCGACGCGCGCATCGAGCCCGCGTCGCTGACCAAGCTGATGACCGCCTACCTGACCTTCGCGGCGCTCAAGAGCGGCAGCATCACGCTGCAGCAGACCGTGCCCGTGTCCGAGAAGGCCTGGCGCATGGAAGGTTCGCGCATGTTCATCCAGCCCGACAAGCCGGTCACGGTCGAGGAGCTGGTGCAGGGCATGATCATCCAGTCGGGCAACGACGCCTGCGTCGCGCTCGCGGAGCTGATCGCCGGCAGCGAGGAATCCTTTGCCCACCTGATGAACCGCGAGGCGCAGCGCCTGGGCATGAAGAACACCAGCTTCATGAACTCGTCCGGCCTGCCCGACCCCAACCACTACACCACCGCGCGCGACCTGTCGCTGCTCGCGTCGGCGATCTCGCGCGACTTCCCCGAGTACTACCGCTACTACTCGCAGAAGGAATACACCTACAACAAGATCACGCAGCCGAACCGCAACCGCCTGCTGTGGCTCGATCCGACCGTCGACGGTCTGAAGACCGGCCACACCGCGGCGGCCGGCTACTGCCTGATCGCGTCGGCCCTGCGCGGCCAGCGTCGCCTCGTGTCGGTGGTACTGGGCACCGATTCCGACACCATCCGCGCGCAGGAATCGCTCAAGCTGCTGAACTACGGCTTCCAGTTCTTCGACACCGCCAGGCTGTATTCCGCGAACCAGGAGCTGTCGCGCTTCCGCGTGTGGAAGGGCGAGACCAACGAGTTGCCGGTCGGATTCCTCAACGATTTCGTCATTTCCCTACCCAAGGGCCAGGCCGAGAAGATCCAGAGCCAGCTCACCAGCCAGCAGCCGGTGGTCGCGCCGCTGCAGAAGGGCCAGCAGGTCGGCACGCTGCAGCTCACGCTCGACGGCCAGCCGATCGGCGAATACCCGGTCGTCGCGCTGCAGGACGTTCCCGTCGCCGGCTTCTTCGGCCGCCTGTGGGATACGATCGTGATGTGGATCAAGAGCCTGTAAGCCCGCGGAGGCGCTCATGAGCATCTGTTACCTCGACGGCACCTATCTGCCGCTGACCGAGGCGCGCATCTCGCCGATGGACCGTGGTTTCCTCTTCGGCGACGGCGCCTACGAGGTGATCCCGGTGTATTCGCGCCGTCCCTTCCGCATCGCCGAACATATCGCGCGCCTCGGGCGCACGCTGGACGCGGTGCGCATCCCGAACCCGCACACGGCCGCGGATTGGGAAGCGATCGTGAACGAGCTCGTCGCGCGCAACGCCTGGGTGGACCAGTCGATCTACCTGCACGTGTCGCGCGGCCCCGACGAGCGGCGCAACCACGCCTTCCCGGCGGTGATGCGTCCGACGGTGTTCCTGATGAGCGAGGCGCTCGTGACGCCGTCGGCCGAGGTGCTGGCGAACGGCGTCGCAGCCGTGAGCGCAGCCGATTTCCGCTGGGCGCGCTGCGACCTCAAGACCACCGCGCTGCTGGCGAACTGCCTGCTGCGCCAGGTCGCAATCGACAAGGGCTGCGCCGAGACGGTGCTGTTCCGTGACGGCTTCCTCACCGAAGGCGCGGCCTCCAACATCTTCGTCGTGCGCGACGGCGTGCTGCTCGCGCCGCCCAAGAGCCACCTCATGCTGCCCGGCATCACCTACGACGTGGTGCTGGAACTGACCGCCACGCACGGACTCGAACACCGGGTGCGCGAGATCCTCGAGGACGAGGTGCGCACGGCCGACGAACTGTGGCTCACCTCGTCGACCAAGGAAGTGCTCGCGATCACCAGCCTCGACGGCCGCCCGGTCGGCGACGGCAGGCCCGGGCCGGTGGGGCGCGAGATGCATGCCTGGTACCAGGAATTCAAGAACACGGTGATGCGCGTTGGCTGACCAGAACCCCGAAACCCTCCTCGAATTTCCCTGCGATTTCCCGATCAAGATCATGGGCGCGCGCGTGGACGAGTTCGCGCAGGTCGTCGTCGACGTCGTGCGCAGGCACGCGCCGGATTTCGATCCCGCGACGGTGCAGATGCGGCCGTCGAGCAAGGGCAACTACCTTTCCCTGACCTGCACCGTGCGCGCCGAGTCGAAGGCGCAGCTCGATGCGCTGTACCGCGAGCTGTCCGCCCACCCGCTGGTGAAGGTGGTGCTGTAGTGCAGGTGGTGGGCGCCGTGCCGCTGGTCGTGCGCCGTCTCGGCCTGGTCGAGTACGAGCCGACCTGGGCGGCGATGCGGGCGTTCACCGACGCACGCACGGACGCGACGATTGACGAGCTGTGGCTGCTGGAGCACCCGCCGGTGTTCACGCTGGGCCAGGCCGGCAAGCCCGAGCACCTCCTGCGCGAGACCGGCATCCCGCTGGTGAAGATCGACCGCGGCGGCCAGATCACCTACCACGGCCCCGGCCAGATCGTCGTCTACCTGCTCATCGACCTGCACCGCCGCCGCCTCAAGGTGCGCGAGATGGTGACGCTGATGGAGCAGGCGCTCATCGACTGCCTCGCGGACTACGGCCTCGCGGCCGCGCGCAAGGACGGCGCGCCGGGCGTGTATATCAATGGCGACAAGATCGCGGCGCTGGGCCTGCGCGTCAGGAACGGCTGCAGCTACCACGGCCTAGCGCTCAACGTCGATGTCGACCTCGCGCCGTTTTCGGCGATCAACCCCTGCGGTTACGAGGGGCTGCAGACGATCAGGATGAAGGATTTCGGCGTGACCAACGGCGTCGCCGACGTGGGGGAGCGCCTGCTTGCCCATCTCGAGCGCCTGCTCGCACCCCGACCGGCCACCGACAGGCCATAATGCGGCGGGCGCCACAAGCGCCCGCTACCCCCGAAGAGACGAGAGACATCAGATGGACAACGAGAACCGCAAGCAGCGTGGCGCCGAGAAGACCGCGCGCATCCCGATCAAGATCGTGCCCGCCGAGCGGCTGAAGAAGCCCGAGTGGATCCGCATCAAGCTCGGCGCCGGCCAGGAAGCCGAGCGCTTCAACGAGATCAAGGCGACGCTGCGCGACCACAAGCTGCACACGGTGTGCGAGGAAGCCTCCTGCCCGAACATCCATGAATGCTTCGGCAAGGGCACGGCGACCTTCATGATCATGGGCGACATCTGCACGCGCCGCTGCCCGTTCTGCGACGTCGGCCACGGACGGCCCGAGCCGCTCAATCCCGACGAGCCGAAGGATCTCGCGGCGACGATCGCCGCGATGCGCCTCAACTACGTCGTGATCACCAGCGTCGACCGTGACGACCTGCGCGACGGCGGCGCCCAGCACTTCGTCGACTGCATCCGCGAGACGCGCGCCGCGTCGCCGAAGACCGCGATCGAGGTACTGGTGCCGGACTTCCGCGGCCGCATGGAGATCGCGCTGGAAATCTTCGATCAGGCGCCGCCCGACGTCATGAACCACAACCTCGAGACGGTGCCGCGCCTGTACAAGCAGGCCCGTCCGGGTGCGGATTACGCCTATTCGCTGAAGCTGCTCAAGGAATTCAAGGCGCGCCACGCGGAGGTGCCGACGAAGTCGGGCCTGATGGTGGGGCTCGGCGAGACCGACGAGGAGATCCTCGAGGTGATGCGCGACCTGCGCGCGCACGACGTCGAGATGCTGACGATCGGCCAGTACCTGCAGCCCTCGACCGGCCACCTGCCGGTGCTGCGCTACGTGCACCCGGACACCTTCAAGATGTTCGAGACCGAAGCGCTGAAGATGGGCTTCAAGAACGCCGCCTGCGGCCCGATGGTGCGGTCGAGCTACTGGGCCGACCAACAGGCCCACGGCGCTGGCGTGGTCTGAGAGCTTGCGAATAAATCTACTGCGCGACCCGATTTCGCCCCTGTGATGCTCGCCGTACCGCTTGTACGGCTGCGCTTCTCGGGCCGAACTCGGGCCGCTCGCTACGATTTCTTCACAAGCCCCGAACTTGGCCGTTAGCGAGGAAGGGCGCGGAACCGGGGGGAAGCCCCCCGGCCGCGCACTTCCCCTTTAGCGGTAGAGGCGTTCCTCGCGCTCGTGTCGTTCCTGCTCCTCGATGCTCAGCGTCGCGGTCGGGCGCGCGAGCAGGCGGCCGACGCCGATCGGCTCGCCGCTGACCTCGCAGTAACCGTAGCTGCCGTCCTCGATGCGGCGCAGCGCGGCTTCCACCTTGTGCAGCAGCTTCAGTTCGCGGTCGCGGATGCGCTGTTCCAGCACCTGCTCCTCTTCCTGCGTCGCACGGTCGGCCTCGTCCGGGGTCGCGACGGTTTCGCGCAGGTGCGAGCGGGTTTCCTCGCTGTTTTCGCGCAGCTCGGCCTGCAGCTGGAGCAGGCGCCGGCGGAAGAATTCGAGCTGCGCGGCGTTCATGTAGTCGTCCGCCGGCATCGCCAGCAGTTCGGCTTCGGAGAGTGTGCCGTTGCGTGTGGCAGTTGCCGTCATCATGAGTTCTCCGTGTTGCCACCCCTTGCACCACAGTGCCTCGGGGCCAAGTCCAATAAATGAAAAAAGGGTAACTCCGGCACGCACACGTTACCCGTCACGGGGGTATGCTCACGGGCGCTTCGAGTGAAACCCGTCCCTGGAGACCATCATGCGTTGCATTCTGCGAGCTTTCGCCCTGCTTGTCATCTGTATGCCGGCTTGGGCGGCCGGACTGGGGAACATCACCGACTCGGAGGCCTCCGGCGGCCTGCGCGAGGCGCTGACGCAGGGCGCCGGGCGCGCGGTCGAGATGCTGGGCCGCAAGGACGGTTTCCTCGCCAACAAGAAGGTGAAGATCCCGCTGCCCGACGGGCTCGCGCAGGTCGAGCCGGTGATGCGCATGGCCGGCCGCGGCAAGGATTTCGACAAGCTCGTGACGGCGATGAACCGCGCCGCCGAAGCGGCGGTGCCCGAGGCGAAGACCTTGCTCGTCGATGCGGTGAGGCAGATGTCGGTCGAGGACGCGCGCGGCATCCTGACCGGGGGCGACGATGCGGCGACGCGTTACTTCAAGTCCAAGACGCAGGCGCGCCTCGCGGAGAAATTCCTGCCCGTCGTGAAGCAGAGCACCGACCGGCTGGCGCTCGCCGAGCAGTACAACAAGCTCGCCGGCCAGGCCGCGAGCTTCGGGCTGGTGAAGGGCGAGGACGCGCAGATCGAGGGCTACGTGACGCGCAAGGCGCTCGACGGCCTGTACCTGATGATCGGCGAGGAGGAGCGCGCGATCCGCCGGAATCCGGTGCAGGCGGCGGGTTCGCTGGCGCAGAAGGTGTTCGGGATGCTGGGGCAGTAGCGGGCCGGACACGCCCGGCGCATTGCGGTGTGCCCCCACAGAGTCGGCCCATCCACGCGCAGACGGACCGCGCCCGCGTCGGGTTGTAAGCGCGCCGATGCGTCGGAGGCGATGCGGTAAAATCCAGCCTGGCGCCGCCCACGGGTGGCGCTGTCTTTTTCACCACCGCAGTCCCGTCCGCAACGCCCATGTCCGCTCTCCTGAATGCTCCGCAGCGCGAAGCGATCCGCTACCTCGACGGACCGAGCCTCGTGCTGGCCGGCGCGGGCAGCGGCAAGACGCGGGTGATCACGCACAAGATCGCTTACCTGATCAACGAGTGCGGCATGAACCCGTCGAACATCGCGGCGATCACCTTCACCAACAAGGCGGCGAAGGAGATGCAGGAGCGCGTAGCGGGCCTGATGGGCGGGCGCGCACCGGGCGGCCTGACGGTGTGCACCTTCCACGCGCTGGGGGTGCGGATGATCCGCCAGGAGGCGGTGCACTGCGGGCTGAAGCCGCAGTTCTCGATCCTCGACGCGTCCGACACGGTGCAGATCGTCGCCGACATCTCGCGCGATTCGGACAAGGCACGCTCGAAGGCGATGCAGT
The DNA here is from genome assembly GCF_012911005.2 of Aromatoleum toluolicum. GTDB lineage: Bacteria > Pseudomonadota > Gammaproteobacteria > Burkholderiales > Rhodocyclaceae > Aromatoleum > Aromatoleum toluolicum. Next base: position 2,954 of record NZ_WTVS01000010.1, on the reverse strand, counting down.
GGCAGATATCGGGCTGGAAGAACGCGATGATCACGCCGGCGGAGGCGGCGCAGCTTGCCGACGACGAGATCTCGTCGGCCGCGGCGATGCTGTACGCCGAGTACGAGCGCACGCTGCGCGCCTACCAGGCGGTGGATTTCGACGACCTGATCTCGCTGCCGGTGCGCCTGCTGGAGGAGAACCCGGACGTGCGCGAGCGCTGGCAGAACAAGCTGCGCTACCTGCTGGTCGACGAGTACCAGGATACGAACAAGGCGCAGTACCGGCTGCTGCGCCAGCTCTCCGGCGTGCGCGGGGCGTTCACCGCGGTGGGCGACGACGACCAGGCGATCTATGCGTGGCGCGGCGCGGACGTCGAGAACCTGAAGCTGCTGCAGCAGGATTACCCGAAGCTGAAGGTCATCAAGCTGGAGCAGAACTACCGCTCGTCGCGGCGCATCCTCACCGCGGCGAACACGGTCATCGCAAACAACGAGAAGCTCTTCGAGAAGCAGCTGTGGTCCGAGCACGGCGACGGCGAGCAGATCGCGGTGACGGCGTGCCGCGACGCGGACCACGAGGCGGAGTGGATCGCGTCGAAGATCAGCGCGCACAAGTTCGAGCACCGCACCAAGTTCTCCGACTACGCGATCCTGTACCGCGGCAATCACCAGGCGCGGGTGATCGAGCAGCAGCTCAGGAACCAGAAGATCCCCTACGTGATGTCGGGCGGGCAGTCCTTCTTCGACAAGGCGGAGATCCGCGACCTGATGTCGTGGCTGCGCCTGCTGATGAACGAGGACGACGACCTTGCCTTCATCCGCGCGATCACGACGCCGCGGCGCGGGGTCGGTGCGGCGACGATCGAGGCGATCGGCAACTACGCCGGGCGTCGCCACGTGAGCCTGTTCGCGGCGGTGTTCGAGGAAGGCGTGGCGCATGCGCTCAACGCGCGCCAACTCGAGCAGCTGCAGGAGTTCGGCAACTTCATCAACCGCATGCAGTACCGTGCCCACCGCGAGCCGGCCGCGCGCGTGCTGGAGGACCTGCTCGCGGCGATCCGCTACGAGGCGTGGCTGTTCGAGCACCTCGACACGCGCGAGGCGGAGTCGAAGTGGAGCAACGTGCGCGACTTCGTCGGCTGGCTGGGCCGCAAGGGCGAGGCGGACGGCAAGAATCTGATCGAGCTGACGCAGACGATCGCGCTGATCTCGATGCTGGATAAGGACGACGCCGAGTTCGACGGCGTGCAGCTCGCGACGCTGCACGCGTCGAAGGGGCTGGAGTTCAAGCACGTGTTCCTGGTCGGCGTCGAGGAAGGCCTGCTGCCGCACCAGTCGTCGATCGACGAGGACAAGGTGGATGAGGAGCGCCGCCTGATGTACGTGGGCATCACGCGCGCGCAGCGCACGCTCAACATCACGTGGTGCGAGCGGCGCAAGGCGGGCAAGGAGACGCGCACCTGCGAACCGTCGCGCTTCATCGCCGAGATGGGCGGCGACATCAGGATGAGCGACCGCAAGACCAATGCGCCGGTGTCGAAGGAAGAGGGGCGGGCGCGCATCGCGAACCTGATGGCGATGCTGGAAGGGCGCTGAGGCCGTCCTGAACCCGCCGATTGCGGCGAGAAGGAACCGCCGAGCAGGCGCCGCACGCCGGGGTGTGCCGGCATCGGGCAAGCATCCCGCGTTCGTCGTGGCCGGTCAAGCCGCCGTCATGGAGACCGGTGTGTGCGGGTGGTGGAGCATGGCGCGCAGCCGTCCGCCGTGACGGTTTCCGCAGCGCACTGCGCATTTTCACCCACTCATAATGCATCTCCGTACAATGCCCCGCAGGATTCTGCCTGCCCGACTGCCATCGCCTGGACGACAGATGCGGGCCTTCAAATCGACATTTCCGGTGGAGCTGAACTGATGAACAAAGAGTATTCGGGTTTGGTGAAGTCCCTGGTTCGGGGCGCGGCGGCGGCGACGGTCGCCGTCCTGGCCCTCTCGTCCGGCGCAGCGAGCGCCGAAGAACGTGCCTGCCTGGGGCGGCTCGCGCCGATCAGCGGGAAGGTCACGACGAACGCCATCGGACCGGGCGAGACGCTGGGCGTCCTCGCCGGCAAGATCGATGACAAACTCAAGCTCAACTGCGGTATCCAGGGCAAGGCCTTCTTCAACCCGGACGGCACTTTCGGGGGCTTCACGCACACGCTGGTGTGCAGCGACACAATCTCGGAGTTCGGGCAGACCGTGCACTCTCAGGTCGTCGCGCTCAGCCGCTACGACGGCATGCCGCAATTCACGAGCTGCGGCATTCCGGGCATGGACATGCAGTACGGCAGCTTCCGCGAGATTACCGAACCGCAGAGCGGACGCGGCATCTTCGCGCCGACCGGCGGGGGCCGCCTCGAAGTCGAGGGCACCGTCAATTGCGCCGGTGCTGTCGACATGAAGATCGCCGGCGAGGTCTGTCTCGTCTACTGAGGCAGCGCAGACGGCGCGGGGGGCGGCAACGCCCTGCCCCGCGGCACTCCTCGTCTTATTTCGCGACCGGCGGCTCGGCGAATTTCGCGCCGCCGCTGTTCGCCAGGTAGGCCACCGCTCGCTGAACCTCGGTATCGGTGAGATCGGCGCCGCCGCCGCGCGGCGGCATCTGGCGGATGCCGCCGATCGCGTTCTTCGTCAGCGTGTCGAAGCCCTGCGCGATGCGCGGCGCCCACGCGGCGGCGTCACCCGTCTTCGGTGCGCCGAGTGCGCCCGCGGCGTGGCAGCCGGCGCAGGTGCCCTGGTAGACCTGTTCGCCGCTGCGGCTGCCCGGCGCGACCTTCTGCACCTTCAGCGAGATTTTCGCGACCGGTTCGATACGGCTGGCGCGGGCTTCCGGGTCGCCTTCCTGCGGCTGGCTGCAGGCTCCCAGCAGCGCGGCGACCAGCGCGAGGGCGGGCAGTGCGGCGTGGCGCGGGAGACGGGCGGGGGAGACTGGCGGGG
>NZ_WTVS01000109.1 GCF_012911005.2 Aromatoleum toluolicum | reverse complement strand
TGCCGCACCGCCGCCTCGCGGAACTGAGTCGTATAGACCCGCTTCGGTATCCTCGCTTTCATTTCACGTTCCTCCATGAAGCCTTAGAACTTCACTTCATGGCGTCCGTTTTATGGGGGCAAGCTCACGTTTCGATCCGCTACAGCGAGCGGCTGGCCGAAGCAGGCATCGAGCCGTCAGTCGGCAGCAAGGGCGACAGCTACGACAACGCCTTGGCAGAAACGATCAACGGTTTGTACAAGGCGGAGATGATCCACCGGCGAGCGCCCTGGAAAACCAAGGAATCCGTGGAGCTGGCAACGCTGGAATGGGTGTCCTGGTTTAACCACCACAGGTTGCTTGAACCCATCGGGTATATCCCGCCCGCAGAAGCTGAGGCAAACTACTACGGGCAACTCGCCCGTCAGGCCGCCATCGCGGCCTGACTTAAACCAACCGGCCTCCACGGAACCCGGGGCGATTCAAGGTGCTGCAGTCATTTTTGGATACGCGGCACACCGTCAGGCGGTCTATGAATCTCAGTCCTGGCAACTGCAGAGTTTGATAGCAGAATTAGTCTATAGGGGGTAAATCACATGATGCAAACGACTGAAGATCCGCGGGAGCCCGCGATTCAAAACACCATAGTGACCGGCTCGCTGGATGACCGGTCAGAGCAACTCGCAGCAACCATCGCCTTCGCCATTGGGTTCGCCCAGCAAGGAGGGGCGCCGCTGGCCCTGAACGCAGCGCAGTCCCACAGGTCGCAGCTCTTGGCGCTGCTGACGCCGGCCACCGTAGAAAGGCTCACCGCCGGCGAGACGGTGAACATCGGCTCCGGCCCATCTTTGGATTTAATCGACGACCAAGCGGTGGGGAACTTCGTCGGGTTGGTCCTGTTCGTTGGCGTAGACGTGGCCCGGCTCGCGCTGCTGAAGGCTGACCGCGTATCCATGGTCATCGCAGTGCCCCAGACCAACGAGGAGCGCGCAGCGATCCTGGATGCTTTTCCGGACGCTGGGCGTCTTGACTTCAGGCCTGAGCCCGAGGCTGGCCCGTTACCCGAGATGACACAGTCGCACGCTTGCAAGATCCAGTGGCTGGAGCAGCGCTACGACCTTCTTGCTGCTGACAACTTTGACCGGAAGTCGGCCGAGGTCATTCTTGGCGCTGGCGAACCGCAGGTCTGCAGGTACTGCGGCAAGTCCGCCCCGGATGTGGCTTTTGACAACATCTCGCACGCCTTCCCCGAGCAGATCGGCAACAAGTGGCTGATCGACAGTCGCGAGTGCGATGTCTGCAACACTCATTTCGCCTCAGCCGTCGACGCCCTTTTGGAGACTGGTCGTTGCTGGCTCGCTCGACAGGTCGCATCCGGGGCAAAAAGAAGGTACCGACGTTCGTGACCTCAGACAGTGATCTCCGGATCGACGTCAAGAACGGCAACCTGAAGCTGACCGTGCGCAACGGCGACCCGCGTCTCAAGTTCGATGACAAGGCCAAGCGGATCGAAATGCGGCTTGAACGTCCGCCATACATCCCGATGGGCGTCTTCAAAAGCTTCGTGAAGATGGCGCTTGCTGTGATGCCTGAACCCGAGGTCAGCAAGTGCCAGCACCTCAAGGACTGGATCTTGGAGAAGAAGCACACCTTTGAGAGCTTCCCTTTTCATCCGCTGATGCTATACAGCCAGTTCATCGCTGGACCGGTACCCAACGACAAGATCAGCTTCATGTTGGTTCGCAGGAAAGCATCGGTCTCGGGGTGTCCCTACCTGATGTTCATGATTCAGTACGGCAATCACGTTCATCAGATGGCGCTACCGATGCCCAAGGAAGATGGCATGGGCCAGGAGCCGGTGCAGACGTCCCTTGTCTACTTCCCGCACCCGTGGGAAACCACGGATCACATTGAGGCGTATGGACCGGCGCGGCCCGTTGAGGAAAACCTGTCGTCGCCGGACTTCAGACGCAATGAGCCGTATCCCATGCACTTCACCTTTGCGAAGGCCATAGACACCACGCCGCCCAAAGCAGATTGAGCGCCATCTCGGTGCGGCGGCGTCGGTAGAGCAAATTGGCTATAGGAGACTTGGCACTCTATCGTATTAGGTTGGGTGTGCGGCGGTCATTTGAGATGCCGCCCATCGAATGCCAGTTAACGAACCCAGCGGCCGCCAGGATCATCCAATTGCAGACGTTGAGTTTGGGGCGGCGAGCGAACTTTCGTCACGCCGACCAAATGAAGCCTGTTCTCGACCGCTATCGCAGTTGCTTGATGCGCTCTTGTAGGGCTAGGGCGACTGGGATGTTCATACCTGCAAGTGCAGCCGCTATCTCGACAAGCGCCTGCCGCGCCTGAGCGTGTTGCGACAGGGCCTGTGCGTCGGAACTCAATGCTACCGCCACTAACTCCACCAATGCGTCGTTCGTACCCTCGCGGTACCAGCGATTGGAAGGTTCGCGCTCCGTTAGCATGACGGCGAGCCAGCGAAGTCCGTCAAGCCGAAGTGGGGCTCCGAACTTTGTCGTCAGGAAGTGGCAGAAACGGGTGACGCATTCTTCGTCGCGAGCCAAGTGCGCGGCGGCCCAGCACTCGTAGACATCCTTCATCCGCTGGGCCGCGTCCGAGTTCAGCCGGGACAGCGCGTCCTCGTTGCCGAAGCCGAGCAGGTCGCAAATCAAGCGCTCGCCGTAGAACCAGAGACCGGGTTGAGACCAATTGGCTGCGAGGCCGTACTCCGCGGTGGCCCGCCAGACGCGTTCGAATGCCACCGGGTCGTCACCCTTCCCCAGGCGCAGGAATAAGCCACCGATGAAGTGCTGCAGCGCGTAGTGTGCGGCCGGGCCGTGGGCGAGAACGGGTTCCCAAACCTCACGGTCTTCCCCTGCGGGCGCCGTGATCGACAAGGCTGCGAGCTTCAGAAGGATGCCGTAGCCGAGGTTCTGGCTCGGCAGGTCGTACTCGCCATGCTTCTTCTCGCGCGCCTTGGCGCGCGTCGCGTCGTAATCCCAGATGCGGAGCGCCAATCGCGTGTCGAGATCGCGGTCGCCAGTGCCACCGCCGTCGATGAGCCAGTTAAAAACCACACCGAGGAAGTGACCGTCTAGGGAGCCGCCTCGTTTGCGTTCCGGCTTTCCCCGCCAATTCTTGTCACCGGCCTCGTACAGCCGCGTGCGGCGCTGGAAGTCCAAACGTTCTCGGCCCGCGACGACACGCTTGAAATCGAGCTCATCCGGCGTCGCGTTCGGTCCACGGAGTGGAAAGCGTCGCAGCCGCGCGAGCCACACCCTCCAGGCGCGCTCCGCATCGTCGCCATCACCGTGGTGTGTAGCAAGCAGGTTGAGGCCCGACCAGAAGAGCCCGGCGCGGAGCAGCCGCCACCATGCGGTGCCTAGCTGCTCTCGATTGGCGTGGGCGACGTCGACCACAACAGCGGCCGCTCGCGTGTCGCCGCTCGTCAGAAGGCGCAGGACGGCGGTCTCCCATTCCTGAACGCCATCTCCATCGGCGAGCCACAGGTGCATGACCGCGTAGGCGACGAACTTCAGCTCGTCGCGGGGGCTCCCCATGCGCTGCCCGCGAATCTCTTCTCCTGTCGACGCGACCGCCGCCACACCGGCGCGCACGACTTCGAGGGCGTGCTTCTGCGCGTCAGGGTTCTGGGAGAGCCAAGCGCCGCCCAATGCGACGAGCGTACTGGCTGCAGCGAAACGACAACTCGATTTCGCGTCCTCATCGCCCCCTTCGGCCCCCGCCTCACACTCTTTCGACAGATTGAAGAGGTACGCGGCCTCATCGTCGGTGAGCGGTTGACCGCCCCGAAGCCGCTGCTCGCACCGGTCCGGCACTAGAAGATATGCGAGGGTGGGCGCGCTATCGGTCTGCCATGACTGCACCTCAAGGCTCAGCTCGTCAGGACAGATGAAGCCCTGGGTTTCTTCGCCCGTCGCCGGGTCGGTGACGACCTGATAGTTGGCTCGGTCGAGCGCGGCGAAGAACAGCCTGTACTCCAACGCCTCCTTGCGGTCTTCAGGCAGCCCCCAGGTCGGCAGCAGCGCTTGAAGACGCCGCGCAACGTCGTCGTCGGCCAACAGGAGTTCGACAACAACATCAAGGAACTTCTGTTGGCGATGGGGTGCCAAGGTCCAATCACGGGCGAAATTGAACATCGCCTCGCCGCCCTGGAGCCATTTCCATCCGATGAAGTTGTAGCCAATCTGCTTCACGCGCACGCTGTCCCAAAAGAACAGGTTTGGGCACGTCAGCAGGGCTGCGAGCGGCCCCGCCAGCAGCGACGGTCGATACTTAGCGACGTTGAGAAGCACGCTGACGAGTGCCGCGGAGTTCCCCTCTCGGAGTATCCTCTCGATATCAGCGATGATGTCCTCACCCGCGTCGAGCCGCAGCGTAAGCCAGCGCTCCAACGCATCGAGAGCGCCGTACAAGTTACCGTTTCGCAAGTCATTGGACTGCGGCCAGCCGAATACCTGCCACCAGCCAGGGAAGGTCTTCTTCGACCCGTCCGCAAATTGCAGCGTCACCCCGGGAGCCTCACCGGCGCGACCATTCATGACCTCGGCGACCCAGCGCTCCGTGCAGAAGTTCACCAGCGCGATGAGCGACGTGAGCGCCGTTTCTGGAGCCAACTGGAGGAAGGGGAAGAACGGGCTCTTCCAAAAGGCCGTCGGGTACGCGTCCTCGGGGTATTCGAGGCCGAGGTCCATTTCGAACCGCGCGGATCCATACTCCCGTTCCGGCTGATCTTCGATGATGAGCGCGAGCAGGACTTCGGCCGCCAGCTCAGGCTGCGCACTCATCAGAGAAAGGATGCCATTCTTCTTGATGCAGGCGGTCCGAAAATCCATGTCGACCTTGTCGCTGGCCCCCAGAGGCCAAGGCGGCAAGCGCTCGCGGAACGACCCGAGGGAGGGCGGCATCTGCTTCCGTTCTTCGTGCCGTGCCTTGTATTCGGCATCGGTCTTAAGACGCTCGGCGTGAGCCTTCGCCTTCTGTAGCTGAACCTCGGCGATGCGCCGTTTGACGTCAGCGTCGATCTCTCGGCGTCCCGCGAGTTCGAGCGCCCAGTTCCCGACCTCGGTTGGCAGGTCGGCCGCGCCAGCCAGTGGTGCGGTGTACAGCAACGGCTCACGCGTCAGGTACATCACGCCGTGGCCCTTCTCGACCTGCACGGTCCGAGCCATGGCGAGCGCCATCTCCGCCATCTCTAGGCGGAAAGGCATCGGATTGCCGCTGCTCAGTGTGCGCGGGGTCTTCGTCAGCCAGGTCTCGATGACCTTCGCGAGAGCGGACGAAACCAGCCCAGCTAGTCGCTCCCGCTGCGCGATGAGGAAGCGGAGAACGGGCGGCCACCGGCCAAGGACAATCGAGCGGTAGTGCGCCTCCATGTACAAGCCGAGCGCCGCGCTCGGTCCCATTCCGCCGCCGGTCGGCACCGTCGCGATGTGGTGGAAGCGCAGAAGCAGCCGCGTGAAGTGTTTCGCGCTGTTGTCGAGCAGGAGGTCGACGCGTTCGATCAGGAAGCGTTCAGCGTCGGGATCCAAGCAGAGCGCATCAAGGAGGATATTGCCCGCCGGCTCGTTCTTCGCAGCCTCCGCGGCCCTGAAGGCGACGTCCCAGGCCATGCCGGTCTCGGTCTGCTGTCGCAGGAGGAACTGGCCCAGCATCCGGAGCGAGTTCGTCCAGAGCGGACTGCGCGCCAGGGTGGCCCACTGCCGCGTGTCCGTCCAAATCTGTTTCAGGAACTGGAAGCGCGCCCAATCCGCCGCGAGATCGTGCTCGAACTCGATGCGGTTGGACCGCTCGTTCAGGCGCAGTGGAAGCTCCTCGGGCCGCCGCGTGAAGGTCGCCGCGTCCGCCGGCTCCAAGTCGGTCAGCGCGAAGCTGCGCTCAAACGATGCTTCTCGCTGGGCGAGGCGCATCATCAGGGCCTGAACGTCCGCGCGGTCCTTCGTCCAGTACTTCCAGAGACGGTCGGCGATGGCGGTGTGAGACGCCAGTCCGCTGGTGTTCGATCCCAGCGCCGCGCCCGCATTAATGACCCAAGCGAGCGTCCGCAGGTTCGTCAGCGCCGCGATGGTATCGTCATGCGCAGCCAACCAGCCCAAGATGGGCGACGGCAGAAGCGCCTGCTTCACCTCATCCCTCTTGAGCGCTTCAACCTCGACCAAGTGCGCTTTACGCCCACCGGGTATCGTCTCGTCGCCTTCGCCCCAGCTCTGCGTTTGCGTGACGATGACGACCCGCCATCCCCCCTCGGTCTCTTCGCCGTCATTCGGCAGGATGGCTTGAAGCAGCTTGCGGATGACGACGAACTCGCCGGCCTCTATGCGTTCCGCCGAGTCGATGACCAGCACGTTCTGCGGCTTCACCGTAGCGTTCAGTACAAGCGAAAGTTCGTGCGTCAAGGGAAGTGCGCTGCGGCGTGCCGCGCTGAGCGCCGTCTTCAGGTGTTCGGGACCGAACCACACCTGGTTCCAAGATGGATACGCGCTGTCCAAAACCGATTTGACCAGCGCCGACTTGCCTGAGCCCGACTCCCCGAACACCACCGTGACCCGGTTGTCGGCGACCGCTGCCTGGAGCGACGCCTTCTCCGCCGTGCGGGGCACGGCATAGCCTGAGGGCAGTTCCGTTTCTATCCGCGCCTTGTGGTCTGCTGTGATGTTAGAGAGCGTCTCCCAATCCCGCTCAAAATCTGGATGATGGCGGAGGTCAAACTGGCGCCGGAGCAAGGACAATAGGTCCGGAATGGTGATTGTCCCGCTGCGAAGGCGCACATCTTTCGCGACGTTGATGAGCGTCTTCCAGAGAGCCTGCGCTTCGTCGTCACGGCCAGATGAGAGCAAGCGACGGCATTGCGCGACAGCCTGGGTTTCGTTCTCGGAGTGCGCGAACTGCAAGTCGGTCGGCAGCACGTGCAGGCGGCGAATGAGCTCAATGGTCTCTTCGTCGGACGCGTCGCCGGGCTTCTGGACGCTGTCGAAGACATGCGACTGCCTCGTGTTGCTGCGGATGCGGCTCATCGTGAGCGCCGTATCCGTGCCGCTGCACGCGTTCTTCACTTCTCGCCACGTCGGGTCGAACGCCTGATGGGTGCCGAGCGTCACTAAGGCCAGTCCGTCAGTCGAACGATTGAATGGCCCCTGCGAGTCACGCCACTGTTCCCAAGCGCGCGTCGCGAAGTCAGCGGGGAGGCCAGCGGCGGTCACCTGCAAATTGCCCTTCGCCGAGATCGCAAGCCGCCGCGGCGCGGTGGTGGCCTGGGCCGTCAGCAGCACATCGTCGATGCGCCATCCCAAGACCGAAACTTGGGCTTGGACCTGCGTGACTACGCCGCCAATACCCGGTGGCTGCTCACCTGACAGGGCCTTCACCAACTGACAGGCGCTGAACAGGTCCTCGAACTCGAACCCGGCACCGCTCGTCGACCGCAGCGTCGCAGGCGCGCGTTTCGCGCTGCTGCCGCGAGGCGCTTTCGGCTTCGATTTATTCTTAGACGTGGCCATCAACTTCCGAATGCTTGTAGCTCTGGGTCATTGTCATAACTGTCGGCGAGAAGCAGGGGGTGCAGGCTCCTCGCCGCCTTATGGTGGGCTTGAAGCGCGTCGTAGGTCGCCGATCGCTAGTTCCGCATCACGGAGTTGCACCGACAAAGTGTACCGCCGAGGAGGTGCCGAAGCCACCGCGCCTGAAATCAAAACGTGCGGTGTGCCCGCGGAACAGACCTCCGGAATATCTCCAAAGGGTCGGCTCCCGTCCTCCATGCGTGACAACTGGCTGGCCGGTTCCAGTCGCAAGCTGCCCGCTAGGCCGCAAAGTGAAGAACTCCCACGTGGAGGGCCAGATCAGTCAGAAAGCTGTCGTCCAGCCTCTTCTGGGCTCCGTCCGTGCCCGACCCTCAGCAGTCAGTCAAGCTTAAGGAAAGCGGCCTATCAATCGGGATAGGAGGCCGCCTCATGGCGCCTCCCTCCGAACCGAATGTCACCACAGTCAGCTTCGACTTATAGAGATATCCATTGAACGGGCATTCAGTCGAAAGAGATGCAAAGCTGCTCCTCGGCGCAGTTTAGGTCACAGCTTCATTGCTTTCTGATTCCCTTCTCGAGCAGTGCAAATCTTCTGAACTGTTCCTTTTCGCGCAGAATCTCCTCTTTCCATGCGCGCTCTTCCATCGCCTTCCTGAAGGTCTGATAAGGATCGATTGCGCCCGCCAAGCCAGGTGGCGCGGGAAGAAAAATACTCTCCAGTAGCGGCACGACTCCTCGCTGAAAGTGGTCCTCCGGAAACAGCGCCACTTGAGTTGCTTTCCCTTGCGCTACCTCCTTTGGTTCGCCCGTCAGCGGAAGCCTTCCAAACGGGCAGAGATCAATGGCGCTATCAAGCCATTCGGAGTATTCCCCATCGAATACTCCGATGCCGGCGTCCATATCACGTAAATGAATATCTGCAAATTGCCGCGCCGCCGCGCCTACCGGGATACCAACATGACCCCATGCATGGTCGCGTTTGCTCGGGTGTCTGAATGTCAGGTCGGGTTTCACCTCAAAACCTCGTATCGGGGCGTAGAGCGCTTCACCGCTCGATGCACTCACAGGCATTTCGCGGTAAATGTTGATCGCGAGGGTGCCGATCCACCTACGGTACGAGTAGAACCTGAGACCTCGATAACCGATACCGTGCAACTCGCGCAGAACGCTCAACAGGTTATGGGCTGAATAGTCTTCCATGATCTACCACCTCTCGTTCGCAGCGTCTTGGCGCACCAGCTTGTTCATTTGCGACAGGAGCTTAGGCGGCACGTCATTGCTGCTTCCGTTCACTCTCAAGCCCTTGAGAGGGTCAGGATGCAAGTGCCGCGTGCCCCGTGCGGTTGATTTGCCTCCTAACTGTGATCGAACTGCTTAGCCACGGTGTTGCGACCAATGGCCAAGGGCTTTGGCGACCGTAGGACGAGTTGATTTGATGAAATCGTTCATCACTGTAGCGGAAACTTTGCCCCCTACATGCGCCCCCAAAGAAATGCTGAGCGATGGCCACCTTTTTCGGTTTGCACCTAGTTGATGGGAACCCTCAGAAAAGCAAACGGGATACCCACTAATCGTCCGACTTTCCTCCACGCACAAAGAAAACACAGGACTAAGAACGAGTACTGTTGATGCTCCGCATGCAATTCAACGTAAAGGCCGGTTTCTTGATTGTAACGAAATTCATAGTGCACAACAGAAGGCCAGCCATCAATTCTCACTTGAGCATAGATGTTCTTCTGCGGCTGAGGATCAATTCCCCAGCCATCCGGATCTATCATCAGGAACTCAGAAATGGCCTCTTGGATTTCTTTTGACACTGACATGGTGAATTCTCAATTATCTCGCCCCACCCGTCTTACCGGCTCAGCTAGGCTACGGCGGCGTTAGCGCTTCACTGCGCAAATTCCGTCTCCACAAATTTCAGAGTCTGTTCGTGCCTAAGCTTGCAGACCACATTCTGGTTTGCGAAGACACCTGCGAACGTCTTCGCCTGGCTCTTGGGAAAGGTCTTGATCCAACGAACGCCAACGACCCACTCGGACAGTTCCTCGTTGTCGGAGTTTTCATCAGCTCTTGCCGCTTTCAATTCTGCCGAAAGAAGAAATGTGTTGCTGTCATCGACTATAAAATCCCGAATCATGCAAGCGGGCTTAGTGACCTCACCAAACCCGACGTACCCTAGTCCGCGCATGTAGGCGTAGACTCGGTCGCCAACTGACAAGCGAAGGAGCGCCGAGGAGTATTTCTTACCCTGCCCAGCTCCAAGGAAACCATAGCGAACGTTATCGTCCCAAGTACGGTGAGGGCCTTCCCCAACGTTTACAAACCAATATCCCGTCCAATCGCTTGCGCCTGCAGCGGCAGTTCGTTGCTTGAACTCCTTGCGCTCGATGTAGTCCTTAGCCTCAGGTAGCGGTACTATTGTTTCTGGTTTGATGAATAGTTCTCCGTCAGAATCTAGGTACGGCGCTAGACGGGTGCACTGGATGTCTAATCCATACTCTCGCAACCACAGAACTGCTGAGAGAACCTCGGAGTTAAACTCGCGTGCGGCGAGGATGATGCGTTGCTCCCTATTCAGGGCTGCAATGTCGATGTCAATGAATTCTTCGATCGATTTCTCGGCCTCACTTTCCGTTTTTCCAAGGTAAGTTGCGTACTGTCGATGGATTTCGTCCGGCAAGAGCTTTGAGCAATAAGATGCGTACTTTATCGCCTGCCACTCGACCGCGCTTCCCGAATCGTCCCTCTTGAGTTCGACAACGGCGAGGCGGCCTTGCCTATCAATGCACAAAAGATCTAGCCGCTTTCCCGACGGCAGTATCACCTCCTTGCCTATAACAAGTAGGTCTTCACCAAGAATCTCCGGTGTCTTCTCGATCCATTCCTGGATGTCGAATCGCTCTCTGAGAGAAAGCTCAGAGAAGCCGGTGGGCTTGAGTGCAACAAGCGACTTTGTCTTCAAATCTACGCGGTACATAAGTATGAATTATGATGTCTGATGTTTGCTCAATTGGGGGCGCGCAATCTAACATTAGGCTACCCCGACTGGATTGCTATGTACATGGCTTCATGACAATGTCCGCTATTGGGATGGAAGCCGACCGGCAGCTCCTGGCCGGACAGAGACCTCGCCAAGTCGCTGGCCAACGTCTGGAGCGCATCAGAAAGCTGCCCGTCGTCCACAAAAAGGGCGTAGCAAAGCGAATGGCGGCTTACCGATTTGCGGCCCAGTTTAACGTCCGCTTCCGCGTAAAACCTCGATCGGCCGGTCAGGCCGAGGACGAGGCGGTCAGCCTAAAGAAACGACTGGCAGCTTGAAGATCAGAAAGCCAACTTCGACCTTGCAAACATCATCAGGCAGATCCGGGCCGGGTCCGGCTGTAGGTCAATCCTCGGCGCGGAAGTAGCGGCCAACTGTCGGAGCTGCGGCCGCTGACCGCCTCGTTGCTGACCTTGGCGGCGACATACCCCAACGCAAGACGGGCCGACAACCGGAAGCAGGGGGCTCCCCTGTGGCAGGTCATTACCCCCTCAGGCTGTGCAAATTTTGTACAGGCTGCAGACAACGGTGATGGTGCGGTAAGTAATGTGCAACATTTGCACATTCGTTCGTCCGAGACGATCTGGCGGTGTGGTGGCCGATCTGGTGCCTGTCGGCGACTCAGACGTCGCATGGGGCCGCGACGGCTCCTACCCCATTCCTCGCAGCCATGCGAGCAAGTCAGCCGCTTGCTTTTCCGTGCCGTACGTCATGTGCAGCAGCAAACGCACGGGGCCCGGAATGCTTCGACCCGACTCGTAGCGCGAGCCGCCAGACTGGGTGACGGACAGACGGCTCCAGAACTCGGCTTGATTGAGACCGAGCTTCTTTCGCATCTCGCGGACGTCGTCACCGGTCTTGAAGCGCAACGCGGGCTGCTTGCGCGGTTTCGCAGGGGAGGTCGGCGTGGTCATGGCAAAGCGTCCTGCAGAGTGAGGCGTGTGAGAAAGGCCTAATCGACGGTGACTGGCGTCTGCGCCGGCGAATCGCTTGCCGACGGTTGAATGGGGCTTGTCGGTTTATTGGCGGTGGTGCTACTGGTTCGAGACTGTCGCTGTTCGAAGTGTGCGGCGGCCGTCGCGAGCGCCTCCAGCGCGCCGCCGATCGCGAGCCAGGCCTCCACCCATTGCGGCTTGCGGCCGCGTCCCGACCAGGCGAGATCCATCTTCGACGGGTGGCGATATTTCGCCGGCTGCGGCGAGCGGGTCGGTGCTGCGCGGGAGGGGGGCTCGGTCTGCTTCCCTGTGGCGGTGCCGGGGCCGCGCAGTACGTCATCGAGGGTCATGCCGTTGTCGCGCGCCATCCTCCGCAGCTTCTTCAACATGGCGGCTTTCCCCGCGGCTTCCTGTCGCGCGATCTCCTTTTCGAGGCGGGCGCCGAGTTGCTTGAGTTGGGGGAGGGTGTAACTGCTGAGATTCACGGTCATAGGG
>NZ_WTVS01000108.1 GCF_012911005.2 Aromatoleum toluolicum | reverse complement strand
CACCCCGCTGCCGACGTCGCGCAACTCACCCCCCGTCTGTGGAAGCAGCACTTCGCGGCCAACCCCCTGCGATCCGATCTCTTCGAAATCTCGAAGTAGTCAAGGACGCTCGTCAGTTACCGCTTACGTACGTGTAGAAGATCTCGGCGTGCCCCAGATAGGTCGACAGTGCCAACATCATCTGATCGACGTCGGCGCCTTCGGCATGCCAGAGCATCAGGCGCCGAACGACAAAGGTGTGCCGCAAGTCGTGGAGGCGCGGCGCATCGTGCGCACCGCGATTGACCCAGCCAAGGCTGTCACGCAACGCATTGAAGACACCGTGTGCCTGCCGGTCGCCGAGTGGTTGCCCGAGTCGCCGGCCACGGCTGCTGATGAGGAACGGAGTCTCGGCTGTCGTCAGTACATGCAGTGCGCGTTGCCGTCGGTAGTGTGCCAGCGCCTTGACCGTGGTCGGGTGCAGCGGCAACTGTCGGGACTTGGCGAACTTGGTTTCCCGTATGGTCAGCATCCCGTGCTTGAGATCGACATCGGTATCGCGCAGATGAAGGGCCTCCGACACTCGCAGCCCGGTCGACGCCATCAGGCCGAACAGCGTCTCGAACGTCATCGGGCGCAAACTGCCGCGAGGTCCGAGCTTGCGAGCCGCCGCCAACAGTTCGACGATCTCGTCTTCGCGGTAGATATGCGGCGCCACACGACCGGGGACAGGCCCGAAGATCGACTCGTCCGGCACCTCGGTGTCCGGCTCGAACTGCCTCAGGTATCGGGCAAATAGCCGTACCTTCTCCAGGCGACGCGCCCACGTCCCCGGAGTTTCGCGGTTCCCCTTGTCATGCCGTGCCCAGTCAGCCATCAATTCGACGGTCAGCGCTCCGCGGTGATGTCGACTGGCTACGAAGCGCGCAAAGCCAGCCAGGAGCGTGTTCCACGAATGCAACTTGAATCCAAGACGACGGCGCTCGGCAAGAAAGGCGTCGATCCTTGCCTGCAAACCGGTGCGCCGGCTCATGATCCACTCCCCGGCCACGGCAGCGGCACGGCGGACAGCTTCGGCGTGTCGAGCTTGGCGTAAATCCGAGTGGTTTCCAGCGAGCGGTGCCGCAGTACGTCAGCGACTTCCTTGAGCGAGCTGCCGTTCTCCACCAGACGGCATGCCAGGGTGTGACGCAGCGCATGCGCGCTGAAATGCATGAGACCAATTCGGTGGCCGGCTCGTTTGATCAGCTTCTGGATCGCCATCGACGTAATCGGTTGATCACGTCCTCCCTGGCTGCGGAGGAATATCGCCGGATTGCTGGAGTGCGGGCGCTCATGTTGCAGATAGTCGGCCAGCGCCTGTCCGGTCTCCATTGGCAACGGCAGGATGTCTTGGCGCAGCGACTTGGTGCCCCGCAGCGTCACCGTACCTGCATGCCAGTCGACGTCCCTGATCATGAGACGAGCGATTTCTCCATTTTCGAATGGGATAATGATCGGATTTCAGTCTCACTGGGCTAAGCCCGCCGGCTAGCGTATCGATATGGAATTGAAAGCCCATTTGTCGAATATCCACAAGGTGATCATCGGTCACGTAGAGCAAGCCCGGTCCGAAATCGTGGCGGCGATCGCCTAGTTCACGGACCGTGACATCTTCGAAGTGCTCTGCAAGAAGGCTCGCGAGGGAGTCAAGGTGTCGGTCGCACTGATCGACGAGATCAATCAGGGGCAAGGTGGGCTGAATTTCCACCGGCTGGGCACACTTGGTGGCACGGTGACTTTCCTAGTGCAAAAATCAGCCACCACCATGCGAAGATCGACGATTGCGTGACGCACAAATTCACCGCCTCGCATCCGCAGAAAAGTCGCCTTGAATTGCACCAAATGTAAACCTATCGTAACAAGGTCTCTTCCGCCAGAGACGATGGGCTACTCCACCCAGACTTGTGCATGTGCAGGGAACCGAGCACTTGCCGCTCTACCCACCACATGGACTACTTGGCTGCAACTCATAGTCATTGCGACGCTTCAGCATGATCAAATGATCAAGTAAAGATCGTTATGAAAGATCTGTTCTCCCGCCGCATTCCAACTTTGATATCCGGCGCACTCGTCTGGTCATCGTTGGACGCTCTCCTTGTGAGGTCGGAGCAGGCTTGGTCCACTGACGGTGTCGTAGGTCAGATCTTTCTAGGTCTAGTTACACCTTCATTGTGTCTATGGCTGATCTTTCTGTTTGCGGTTTGGAGAAAAGAGAAGTCAACGCCGTGGGTGCTATTCGAAGCACTAACGGCTCTTGTGTTGCTGATTGTTACTTTGACCTTCTCGGAATCTCCTCTGCCAATTGCGATTGTGCTAAATGGGTTAATCTTCCAATCTTGGTTGAGATTATCCGACTCATTGTCCGTTCTGTTCGGCCTGCTTCTTACAGCGAGCATCGTCATGGCGTTTGCGCTGCTGGCGGCGCGTGTATTTAGAATATCAGACCTCCTCTCGAGCTTCATAGGATGCGTTGCGGTTATCCCGATAGGTACAATCATTTTGGGAATCACCTATCAGTGGCAGTTCCATGCAATAGGTGCTCTCGGATATACGGGAATTGCCTTAGGTTTTGCCGTTGGCGACCTCCTAGGAACGGCAATTTTTGCAACCTTACGCCGATGGTTCGCCTGGGTAAGGTTGCGGAGTTCGAGTGTGCATAAGATTGCTCCCTATGCTGCAGCTATCGTACCGGTAACTTTTGGCGTCGGCGCCCTCATATACTTTCTGTTGCCACCTCTAGATCGGGACATTTCGAATCTTATGTTCCCCTGTCTAGAACGGTCGCCGTCGATATTGCCGTATCCGATTCGCAAACGGCCGGAATGCAGCATTGCAGTTGTGACACCCGAATACATTGCAGCTGAGACTTATAGCTCGAGCTCACAGGATGCCGGGAAAAACGTTCGCTTGAGGATTCCTATAGCGATTAGAAACAACTCTTCTGAACCGTTGATCATAGACGACATCGGTGACATTGAATATGGTCTGCCATCAGGAACCGGCTACCTGTACTGCGATGGATTGAACAAGGGGGCATACCTTGAATTCGAAAGTGAGAAATTCCCCGCGACGATTGCGCCCAGAAGTGATCTCATCGTCTACGGTTTGGTGAGTGGCTTACCTTGTTTCGCAGCACCCCTGACTGGCGTGCATTTGGAAAGCCTGTCGATAAAGCATATGCGAGCGTTACTTTCTGAAATATGGCCGGCGCAAGAATGGATGGTTATTCCGTCTAGTCGGATTTCAGTCCGGTTGAAACTTCCAAGGATGGCTGTCGGTATCAAGAGAGATATTTTTGTAGTTGTTCCTCCGTCTGGAGTAACACATGAGCCGAGTCTGTTTCTCGATCAGTTTCTTAAGTTATTTAGGATAAGTGAGGGCGCCAAAGTGACTGGCGATCAAAATGAGTTGCTTACGCGCGCTACAAACCAGAAGGTCAAGGCGCTCCTGCAGGAGTTGAAACCGGACATGGATGCCCAAGCCGTAAAGGATCGTATTGGACAACCAATCGGAACGCGCATTGACATGCTGCGTGTTTCAGAGAATGACGAAAGGGAAGTAGAGCGCTGGCTATATCCATGCAAGCCGATTGATTCTCAGGCTAGCCGATTTTGCTACTTTACCGTTAGCTTCGTGAAGTCGCGTGTCGCTGGGTGGTTGATTAGAGGGTTAGACGAAAAATTGCTCGATGATGCGATTGCAAGTTTCACACGCCAAATAGAAGAATCTGTCCATACAGAAGCTGATGCGGCAAGGTTGCTAGGACCACCTTCTTGGAGGGTGCATAACACATGGTATTACATGTTTCCGGAATCCCCGAAAGACGTCATTATCAAGCTCGACTTTATATTTGGCTTCTTTTTAAATTGGCATACTGAGATACTCTTTCGTTCCGAGACAGGTGCCGAAGCAACGGGGGTCGGTATAGCCGAACTCTGGCTTCAGCATGAGCGCCCCCCGACGCGTTCGCAACCACACACGCCTTAATTTGTAGGGAACATCGCGCAGCATCGCCGGGGGCCGGCGTCTCCAAGACCGACTCGACCCGTCGCGTATGCGCGAATGGCGGCTCTTGAGCGGAAGCTCGACCGTCTCCTCTTGGCCGGGTCGAGCCAAAGCGGGGCTCAAGTTCGTCGCCGTAAACCTGTCGTCCAAGGTGAACGTGCTCGCGAAATCCTGGCCGGATCTCCAACGGCCGGTGATGGCCGAGGCCGTGTAAAAACGGTCGCCGATGCGCCAAGAATCGGTCGTTCCGGCGCCCTGCGGCGGAATCGAACGAATCTGAAGGCGGCAAATCAGCTCAGTTGAGCTTCAAAAGGGCCCTTTCAGGCCCTCATTGCCACCATCAGCGCCTCATTCCCCATCAGCTTCATCGCTCGCTTCAGGTTGTACGCCAGAACGTGCAGACTCATCTCGGTTTTGACGCGTTCGAGGCCTTTGGTCAGGAAATGCGTCGCCCCCATCCACGCCTTTAGGGTGCCGAAGGGGTGTTCGACGGTCCGACGTCGGATACGCATGCTGTCAGGCGCCTCATCAAGCCGCGCCTGCATGACCTCGAGCTCTTCCTCATGCACCCAACGGCTGACGCGTCGATAGTCACCCGGCGTGCATTTGGATTTGATCGGGCAACGCGGACAGTGGGAGCTCCAGTAGCGGTGCGTCGTCAGCCCGGCCTGAACGCTCGTGTAACGCCAGATCAGGCGCTCGCCAGCCGGACAGGCGTATTCGTCATACTCGCGGTCATAAACAAAATCAGCTTTGTCGAAACGACCTTCAAACTTTGCACCGGAGGTGCTGCTCTTCGGGACGAGTGGCACGATGCCCGCCATGTGGCAGGCAAGGATTTCTTCGCTCTTGAAATAACCCCGATCGGCGATTGCAGTGAGGTACTCCACCCGCATCGCCTTGCGCGCTTGCGTGCCCATCTTGCTCAGTTGATCCCGGTCGAGCCCGTCGTGGTTACTTCATGCGCCACAATCAGGTGGTTCTTGGTCTCGACGGCCGTCTGCACGTTGTAGCCCACGATGCCCGTGCCCCGCGTCTTCATGGAGCGGGCGCCGGGATCCGTGAGGGAAATCTGCTTGTCAGGCGTGTTCTCGAGCTGGGCGCCGATCGCTTCGAGTTCCTTCATCCGCGCCTTCAGGGTCGTGATCTTGTCCTGCAACCGCTCCTTCTTCACCTGCGCCACGGCGGGCCCTTGCCGGTCGGCGCTGTCCAGCTCGACCAGGTAGCGTTCGATGCTCGGCTCGATCTCTTCCATGCGCCGTTGCAGCTTGGCGCTGGTGAAGTTGCGATCACGGTTATTGACCGCCTTGAACTTGCTGCCGTCGATCGCGACCACGGCTTCGGCGAACAACCCCAGTTCCCGGCACAGCACGACGACCTGGCGACAGACGCCTCGGATGCCCTTCGGATTGTCCTTACGGAAGTTGGCGATGGTCTTGAAGTCGGGCGTCAGACGCCCGACGAGCCACATCAACTCGAGGTTGCGTTGCGCCTCGCGCTCCAGGCGCCGACTCGATTGGATCCGGTTCAGGTAGCCGTAGATATAGAGCTTGAGCAACGCCGCCGGGTGATAGGCGGGTCGCCCGGTGGCTGCCGGATCGACGCCGGCGAAGCCCAGCTTGCGCAGATCGAGTTCATCGACAAAGACATCGATGACCCGAACCGGATTGGTCTCGGAAACGAAGTCATCCAGCCTCTCAGGCAGTAACGCCCCCTGTGTGCGGCTCTGTCCTTCGACGAATCGCTTCATGGCACCTGATCACCCTGATGACGATGCCGATATCATGCCATGGCGATCGTTTTTACACAGCCTCGGCCATCACCGGCCGTTGGCGATCCGGCCAAGATTTCGCTCGCTGGATCGTTCTGGGCGACCGGTTTACGGCCGCCAACTTGAACCCGTCTTGGCTCGACCCGGTCATGAGCTGCCGGTGACGTTTCTTTCCCTTGGCCGACGTTGACGCTTCCGTCAGCGGCCATTCGCCCGTAAGCACCAGTATTCGCGGACGATAGACAGCTTTGTGAGGACTCCGGACGCTGGACATCGGCTTGGTGAGGTCAGGGCTCGGCCAATACATGCCAACGCTCATCCCGTCCCAACGGTCACCCAGGTAACCGCTGAACTCCAACAACTACGGCGCGCTTTTGTTGTTCGGCCTTTGCCATCCTTTGAGTCTGCGGGCTGAGCGTGGGTCGAGGGACAGCCTCCCGAAGCTCAGCCACGTTCCGTACTTGCATATTCCAAAGCCGCCATCTATCAAGATAGGGACATTTTCGTGCCCAGTTGATATTTTGAGCGCGGCATTGCGCTCAAAGACAATAGACATCAGCATCAATTAGGAGAACAGATTTTCATATCCGCGTACTTATGCAGTCTCTGGTGCTTGTCTATGTGGGCTATCCATCTGGCTTTGATTGAATTGCAATCAAGATGAGCCAAGTATGTTATTTGAAATTTTGCGCCTGCATAGGCTTAAAAATCGAGAGCATTAACTCATAATACTGTGTCTGAAGAGGCTAACATGTACATCTACGATTTACTTTACAGAAAAGAGACGGGACCTAACGGTCAGCATCAGTGGTTTCTTGCTAGCAATCCGAATGCGCATGATCCTGCGTTGATTAATGCGTTGAATCAGCTTTCTGTTAATGGTTGGGATGTGGTTGGAATCGGAGATTTTGGATACGGAAACCCAACTGGGCTTGATGAAATTCTTCTGCGTAAACAAAGAGGTTGAACCCTAAGCTGTATTCACAATCAAGCGAATGACGCACTGTGGATCCGCACGCTAACAGCAATCCACGTGCCTGACAATTAGCAGGCCCTAAGAAGGACGAACATCAGCTTCTGACTGGATTCAGTGGACCGCTATGGAAATCTTTGCATAGCGACCCGTGCCAGCCACTCGCCAGTCTCGCCCGTACTGGAGATTGGCGAGCATCCTGAATGAAGGGCCGCTCTGACGTTATTTGGTGCGTAGCCTCACGGGTGGTAGGAGAGGGCCGATCCCGCAGCTTGTCTTGCGGTCCAAATGAC
Organism: Aromatoleum toluolicum; assembly: GCF_012911005.2. Taxonomy (GTDB): domain Bacteria; phylum Pseudomonadota; class Gammaproteobacteria; order Burkholderiales; family Rhodocyclaceae; genus Aromatoleum; species Aromatoleum toluolicum. Next base: position 4,951 of record NZ_WTVS01000108.1, on the reverse strand, counting down.
ATGTGCTATACAAATATGGGGCACCAAGAAGGCCTTATGGCATAGGCAAGGTGGATCGACGCCGTCTGGTAAGTCGGCGGACGAGAAACTGTTTTCTGATTAGTGATGAGCCTCAGTCGGTAGTCAAAGGGCTCCTCCCCTTCAAGGGGAGGGAGAAGCCCGGCCCTGCGCTTGACTGAGTATCGTCACCAATCTCGAACTGCTTTCTTGCTTTTGGGAGCGAAGCTAGAAGCTTCCGGTACTAAGGCGTATAGCAGTAGCAACGTTGCGTTGCAGACGCTGACTGGGAAATTTGGCGAACTGCGAATTGCCGTGTAAAGGTTCTCGATGCTGGGAATGCCGGGCCTAGACGGCGAAGATGCGGTCCTCGGGTCGCTTATTGTTGATTTGATGTGTTGAACCGGTCTCGTGGTGACATCGACTATTGACAAATGGGGCACGTACCTAAAATGAAAATCACAGTCCTTATATCGAGTGCTCCATTGCTGCTGGGAGGCTGCGCTTCCTCATTGGAGACGTTCGATGCGTCTGGTACCCAGTCAGTCGGAGTTCCTATTGCTACTCCTGTATTGGTGAAGGTGACAGAAAGAACCTCCTTTGCGGTTAGTCCAGATGGCGCTGACTATGCGAGATACTGTATTGAGGAGGTGAATGCCAGGTATCAGTTCCTCGCAATTGGGGAACGGTCGTATGTCACATTCAAACCGGCGCCGTTGGGGAAAGGCGAGTTCAAACTGGAGTTCACGGACGCAGGGGCACTAAAGATGGTGTCACTCAATTCGGACGCAAGTGCTGGAGTGGAACAGGTGACCGGTTTAATCGGTTCCGTGCTCCCTTATGTGGCGGCGCCAAAGCCAGTTCCTGACGCGAGGGCCGCAGTGTCCGAGGTTGCCGCAGAAAAACTCAAAGAAAAATACTGCCTTAAGAAGGGCACCGAGGTCTTGAGGGTAGAACGGGTGAAAATCGAGTAAATGGGCACAGGCACCTACCCACGGCATGATCAGTACGCTGGCTGGCTGGCTGGCGGGTGGGAAGATCTTTGCAACCAGGATTCCCGGCGGAGCCCATGTCCAACGCTCATCCTAGTGGCAAAAAAGAAATGAAAAGCGCACATGTGGCGGTACGCCTAACGATCCTGTTTCTCACCTTGATCATCATCCATGCCCATCCTGCACTTGCTCAGTACGCCTTCGAGAAGGAACCTGGACGCCATGCATTAGTGATCGGCAACTCAAACTACGATCCTTTCGGCAAACTTCCCAGCGCATCGCTAGACGGCTTTAAGGTAGCAGAGCGTCTACGCGATCTCAGGTTTTCGGTAACCCATGTAACGGATCTACCGTCGGTGCGGCATTTTGAGGACGAGGTATTGCCCGCATTTAGAAGGCCCATCGAGCCAGGCGATCTAGTAGTCTTCTATTTCTCCGGACACGGATTCTCTTACGGGCCCACGAATTATCTTGCTCCCATCGACCTTCCGTTAAGGATCAAGGAGGGCGACCTTCCGACGCGGGCGATTGCGCTCGAAAACGTTGAAGACTATTTTGTCGCACGCCAGCCGGGCCTCGTGCTTATGGTGATTGATGCCTGCCGAACGATTGCCGGCTTTGTTGTCAGTGACGAGCACAACGCGGAGCATGCTTTCAAGGGCGTTGTTCAGCCACGAAGACCGCAGCACAATGTGAATACGATGGTCGCGTTTGCTTCGCGCCCGGGTTATCTAGCGCTCGCCTCCACGGCTCAGGATCAACTAAGTATCTTCACAAGTAGGCTGGTAGAGTACATCACAAGGGAGGGGTACGAATTCGAGCAACTCATGAAAGAGGTCGGCGCTGACGTGAGCATTGAGACTAATGCTCTGCAACAGCCGGGGATGGAGGTCTGGTCTTATAGTAGTCTGTATCTGAAGCCGTCTGCGGCGATCCTTGACCAACAGAAACTAGCTTGGAACATCGCACTCGAGAGTAACCTCGAGAAAGCAATCCGGTTATTCAGCATGCGGCACTCGGTCAGCCGTCACGCCGCGGCGGCGCGGAAATGGCTGGAGGATAACTCTCTGAGCGGTCTTGCACCGCGGTATACCCTAGTTTCGCCAGTGGCCGTGGAGCGGGCGTGGCGGCCGGTGGCCCTCAGTTCTGGAACTACTCTGACCCCGACGCGTGTCGCTATTGTTCCGCCAACCGCAGCTTTTGCGTTCAGACGGTCCCTTGACGTCGAGGCGAGCGAATCCGTTAAAAGTTTGAGTGATCGCGAGCTTGGGTTGGTTCCGTCCGGTGTCACTCGCGTTGCAGCCACCCCATCTAAGATAAGTCGCGACATGCAGGTCGTCCTCGCGCATGCTGATGTAGTCACAACTCGAGAAAGAGCCGCCCGAACCGCTCCGTCGTCGGCGGCACCCGTGGCAGCTCGGGTGCCATTCGGAACTCAGATCACCGTGACCGACGTCAAGGACCTTGGGAAAGAAGGGATATGGGTGAGCGCATACATACCGGGCATCGCAAACGAACTATATCTACCGGTTAGAGCGAAGGTGGGCAATGCTGCTCCGATTGAGCTAGGGCGCTCGCTGCGAGAGATCGTAGTACGTCCTCAGGCCTCCGGCATCCCCGATCTGGTGGAATCAAGGCCCATCGGTGAGGCCATTTCCACATTAAAAGCGGAGGGCCGCACTGTTACGTGGATTTCAATCGCAACCGCTGCGGCTAGCAGCAGCAAGGAAGCAGATGCGCGAACCATGAGGCGATTTCACGTCGAGTATTTGCTGAAACAATTCGGCATCGACGGTCGCCGCATCACCGCAGTTGCCAACGCCGCAGATTTTTCTGACGACGGCGTACGGGTGCGTTTCTTCGGCTTCTAACATCGACGCAGTCACTCTCGTAGCTTTACGAACAAGGAGATCAACTATGCGCACGTCTTTCCTGTTTGCGGCAATCTGGACGGTGCTATCAGCGTCTGTGGTCCATGCGGCAGACGCGCAAACACAGCGCATGGCGACGCTTACCGCTGAGAGAAGCGTTGTCGGCTCTGCGGATTATCGCGATACCGTCAATCGATTTCTTAAGGGCTTGGAACCAAAGATTCTTGGCGGAAAGCCAGCCCTCGCGGGCGCCTTTCCGTGGCAGGTTTCACTGACGGTCTCCTGGATCGCCGACCCTTATAAAGCGCACTTCTGTGGTGGAACTGTATATTCCGCGACATGGATCGTGACGGCGGCGCATTGTGTAGAGGGCAATGATCCCCGAGACATTGTCGTGATCGCGGGCACTCACGTGCTTGGCAAGAGCGGCACCCGCCACAACGTTGAGCGCATCATCTCGAGGTCCGATTTCAACAAGCCTTTGAGATGGGACAACGACATCGCCCTACTTCAACTTAGGGATCCGCTTGCCCTAGGTGTCAGTATCAGGCCGATACCACTGGTGACCGAAACGGAAGAAGCGGTCTTGCTTAAGAAGGGCGCTGCACTTGTTGTTACCGGCTGGGGGGCAACTACGGAAGGAGGCCAGCCTGTCAGGGATCTCCAGTTTGTTGAGCTGCCCTTTGTTGAACGCGATACGTGTAATAGACCTCTCGCTTACGACGGCGCAATATCCAACAATATGCTCTGCGCCGGCAATGAGGTTGGGGGCAAGGACTCGTGTCAAGGGGACAGCGGTGGCCCACTGATCGTTGACTCGCGGCTGGACCCGAAGCTTGCTGGTATTGTAAGTTGGGGAGAGGGATGCGCGCGCGCCAACCGGGTAGGCGTATATACACGTGCTGCCAGGTACGCCAACTGGGTTAGCTCTTGCGTAACCGCCCCCGAAACCTGTGAATAGTCGCTTCGCCAGATAGAAGTGAATCGCCCCGGGTTTGGTGGAGGCTCTAACTCTTGAGAAGATAGAGCCATGAAGAAGTCAGTGAAGTTCTCCCCTGAAGTCCGTGAGCGGGCCGTACGCATGGTGGCCGAGTGTCGCGGTGATCATCCGTCGCAATGGGCGGCCGTGGAATCCATCGCCGCCAAGATCGGCTGCACGTCGCAGACGCTGCTGACCTGGGTGCGTCAGCATGAGCGAGATACCGGCCAGCGCGAAGGGCCGAGCACCGCGGATCAGAAGCGCGTCAAGGAACTGGAGCGCGAGGTCCGTGAGCTGCGTAAAGCCAATGAAATTCTGAAGCTTGCCAGCGCGTTTTTCGCCCAGGCGGAGCTCGACCGCCGATTCAAGTCCTGAGGTCTTTCGTCGACGGGCATCGTGATGCCTTCGGGGTCGAGCCGATCTGCAGGCAATTGCAGATCGCCCCGTCCGGCTACCGGCGCCATGTGGCTCTGCAGCGCAACCCTGAACAACGCAGCCGGAGAGTGCAGTGCGACGAGGTGTTGATGCCCGAGATCGAACGCGTCTGGCAAGCCAACCTGCAGGTCTATGGAGCAGACAAAGTCTGGCGGCAACTGAACCGGGAAGGTGTCGCGGTGGCCCGCTGCACGGTCGAGCGGCTCATGCGCCGTCAGGGTTTGCGGGGCGTCGTGCGCGGCAAGGTCGTGCGCACCACGATCAGTGACAGCAAGGCGGCGTGTCCGCTGGATCGGGTCAATCGGCAGTTCAAAGCCGACCGCCCCAACCAGTTGTGGGTCTCGGACTTCACCTATGTCTCGACCTGGCAAGGCTGGCTGTATGTGGCTTTCGTCATCGACGTCTTTGCCCGGCGCATCGTGGGCTGGCGTGTGAGTAGTTCCATGCACACGGACTTCGTGCTCGATGCGCTGGAACAGGCGCTGTACGCCCGCCAGCCAAGTCCTGAAGAAGCCTTGATCCACCACTCAGACCGAGGCTCGCAGTACGTTGACCCTGTCCCCGTTTGATGGACGCCATGAAGGGTACTGGGCAGCAAGTTATCCACGGGCGCGCGCCTGCGGCGCCTCATACGCAGGCAGAGCGCGCGGCGGTGGATAACTTGCGGTGCCAATCGG
>NZ_WTVS01000107.1 GCF_012911005.2 Aromatoleum toluolicum | reverse complement strand
GCCCGTTCCGACCAGCGTCAGGTTCTCGACGTTTGCGGCCAGCGTATGGTCGACGGTACTGATCACGCTGTCGGTGCCCTGGCCGGCGCTCTCGATCACCGTGTCGCCCGCGTTGTCCACGTGGTAGGTGTCGTTGCCCGATCCGCCGGACATCGTATCGGCGCCGACTCCGCCATTGAGCGTGTCATTGGTGAAATAACCATTCGCCGTCAGCACGTTGTCGAGATCGTTGCCGGTGCCGGAGTAATAGCTAAAGTTGCTTCCGGTGATCGTGAGGTTCTCGACGTTCGCACCCAGGGTGTAACTGACACTGCTGAGGACCGTGTCGGTTCCGCCGCCCGCCGCTTCGACAATGGCGTTGCTGGAGTTGTTGATGATGTAGGTGTTATCCAGCGCATTGCCGGTGCCGACCAGGCCCGTTCCGACCAGCGTCAGCTTCTCGACGTTCGCATCCAGCGTGTAGTTGACACTGCTGACGACCATGTCGGTTCCGCCACCCGCCGCTTCGACAATGGCGTTGCCGGTGTTGTTGATGGTGTAGGTGTTGTCGAGCGCGTTGCCCGTCCCGACCAGGCCCGTTCCGACCAGCGTGAGGTTCTCGACGTTTGCGGCCAGCGTATGGTCGACGGTACTGATCACGCTGTCGGTGCCTTGGCCGGCGCTCTCGATCACCGTGTCGCCCGCGTTGTCCACGTGGTAGGTGTCGTTGCCCGATCCGCCGGACATCGTATCGGCGCCGACTCCGCCATTGAGCGTGTCATTGGTGAAATAACCATTCGCCGTCAGCACGTTGTTGAGATCGTTGCCGGTGCCGGAGAAGCTTCCAAAGTTACTTCCGGTGATCGTCAGATTCTCGACGTTGGCGCCGAGCGTGTAGCTCGTGGCCGCCTGGATCGTGTCGGTGCCCTCGCCGGCGTTCTCGATGACGACGTCGCCAACGTTGTCGACCACGTAGGTATCGTCACCGTCACCGCCAACCATCGTGTCGGCGCCTGCCAGGCCGTTCAGGGTGTTGTTGTCGTCGTTGCCGTACAGCTCATTCGCAAGCGCGTTGCCCGTGCCAGACAGGTTGCCGGCGCCGGTCAGTACGAGGTTTTCGAGGTTGCTGCCGAGCGTATAGCTGACGCTGCTTTGAACGGTATCGGTTCCTTCGCCTGCGAGTTCGGTGACGATGTCGGTCGTGCCGTCGACGATATAAATGTCGTTTCCGGAGCCGCCTGCCATCGTGTCGCTTCCCGTGCCTCCGTCGAGGTAGTCGTTGCCCGCGCCACCGCTGAGGGAGTCGTTGCCGGATTCACCGAACAAAAGGTCATTGCCGTCGCCACCACTGAGGATGTCGTTGCCCTGGCGGCCATAGAGCTGGTCGTCGCCGATGCCGCCGGTAAGGGTGTCGTTCTTCTTGGATCCGTTCCGAATTGCCATGGATTGATTTTCCCGTGTTTACAAACAGTTAAATGGGCTGTGCGTCCGATGCGACAGTCATTTTCTGCTATTCGTTCTTGTCGCTGCAAAGCGGGCGATGTTACGCAAAAGGGATAGTAATGACAATGAGATTCACGGATGGCGTATGCGAAAGGCGCAAGCTGACGCATTTCGGCGGAACTATCGCTGCGCGATCAGGTTTGCTGCGCTACCCACCAGTCAGCGGGTAAGCGGTAATGAATGCTAATGCCTATGGGATGATTTGCCCGTGGATTGGCGCTGATTGTGATCGTGGTCTGGTTCGTGCGGTGCGGGCTACCGCGATGGCTGCGGACTATCCGGGAGATCGGCACGGACCACGATTCGTGGCGAAGCTCCGTCTGGTGGCGGAATGCCATGCAGATAATTCGCAATGAGATTCACGGATGGCGTATGCGAAAGGCGCAAGCTGACGCATTTCGGCGGAACTATCGCTGCGCGATCAGGTTTGCTGCGCTACCCACCAGTCAGCGGGTAAGCGGTAATGAATGCTAATGCCTATGGGATGATTTGCCCGTGGATTGGCGCTGATTGTGATCGTGGTCTGGTTCGTGCGGTGCGGGCTACCGCGATGGCTGCGGACTATCCGGGAGATCGGCACGGACCACGATTCGTGGCGAAGCTCCGTCTGGTGGCGGAATGCCATGCAGATAATTCGGAAGGGCGAAGGCCGTGGCCGCCCGCCCATTGGCGTAGGACGGATGCGCTGGATGTACGTGGCGCAGCAGTACTTCGGCCTGCGAGACGAAGGGACCGAGGATGCGATCTACGACAGTCAGGCGATCCGCAGCGTCGTCGGCATCGATCTGGCGCGAGAGGCGGCGCCGGACGCGAACGCGCTGTTGAAGTTTCCCGAACCGCATCGCGTCGGGCAAGAAAGTGCCAAAGAGTGGAAGAATTCTTCACTGGCTCACGCGCGTGACCAGTCCGGCACCCGTCGACACCGATTTTTTCAGCGATTCCTTAGTTCACACGTGGGGAGGGGGTGTGGAGAGGGCGGGAGTTCGTCCCGCCTTGTGCCGGGTGAACGACGAGGGCGTTACTGCGCCTTGCCGAGACCGAGTGGTGCCGGCGTGAGGCTGAGGATGCGCTGGTACAGCGTCTCGGCCTCGTCCTTGGGCTTGATGCCGAAGAGCGGGTTGTCGTTTTCGCGGAAGGCGGCGGCGATCTCGGCCCAGTCCTCCGGCGTCAGCACGCGTTCGGCGATCGGGATCAGGGCGTCTTCCTCGGTGCGCAGGTGCTCCCATTCGAACTCGGCATAGCGTTCGGCCGTGTCGCAGAAGGCTTCGCCGGCCTTGGCGTCGCCGCCCTGAAAGGCGACGAGCTGCTTCTTGAGGTCTTCGACCATCGGGTAGCCCAGCGTGTGCTCGCGCTCGAGGCGGCCGATGAGGCCGTCGGCCTCGCGCGTGCGCCGCTGCACCGCGGAGAACAGGTACTTGTCCTCCTTCGGGTGGTGCCAGCGGTCGGGGTAGGACACGATGTAGTCGAGGATCGCGCGCAGCAGCGGGAAATTGGGCGCTTCGCCCTTGCGCATGCCCTTGACGAGGTAGCGCAGCGAGTACAGCACCGCGCTGATCGCGAGGTGCTCGTCGCGGATGATCTGGACGGCTTCCGGTTTCACGTTCGTCTCTCTCTCCGGTGCAGCATGTTGTTGTGAGGCGGGTCTTTCAGACGCGCTCGAAGGCGAGCGCGATGCCCTGGCCGACGCCGATGCACATGGTTGCGAGGCCGAAGCGGCCGCCGGTGGTCTCGAGCTGGTTGAGCGCGGTGGTCACGAGGCGCGCGCCGGAGGCGCCGAGCGGATGGCCGATCGCGATCGCGCCGCCGTTCGGGTTCACGTGCTCGCCGTCGTCGGGCAGCCCGAGCTGGCGCAGCACCGCGAGGCCCTGGGCGGCGAAGGCTTCGTTGAGTTCGATGGTGTCGAACTGGCCGATGCTCATGCCCAGGCGCGCGAGGAGCTTCTGCGTCGCCGGTGCGGGGCCGATGCCCATGATGCGGGGCGACACGCCGGCGGCGGCGGAGCCGAGGACGCGCGCGCGCGGCGTCAGGCCGTGGCGGCGCATGGCGTCCTCGGAGGCGAGCAGCAGCGCGCAGGCGCCGTCGTTGACGCCGGAGGCGTTGCCGGCGGTGACGCTGCCGTCCGGGCGCACGACGCCCTTGAGCTTCGCGAGCGTTTCGAGCGTGGTGTCGGGACGCGGGTGTTCGTCTGCGCCGAAGATCAGCGGATCGCCCTTCTTGCGCGCGATCTCGACCGGCAGGATCTCGCGCGCGAAGAAGCCGCGCTCGTTCGCGGCGGCCCAGCGCTGCTGGCTGCGCAGCGCGAAGGCGTCCTGGTCGGCACGCGAGACGCCGAATTCCTGCGCGACGTTCTCGGCGGTCTCGGGCATCGAGTCGATGCCGAACTGCGCCTTCATCAGGGGGTTCACGAAGCGCCAGCCGATGGTCGTGTCCTCGATCTTCGCGCTGCGCGAGAAGGCGCTGTCGGCCTTGCCCAGCACGAAGGGGGCGCGGCTCATGCTCTCGACGCCGCCGGCGATCATCAGCTCGGCTTCGCCGGAGGCGATCGCGCGCGTGGCCATGCCCAGCGCGTCGAGACTGGAGCCGCACAGACGGTTGACGGTGGTGCCGGGCACTTCGACCGGCAGGCCGGCGAGCAGCGCGGCCATGCGCGCGACGTTGCGGTTGTCCTCGCCGGCCTGGTTGGCGCAGCCGTAGATGACATCATCGACGGCGGTCCAGTCGACGGCGGCGTTGCGCGCGACGAGGGCGCGGATCGGCAGCGCGGCGAGGTCGTCGGCGCGCACGGCGGAGAGGGTGCCGCCGTAGCGGCCGAAGGGGGTGCGGATGGCGTCGCAGATATAGACGTGGCGGGGCATGTCGGGGGGTCTCCTCTCGTTATGTCGGGGGCGCGCCTTCTCGGCGGGCACGCCGCGTGCCATTGTGGGGCCAAACGGGCCGGCGGCGTCAGGCGCCGCGCTTTGCGTAGGGCGGAAGGAGCGAAGTGCATCCCGCCATCTGTGCGACGGATTGGCGGGATACGCCTTCGGCTGCTCCCGCCCTACGGCTCGTGGTGCTCAGTACGTCTCGACGTGGAAGCGTGCCTTGGAAAGCAGCTGCGGGCGCAGTGCGTCCCAGTCGGCGCCGTTCGCGCGGCAGATGTCGCGGAAGGCTTCCAGCACGCCGGCTTCCATGCCCTTGAGGCCGCAGATGTAGATGTAGCAGTTGTCGTCCTGCAGCATCTTGAACACCTTGTCGGCGCGCTCGCGGATCGCGTCCTGCACGTAGCGCTTGGGTTCGCCGGGCACGCGCGAGAAGGCGAAGCTGATGTCGATGAAGTCCTTCGGCAGCTTCTGCAGCGGCCCGAAGTAGGGTAGTTCCTCGGGCGCGCGGGCGCCGAAGAAGAGCACCAGCTCGCCGCCTTCCTTGCGGTCCATGCGGCGGCGGCGGCGCTCGGTCATCGCGCGCATCGGCGCGGAACCGGTGCCGGTGCAGATCATCATGATCGACGAACCGGGGTGGTTGGGCATCAGGTAGGTCGCGCCGTAGGGGCCGGTGACCTGCACCTTGTCGCCCTTCTTGAGGTCGCACACGTAGTTCGATGCGACGCCGCGGGTCGGCTTGCCTTCGTGGTCCTCGACGACGCGCTTCACCGTCAGCGACAGGTTGTTGTAGTGCGGGCGCTCGCCGTCGCGCGGACTGGCGACGGAGTACATGCGCAGCAGGTGCGGCTTGCCCTTTTCGTCGGTGCCGGGCGGGATGATGCCGATCGACTGGCCTTCGAGCACCGGGAAGGGGGTGGTGCCGAAGTCGAGGACGATGTGGTGGATGTCGCTCGAGGCGTCTTCGGCGGTGAGGCGGTAGTTGCCGGTGACCGTCGCGGTGACCGGGGCGGCCGGCGAGTAGATATTCACGTAGGGGTGCGAGGCGGACCACGGCGCCATCGCCGGGCCGCCCTGGCCGGCGGTCGCGACTTCGGTGATCTGCTGCACTTCGGCCGGGAGCTCGACCGCGCCCATTACCGTCGCCTCGAGCTGGTCGAGTTCGGTGGTGTCGGGCAGGTAGTCCCAGGAATACTGGTCGGCGAGGCTGTGCGGCGTGGCCTTGTCGACATTGCGCCATGAGTCGATCGCGCCCGTCGGACAGGGCGAGATGCAGGCGAGGCAGCCGTTGCAGGTCTCGAACTTGACGACGTAATTGCGGCTGTCGTGGGTGATCGCATCGACCGGGCAGATCTCTTCGCAGGTGTTGCAGCGGATGCAGATCTCGGGGTCGATGAGGTGTTGCCTGGCGAGGTTGGCGTGCTCTGCGGGCGCGTTCATGGTTGTCTCTCTCCACGGGTGATGCGAGTTCTCCGCTCCCTCTCCTTCAAGGGGGCGGAGGCGGGGTTTCGCGGAGCACCGCTCCGTGCCGCCGGAGCGGCGGAGCGAAGCGAAGACTCCCGGGTCGGGGTGGGGATGGGTTTCCGGACAGCGTGCGCGGACTAGGTCGACCGCCCGCACCAAAACCCATCCCCCTCCTGTCCTCCCCCTTGAAGGGGGAGGGACCTGTTAATGCCGCCTTGTCGTTTCTTCTTGCTCAATTAAAGCGCACGTACTCGAAGTTGACCGGCTGGTTGTTGATACCACGGCCCGGCGCTGCGATCCAGTTGGCGAACTTGCCCGGCTCGATGCAGCGGCCCATCAGCGAATGCACGTACAGGCGGTCGCTTTCGGTCGGCAGCCAGTTGCTGTGCTGGTGCGTCCATTCGGCTTCCGACAGCAGGCGGCCGTCGGGGCTGACGTGCGAGCCGGCGAACATGCCGATGCGGCGGTGGAAGCCCTTGTGCGGCAGCGTGAAGCGGAAGCCGAAGCCGAACTTGGCCGGGATGCGGTTCCAGCGGTCGACACCGGCCTGCACGTCGGTGATCCAGTCGTCGCGCAGGCGCTCGTTGAGCGCCGACAGCGCGGGCACGTGGCGGGTCAGGATCTTGTCGCCGGCCACATCCATGACCTCGTATTCCGAGTTCTGCAGCGTGTGGTCGTCGGCGATCTTCTCTTCCTCGAAGCGGCCCTTGAGGCCGTTCGTGTAGTAGGTCGCGGCGTTCGACGAGATTTCGGCGCCGTACAGGTCGCTGGTGACGCTGTAGTGGAAGTTGAGGTACTTCTGCAGCGTCGGCAGGTCGATGACGCCGGCGGCGCGCAGCTTGGCGGGATCGTCGGTGCCGAGTTCCTTCATCACTTCGCAGGTGCGCTGGATCACGCGGGCGATGCCCGATTCGCCGACGAAGAGGTGGTGCGCTTCCTCGGTGAGCATGAACTTGCACGTGCGCGCCAGCGGATCGAACGCCGATTCGGCGAGCGAGGCGAGCTGGTACTTGCCGTCACGGTCGGTGATGAAGGTGAACATGAAGAACGACAGCCAGTCGGGGGTCTTCTCGTTGAACGCGGTGAGGATGCGCGGGTTGTCCGCGTCGCCCGAACGGCGCTCGAGCAGGGCTTCGCCTTCCTCGCGGCCGTCGCGGCCGAAGTGCGCGTGCAGGAGGTAGACCATCGCCCACAGGTGGCGGCCTTCCTCGACGTTCACCTGGAACAGGTTGCGCAGGTCGTACAGCGACGGGGCGGTCAGGCCGAGGTGGCGCTGCTGCTCGACCGAAGCCGGCTCGGTGTCGCCCTGGGTGACGATGATGCGGCGCAGGGTCGAGCGGTATTCGCCCGGCACTTCCTGCCACACGTCCTGGCCCTTGTGCTCGCCGAAGGTGATCTTCTTCTCGCCTTCCTGCGGCGCGAGGAAAATACCCCAACGGTAGTCGTGCATCTTCACGTAGCCGAAGTCGGCCCAACCCTTGGGATCGACGCTGACCGCGGTGCGCAGGTACACGTCGTAGTTGGTCGAGTTCTCCGGACCCATGTCGTCCCACCAGTTCAGGAAGGACGGCTGCCACTGTTCGAGGGCGCGCTGCAGCGTCTTGTTCTCGTTGAGGTTGACGTTGTTGGGGATGCGTTCGCTGTAATTGATCATCTCTGTACTCCTCCGGATTTATCGTCTCGGCCCGGGGCTCGTCGGCTCGCCGGGTCTGTTATTGCTGCTCGCGTTTGCTGCTTTCTCCGCGCCGCGCCAGGGCGCCGGCTGCAACGGCAGCGGGACGGCCTGCCGCGCGGGGCGGCGGAGTGATTCGGGTGTGTGCTTACACGCGGTTCCAGTCGAACTGCGCCTTCTTGCCGGAGCCGAAGAGCTTCAGCGCGCCGTTCTCGCCGACCGCGTTGGGGCGGTTGAAGATCCAGTTCTGCCACGCCGACAGGCGGCCGAAGATGCGCGTGTTCATCGTCTCGACGGGGCCGAAGCGCAGGTTCGCTTCGAGGCCGGTGAGCGCGTCGGGCGACAGCGCGGCGCGTTCCTCGATGGCGATGCGCACTTCGTCGGCCCAGTCGAGGTCGTCGGGGATCGCGGTGACGAGACCCAGTTCCATCGCCTCGGCGGGCGACAGCAGGCTGCCTTCCCTGGCCTTGACGGCGGCGACCGGGCCTTCTTCCTGGTAGAAGCGCGCTTCGATGCGCGACAGGCCGTTCACCATCGGGAAGGCGCCGAAGTTCATCGCCGACAGGCCGATGACGTTCTTCGCTTCGGCCGCGTCGCGCATGTAGCTGCGGTCGGCGGCGAGCGCGACTTCGAGCAGCGTGCCGGCGAAGCAGGAGCCCGGCTCGATCAGCGCGTACAGGCTGCGCGACGAGACGTCAATGCGGGCCAGCGTGCGACGCAGCATGCCGATCGTCTCGCGGACGAACCAGTTGTCCTTGTTGGCGGCGATCGTCGCGTCGATGTCGAGCACGACCTGGGCGTCGCCGGCTGTGCGCAGCTGCCACAGGCCGACGTCGAGGTGGTTGGTGCGCAGGTTGAGGATCGCGTCGTCGAGTTCGCGTGCCATCTGCAGCGGCCACCACTTGATGCCCTGGGCTTCGATCTCGGCGGCGGTCTTCGCGGTGACGGCGGACGGCGCACGCACGGTCAGCGTCACGGTGCGGCCGTTGGCGTCGATCGTCGCATCGACGAACTCGTAGTGGTAGCCCGTGGCGTCGGTGGTGCGTTCGAGGCGGGTGAGCGCGACGCCCTTGGCGCCGGCCGGGCGGTCGGAGGTCTTCGCGAGTTCCTTCGCGCGGTTCGCGATGTGCTCGGCGAACTGCTGCTGCTTGACGACGTCGTCGACCAGGCGCCAGTCCTTGGCGCGGTTGCCGCGCACGCCTTCGGAGATGGTGCAGAATATGTCGGCGTGATCGCGGCGCACGCGGCGCTTGTCGGTGACGCGGGTGAGGCCGCCGGTGCCGGGCAGCACGCCCAGCAGCGGCACTTCGGGCAGCGACACCGACGAATTGCGGTCATCGACCAGCACGATCTCGTCGCAGGCGAGCGCCAGCTCGTAGCCGCCGCCGGCGGTGGTGCCGTTGCATGCGGCGAGGAACTTGAGGCCGGAGTACTGGCTGGAGTCCTCGATGCCGTTACGCGTCTCGTTGGTGAATTTGCAGAAGTTCACCTTCCACGCGTGGGTCGACAGGCCCAGCATGTAGATGTTGGCGCCGGAACAGAAGATCTTCGGCTTGCCCGAGGTGACGACGACGGTGCGCACTTCCGGATGCTCGAAGCGAACGCGCTGCAGGGCGTCGTGAAGCTCGATGTCGACGCCCAGGTCGTACGAGTTGAGCTTCAGCTTGTAGCCCGGGCGGATGCCGCCGTCCTCGTCGATGTTGAGCGTCAGCGTGGCGATCTCGCCGTCGGTCGCGAGCGACCAGTGGCGGTATTTCGACGGCTCGGTACGGTAATCGACCAGCTCTGCGGCGGGCTTGTTCGCGACTGCTTCCATGGTTGTCTCCTCTCTCTCTGTTTGTGGCTCAGCTCATGACGAGCTGGCGTAACTTGATGAAACTCTGGTCCACCGTCTCGCCCGTGGTGTCGAGCACGGTGTCTGCCTTGGCGTAGAGGGGCAGGCGCGCCTCGAGGATGCGCTTGAGGTCCTCCATCGCCTCGTCGTTGCCCGCCATCGGCCGCAGGTCGCCCTGGGCCATCACGCGGGCCATGTGTTCTTCCGGCTGGGCCTTGACCCACACGGTCATGCACTGCGACAGCAGCATCTCGAAGCTCTCCGGCTGCGACACGACGCCGCCGCCGACGGAGATCACCGCGCGCGGGTTGTCGCGCAGCACGCGCTCCAGCGTGCGCTTCTCGATGCGGCGGTAACCGGACTGGCCGTACAGCGAGAAGATCTCGCGCCCCGGGATGCCGGTTTCCTTCTCGATCTCGCGGTCGAGTTCGATGAAGGGCATCGTTTCTTCCTGCGCGAGGCGCTTGCCCAGCGTCGATTTGCCGGCGCCGCGCAGGCCGATCAGTGCAATGCGCTTGCGGCGCACGGCTTCCTCGTGGCCGAAGTCGCGCATCAGGCGGAATACGACCTCTTCCAGGCGATGCTGCGGCAGGCGCTCGAGGAAGCGACGGATCAGGCGCTTCTCGACGGTGTCCTCGGTTTCCGGCGCGAGCAGCTCGATCAGCGAGACGTTGAGCGCGCGGGCGATGTTGTGCAGCAGGACGATGGACACGTTGCCGTCGCCGCCTTCGAGGTGGGCGAGGTGGCGTTCCGACACGCCGGCTTCGCGGGCCACGAGCTTTCTCGTCATGCCACGGCGGTCGCGGATCTCGCGGACACGCTTGCCGAGCGTCGGCAGGATATTGCTCTCGGTGACCTGTTCGGCCGCCGGAAGCGCTTCCTGCTGCGATTCGGTAGTGGGTTCGAGGCTCATCGGGGTTCCTTTCTTGCAGCGAACTGCATCGGTTGAGTTGAACAATAATGCAGCAAGATCGACACGTCAACACCTAAAGTGCAGTTTTGTTCGTGGTGCACTGCAGTAAGCTGCAGTTTTCATCCAGTATAGGATGGATGGAGTGGTGGTGCTGTGCCAAAAATTGCAGCTTTATGGAGTATCTTTGAGGTGAAGTGGAAGTAAAGTGCTTGACGAAGGATTTTGCGCGTGTATTCTATCTCCACCCGTTGCGCCTTGGGCGCGACGCCAGAACATCAGACATCCGGCGCAAGACCGTGATGCCCCAACAGAGAGAGGAGACAAACAGTGAAGCTGGCCAATTACGTATACGGGCAATGGATCGAAGGCGCGGGCGAAGGCACGGCGCTGAACGATCCCGTCACCGGCGAGGCGCTGGTGCGGGTTTCGTCGGACGGCGTCGACGTCGCACATGCACTGGAGTTCGCCCGCACGGTTGGTGGCGCTGCACTGAAGGCCCTCACCTACGAGGAGCGTGCGGCGAAGCTGGGCGCGATCGCCGAGTTGCTGACGGCCAAACGTGCAGAATATTTCGACATCTCGCTGCGCAACTCCGGTGCGACCGAAGGCGATGCGGCCTTCGATGTCGATGGCGCCATCTTCACCGTCAAGAGCTACGCCCGCGCCGGCAAGGCGCTGGGCGCCGCGCGCCACCTGAAGGAAGGCAGCCGCGTGGCGCTGGCCAAGACCGATGTCTTCCAGGCCCAGCACTTCCTGATGCCGCTCGCCGGCGTTGCCGTGTTCATCAACGCGTTCAACTTCCCGGCCTGGGGCCTGTGGGAGAAGGCCGCGCCGGCGCTGCTCGCCGGCGTGCCGGTGTTCGTGAAGCCGGCGACGCCGACCGCGTGGCTCGCCCAGCGCATGGTCGCGGATGTCGTCGAAGCGGGCATCCTGCCGCCGGGCGCGATCTCCATCGTGTGTGGCGGAGCCCGCGACCTGCTCGACCACGTCACCGAATGCGACGTCGTGTCCTTCACCGGCTCGGCGGACACGGCGGCGCGCATGCGCACCCATCCGAACGTCGTTGCGCGCTCGGTGCGCCTCAACATCGAGGCCGACAGCGTGAACTCGGCGATCCTCGGCCCGGATGCCAAGCCCGGCACGGCCGAGTTCGATCTCGCGGTGAAGGAGATCGTGCGCGAGATGACGATCAAGACCGGCCAGAAATGCACCGCGATCCGTCGCATCCTGGCGCCCGCCGGCACGGCGCGCGCGCTCGCCGATGCGGTGTCCGGCAAGCTCGCCGGCTGCAAGGTCGGCGATCCGCGCAGCGAAGGCGTGCGCGTCGGCCCGCTGGTGAGCAAGGCGCAGCAGGCCGCGGCCTTCGAGGGCCTGGCGAAGCTGCGGCAGGAATGCGAGGTCGTGTTCGGCGGCGATCCGGACTTCGAACCGGTCGGCGCCGACGCCGCGGTGTCCGCCTTCGTGCAGCCGACGCTGCTCTTCTGCGACAAGGGTCTGGCCGCGCGCTTCGTCCATGACGTCGAGGTCTTCGGCCCGGTCGCGACCATCGTCCCCTATGCCGGCACCGCCGATGCGATCGCGATCGCGCGGCGCGGCCACGGCTCGCTTGTCGCCTCGGTGTATTCGGGTGACGCGGCCTTCCTCGCTGAGCTCGTGCCGGCAATCGCCGACCTGCACGGCCGCGTGATGGTCGTCGATGCCGCGGTCGGCGCGAACCACACCGGCCACGGCAACGTGATGCCGACCTGCCTGCACGGCGGCCCCGGGCGCGCCGGCGGCGGCGAGGAACTGGGCGGCCTGCGCGCGCTGGCGATGTACCACCGCCGCTGCGTCGTGCAGGGCGGTCCGGCCGTGCTCGACGCCCTGTCGCGTGACGCAGTCGACGCCGCACTGCTCGGTGCATGAACTATAAAACCTATACGCATCCCGCCCCCTGACCCCAACCCCCCAGTTTAACGGAAAGACGGAAGCATGGAGCCCGACCCATTCCAGGCCCTTAACG
>NZ_WTVS01000106.1 GCF_012911005.2 Aromatoleum toluolicum | reverse complement strand
GGATGTGTTCGTGGTCATGGCGACGACTCGGAGTGTGCACACCGCTGCGGTTGCGGCGGGGCCGCATTCCGCGCAAGCAAGGCGCTCGCGGGTGGCCCGGGAAAGGTGTGCGCACTCTATCAACAGTCGTCATGCGACTTGTTGACGAGGATCAGTCGCCGCGGTGGCAGCCCGGCGCGGCTGAGGCACTGCGCCGGGTGAGGCTTACGGCGGGTTGGAACAGGTGTTTGTCATCCAGTCCTTGCCGGTGCCGGAGGTGTTGCTGGTTCCGCCCTGGCTGTTGGCGATGCGGTCGCCGACCGCCTTGCCGGCCGAGCCGCAGTCGGTGTCGGACCAGTCCGAGTTCTGGCGGAAGTTCACGATCTTGAGCTTGGCGCGGCGGTAGTACGGCCCTTCGCTGTAGTTGGAGGAATTGCCGTTGGTCGCCACTTCCTTGCTGCCGACCTGGCCGGCCTCGGCGCCGACGTCGTTGAGGTTCACGAGGAAGGACTTGTTCTTCCAGCCGTGCGGGACGGCGACGTGGCACCAGTTGCAGCGCATGCTGCCGATCTTTTCACGATGGTAGGAGTGCAGGTCGCCCCGGCCGCCGCCGCGGAAGCCTGTCGTCCCGCCGCCGTTGGCATACACGGTCGCATGACACTTGAAGCACAGGGCGCCGGTGTCCGGGCTGCCGCTGCTCGAATTGTAGGGGCCTTTCAGCAGGAAGTTGTTCGTCGAGCCGTGCGGCCCCCAGGGGTTGGGGCTGGTCGGTGTGATCGTTCCGGCCGCGGTGGCGTTGCCGTGGCAGTCGGTGCAATGCATCGTGTTGGTGCCGACGCTGGTGTTCCACGGTGCGAGCCAGGAGTTGGCGCTGGCGTTGTTGCGCAGCGAAGTCGTGCGCCCGGTGCTCGCCATGACGGGATGCCAGGAGCGATGGTTGTTGGTGTTGTAGCCGGCACCCGCGTCGGTGCCGACGCTACCGGGGGCGCCCTGGTGCGTGATCGGCGCCTGGAATTCACGCGCCTGGTTGGTGTAGCGCGTGTAGCTGTTCCTTTCGGTGACCGCGCTGCCGGAGGGCGTGCCGGGCGCGCCGAGTTCGGGGCGCCGGATGCCGCTCGGATAGACATTGTCGTCCGGATAGCCGAAATCGGAATGGCACTTCAGGCACACCTGGTATTCGCGCGTGACCCAGGGGCTGGTGACGGCGGTGGCGGCGCCTTGTCCGCCATCGCCGCTCTTCTCGGTGAAGCTGTTCGGCAGTGCGAAGAAGCTGCGCGCTCCATAGACCGGTTCGACGCCGAAGGTGCCGCGCAGCGCGCCCGACGCGATGTTGCCATTCGTGCCGCCCGGGACGTGGGTGCGCTGGTCGGTGCCGGTGAGGTTGAACACGCTGTTGCGCGTGACGCGGTGCGGGTTATGGCAGTCGGTGCATTCGGCGTGGCGGTTGTTGACGTCGATCTGGCCGAGCGTCTCGCGGTTTTCGGCGAAGTTGCGGTCCTTGATGTCGTGGCTCTCGACGCCGGATTTCTGTTCTGCGGTCGTGATCGGCATGTGCCGCAGCAGGCTGAAGTCGGTCTTGATGTTGGGCACCGTGCCGGTGGCGGTGCCGATGATGCTCTCGCCCGCGGTCGTATGGCACTGATAGCAGGTTTGCTCGATCGCCGAGACCGTGTTGGGCGCGGCCGATGAGCCGGTCATGAAACTGCCGACGCCGGTGCCGCCGGTCGCGCCGCTCACGCCTTCGCGCAGCAGGCGGCGCGTGCCCTGCACGGCATGGGTGTCGTGGCAGTTGAGGCAGGCCGCCTGCCAGACCTGCGTCGTCGTCGGGAATTCCCGGCGGTTCGCGGAGTCGGTCTTGTACTGCTCGTCGGCGATCGTCTGCGAGGCGTGCGAGGATTGCGACCAGGCGGTGCCGAGCTTGTCGTGGCAGCCGAGGCAGATCTGGTCGGAGGCGGCATTGAACGCGCCGCCGGCCGGGTTGGCGCTCTGGAAGCGGTTCAGGCGCAGGAATTTCGACACGTCGAGGTGCGGGTCGTGGCAGGTGGTGCATTGCACCTGCCCGGCTCCAGCCGTGCCGGTCGGCTGCAGCGGCAGCAAGGGCTTGAGGCCGGGGCCGCGGATGCCGATCACGCTGCCGCTGGCAGGGGGGTGGCGCTGCTGTGCGTCCATGCGGCGCAGTTCGCCGTCGGCTGCGGCCAGCGTGTCGTTGAACGTGAACGAGATCGGGTGGTCGTTGCGCAGGTCGACGCCGAGATTGCGCGTGAAGCCCGAGGTGGCGCCCTGGGGTCCGGCGGGCATCTTGCCCGCGTCGGTGCCGCTCATCGTCACCGATACGTTGGTGTTGCCCCCCAGAACGCCGACCGTGCCGATCGCCATCGTGCCGTCGTGACAGGACAGGCACAGCTTGGAGCTGCCGCCCGGCTGCGACAGCGCGCCGAAGATCGTCTGCGCGTCGAGCGAATTCGATGTGTAGGGGGTGTAGGTTGCGTTGGAGAGTTCGCGGTTCCACAGCGGCGCCGGCGCGCTCGCATTGGCGGCGTGAGGCGTGTGGCAGAACACGCAGATCTGGCTTTCCGTGTTGGCCTTGACCGTGCCGGAGCCGGATGTGGACAGGTTGTGCTTGGTGTTGGCGATCTTCGACTGCTGGGCCGAGGCGGGCGTGATGCAGGCGATCGCGAGCAGGGCGAGTGCGGTGCGCTGCAATGCGCGAACCCAGTGGCGGGTAGCGACAACCCGGTGCGGGGTGTGGCCGGCGTGCCGGACCGCGGATACCGCGGTAGCGGAAGCTCGGCTGTTCCGCGCTGGCGGTTGGCCGATGGAGGGGCCATCGTTGATGGGCTCGTTCATCGTCTGTCGGGTGTGCGTTGACCGTTGGGTTGCCCGCACGCCATCCAGCGCGGGTCCGAATCGACCGGCCCCATGTCGACGCCGAGTCGGGGTTGCAAGTTCCCCCGGGCCCGGCGGGCAAGGACGGATAGTCACGCTTGCTTGTGCAAGGCTCGTTCTTTTCGCCGATTATCGGGTACGGCCGGGTGAATGCAAAGCGCCGAAACGTATCCGTTGTGCACGCTACGCGCGGATTACCGCGCTGCGGAGGCGGGAGGCGTTTCCAGGTAGGGGAAGTATTGCCGGTCGGCGCCGACGAGGTGCTGGGCGACGATGTCGTAGGCGAGGAACTGGAACACCTCGGCGATGGGGAGTTCGGTGTCCTGCCGGGCGCGCTCGAACAGTCGGGTCGCTTGCGCGAGAAGGTGTTCGTGCTCGGCGGCATGCGCCACGCGGGCGGGATAGCCGATGGCGTCGTGCAGCCGCTCTTCTTCCGCAAAGTGCGCGGTGATGTCCTCGACGAGGACTTCCATCGCTTCGAGGACTTCCGCGCGTGGTGCGTGCGAAATCACCGCATGCAGAAGGCGGTTCGCGTGTTCGAAGAGCTGACGGTGCTGGTGGTCCACCCGCGCGTTGCCGCTGCGGTAGCTGTCGCGCCACACCAGCTCGACCGGCGAACTGCCCAGGCGGGTGCCGTCGCTCGCGAAGGCGGAATAGGGGTCGGAGACGACGCGATTGCGTCCGCTGTCCTTGGCCCGGTACATCGCGCGGTCGGCGCGCGCGAGCCAGTGCTCGAAGCCTTCGCTGCTGTGGTATTCGGCGACGCCGACGCTGATGGTGACCGGTCGTGCGCTCGACAGCTGCGCCTCGGCCACGCGCGCGCACAGCTTCTGGGCCAGTTGTTCCGCTTCGCGCAGGGCGGTGTCGGGCGCCAGCACGACGAATTCCTCGCCGCCCCAGCGCGTGACGGTGTCGGCACGGCGGATGTCGCTGCGGATGCAGCGGACGAGCTCGACGAGCACGTAGTCGCCGACGGCGTGGCCGAGCTGGTCGTTGATCTCCTTGAAGTGGTCGACGTCGAGCACCAGCAGGGAGACGGAATGGCCGTGACGTTCGGCGCGGGACATTTCCAGCAGGGCGGCGTCTTCGAGATGGCGGCGGTTCCACGCACCGGTCAGCCGGTCGGTGTAGGCGAGGCGCTCCATCTGTTCGAGGGCGTGCAGGAGCTCGGCGTGGCGCGCCTCGGCGTACTCGGCCGGGTTGGCGATGGTGCCGGTGCGTGCGCCCGTTTCGGTGGCGATCATCCCCGCTGCGATGATTTCGCCGTCGCCCGCGCGCAGCGGGAAGCGCGTGATGAGGAAGCGGCGCGAGCGCAGTCCGACGATGGCTTCTTCTTCGCTGTGCGTGACCTCGGCGGATGCGCCGTTGCCGATGCGCAGGACGCGGGGGGCGCCGGCGGTGCGCAGCACGTCGTCCTCATGCCGGCCCGGCAGCGATTCGGCGGGGATATGCAGGATCTGCGCGAAGGCCTCGTTGGCGTAGAGGTAGGTGCCGTCGTTGCCGCGAATCGCGATCAGCGCCGGCGACTGGGCAACGAGCGAGTGCAGGAGCGACGCGCGGGCGTCGCGCGCCGGGGTTTCCGTTGTGACCAGGGTTTCGCTCATTCGACCAAGTTCCGAGTGCGTGAACAATAACCGCACTCCCGACAATGGCTTGCGATCGTCGGCATTCTAGCGGGATCGGGGTGTATTTGGCGTGATTCCGGTCACGTGTATTCGGCCTGTGGCGGCAGGCGACGGCGGGAACAAAGCGCGGTATAGTCCGCTCCGTTCGACATCTCCTGAATTGCCCGTTTGTATGCGTATTTCATCCGATTGCGCGCATGTCCTCGACATGTATCCGAGGCCGGCGCAGATGACGCGGCGGAACGGCGAATTGCGTCGGGGGAGCGGCCGTGCCCGGCCCTGAGGCGATGCGCCGCATGGACCGCTGGCTCGGCGTGCCGCTGTGTGCCGCGCTGTCGGGAATGCGCAGGGCGGCGCGTGCGCGGTGGCGAACGCGGGCTCAGGAGCAGGCGGTGCGCCGCGTGCTCTTCGTGCAGCTGGCCGAATCCGGCAGCATGGTGCTTGCCGATCCGGCGATGCGGGCGCTGGCGGCGCGCAGCGGTGCGCAGGCGTATTGCCTGACCTTTGCGCACAATCGCGACAGCCTCGCGATTGCCGGTACGGTGCCGCCCGAGCGGGTGTTCGTGATCCGCACGGGGTCGCTGCGCGTGCTGGCGGCGGATGCCTGGCGTTTCCTGCGCGACGTGCGCCGGGCGCGCATCGATGCGCTTGTCGATCTCGAGCTGTTCTCGCGCCTGACCGCGGCCTTGTGCCTGCTGACGGGTGTGCGCCGGCGCGCGGGTTTCCATCGCTTCGAAGGGGTTGGTCTGTATCGCGGCGACTTGTATACGCATCCGCTTGCCTTCAATCCGCAGCTGCACATGGCACAGAATTACCTGATGCTGGTCGAGGCCTTGTTCGCCGAGGACGTGCCGCCTGCGCCACGCCTGCCGGCAGCGATGCTGGTGCCGCGCGTGCGTCGGCGCGAGTTGGACGCGGGCGAGCTGGCGGCGGTGCGCGACAGGCTGGCCCGCCTGGGGGGCTGTCCGGGCGGCGACGAGCGCATCGTGTTCGTGAATGCCAACGCGAGCGCGATGCTGCCGCAACGGCGCTGGCCGCAGGCGCACTTCGTCGCGCTGGTGCGCGCGACGCTCGCACGCCATGCGGAGGTGCGCGTGCTGCTGATCGGTGCCGAGGACGACCGCGCGACGACCGCGGCGATCGCGGCCGAGGTCGGGGATGTGCGCTGCGTCGATATCGCGGGGCACTTCGCCCTCGGCGAATTGCCGGCGCTGTTTACGCTCGGCGCCGCGCTGGTCAGCAACGACTCGGGCCCCGCGCACTTCGCCGCGGTGACGGCCCTGCCCGTGATCGCCCTGTTCGGGCCCGAGACGCCGGTGTTGTTCCGGCCGCTGGGGGACGCGACCGTGATCAGTGCCGGGCTGGCCTGTTCGCCGTGCGTGAATGCGGGCAATCAGCGGCGCACGCGCTGCACCGATAACCAGTGCATGCAGCGGATCTCGGTCGCGGAGGTGTTCGGTGCGCTGTGCCGCGTGCTCGATGCGCGGCCGGCGCGGCTGTCGCCGTGCGACGATCTGGCCGGGGTCGGGGCGTGATACCGCGCCGGCGCATTCCGCTGGAGTGGGGCGATCTCGCGGAGGCGTTGCGCGCGCCGTGGGGGTCGGCCGACGCCACGGCGGCGCAGGTGGCGGCCTTCGAGCGCGCCTTCGCCGACGCCGTCGGCGTGCCGCATGCGATCGCGACCGCGAGCGGCCGCGATGCGCTCGGCCTGATCCTGGACGGGCTGGGGCTCGGTGCGGGCGACGAGTTGGTGATCCCGGCCTACACGCTGGGCGAACTGGTTCCGCTGATCCGCGCGCGCGGCATCGTGCCGGTGCCGGCCGACGTGGATCCGGCGAGCTTCAACATGACGGCCGACAGCGTCGCCGTGCGCATCGGGCCGCGCACGCGCGCGATATTCGTCGTGCATCTGCTCGGTGCGCCGTGCGACATCCGCGGCATCTGTGCCCTGGCCGATGCGCACGGCATTGCGGTGGTCGAGGACTGCGCGCATGCGTTCGGGGCGTCGATCGACGGCCGTCCGGCCGGGAGTTTCGGCCGCGCCGCGCTGTTCAGCCTGGAGGCGACGAAGGCGGTGGCGGCGTTCGGTGGTGGCGTCCTGACGACGGCGGACGAGGCGCTGGTGGCCGCGACGCGGGCGCGCCTGGCCGGGCGCGCCCGACGCGAGTGGCCGCCGGTGCGCAAGATGCTGCTGAAGTGCGTGGAAGAGCTTGCGGTGCGCAGCCCTGCGTACGCGATCGCCGCGCGCCTGATGTTTTCGGCGCGCCGTGGCGGCGGTTTCGACCGCCTCTATCGCCAGGCGCATGACCGGGTGCGCGGCACCGCGGCTGCGTTCAGCGGCTTCCAGGCGCGGCTGGGCCTACGCAAGCTGCAGCGGGCGCAGGCGCGGCAGAGGCGGCTCGATGCGCAGTGGGAGGTGCTCGCGCGCAGCCTGCCGCCACGTTTTGTCACCCAGCGGCGCGACGACTTCGGTCGGCCGGCGTTCTACAACTTCGTCGCGCGCTTTCAGGGCGACATCGGCGCCCTGCGTGTCGCGGCGCAGCGGCACGGCCTGGACCTGGGCATAGGCGGGGAGGTGATGGACGACACCGCGGCGATGCTCGGCTACACCGATTGTCCCGGTGCCGCGACGGCGGCGGCGCAGGCGGTGCTGATCCCCCTCTACGACGGGCTTTCGGAGGGGCGCCTGCGGCGCACGGCCGCCATTCTTCGGCGCCTTGCGGAGGAACTCCCATGACCGGTTCGGGACATCCCGTCGTCGTGTTGCGCGTCGACCGCGAGGCGGGGCGCCATACGGGGCATCCGCGCCACCTGCATCCGGCGCTCGACCTGATGTACGTGCAGGCCGGGCTGGAGGAGGCCCTGAAGGTCGCGGTGCCGCTGCTCGATGGCTGGCTGGGGGACTTTTCCGTCGACGCGTTCGTCGCGCGGGTGCTGGCATTGAAGCCGCGTGTCGCGGTGATCCGTGGCGTGACCTGGTGCCTGGAGGAGTCGGTGCGCGTCGCCGCGGCGCTGCGCGCGGCCGGGGTCGTCACGATCGCGGTCGGGCAGCAGGTGCAGCACGTCGCGCGGACGCGGTTTCATGGCTGGAGCGAGGCCTACGACCTTGCCGTGGCGGGCGAACCCGAGGAGGAGGCGGTGCGCCTAGCGCAGCGCGTGCTGGCAGGCGAGGAGCTTGCGGCCCTGCGCGAGGAATGCCGCTTGCGCATGGACGGGGGCGAAGTCGTGCTCGTGGGCGCGCCCGATGCGCTGCCACGGCCGCGCTTCGGGCGTGATGCGCTGAAGGCGTATGCGTTCCCGTTCCCGGTACGCGGGCGGCCGGCGGCACGCTGGGGCTACGTGCTCACCGCGTGGGGCTGTCCGCGGCCGTGCCGCCATTGCACGGCCATCGTGCGCAAGAGCGTCGGACGGGACTTGCGGGTGCGCTCGCTCGGCGACGTGGTCGACGAGGTGCTTGCGCTGAAGGCCGCCGGGGCGCAGGCGATCGCCTTCGAGGACGATTCGCTGCTGGTGCATCGCGGTCGCTTCCTGCAGCTGGCCGACGAACTGGTGCGTCGCGGCGTCGAGCTGCCGTGGATGGCGAATGCGCGTCCCGACGAGCTCGACGAGGAGCGGGTGGCCGCGGCCGCGGCGGCCGGTGCGGTGTTGCTGAAGGTGGGGGTCGACAGCGGTTCGGCGCGGCTGATCGAGCGCCTGGGCAAGACTGCGGATGGTGCGGGCTGGGTCGCCGCGACGGAGTCGGCGTTCGAACGCCTGGATCGGGCCGGTATCGGCTCGGTGGCCTTGTTCATGGTCGGCATGCCGGACGAGACCGAGGGCGATGCCGCGGATACCCTGGCGCTGGCGCGGCGCATCAGCCCGGATTACCTGCAGATGCAGATCTATCGCCCGTATCCGGACGTGCCCTTGTGGGGCGAGTTGCCGCAGCAGCTGCGCACGCACGGTGCCGAATACCACTACCTGACGCCGGCGAGTAGCTGCAGCCGCATTCCGCCGGCCGCGCTGACGGCCTTGCAGCGCCGCTTCTACCGGACCTTTTACCTGCGCCCGGGATTCGTCGCGCGCCACCTCGCGCGCCACTGGCGGCACTACCTGTCGGTGACCGGGCTGGCGCGCGCGCCCGGCGCACTGGCCTATCTGCTGCGCGGCGCCTGAAGATTTGCGAATGAGCCCGGCGCGCGGCCGGGCCCGAAAACCGGCTTAGTGGCCGGAGCAGCCGCAGCCGCCGCCGCCGCCACCGCCGCCGCAGCCGCCGCCCTGACGGGCCGGTGCCGGTGCCGCAGCGGGTTCGGATTCGCGCGCCTGGAGCTGGATGCGGAAGTCGATGACGATGTTGCCCGGTTCGCGCGCCACATACGCGATCGCGACCTGCGAGCCGTAACGCTGCTGGATCTGGCCGAGCAGCGGCAGCGGATCGTGGTCGTTCACGAAGCGCATCGTCTCGCCGTCCTCGAGCGATTCGAGGGCGCCGAAGATCGCGGCGTGGCGGAAGCGCTTGGCCACGCCGCGGGCGTCGAAGGGGAAGATGGTGTTGTCGAGGATGGGCAGCTCGCTCATGAGTCGGGTCTCCGGGTTGGGGCGGCGAAAGTGCTGAGAATGGGCAAAAAAAAAGGGGTGCCGCAGGGTTCCGATCGTAGGGGGCGCCGGGGGGCTGCGCCTTGAGCCAGAACAAGAATCGAATCGTGGTCGCGGGGTGGCGGGGAGGTGCCGCCGGTTGCACGCGATATGACAATGCGCAGGTTCTTGTTCCGTGTGTTATCTTTAGATAAAACAAGAACATATTTGAGCAAAGAGGATGAAGCGACCTGGGCGAAGTCCTTGCGGGTGCCGGAGGCCGGAGGCGAAGGGGATTATCGCTGTGCGCAGCCGCGGCATGCGGGGTGGTCTTGCGTGTGCATGCCAAAGTCATCGAGGGGGCGATGCGCGCTAGTCGCCGGTCGGCGCCGCGGGTGCCGGATGCGCGGAAACGCATGCGTCTGGGCTTGCGCGGACGCTATACCCTGTACGGCGCGACGCTGACCACGCTGGTCGTGGTCGTGATGGCGGCGCTGTCGTATTTCAATGCGCGGACCCTGGTGCACGGAATTGCCACGGGGCACCTCGCGCAGATCGCCAGTTCCGTTTCGGACCGCATCGGGCGCACGCTGGACCTCGCGCATCGCGAACTGGCCGCGCTTGCCGCGCAGCCGCTGCTGTCGAACGCACTGCTCGACTCGCAGGGCCGCGACGCCTACCTGAGGCCCTTCCTCGCCCGGCACACGCTGCCGGTATCCATCGACTACAACCTGGTCGTGACCGACTACCGCGGCGAGCCCGTCGCTGCGCGCAAGGCGCCGCGGAGCTTCCGTGGCGAGGCATGGCTGGCGGAAAAGGTGTTGCGCGGCGAAACCCATGCCGCGATCGAGCGGCTCGACGCCGACGCCGATGCCGTGCTGCGCGTCGCGGTCCCCATCCTCGTCAATGCCACCGGCACCTTCGAGGGGGCGCTGGTGTTCGAGGCGAATCTCAGCCAGTGGTTGCGCAGTGCCGGTTCGCCCTTCGATCTGCACGACGACGGCCTGACGGCGGTGGCCCTGACCGCGGGCGGCGGCATGGTCATGCAGCGCAGTTTTCCGGGCAATTCCACGCGGCTGGTGTCGAGTTCGCATGCGGTGAACCCCGGGCTGCCCCTGGCGGCCCCCTTGCTGGTGAGCGTGAGCATGGATGCCGAGGTGTTCGAGCGACCGATCGAGGCGCTGCTCGCCGAGCACGTGGCATGGGGCCTGGTTGCGATCCTGCTGGTCGGTGCGGCCAGCCGCGCGCTCGCACGCGCGCAGACGCGCCGCATCGAGGAGCTGGCCAGCGTGGCGCGCGCGGTCGCGCTGACCGGGCTGCCGCGGCAGGGCTTCAGTGCGGGGTACTTCGGTAACGACGAGGTGGGGGATCTCGCGGCGAGCCTCGTGCGCCTGCTCGAGGAACTGAAGGCGCACGAGAGTGAGCTGGAAACCCTGGTCGAGGAGCGCACCGCCGACCTGAACCGCGCGCAGGCGATCGCGCACGTGGGGAGCTGGGTCTACCTGCCGCAGGTACCGAAGCTCGAACTGTCGGCCGAGACGCGCCGGCTTTTCGGTTTGCCGGCCGATTCCCGGCTGTCGTGGCAGGCCCTGCAGGAGGCGGTGCACCCCGACGATCGCGCGGTGGTGCAGAGGGCGTGGAGGCGGGTGATCGCCGGCGAGCCCTTCGATATCGAACATCGGGTGCTTCTCGGCGAGGAGGTGCGCTGGGTGCGCGAGATCGCCAAGCGCATCGCGCTGCCGGGCGAGCCGCCGCGCTGCGTCGGCACGGTGGAGGACGTCACGGAGCGGCGCCTGACCGAGGCGCGCA
This sequence comes from Aromatoleum toluolicum, assembly GCF_012911005.2. GTDB lineage: Bacteria > Pseudomonadota > Gammaproteobacteria > Burkholderiales > Rhodocyclaceae > Aromatoleum > Aromatoleum toluolicum. The sequence goes on along the minus strand of NZ_WTVS01000106.1, from coordinate 1,716 downwards.
TGCGCGAGGCGATGGTGGTGTTCTCGGCGTCGAGCCAGGGCATCATGACGATGGACGCGCAAGGCACGATCACTTCGGTGAATCCTGCTTTCTGTCGCATCACCGGTTACGCGGCCGAGGAAGTGCTGGGCCGTAAGGCGACGGTCTTCGGCGCCGGACGGCAGGACGACGCCTTCAACGACGCGATGTGGTCGGCGCTGAAGACGTACGGGGAGTGGGAGGGGGAAGTCTGGAACCGGCGCCGCAGCGGCGAAATCTACCCGCAATGGCTGACGATGTCGGCGGTGCGCGGCGAGGGGGACGGGGTCGTCGAATATGTCGCGATGTTCAGCGACATCACCGAGCGCAAGCAGCACGAGGACGAGATCTGGCGCCAGGCCAACTTCGACGCGCTGACCGGGCTGGCGAACCGCAGCCTGCTGTACGACCGCCTCGACCGCACGCTCGCGAATGCGCGCCGCAACGGCTGCAAGGCGGGGCTGCTGTTCCTGGATCTCGACGGATTCAAGTGGGTGAACGATACGCTCGGCCACGACGTCGGCGACGAGCTGCTGGTCGAGGTCGCGCGCCGCCTGAAGGGCTGCGTGCGCGAGCAGGATACGGTGGCGCGCCTGGGCGGGGACGAGTTCACGATCGTGGTCGGCGAGCTGCACGACCCCGAGGACCTGCGCACCGTCGGCGAGAAGGTGCTGGGTGTGCTGGAGGATCCAATCGCGCTGGCGGGCACGCGACACCAGATCTCGGGCAGCATGGGCATTACGGTATTCCCGGACGACGGCGAGGACGTGCACAGCCTGCTGCGCAACGCCGACATCGCGATGTACAAGTCCAAGCAGAACGGCAAGAACCGCTTCCACTTCTACGCGCGCGAGATGCAATGCGACGCGCTCAGGCGCATGCAGATCGAGACGGACCTGCGCGCGGCGCTCGCGCACGGCGAATTCACCCTCGAATACCAGCCCATCGTCGTTGCCGACAGCGGCGAACTGTTCGGCGCCGAGGCGCTGATCCGCTGGGCGCATCCGCAGCTCGGCGCGGTGTCGCCCGCCGATTTCGTGCCCGTGGCCGAGGACAGCGGCCTGATCGTGCCGATCGGCGCATGGGTGCTGCGCGAGGCGGTGCGCCAGATGCACGCCTGGCGCCTGCTCGGCCATGCCCTGCCGCATCTGGCCGTCAACGTGTCGGGGGTGCAGTTCCGCGATCCGGCGCTGACCGAGCTGGTCGCCGAGGTGATGGACGCCTATGCGGTGGCGGCGGGGGCGCTGACGCTGGAGATCTGCGAGTCGGTGATGGTCGATGCCAACAGCGCCACCGAGCAGCGCATGCGTGTGCTGAAGGAGCAGGGGGTCGCATATTCGCTCGACGATTTCGGGACGGGGTTTTCATCGCTGTCCTACCTCAAGCGCTTTCCCGTCGACATCGTCAAGATCGACCGCAGCTTCGTGCGCGATTGCCCCGACGACCGCAGCGACGCGCACCTGGTCGCGGCCATCATCAACATGGCGCACAGCCTCGACCTGAAGGTGGTCGCAGAAGGGGTCGAGACGCAGGCGCAGGCGGATTTCCTGCGCGAGCGGGGGTGCGATTACCTGCAGGGCTACCTAATCGCCAAGCCGCTGCGCGCGGAAGCCTTCGAGGGGCTGCTGCGCCGCAGGGGATCGCGGGCCAGCCGCGAGGGTCTGTCGCTGGTGGCGGGCTGAAGGGGCTGAAGGGGCT
>NZ_WTVS01000105.1 GCF_012911005.2 Aromatoleum toluolicum | reverse complement strand
CCGCCGATCTCGCTGAGTGGAGCGACGCGCTGCTTCCCGCCCTGCCCGACCGCGCCGTGCTGTGCGGCTGGTCGCTCGGCAGCCTGATCGCGCTCGACCTTGCCCGCCGCCATCCCGGACGGGTGGCCCGTCTGATCCTCATCGGCGCCACACCCTGCTTCGTCGCCCGCAACGGCGACGCTCCGTGGTCAAACGGTCTCGACGCCGCGACGGTCGCAACCTTCAACGCTAGCTTCGCAGCGGATCCCGCCGGCACGCAGAAGAAGTTCATCGCCCTGCAGTCGCTCGGCGACGCACGCCGGCGCGCCGTCGCCGCAGACCTCGTCGCCGCCCTCGCCGATGCCGGCCCGGCCCACGCGCCGGGCCTCTCCTGGGGGCTGGAACTCCTCGCGGACACCGACCTCCGCGCCCACGTGCCGGATATCCACCAGCCCACGCAGCTGATCCACGGCGCGGGCGACGCGCTGATGCCGCTCGCCGCAGCGCAGTGGCTCGCGCACCAACTCCCGAACGCGCGGCTCACGCGCTTCGACGACTGCGGCCACGCGCCCTTCCTGTCGCGCCCGCAGGAATGCGCCGCGCTCATCGCGGAATGCCTCGATGACTGAGCGGCATCGCCACAAGCAGCAGGTGCGCAAGGCCTTCGACAGCGCCGCGGACAGCTACGACCGAGCCGCCGCCGTCCAGCGCGAAGCTTGTCATCGCCTGGCGACCCTCGCGGGGGCAACGCCCCCGTCCGGATCCGTCTCCCGCATCCTCGACGCCGGCTGCGGCACCGGCTTCGGGCTGGACCTGATCGCGCGAGCCCATCCGGAAGCGCAAGTCGTCGCGCTCGATTTCGCTCCGGCCATGCTCGCACGCCTGCGCCAGAACAGCCCCGCCGCAGCGGTCGCGCCGCTGTGCGCCGACCTCGAAGCCCTGCCGCTGGCAGCCGGCTCCATCGATGCAGTCTGGTCCAGCCTCGCGCTGCAATGGTGCGACCCGGCGCTCGCGCTCGCCGAGATCGCCCGTGCCCTGCGCCCCGGCGGCATCGCGTGGATCGCGACCCTCGGACCCGCGACCCTGTGGGAACTGCGCGAGGCCTTCGCTCGCGTCGACGAAGCGAGCCACGTGATCCGCTTCCACCCCCCTGCCGAATGGATCGCTGCCGCCGCGAAGGCGGGCCTCTCGCCCGTCGCCCGCGATCTGGAACCCGCCTACGCGCTCGCCCCCGACCTGCGCGGCCTGCTGCGCGACATCAAGGCCATCGGCGCACACAGCGTCGGCGAACAGCGGCGCCGCAAACCCCTCGGGCGCGCCGCATGGCGCACCCTGGAAGCAGCCTACGACGCGCACCGTCGCCCCGACGGACTGCTCCCCGCGACCTACGACCTCATCCTGCTCGCCCTGAAGAAATCGGGAGAAATCCATGACTGAGCGCCGCGCCTGGTTCCTCACAGGAACCGACACCGAAATCGGCAAGACCTTCGTCACCTGCGCCCTGCTCCACGCCGCGCGCGCGGCCGGGCGCAGCGCGGTCGGAATGAAGCCCATCGCCGCCGGCGCCGACCTCGTCGATGGCGAGCGCGTCAACGAAGACGCCGCGCGGATCCGCGCCGCCGGCAGCTTCGATCCGGGCCTGCGCCTGCTGAACCCGTACTGCCTCGCGAGCCCGATCGCCCCCCACATCGCCGCCGCCGAGGAAGGCGTCCGCATCGAACCCGCACGCATCCTGCGCGCCTTCGAGGAACTCGCCGTACGCGCCGACATCGTCATCGTCGAAGGCGTCGGCGGCTTCCGCGTCCCGCTCGACGAGCGCTACGACACCGCGGACCTCGCCGTGGACTTCGCGCTGCCGGTGATCCTCGTTGTCGGCATGCGCCTGGGCTGCATCAACCACGCACTGCTCACCGTCGAGGCGCTCGCGGCACGCGGCCTGCGCCTCGAGGGCTGGATCGCGAACCGCGTCGATCCCGCGATGCTGCGTTTCGATGAAAACCTCGCGGCCCTGCAGGCCAGGATTCCCGCCCCCCTGCTGGGAATCGTGCCGCACGTCCCGGACGGCGATCCGGCGAAGGCCGCTGGCGCGCTGCGCCTGCCGGACTGAATAGTCGAACCCGGCTAGCCCCTTGCGACAGCACCCTGCTGGCGCACCTGCTCGAACAGGCAGATTGCCGCGGCTGCGCCGACGTTCAGCGACTCGACCGCCCCGGGCATCGGGATCACCACCAGCCCGCTCGCCAGCGCTGCGACCTCGGCCGACAGCCCCTGCCCTTCCGCCCCGAACAGCCACGCGACCGGCCCACGCAGGTCGCACTCATACAACGGCTGCGCCCCCGCACCGAGGCCCGTTGCGAGGATCTGCCCCCGATAGCCGCGCAGTACGTCGGCGACCTGCACGTGCTCATGAATCCGCAGGCAGAAATGCCCGCCCATCCCGGCGCGCAGCACGCGCGGAGACCACGCCTGCGCGCATCCGGGTGTGAGCAGGACTTCCTTCAGCCCCGCTGCCGCTGCCGTGCGCAGGATGGTGCCGAGATTGCCCGCGTCCTGCACACCATCCAGCACCAGAAGCGAATCGCACAGCCCCTTCGGCATCGGCGAATTAGGGATGTCGATCACCGCCAGGATTCCCGACGGGGTATCGACCGGGCTCACGTGCGCGAACAGCGGATCGGTCAGCTGCAACACCGGCAGCGCGCCACAACGCTCGACGATCCCCCGGATCTCCGGCCGCTCCAGCCCCTGCGCGCTCACCACGATCTCGCGCAACGGCCACCCCGCGTCGAGCGCCGCCTGCATGAGGTGCGCCCCATCCAGCAAGGTCAGCGCGCTGCTGCGCCGCTCGCGCGACGAAGTCGCGAGCGCATGCAGGCGCTTCACGTTGGGATTGTCGCGGGAGGTGATCGCCTTCAAGATCGGGAAGTCCGGAGCGCTCGGGCAGTCAGACGCCCAGCCCCAGCGTCGCGATCGCGACCGTAGCGGCGCCGAGCACGATGTTGAAGCCGACGCGCTGCCGGATCTGGTTCAGCGCCACCGCACCCGCCGCCCACTCCTCGCGCGCCACGGCCGCCCGCAGGCGCCGCCACGGCCCGAACCAGATCGACAGGAACACGGCGATCATCACGAGACCGGTCAACATCATCACATGCCAGGCGCGCGGCGCGTTGCCGAAGCCGACCTCGACCAACCTGCCGATGCCGGTCACCGGAAGCAGCACGACCGCCACCCACACCATCGGAAAGAAGCGCTCGAACACCCCCACCCACAGGGGCAGGCGCTGCGATGGCGGTAATGCCGTCGCCGCCGGACGCAGGCACAGGTACGCGAAGACCATGCCGCCTACCCACACGATCACGCTGGCCAGATGAAGGAAGAGCACCAGATGCCGGAGTGTCACAGCAGAGTCCCCGCAGGCCAGAGTTCAGGATTGTCGATCAGGGCACGCACCGGGCCGAAACTGCGCCGATAGCAGTCGATCACCCCGTGCCGCCGCAAGGCGGCAAGGTGTGCGGCGGTCGGATAGCCCTTGTGCGCGGCGAAGCCATACTGCGGGAAAGCCGCATCCAGCTCCAGCATCTGCGCGTCGCGCACGGTCTTGGCGAGGATGGATGCCGCGGAAATCGCCGGCACCGTCGCATCGCCCTTCACGACCGCCTCGCTTGGGACATCAAGTTTCGGGCAGCGGTTGCCGTCCACGCGCACGAGATCGGGCACGCGACCGAGCGCAACGACCGCCCGCTGCATCGCCAGCATAGTCGCATGCAGGATGTTGATCCGGTCGATCTCCTCGACCGTCGCCTCCGCAACAGCCCAGGCCAGCGCCCGCTCACGGATCACCGGCGCCAGCCGGTCGCGCGCGCGTTCGCTGAGCTTTTTCGAATCGTTGAGTCCGTCGATCGGCCGCGCCGGGTCGAGGATCACGGCCGCAGCCACCACCGAACCGGCGAGCGGCCCGCGCCCGGCCTCGTCGACGCCGCAGATCAGGCCGGTTGCCGGGAGGGATTCCATTCGGGCGTCCTGTTCAGGTAGGGAAGAATCGCCGTCGCCGCCTTCTCCGCGGTGTCCTGACGGAGTTGCCGGTGCAGCGCGTCGAAGCGTTGCGCGAGCTGCGCACAGCCGTCGGGGTCGCCGAGCCAGCGGTCGAGCGCATCGGCAAGCGCCGGCGGCGTCGCATCGTCCTGCAGCAGCTCGGGCACCACGGTCTCGTTGCACAGGATGTTCGGCAGACCCACCCACGGCAGGTATGCCATGCGCTTCATCAGCCGGTACTGCCACTTGCCGATGCGGTAGCTGATCACCATCGGCCGCTTCAGCAGCGCAGCCTCCAGGCTCGCCGTGCCGCTCGCGACGAGCACCACGTCGGCTGCCGTCATCGCCTCCACGGCATGTCCGAATAGCATGCGGATCGGCAACTCATTGGCCTGAGCGGAGCACAAGGCCTCGGCGAACAGCTGACGCGTCTCGCGCGTCGCCAAGGGGACGACGAAAGACACCTCGGGATGGCGTTCGAGCAGGAGCTTCGCCGTCTCGATGTAGGTCGGCGCCAGGTTGCGCACCTCCGACTGCCGGCTTCCGGGCAGCAAGGCAATCACCCGCCCCGCGGCCGGCAGGCCGAGCAGCTCACGCGCGTGCTCCCGGTCGGGCTGCAGCGGAAACGTGTCCGCCAGCGGATGACCGACATAGGTAACCGGGATCCCCGCCTGCTCGTACAGCGCCGGCTCGAACGGGAAAAGGCACAGCATGTGCGACACCGCACGCGCAATGCCCTTGATCCGCCCGCCGCGCCAGGCCCAGATCGACGGACTGACGAAATGGATTGCCGGCATGCCCGCGCCGCGGATCTTGCGCTCCAGCCAGAGGTTGAAGTCGGGTGCATCGACACCGATGAAGGCGTCGGGCCGCTCGGCCTTCACCTGCTTCAGCAGCGTCCTGCGTATTCCGGACAGCTCGCGATAGCGCTTCAGCGCATCGACATAGCCATGCACCGCGAGCCGCTCGCACGGCCAGCGCGCATCGAACCCCTCGGCCTGCATCTTCGGCCCGCCGATGCCGAAGAATTCCGCATCGGGGATCTTGTGCCGGATCGCCCGGATCAGGTGACTCGCGAGCAGGTCTCCCGAGGCCTCGCCCGCCACCATCGCAATGCGGATTGCCATGGCATCAGCGGACGATACCGCGCTCCGACGCAGCGATGAAGGCGGCGAACGGCGCGACCTCCGGATGCTCGCCGGCGATCTCGCCGACGCGCGTACGCGCCTCGTCGAGGCTCAGGCCCGCACGGTACAGCGCACGGTACGCGCGCTTGATCGCCGCGATGCCGTCCGCGGAATAACCGCGCCGACGCAGTCCTTCACTGTTGATGCCATGCGGCTTGGCCGGGTTGCCGGCGACGGTGACATAGGGCGGCAGGTCCTGCAGCAGCACGGTGCCGACACCGCAGAAGCTGTGCGCGCCGACGCGCACGAACTGATGCACGCCCGTAAAACCGCCGAGGATCGCCCAGTCGCCGACGTGCACGTGCCCCGCGAGCGTCGCATTGTTCGCGAAGATCGTGTGGTCGCCGACGTGGCAGTCGTGCGCAACGTGCACGTACGCCATGATCCAGTTGTCGCTGCCGATGCGCGTGACGCCCGCATCCTGGCTGGTGCCGACGTTGAACGAGCAGAACTCGCGGATCGTGTTGCGATCGCCGATCTCGAGCAGCGTCGGCTCCTCGTCGTACTTCTTGTCCTGCGGCGCGGCGCCGATCGAACAGAACTGGAAGATCTCGTTGTCGCGGCCGATCTTCGTGCGGCCCTCGACCACGACGTGCGGGCCGATACGCGTGTTGTCGCCGATCTCGACGTGCTCGCCGATGATCGAGTACGGGCCCACCGAAACGTTCTCCCCGAGCTTCGCTCCGGGGTGGACAATGGCGCTCGCGTGAATCATGACAGGGTCTTGAGGGCGCACATCAGTTCGGCTTCGGCCGCGATTTCGCCGGCCACGCGCGCGACCCCCTTATACTTGTAGATGTTGCGCTTGCTCTGGGTGATCTCGACGTCGAACTGGAGCTGGTCGCCCGGCACGACGGGGCGCTTGAAGCGCACGTTGTCGATGCCCGCGAAGTACACCACCGAATTCTCGTCGGGCTTGATGCCCATCGTCTTGAACGACAGCAGCGCCGCCGCCTGGGCCATCGCCTCAACGATCAGCACGCCCGGCATCACCGGATGGTGCGGGAAGTGCCCCGGGAAGAAGGGCTCGTTCATCGTGACGTTCTTCAGCGCCAGGATGCGCTTGCCTTCCTCGAGCTCCAGCACCCGGTCCACGAGCAGGAACGGGTAGCGATGCGGAAGGTATTGGAGAATTTCGTTGATGTCCATGGAGCTCACTCAGGCTTGTGTTCGTCGAGGCGTTGTTCGAGGGCGCGTATTCTATCCACGAGCGCGTCGAGATGGCGCAGATGCGCGAAGTTTTTGACCCAGTCGGCGTGACCCTGCACCGGGAGATTGGCGGTATACACGCCGGGCTTCATGATCGACTTGGTGATCAGCGTGCCCGCGGAAACGACCACGTCATCAGCGATGCTCAGGTGGCCGATAATCCCCGCCTGACCGCCGATCATGCAGCGCGCGCCGATGGTCGTGCTGCCCGCGACGCCGACGCACCCGGCGATCGCGGTGTAGTCGCCGACGCGCACGTTGTGGCCGATCTGGATCTGGTTGTCGAGCTTGACGCCCTTGCCGATCACGGTGTCGTCGAGCGCGCCGCGGTCTATCGTCGTATTCGCGCCGATCTCCACGTCGTCACCGACGACGACGCGTCCGACCTGCGGAATCTTGATCCAGCTGCCGTCGCGTTCACGCGCGAAACCGAAGCCGTCGGAACCGATGACCGCCCCCGAATGCACGATGCAGCCCGCACCAAGCACGCAGCCTGCATAAATGGAGACATTCGCGTGCAGCCGCGTACGCGCTCCGATGCTCGCGCCTCGCGCGACGCGGCAGCCCGGGCCGATGACGACACCTTCGCCCAGCGTCACGTCCGCCTCGATCGACGCACCGGGCCCGACCGACACCGAAGGGGGGATCGGACTTGCGACGCTCGCCGTGGGATGCACCCCCGGTGCGAAGGCCTCGGGCGGATTGAACAGCTGCGCGACGCGCGCGAAATAGGCATACGGATCGTGCGTGACGATCAGCGGGCGGTCACTGAGCGCACGCGCCGCGGGAGCGACGATGACGGCAGAGGCCCTGCAGTCGCGCAAGCGCGACTGGTATTTCGGATTCGCGAGAAAGGCGAGATCGCCCTCGCCCGCCTGATCCAGCGTCGCCACACGCCGCACGACCGTGGCCGGATCCCCTACCAGTTCGCCGCCCAGACGGGCGACCAGTTCTTCCAGCCTGAACATGTGGCGCGATACCCGCCTTACTTGGTGTCGGCGAGGGCCTTGATCACCTTGTCGGTGACGTCGATCCGCGGACTGGCGTAAACAGCTTCCTGCAGGATCACGTCGAACTTCTCGGCTTCGGCGATCTGCTTCACGGCGCGGTTGGCACGGTCGAGGACCGATGCGAGCTCCTCATTGCGGCGCTGGTTGAGATCCTCGCGGAACTCGCGCTGCTTGCGCTGGAAGTCGCGGTTCAGGTCGTTGAACGTGCGCTCCTTGGTGCGACGGTCGGCTTCCGCCATCGTGACGCCGTTGCGCTCGAGGTCCTCCTGCGTCGTCTGCAGTTCCTTGCCGAGACGCTGGAGTTCCTGATCGCGTTTCTCGAACTCCTTCTCGAGGCGCTGTTGCGCGCGCACCGCCGGCGCCGCCTCACGCATCACGCGATCCGAATTCACGAATCCGATCTTCGATTCGGCGAATGCCGCCGGAGCCGCAATGCTCAGAACCGCAGCGGCGAGAACGGACAATGTCGTTGCTTTCACTTATCTCTCCAACGGATGTCAGGGTGGCCCTGTCGATCAGAAGACCGAGCCAAGCTGGAACTGGAACTTCTGCAGGTCGTCGTCCTTTTCCTTCTTGAGCGGGATGCCGAGGCTGAACTTCAGCGGACCGATCGGCGAACTCCACGAGAAGGCCAGACCGGTACTGTAGCGCAGGTCGCCGAATTTCGCCTTGTCGCCCGATGCCCACACCGTACCCGCGTCGATGAAGGCCGACATGCGGAACGAGCGGTCCATGCCGGCGCCCGGCAGCGGGAAATAGAACTCGGCGTTGCCGATCACGCGCCGGTTGCCGCCGATCGAGTCTTCGCTGACCGGATCCTTCGGACCGATCGAGCTCTGCTCGAAGCCGCGGATGGAGCCAATACCGCCTGCATAGAAGTTCTTGTAGAACGGCAGCGTCTCGCCGCCGTAGCCCTTGGCCCAGCCGAGATCGGTGTTGAGCATCAGCGCGTAGTCGCGGCCGAACGGGAACCAGTGCTGATACTGGTAGTTGAGCTTGGTGTATTTCAGCTCGCCCGGCGGCACGGCCATTTCGCCGAACACGCGCTGGAAATTGCCCTTGCGCGGATAGATCACGCTGTCGCGCGTGTCGCGCGCCCAACCGGCCGACGCAAGCAGGCTATTGACGGTGACGTTGCCGATACCGTTATCGTTGCTGCAACCCTGCTCCTTGCAGAAGTTGATGTACTGGACGGGGCTGTCGGCAAAAGTCGTGATCCTGGTGCGATCGACCGCAAGACCGAAGTTGATCGAATCGTCCTCGCCGATCGGATAGCCGACGCGCATGCCGGCACCGGTCGACACGGTCTTGTAGGGTGCGACGGACAGCGTGTTCGACGGGTCGTAGGTCCGGTGGTAGAGATCCCAACCCAGGCTCACGCCGTCGATCGTGTAGTACGGATCGGTGAAGGACAGCGCGTAGGTACGGCTCGACTTGCTGGTATTGAGCGCGAGCGTCAGCGCGTTGCCCGAACCGAACAGGTTCTGCTGCGAGACCGACGCCGACAGGACCACCTTCTCCGAACTCGAGAAGCCGGCACCGAGCGAGAGATTGCCGGTCGCCCGTTCCTTGACGTTGAAGTTCACATCGACCTGGTCCGTCGTGCCCGTCACGGCAGGCGTCTCGACGTTGACTTCCTCGAAGTGTCCCAGGCGATCGACGCGCGTGCGCGAGCGGTTGATCTGCGCGGCGTCGTACCATGCGCCTTCCATCTGGCGCATCTCGCGACGGATGACCTCGTCACGGGTCTTGGTGTTGCCGCCGACGTTGATGCGGCGGACATACACGCGACGACCGGGGTCGACGAAGATCGTGAACGCGACTTCACGCTTCTCCTTGTCGACTTCCGGCGCGGCATTCACGTTCGCGAAGGCGTAGCCTTCGTTGCCCAGCCGGTCGGCAACGGCCTTGGTCGTCTCAGTCAGTTTCTCGCGCGAGAAGATCTCGCCCGGCTTGATCGCGACCAGCTTCTTGTACTCTTCCTCGGGCAGCACCAGGTCGCCGGCAAAGCGCACGGCGGACACCGAGTAACGCTCGCCCTCGGTGATGCTCAGGGTGATGTAGATGTCCTTCTTGTCGGGCGTGATCGACACCTGCGTGGAGTCGATGTTGAAATCGAGATAACCGCGGTTCAGGTAGTACGAGCGCAGCGTTTCGAGGTCTGCCGACAGCTTCTGGCGCGAATACTGGTCGTTCTTCGTATACCAGGTCAGCCAGCCCGGCGTCGTGAGCTGGAACAGATCGCGCAGCTCCGACTCCTTGAACGCCTTGTTGCCGATGATGCTGATCTGACGAATTTTTGCGACATCGCCCTCGTCGACCTTGAAGTTGATGCCCACCCGATTGCGCTCGAGCGGCGTCACGGTCGTCTCGATCACGGCGGCGTACTTGCCGCGGCTCAGGTATTGCCGCTTGAGTTCCTGCTCGGCGCGCTCCAGCAGCGCGCGGTCGAAGATCCGTAACTCCGCGAGGCCGACTTCCTTCAGGCCCTTCTTCAGCGCATCCTTGTCGAACTCCTTCACCCCGACGAAGTCGATCTGCGCGATCGCGGGACGCTCCTCGACGAGCACGACCAGGACGTTGTCCTCGGCTTCGATGCGCACGTCCTTGAAGAATCCCGTGGCGAACAGGCCGCGAATGGCCTCTGCCGCCTGCGCCTCGGTGAAGGTCTCGCCGACGCGCACCGGCAGGTAATTGAAGACGGTGCCAGCCTCGGTACGCTGGATGCCTTCGACGCGGATGTCCTTGACGACGAACGGTTCAAATGCAAACACCGGGGCAGCGGCAAAAAGGGCCGCTACGAGCCCGGACAGGAGCTTCAGTTTCATCGGGGAGTCAACCGGAAATGAGACGGGTTATGTCGTTGTAGAAGGCAAACGCCATCAGCATCGCAAGCGCGACCAGACCGATCTGCTGACCGATCTCCATGATGCGCTCGGGGATGGGACCGCCCTTGATAATCTCTATCACATAATACAGTAAATGCCCCCCATCCAGAATCGGGATGGGCAGCAGGTTCAGCACGCCCAGACTGATGCTGATGAGCGCGATGAACTTCAGGTAATGGTCGAGGCCGAGCTTTGCCGACTGCCCGGCGTAATCGGCGATCGTGACCGGCCCCGACAGGTTCTTCCACGAGATCTCGCCGGTCATCATGCGCCCGATCATCTTGAGACTCAGCACGCTGGTCTCCCAGGTCTGCGTGAGCGCCTTGCCGAGCCCTTCGACCGGACCGTAGCGAACGACGGCAAACAGGGCCTCCCTGCTCACACCGCTGTCGGCCACCGCGACGCCGATCTTGCCAACCTGGGTGCCACGCTCATCGACGGCATCCGGTACCAGTTTCAGCTCCACGCGCTGCTCGCCGCGCTGCACCACGGCAGCGATCGGCTGAGCGGGACGCTGACGCACGCGCTCGACCAGGTCGCTCCACGATGCGAGCTTCGCCCCGTCGAGTTCGACGAAGCGGTCCCCAGGCAGCAAGCCGCTGCGCGCCCCCGCCCCGCCTTCGATGACCTTTCCGACGACAGGCGCAATCAGCGGACGCCAGGCGCGCAGCCCCATGTTCGCGATCAGATCCTGCTCGCCGTCCTCGATCTTCACCGCGGAGAGATCCAGCGAACGATAGGTCTCAACGCCTTCCGCGGTGCGGACGTGGAGCGAAACCGGGGCCGCATCGAGCGCGTGGCGCAACAGCACCCAGCGCAGTTCCGGCCAGCTCCGCACGGCCTCGTCATTCACGGCCAGCACCAGGTCGCCCTCGCGGATCCCGGCGACCGCCGCCGGCGTAGCGGGGCCCGTCACCGCGAGCTGCGGCTTGAGTTCCTCGGTTCCGGTCGCGAAGAGGCCCCAATAGAGCACCACGGCGAGCAGGAAGTTGGCGAGCGGACCGGCCGCGACGATCGCGAAGCGTTTCCCCACCTTCTGCCGGTTGAAGGCGCGATGCAGCTCCTCGGGGGCGACCTCCCCTTCGCGCTCGTCGAGCATCTTCACGTAGCCGCCGAGCGGAAAGAGTGCGAGCGCCCACACCGTGCGATCGGCACCGGCGGTCCAGCTCAGCAGCGGACGTCCGAAACCGATGGAAAAGCGCAGCACCTTGACCCCGCACCAGCGGGCAACGAGGTAATGGCCCAGCTCATGGACGAGGATCAGGAGCCCGAGGGCCAGAATGAAGGGGATCAGGTAATCGAAAAAATTCATCGGCTCGTGTCGCGGGCGAGGATCTCGGTGCACGCGATGTCACGTGCCCTCGCATCCGCATCGATAATTGCATCGAGCGAGTCGACCGACAAGCCGTGCGTGCGTTCCAGCGTCGCCGAAATTACGTCCGCGATTCCGCGGAAACCGAGACGACCGCCGAGGAAGGCCGCCACGGCTTCCTCGTTCGCCGCATTGAGTACCGCGGCTGCCGCGCCACCCTCGCGCAGCGCCTGATAGGCCAGCGCCAGGCAGGGGAAGCGCTCGAAGTCGGGGCGCTCGAAGGTCAGGCGTGCGATCTCGAACAGGTCGAGCGAACGCACCCCCGCGTCGATGCGATCGGGGTACGCCATGGCATGCGCGATGGGCGTGCGCATGTCGGGATTGCCGAGCTGGGCCAGGACGGAGCCGTCGGCGTACTCGACCATCGAGTGGATAACGCTCTGCGGATGGACGACGACCTCGATGCGCTCCGCCGGCAGACCGAACAGCCAGTGCGCCTCGATGACCTCGAGCCCCTTATTCATCATCGTCGCCGAATCGACGGAGATCTTCCGCCCCATAACCCAATTCGGATGTGCGCACGCCTCGTCCGGGGTGACGCTGGCGAGGCTTTCGACCGAGCGCTCGCGGAACGGGCCGCCCGACGCGGTGAGCAGGATGCGCCGGATCCCGCGTTCGTCCGCGTTGCGACGGAAGTCGTGCGGCAGGGCCTGGAACACCGCGTTGTGCTCGCTGTCGATCGGCAGAAGCTGCGCCCCGCTCTCCGCGACCGCCTCCATGAACAGCGCGCCCGAAAGCACCAGCGCCTCCTTGTTGGCGAGGAGCACGCGCTTGCCGGCACGCGCCGCGGCCAGCGTCGGCGCAAGGCCCGCGGCGCCGACGATCGCGGCCATGACCGCATCCGTCTCTTCGTGGCACGCAACGTCGATCAGCGCCTTGGCGCCGTCGCGCACGCAGGTCTTCACCCCCGCGCCCTGCAGCCGTTCGCGCAAGCTCGCCGCGGCTACCGGATTCACCATCACCGCGAAGCGCGGCGAAAAACGCACGCAGAGCTCGACCATCCGGTCGACGCTGTCTTGCGCCGTGAGCGCGAAGGCCTCGAAGCGGTCGGGGTGGCGCGCGATGACGTCGAGCGTGCTCATACCGATCGAGCCCGTGGCCCCGAGCACCGTCACACGTTGAATTGTCGTATCAGACATCGATCAGATGGCGAGCCAGAGGGCGGCGAGGCCCACCAGCGGAAGGGTTGAGGTGAGGCTGTCGATGCGGTCGAGGATGCCGCCGTGCCCGGGCAGCAAGGTGCCGCTGTCCTTCAATCCGGCCTGCCGCTTGAGCAGGGACTCGAACAGATCGCCGACGATGCTCACGGCAGTGAATCCGGCGAGCAGCGGAAGCAGCACGACGACGAGCGGGGTGCGCGCGAATTCAGGGGAGGAGCCGAGCGCGAGCAGTACTCCGAAGATCATGACTCCCACCACGGCACCGCCGGCCCCCTCCCAAGTCTTTCCCGGGCTGATTTCGGGCGCAAGCTTGCGCCGCCCGAAGGCGCGGCCGGTGAAGTAGGCCGAAATATCCGCGACCGACACGGCCGCAATGACCGCGAGGAGCAGCAGCGGACTGACCGATCTCAGGTGGGCCATCGCGAGCGCCGGGGGAAGCAGCACGATCAGGCCTACGAGCACCGTGCTCGCATTTCCCTGCAGCCGCCATTTCCGCTTCAGCCAGAACGGCACCACGGCGAGCCAGAATGCGGCGCTGAGGGCATAGAACCCGACGATCCCGACCGGCGCTTGCCGCGCATCGCCCGCGAGTCCCGAAACGACCCCCAGCAGCAGGCAAGCGGCACCCATCAGCACCGCGTACACCGCGCGCTGCGCACCGGCAAAGCGGCCCAGCCCGCCCC
>NZ_WTVS01000104.1 GCF_012911005.2 Aromatoleum toluolicum | reverse complement strand
GGGTTGCGGAGGCGGGGCGGGCTCGGTCGCGACCGTCAGGCGCACGACGCTGCCGCGCGGCACCTCGGAATCCGCGCCGGGGTCCTGCGCAATCACGGTGCCGGGGCGCGTCTGCGCCACTTCCCGCACTATGCGTGCACTCAGGCCGCTCCGGCGCAGCATCGTCACGGCGAGTGCTTCGTCGCGCTTGCGCACCGCCGGGACGCGGACGAGCGATGCGTCCGAGACGTGCAGTGTCACCGTCGTTCCGCTCGGCACCCGCGTCTCGACCGGCGACTGGTCGATCACCTCGTCCCGCGCGGCGCTGGAGGCGCTGATCACGGTGCGCGCGCTGAGGTGGTGCTCGCGCGCCAGTTCGCGCCGCGCGAGGTCCGCGGGGCGGCCGATGTAGCTCGGCACCCACACGCGCGGTGCTGGTTCGGGCGCGGGCCGGGCGCTCGCAACGGTGAGGCGCACGCTGGAACCGCGGGCGACCTCGCGGCCGGCATCCGGATCCTGCGCGATCACCGTGCCGGCCGGCGCATCCGACTGACGCGCGATCTGTTCGCCCATGAGCCCCTCCGCCTGCAGGGTGTCGAGCGCGCGCGCCACGGGCATGCGACGCACGGGCGGCACCGCCACCAGGGAGCCGTCGGACAGGACGAGGAGCACCGTGGTGCCGCGCGGAACCTCGGTGTCGCGCGGCTTCTGGTCGACGACTTCGCCGCGCGGGCGGCTGGAGGCGCGCGTGTCGGTGACGACGCGCATGCCGTAGGATTCGCCGAGCAGCGTGCGGCGTGCTACGCGGTAGTCCTGCCCGATGAAGCTGGGGATGCGGACGTGCGCCGGGGCGACGTCGTCGGCGGGCCGGACGGGCCCGGTCCTCGAATCAGGGCGGATTTCCAGCCGGGGATCGGGCCGGGGAGCGATCGGGATCCGTTCGCGCCGCGGTTCGTCGATGCAGATCCCCTGCCGGCGCGCCGTCTCGCGCTCGGCAAGGGGGAGCTGGTCGCACGAGGGGCGCATCTGGGCATGGCTTGGCGCGCAAACCGTCAGCGTGGCGGCGCTGACGAGCAGCGCCGCGAGCAGCCGCACGAGGATGCGGCGTACCGCGGGCAGATCCCCGCCGGGATGGACGACGTCCGGCCGCATCGCGCTTGCTCCCATCGCGCACCTCCCGAGTGCGATGCATCACGTCGGGCCTCATCGGCGACCCGCGGCCGCGACCTTACCGCCGACCCGCCATCTCGTCATATACGCGCCGCACCTCTTCCGCACCGTGACGGCGTTCCAGCCGCCGCACGACGAAGTGCCCGCGCGCCATGTCCTGGAAGTGGCCGATGAAGACCGTGTTGATCAGCGCGCCGCCGACGGCGCCGAGCACCGGCACGGCCTGCGCGGCGACCTTCTGTGACACGGTGATCGAAAAGCGCGAGGCGACCTGCGCGATCAGGCGCACGATGGCCGGTGCGCCGTGCTGCATGGCGCCCTGCTGCGCGAGATAGCGTGCGGCCTCCGACACCGCCTTCGCCATCGCGGCGCGGGCGGCGAAGTAGGCGGTTTCGGCGGCGTCGTCGCCCGCCGCGCGCCCGCCCAGCGCGAGCACCTGCAGGCATTGCAGGCGTGCGTCGAGGTCGCGCAGGTCTTCGCCTTCGCTACGCGCGATGTCGGCGATCGAGCGCAGCATGATCGTCGTCGAGACCGGCAGTTCGATCGCCAGCGCCGCGAGCCCGAAGGCGCCGCCGGCCGCGCCGGTGGTGCCGACGGCGAGCTTGTGCCAGCGGTTTGCGGGGGCGTCCGTGCGCTCGTGGTCCAGGGTGCGCAGCGCGACGTCGAGGGCGGTCGCGATGGCCTTGTGCGTCGCGCCGGTCACCGCGGCGTTCCAGCGTTTGGGCAGCATCTCGAAGCCGCGCTCGATCGGCGAGCCCAGGGTGTCGCTGATGCGTGCGGCGAGGCCGGGGTGTTCGAGAAGTTCGCGGGCATGCCGCAACTCTGCGACCTCCGCGGGGGAAAGCGACATGGTGAAGATCCGGAAAGTTGGCGATGGCGCAAATGGCAGGGCGCCCGGCAGCGTGCATTGTCACGCCACGTCCGCCGTTCGACGCGGCAAACGTCGCCAAGTTCGCGCCGGGGTCACGAACCTGGCGACTTCCCGGTACCTTTCAGTGGCGCCGCCGCCGGCTCAGCCCGATGCCGACGAGGGCGATGCCGATGAGCGCGAGGATGTCGGGTTCGGGGACCGCGGCGACGCTGATGTCATCGACGGCCGTGACCTGCGTGGCGAGCAGCCCGGCCGGCATGTCGAACAGGATCAACTGGTAGCTCGCGGTGAAGATTCCCTGCTTCGCTTCGTCCGTCCAGGCGGCGCGCTCGTGTTCGGCCGCGAGGAGCGCGGCGAGCTCGTGCAGATCTCCGCCCGACGGTCCGGCGAGGTCGAGATCATCCACGTCGAGATCGGCGTCATCGAGCGAGAGATCGAAAACATGCCTGCCGAGGCTCGTCGGCGCGTAGCTGGGCAGCAAAGATCCGAAGTCGACCGCGTACAGCGGCAAACCCGTCGCGTCGTCGATCGGGCCGCCATAAGGTCCTGCCGCCGTCCATGCAATGGAGAACGTGGTTCCCGCTTCGAGGCCGGAAACCGTGCCTGACTGGGTCGCCGAGCGCGTCGGACCGGCGCGCGTCACCGTCAGGGTCGCAATCCCCGCATAGCCCGCGAGGCTCTCCGCGTCCGTGGCCAGCTGCGCCTGGGCGGGGGCCAAGGCCGCGGCGAGGACGGACGCAAGTGCGAAGCGTTTGATAGCGCTGCTTATCGGCATGATGCGGTTTGCTCGTCCGGAGGGCGGCCGATCTCCTTGTGTTATTGTTATGCAATATTCGTACCAATTCGTTGTAGTGTGCTGAATATAAGGAGAATTTTAATTCGTGATGCGGGTATATACGGCCGTGTGTAAAAATTGCCGACATCTCCGAATCTCGCCTGCTGCGCGCCGCCGATTTGCGTGAGGCGCGCACGCGGTTTATCTTCCGCGCAATCCGCCCAGAACTTTCCTGCTGCTCCATGGCGAAACGCTCCCCTCCGTTCCGCTGCGGGCATGTCCATCCCCATTGGCCCGAATGCAAGCTGACGTGAACACCTCTGCGCCCGCCCGCCTACGTGACGTCGCCGTGCTCGGCCAGGTGTTCACGCCCGCGGCGGTCGTGCGCGCGATGCTCGCGCTGCGCCGCAACCGTGGCCGCGTGCTGGAACCGTCCTGCGGCGACGGCGCCTTCCTGCGCCACCTGCCGGGCGCGGTCGGCATCGAATACGACCCGGACCACTGCCCGCTCGGCGCGATGAACATGGACTTCTTCGCGTACCCGGACAGCGAGCGCTTCGACACGATCATCGGCAATCCGCCCTATGTGCGCTTCCAGGACATCCCGGCCACGACGCGCGCATTGCTGCACGACGAGCATTTCGACGGGCGCTCCAACCTGTACCTCTTCTTCATCGAGAAGTGCCTGCGCCACCTCGCGCCGGGCGGCGAGCTGATCTTCATCACGCCGCGCGACTTCCTCAAGGTGACCTCGGCGGTGAAGCTCAACCGTCTGATGATGGCGGGCGGCACGATCACCGACGCGATCGAGCTCGGCGACGCGCGCGTGTTCGACGACGCGGTGCCGAACTGCCTGATCTGGCGCTTCGAGAAGGACCGCTTCGAGCGCAGCGTGCGCTACGCGGAGATCGGCGCCAGCGACCGCCTCGCCGATGCGCTCGCGGCGCCGGCGTGGCAGACGCGCCACCTCGTCGAGTGCGCCGGCCATCTGATGTTCGCGCGCGGCGACTACCCGCTGCGGCTGTCGGACGTCGCCTTCGTGAAGGTCGGGGCGGTGTCCGGCGCCGACGACCTCTACGCCGACGAGGCGGCCGGCAACCGCGACTTCGTGTGTTCGGCGACCGTGAAGAGCGGGGCCACGCGGCGCATGCTGTGGGTGGCGCCCGAGGATCCGCCGCCCGCGGCGCTGCTGCCGCACAAGGAGCGCCTGATCGCGCGCCGCGTGAATTCCTTCGACGAGCGCAACTGGTGGCACTGGGGGCGCGGCTATTTCCACTCCGCGCGTCCGCGCGTGTATGTGAATGGACGTACGCGCCAGGCGCAGCCCTTCTTCCTGCACCCCTGCCGGCACTACGACGGCTCCGTGCTGGCGGTGTTTCCGCGCCGCGAGGACATCGATCTCGTGGCCTTCCGCGACGCGCTCAACGCCGTCGACTGGGGCGACCTCGGCTTCGTGTGCGACGGACGTTACCTGTTCACCCAGCGCAGCCTCGAAAATGCGCCGCTGCCTGAGCACTTTCGCGCCTTTGCCGCAGTCTGAGTCCCTGCGAGGATAGGGTGTTGTAGTATTCGGACAAATCCATTGACGCCGGCGCGCCTTCGCCGGCGTCATCCATTACGGGAAAATTTCCATGGTTCCTCACCTTACGACGGCCCTCACCGGCCCGCTGCTGGAGCTGGAGAAGCACTTCCTCGGCCACGCCACGGAGATCGAACGCTGGATGCGCGTGCAGTGGCAGGACCATATGCCGCCCTTCTACGCCTCGACCGACCTGCGCAATTCGGGCTTCAAGGTCGCACCGGTCGACCTCAACCTCTTCCCCGGTGGCTGGAACAACATCAACGACGTGTTCATGCCGTTGTGCGTGCAGGCCGCGCAGGATGCGATCGAACGCATCTGCCCGGACGCGCGCCAGCTGCTGCTGATCCCCGAGAACCACACGCGCAACCAGTTCTATCTGCAGAACGTCGCCAAGCTCGTGTCGGTGCTGCAGCTCACCGGCCTCGACGTGCGCGTGGGCTCGCTGCTGCCCGAGATCACCGCGCCGACCACGCTGGAGCTCGCCAACGGCGGCACGTTGACGCTCGAGCCGCTGGTGCGCACCGGCAACCGCGTCGGCCTCGCCGGCTTCAATCCGTGCGCGATCCTGCTCAACAACGACCTGTCGGGCGGTACGCCGGCGATCCTCGCGGGCCTCGACGAGCAGTGGCTGATCCCGCCGCTGCACGCCGGTTGGCACACGCGGCGCAAGTCGATCCATGCCGCGGCCTACGACCGAGTCGCGCGCGAGTTCGGCGAGGTGATCGGCATCGACCCGTGGCGCATCAACCCCGAGTTCGGCGTGTGCGGCCAGATCAACTTCCAGGAGCGCACCGGCGAGGAATGCCTCGCGGCCGAGGTCGACGCCCTGCTCACGCGCATCCGCGCGAAGTACAAGGAATACGGCGTCGACGAGACCCCCTTCGTCGTCGTCAAGGCCGACGCGGGCACCTACGGCATGGGCGTGATGACGGTGCGCGACGCCTCCGAAGTGATCGGGCTGAACCGCCGCCAGCGCAACAAGATGAGTGTCGTGAAGGAAGGCCTGCAGGTGCAGGAGGTGATCATCCAGGAAGGCGTGCATACCTTCGAGACGGTCGATGACGCGGTCGCCGAGCCGGTCGTGTACATGATGGACCGCTTCGTCGTCGGCGGTTTCTACCGCGTGCATACCGAACGCGGCCGCGACGAGAACCTCAACGCGCCGGGCATGCACTTCAAGCCGCTCGCGTTCCAGACCTGCTGCTCGCTGCCCGACTGCCGCCAGGCGCCGGATGCCGCGCCGAACCGCTTCTACACCTATGGCGTCGTCGCGCGCCTCGCGCTGCTCGCGGCTTCGGTCGAGATCGAGGAGACCGAACCGGCCGAAGCGGATGTCGCGTAAAGGGCGCCCATGACCGATCGTCTCAGGATCGCCTTCATCGTCGACCCGCTCGACCGCCTGAAGGCCTACAAGGATTCGAGCATCGCGATGATGCGCGAGGCCCACGCGCGCGGGCATGAGGTGTTCGCGATCCGGCGCGAGGCGCTGACCTGGCGCGACGGCGTCGTGTCGGCGCGCGCGCTGGCGATCCGCCCGACCGCCGACGACCACGCGTGGTACCTCCCCGGCGAGGAGGCGGTGCTGCCGCTCACGGACTTCGACGCCGTGCTGATGCGCCAGGATCCGCCCTTCGACTTCGAGTATGTCACCGCGACCTGGATGCTCGAGCGCGCGGTCGCGGCCGGTGCGCGCGTGTTCAACGACCCGCGCGCGATCCGCGACCACTCGGAAAAGCTCGCGATCTGCGAATTCCCGCAGTTCGCCCCGACCACGCTGATCGCCCGCGACGGCGCCGATGTGCATGCCTTCATCGACGAGCTCGGCGACGTCATCCTCAAGCCGCTCGACGGCATGGGCGGCAGCCAGATCTTCCGCGTGCGCGCCGACGACCCGAACCGCAACGTGATCGTCGAGACGCTCACGCACGAGGGCGTGCGCACGATCATGGCGCAGCGCTTCCTGCCGCAGATTGCCGAAGGCGACAAGCGCGTGCTGATCGTCGGCGGCGAGGTCGTGCCGTATTCGCTCGCGCGCATCCCCAAGGCCGGCGAGACGCGCGGCAACCTCGCCGCGGGCGGGCGCGGCGTCGCGATGCCGCTCACCGAGCGCGAACGCGAGGTCGCGGCGTACCTCGCGCCCGTGCTGTGGGGGCGCGGACTGCTGATCGTCGGGCTGGACATGATCGGCGGCCAGCTCACCGAGATCAACGTCACGAGCCCCACCTGCTTCGTCGAGATCGCGGAGCAGAGCGGCTTTTCGGCGGCCGCGCTGCTCGTCGACATGCTCGAGGAGGCCTGCGCCCGATGAGCGTGCGCGAGGCGCTGCGGCATGCCGCCACCGTCCTGCTCGCCCTGCTGTGCGCGGCGGCGCTGACGGCGTGCACCAATGCCGAACTGCACAAGCAGGAGGCCTACGTGTTCGGCACGCGCGTCGACGTCACCGTGTATGGCGAGACGCGCGAGACCGCCGAGGCGGCGATGGCCGAGGTGCTGCGCGAGTTCGACCGCCTGCATCGCGCCTACCACGCGTGGCAGCCGTCCGAGCTGACGCGGCTGAACGACGCGATCGCGCGCGGCGAGGCCGTGACCGTGTCGAACGAACTCGCGGCGATGCTGACGGATGCGGGCCGGCTGGCGGACCTCGGTGACAACCTGTTCAATCCCGCGATGGGCGCGCTGATCGAGATGTGGGGCTTCCAGGCCGACGAGTTCGTGCCGCGCCGCCCCGATCCCTCCGCGCTGCGGGCGGTGCTGGACGCGGCGCCGCGCATGTCCGACCTCGTCATCAACGGCAACCAGGTCGAAAGCCGCAATCCCGCCGTGAAGCTCGACCTCGGCGGCTATGCGAAGGGCTATGCGCTCGACCGCGCGGCGGCGATCCTGCGCGCGAAGGGCATCGAGAACGCGCTCATCAACATCGGCGGCAACGTCCTGGCGCTGGGCAAGAAGGGCGACAGCCCGTGGCGCATCGGCCTGCAGCACCCGCGCGAGCCGCAGCCGCTGGCGACGCTGCCGCTCTACGACGGCGAGGCGATCGGCACCTCGGGCGACTACCAGCGCTACTTCGAGCTCGACGGCAAGCGCTACTCGCATCTGCTCGACCCGCGCAGCGGCGGGCCTGCCGAAGCGACGCAGTCGCTGAGCGTGCTCGTGACCCCGCGCGAAGGGGCCGGCACGCTGTCCGACGCCGGGAGCAAGCCGCCCTTCATCGCCGGCGACAACTGGCGCCAATACACGCGCCGCTACGGCATCGAGCACGCGCTGCGCGTCGCCGCCAACGGGCATATCGAGGTCACGCGCGAGCTGCGCGCCCGCCTGCAGTTCGCGTCCGGCACGGCGCCCGTCACGGTCGTCGACTGATGCCGCCGCTGCGCCCCCATCTCGATCGCCTGGCGATCTCGATGATGGTCGTGCTGTGCATGATCTGGGGCCTGCAACAGGCCGCGATCAAGATCACCAACGTCGGCATCTCGCCGCTGTGGCAGGCCGGCTGGCGCTCTGCCGGCGCGACGCTGCTGATCCTGCTGTGGGCGCGCCTGCGCGGGGTGAAGCTCGCCGAGCCGGATGGCACGCTCGCCCCCGGCGTGATCGCCGGCCTGCTGTTCGCCACCGAGTTCGCGCTGATCTTCGCCGCGCTGCAGTACACCACCGCCTCGCGCGGCGTGATCTTCCTGTATACCGCGCCCTTCATGGTCGCCCTCGGGGCGGTGTGGCTGCTGCCGCACGAGCACATGCGGCGCGCGCAATGGATCGGCATGGCGCTCGCGTTCGTCGGCGTGCTGGTGCTGTTCGGCGAGGGGTTGCTGGAGCCGTCGGGGAAGGCCTGGATCGGCGACCTGATGATGCTGGGTGCGGCGGTCGCGTGGGCCGCGACGACGCTCACGGTGAAGGTGAGCCCGCTCGCGCGTGCGTCGGCGGAGAAGACGCTGCTGTACCAGTTGGGCGTCTCGGCGCTGACGCTGACGCCGCTGTCGCTCGCCCTCGGTGAGGCGGGCGTGTTCGCCGCCGACGCGCGGGTGTGGACGGCATTCGCCTTCCAGACCGTGATCGTCGCCGCGGCGAGCTACCTCGCGTGGTTCTGGCTGATTTCGCAGTACCCGGCGACGCGTCTGTCGTCGTTTTCCTTCCTCACCCCGGTGATGGGTGTGCTGGCGGGCGTCGTCGTGCTCGGCGAGGCCATGACCGCGGCGATCTGGCTCGCGCTGGTGTTCGTCGGCGTCGGCATCTGGATCGCCAACCGCCCCGCGCCGGCCGCCTGACCGCGGCGCGTCGGCCGCCTCACGCGCTCGCCGCCGCCTCTTCGCGCAGCCAGTCGGCGAAGCGTGCGACCTCAGGGCGCTGCACGCCTGCCGCGCGCACCAGCCAGAAACCCCGGTCCGCGATCTCGCGCGCGCCGCTGCCGACGCGCACGAGCCGCCCGTCCGTGAGCAGTTCGCCGAGCAGCTGGGCGCGGCCGATCGCGATGCCCTGTCCGGCGACCGCCGCCTGGATCAGCTGGTCGTAGTGGTTGAACACCAGCACCGCACGCGGACGCAGCTGTTCCAGCCTCATCGCCGCGAGCCAGTCGCTCCAGCGCAGCCACGGGTAGCGCGGGTCGTCGAAGTCGAGCAGCACGGTCTGCGGCAGCGTCGTCGCGTCGAGCGGGCGCGCGGCGAGCGCCGGGCTGGCGACCGGCACCACCGATTCGCCGAACAGCCGCTCGGCGCCGGGCGGGGCGTCGCGGTCGGCGCAGTAGCGCACCGCGAGGTCCACGTCCTCGCGCGCGAGGTCGACCATGCGGTTGCTTGCCGCGACGCGCACGTCGATGTCCGGGTGGCGCGCCTGGAAGCGCGACAGGCGCGGCACCAGCCACAGCGCCGAGATGCCGATGCTGGCCGTGACTGTCACCGGCCGCGGGCCGCGCGGGCGCAGCGCGTCGGCGAGCGCCGCGTACTCGGCGAGCCAGGCCTCGGCGGCGCGGGCGAGGCGGGCGCCCTCGGCGGTGAGCGCGAGGCTGCGCACCCCGCGCACGAACAGCGCCACGCCGAGCGTCTCCTCGAGCGCCTGCACCTGGCGGCTGATCGCCGACTGGGTGAGGAACAGCTCTTCGGCCGCGCGCGTGAAGCTCAGGTGTCGCGCCGCGGCAACGAAGCCGCGCAGCGGGTCCAGCGGGGGGAGGCGGGAGAGTGATGTATGCATGATCAGGGCGCATGCGTGCGATGCGCGTTTTCCGTTTGTGTGGGCGTTTTGCTCTGACGATACTGCAGTCGTGGCGGTACGCATAGATGCACTCCGTGCATCCGTGACCGCCGCGTGGGAGATCGTCATGGACGTGCGTACGGAAATCACCCGTCTCGCCCTGGGGCCGAGCGAAACGCTGGTCCTGGATCACGCGCTCGGCGTCGAGGTGATCGGACACAAGGGCTGCGTGTGGCTGACCCAGTATGGTGACAGTCGCGATATCGTGCTGGGGCCAGGGCAGTCCTTCACGCTCGAGCACGCGGCCGGCGTCGTCATGACGACGGCGCGCGGCGCGGAGTTCATCCTGCGCTCGTCGCCGCGCACCGTCACTTCACGGGCCGGCTGGCTGCGGCGCCTCGCCGGCTGGTTCGATCCGCGCACCGGAAGCCGCGTCGGCGCGGCGCTCGCAGGCCGCGTGCGCCTGCACCGCGTCGCATGAGCAAGGGGGCGCATCCGCGTCCCGGATCGGCTACAGTGATCGTTCTTCCGCCTCTGCAAGGGGGAGCAGCAAGATGTCAGGTCCGAAGATCGAGTTCTGGTACGAGTTCGCGAGCTCGTATTCCTATCTGTCGGTGATGCGCATCGAGGCGCTGGCGCGTGACGCCGGCGTCGCGGTCGAGTGGAAGCCCTTCCTGCTCGGCCCGGTGTTCCTCGCGATGGGCTGGAACGATTCTCCGTTCAACATCTATCCGCCCAAAGGGCGCTACATGTGGCGCGATCTCGCGCGGCTCGCGAACAAGTACGGGCTGCCGTTCCGCGTGCCGAGCCGCTTCCCGCGCAGCGGCCTGCTCGCGGCGCGGCTCGCGCTGCTGGGCGTGGAACAGGGCTGGGTCGCGGAATTCTCGCGCAAGGTGATGCTCGCGAACTTCGCCGAAGACCGCGAGATCGGCGAGCCCGAGGTGATCGGGGCAATCCTCGCGGACCTGGGCCTGCCGGTCGACGATTCGCTGGCGGCCGCGGTCACCGAGGACAACAAGCGCGCGCTGCGCCGCCAGACCGAGCTTGCGGCCGAACTCGGCATGTTCGGCGCGCCGAGCTTCCGCGTCGGCGACGAACTCTTCTGGGGCAACGACAGGCTGGAAGACGCCCTCGCGTGGGCGCTGAAGTGACGCACTGAGGCGGCCCGCTGAGGCGGCGCGCCGAACGCTTCGTCGGCTCGCCGTTCAGTTGGCCGGCTTGGCCGTGTCCTTCGCGGCGTTCCGGGCCTTCTCGGCCTCGCGTTCGCGGATGCGCTCCTCGTAGCGTGCGCGGTCGCGCGCCGCCGCTTCCGCGCGGCCGGCCGCTTCGGCTTCGGCCTGCGCGCGCGCCTTGGCTTTTTCCGCATCCTTCTGCTTGCGTTCCGTCTGCTCTGCCTCCTTCGCGCGAATCGCGTCGGCCTCGCGCTGGCGACGCGTGCTTTCTGCCATCGGGTCGGGCTGGATCGTGAAGACCCCTTCCGGCGCGGGCGCCGCGGGCTCGGTCGGCGCGTCGGTGCGCGTGCGCCCGCTCTCCGTGGCGGCGCGCTGCTTCTGCGCCAGTTCGGTGCGGTTCGCCTCGGCTTCGAGCGCGCGCGCCTTGCCGACGGTCGCCAGGCGCGCGTCCTTCGCCTGGGCGATGCAGCGATTCACGAGGAAGCGCTCGTAACACTTCGGCAGCTCAGCGGCGAGCGCGTCGTCGGCCTGCTGGCGCAGCGCTTTGGCTTCGTCGCGCAGCTTCGCGGCGCGTTCCAGCTCGGGGTTGGCATCCGCGCCGGCGTCGGCGGCCATGGCGCCGCCGCAGGCGAGGGCGAGCAGCAGGGGCAGAAGAGCTCGCAGGTGAGGTGACAGGAAATGGGACAGAAGAGGGGGCACGATGTCCGGCGGCGGTCGGGTTCGGGGATGCGTAGAATAACGCCTTTGCCCGAAGATGCGCTGACGTGATCCAGTTTCGCAACCTCCGCCTCGCCCGGGGCGCCAAAGTCCTCGTCGATTCCGCCTCGCTGCAGATTCACCCCGGCTGGCGCGTCGGCCTGACCGGCGCCAACGGCACCGGCAAGTCCAGCCTGTTCGCGCTGCTGCGCGGGCTGCTGCATCAGGACCAGGGCGACCTCGAGATCCCCGCCGGCTGGCAGATCGCGCACGTCGCGCAGGAAACGCCGGCGCTGGCGAAGCCGGCGATCGAATACGTGCTCGACGGCGACGCCGAGTTGCGTGCGGTCGAGGCGAAGCTCGCCGCGGCCGAGGCGGCACACGACGGGGCGCATATCGGAGAACTTCACGCGCGCCTGCACGAGATCGGCGGCTACGCGTCCCGCGCCCGCGCGGCGGCGCTGCTCGACGGCCTCGGCTTCGTCGGCGACGACCCCGAGCGGCCGGTGTCGGACTTCTCCGGCGGCTGGCGCATGCGCCTGAATCTCGCGCAGGCGCTGATGTGCCGCTCCGACCTGCTGCTGCTCGACGAGCCGACCAACCACCTCGACCTCGACGCCGTGCTGTGGCTCGAGCAGTGGCTGCGCGACTACCGCGGCACGCTGCTGCTGATCTCGCACGACCGCGAATTCCTCGACGCCTGCATCACCCACATCGCGCACATCGAGCAGCAGCGCCTCACGCTCTACAGCGGCGGCTATTCCGACTTCGAGCGCCAGCGCGCCGAGCGCCTCGCGCAGCAGCAGGCGATGTTCGAGAAGCAGCAGCGCGAGGTCGCGCACATCGAGAACTACATCCGCCGCTTCCGCGCCCAGGCGACCAAGGCGCGCCAGGCGCAAAGCCGCATCAAGGCGCTCGAGCGCATGGAGCGTATCGCCGCGGCGCACATCGACACGCCCTTCGGCTTCACCTTCCGCGAAGGCCCGGCCGCGCCCGATCCGCTGCTGCAGATCGAGGACGGCGCCGTCGCGTACGGCAGCCGCACCGTGCTCGACCGCGTCCGCCTGACGCTGCGCCCCGGCGAGCGCGTGGGCCTGCTCGGGCGCAACGGCGCCGGCAAGTCGACGTTGATCAAGCTGCTCGCGGGCGAGCTGCAGCTCGCCGCGGGCAGCCGCAGCGAAGGCAAGGGGCTCGCGATCGGTTACTTCGCGCAGCATCAGCTGGAGACGCTGCGCCCTGACGAATCCCCGCTGCAGCACATGACCCGCCTCGATCCGCGCGCCCGCGAGCAGGAGCTGCGCGACTACCTCGGCGGCTTCGATTTCCGCGGCGACGGCGTCGGGGGGACCTCCACCCCCGCGACCACGCCCTGCGGCCCCTTCTCCGGTGGCGAGAAATCGCGCCTCGCGCTCGCGCTGATGATCTGGCAGCGCCCCAACCTGATGCTGCTCGACGAACCGACCAACCACCTCGACCTCGAGATGCGCCACGCGCTCACGCTCGCGCTGCAGGACTACGAGGGCGGCATGGTGCTGGTGTCGCACGACCGGGCGCTGCTGCGCGCGACCTGCGATCGCTTCCTGCTCGTCGACGACGGCCGCATCCAGCCCTTCGACGGCGACCTCGACGACTACCGCGACTGGCTGGCGACGCGCCGCGCACAGGTCGCCGAGGCCGCGAAGTGCCCCGACCTCGAGGCCGACAAGGCCGCGCGCAAGGCGGGGCGCGCGCAGTCCGCGGCCGAACGCCAGGCCCGGCTGGCGGCGCGCCGCCCGTTGGTGAAGGAGATCGACCAGATCGAGAAGAAGCTTGCCGGCTGGCAGGGCGAGAAGAAGCTGCTCGATGCGCGCCTGTCCGACCCGTCGCTGTACGCGGGCGGCGACTCCGCCCAGCTGCAGACGCTCCTAAAGCGCCAGGCGGAACTCGCCGGCTGGATCGACGCGGCGGAGCTGCGCTGGCTGGAGATCTCCGAGGCGCTGGAGGCGATGCCGGCCGATTGAGTGTCCTTCGATCCGCCTTAGCAGGTCCCTTCCCCTTCAAGGGGGCGAAGACGGGGTTTCGCGGAGCACTGCTCCGCGCCGTCTGAGCGACGGAGTGAAGCGGAGGCTCCCAGGACAGGATGGGGATGGGTTTCTGCTGCGCCGGATAGACCCATCCCCACCCCAGCCCTCCCCTTGAAGGGGAGGGCTGGGG
>NZ_WTVS01000103.1 GCF_012911005.2 Aromatoleum toluolicum | reverse complement strand
GGGTTGGGGTGGGGATGGGTTAAGGACGCATGGCAGAAATTCACCCTCGCAGGCGCGGAAACTTACTTGCCGGCCAGCGAACGCTGCAGCACGTCGAGCACGCGGCGCAGGTCCTCGATCGGCACCTGTCCCGGCGCCGACGCCTTCTGCCCGACGGCAAAGCTCACCGACGAACCGAACACCCAGCCGAACAGGCGCGAGAGCGAACCGTAGGCGCCCATCGACATACTGATGATGGGCAGCGAGATCTTCTTCTGGCCATCCAGCGTCGCCTGCAGCACGGTCAGCACGTCCTCGAGCCCCTGCGGCATCACCGCGACCTTGGCGACGTCTGCGCCGGCCTTCTCCATCGCCACGAACTTCGCGACGATTTCCTCGGCTGCGGGCGTCTTCTGGAAGTTGTGGAAGGACGCGATCAGCTTCGTGCCGGTCTCGCGGGCGAGCTCGACCGCGGCGGCGAAATGCTTCGGCTCGCACGACAGCTCGTAGTCGAGAAAATCGACCGCGCCGGAACGCGCGACCGCCTGGTACATCTCGAGCACCTGCTCTTCCGAGATGCCGATCGTCTCGCCGCCCTCGCGGATCGAGCGGCGCGTGAAGATGATCGGGATGCCGGCCGAGCTCTTGCGGACTTCCTGCGCCAATTCGACGACGCGGTCGGTCTCAGCGATGCCGGAGAAGAAATCCACCCGCCATTCGAGCAGGTCGGGCTGCTTCGCGACGATCGCGTCGAGTTCGCCGAGCACGCCGGCCTCGTCACGGCCGACCAGCGGTGCGCACACCAGCGGTTCCTTGCCTTCGCCGACCGGCTTGCCTTTCACTTCCAGAGCACGGGTAAATGCCATCTATTCGTTCCTCGTCAATTCGAAACGGACGCCGTGCGACGCTCGCGCCGCACCCGCCCTGTCCTCAATCCTTGTAGCCGACCAGCTTGCGGATGCCGTCGGACGTGTAGCCGTCGTAACCGAACAGCGAAAGATACAGCGGCGCCATCTCGATGAACATCTCCCGCCCCATGTGAATCGTGCAGCCGCGCTCGCGTGCGGCGAGCAGGAGCGGCGTGAAGTCGATCTTCATGATGACGTCGGCGACCACCGTGCCCGGCGCGAGGCGCTCGACTGGCACCGGCAGCGGATCGCTCTCCTTGAGCCCGAGCGGGGTCGCATTGACGACGAGATCGTAGCCCGCCGGATCGTTCGTCGCGACGAAGGCCTCGCGGCACACGCCGAAGCTCGTGAGCCGACCCGCGAGCCGCGCAGCGCTGTCCGCGCTGAGGTCCGACACGCCCACGCTGGCCGCGCCGGCCTCGCCCAGCGCCACGGCGATCGCCGCGCCGACGCCACCCGACCCAACGACCAGGCAGCGCATGCCTTTCGGCTCCACGCCCGCGCGCTTCAGGCCGCGCACGAAGCCGACGCCATCGAAGAGATCACCGAACAGCGTGCCGTCCGCGCGCTTGACGATCGCGTTGCACGCCCCGGCCGCCTTCACCGCGGCGCTCGCCGCATCGAGGAAATCGACGCACGCAGGCTTGTGCGGGATCGTGATCATCGCACCACGCACGTTGGAGACGGCAAAAAGGGCCGGCCCGACCGTCGGGAAGTCGGCCGGCGCAATCTCCAGCGGCACCACCACGGCATCGATGCCTATGGCCCCGAACAGCTGGTTGTACAGCATCGGCGCCTTCACCTGGCCCACCGGGTAACCGATGACCGGGTAGAGGAGCGTCGAACCGGAGATCGACAGCGGATTCATTTCTGCAGTTGCCATCGGAATGTTCCTTCCACTATTGGATGCCTGAAGGCGCTGTCTGTCGGGGTTGGGGCCGGTTCGTGCGCTGATTCCTCTCGTCAGTCGGTACTGACGTGCGACACCTTCGCGTTCGGCGAGTAGATGTCGAGGATGTTCCAGTGGCCCGTGGTCGGCACCGGGTTGTTCTTCATCGCAACATCGATCACGAAAGGCTTGTTCGACGTCACCGCCTGCGCGAGCACCTCCTTGAACTGCTCGGCCGACTCGATCTTCACGCCTTCCGCGCCGTAGGCACGTGCCACCGCGGCGAAGTCCGCCTGGTAGGGCTCGCCGTCCTTGCGGAACAGCGTGCCGGTCGTCGTGCCGTAGTGCGCCTTCTGCAGGCCGGCGATGGTGCCGAATGCGAAGTTGTTCATGATCACCCAGATCACCGGGATGTTCTCCTCAACCGCCGTCGCGAGCACCGCCGGGTTCTGGCCGAAACCACCGTCACCGACCAGCGACACGACCACGCGGTCCGGGAACGCGACCTTCGCGCCCAGCGCGGCCGGCGCGCCGAAGCCCATCGTGCAGTAGCCGCCCGGGGTCAGGATGCTGCCCGGGGTGAAGATCGGGAACTGCTGGCCGACGCCGTTCTTGTTCCAGCCCACGTCGGTCGTGATGAACGCATCGCGCGGCAGCACTTCGCGAACCACCGACAGGATGCGCTCCGGCATCATCGGGAAGCAGTCGTCCTGCACGAACTTCTGGTTGCCGGCGACGAAGGTCTCACGGAACGCGGCGATTTCCTTGCGCAGCGCGTCGTTCCTGCGGCCTTCCGGCAGCATCTCGCGGGCAACGCGGTTCAGCACCGTCAGCGCACTCTTCAGGTCGGTGACGACGCCGATCTCGACCGGATAGTTGCGGCCGATCTCGTTCGAATCGATGTCGATGTGGATCAGCTTGGTCGGCGGGAAGCTGAAGGTAAACTCGTTTTCCCACGAACTGCAGTCGGCTTCCGCGAAGCGCGTGCCGAGGCCGATGATCCAGTCCGCGTTGCGGCACTTGTCGTTCACCAGCTTGGTGCCCCAGAAGCCGGTCATGCCCAGCACCAGCTCATGGTCGTCCGGCAGCACGCCCTTGCCCATCAGCGAATGCGCGACCGGCAGCGACAGGTGCTCGGCGAAGGCGCGCAGCTCCTCGGCCGCATCGGCGAGAATCACGCCACCGCCGGCATAGATCACCGGGTCTTTCGCGTCGAGCAGCGCCTGCACGATCGTCTTCGCGGTCACGTCGTCGATCGAGGGCTTCTGCAGCGCCTTGGTGTGATGACGCAGGCGGGTGAACAACGAAACGTCGATCTCGCGCGAGAAGAAATCCATCGGCACGTTCACCAGCACCGGGCCGGGACGGCCGCTTTCGGCGAGCTGGAAGGCCTTTTCGAGGATCTCGGGGAAGAGCTCCGGCGTATCGACGCGCCACGCGCGCTTCACGAAGGGGCGGTAGATCTCCCACTGCGACGCGTCCGCGTGCAGGTTGATCTCCTGGTGCGGGTGCTTGCCGTAGTAGTAGCTCGGGATGTCGCCGGCGATCACGACCATCGGGATCGAGTCGAGCGCGGCATTCGCAACGCCGGTCGCGGCGTTCGTCAGGCCCGGCCCGAGGTGCGACAGCACAACCGAGGCCTTCTTCGTCGCGCGGGCGTAGCCGTCGGCCGCGTGCGCGGCGATCTGCTCGTGACGCGTGTTGATGAAGCGGATCTTGCTGTCTTCCAGCGCCGTCAGCACCGCGATGTTGGTATGCCCGCACAGGCCGAAGATGTGCTCGACGCCGCGGTCTTCGAGGTAGCGGACGAGCTGGTGGGAAATCAGTTGCTTCATTTGGCGTCGCCTCCAGATTTGAATGTCGATTGCCTAGTCGATTACGGCGCGGCGAATCGCGCGCCCTGTGCCGTCACTGCGAAGCCGGGGCTACGCCTGATTCTTCCCGGGTACGGCACGGCGCGCCGGTCCCGCATAGGTATAAGGAATGTTCTTGGGCATCGGACCCTTGATGCGGCCGCCCTGTTGCGACTGCTCCCACGCGTGGGCCAGGATGCCGACCGAACGCGACAGGATGAACAGCCCGCGCCCCAGTTCCGGCGCAAAACCCAGTTCCGCGTAGATCACCGCCGTCGCGCCGTCGATGTTCATCGGGATGCGCTTGCCCTTTCGACGTTCGAGGATCGCCTCGACCTGCTGGCCGATCTGCGAATACAGCCCCTCGACGACACCCTTCGCGCGCGCCTCCTCGACCATCGCCAGCAGCTTGCCGGAGCGCGGATCGATCGGATGGAAGCGATGGCCGAAGCCGGGGATCACCTTGCCGTTCTCTGCAATATAGGCGTCGAGGGCGGCTTCGACGGCCGCTTCGAGAGCAGCGCCCCCGGCGATGCGCCTCGCGGCGTCCGCGTACAGTTCCATGCACTGCTGGCCCGCGCCGCCGTGAATGCCGGCGAGCACGTTCACCGCCGACGCCATCGCGTTGTTGAGTTCGACACCGCAGGTCACGGCCATGCGCGAGATCGCGATCGACGGCGCATGCGGACCGTGATCGACCGCCGCCACCAGCGCCGCCTCCAGCAGGCGCGACTGCTCCGCCGTCGGCAGGTCGCCGCGCACCATCAGCCAGATCATCTGCGGGAAGCTGACGCTGCCGATCAGCTCCTCGATCGGGTAGCCGCGCATCGCGATCTTGCCCGGCTCGATGTCGATGATTTCGGTGGTCCACCACGCCTGCGCGTCGCGGACGATGTCCTCGGCACTCTTCATGTTCAAACCGCCTGTTGTTCGTGGAGTTGCGAAATTTCGGACGCGGAGTAACCGAGCTCGGCCAGCAGCGAGTCGGTGTGCGCGCCGAGTACCGGCGGCGGCGTCGTCACGTCGGGATTGCCGCCGCGCATCTTGAAGCCGGCGCGCACGAGGCTGAGGTCGCGCCCCACGCCGGGCACATCCTCGAACTTCGCGAGCAGATCGCGTTCGCGGATCTGCGGATGCTCGAGCACCTGCGGCACGGTCAATACGCGGCCCGCCGGCACGCCCAGCTTCGCGAGGATGGTTTCCCACTCGCCCGCCGACTTCGACGCCAGCCCGGCGTCGACTTCGACCTTCAACGCCTTGCGGTTGCGCTTGCGGGCCTCGCGCTCGGCAAAGCGCTCGTCGGTCTTCAGGTCCGGCCGGCCGATCGCGTCGGCCAGCGCCTCGAACTGCTCCTGCTTGTTCGCCGCGATGTTCAGCAGCCCCTCGCCGGTGCGGAAGGTGCCCGACGGCGCGGCAGTGAAGTTCTCGTTGCCCATCGGCACCGGCTCCTTGCCGGCGATCAGGTAGTTCGACACCACCCAGCCCATCGTCACGATCGTCGAATCGAGCATCGACACGTCGATGAATTCGCCTTCGCCGGTCTTCGCCTGACGGACCAGCGCGCTCGACACCGCGAAGGCCGCGGTGATCCCGCCGATGGTGTCGGCGACCGGGTAACCCACGCGCAAGGGAGCGGACTCGTCGTCGCCGGTGATGCTCATCACGCCCGACATGCCCTGCACGATCTGGTCGTAGGCCGGCGCGTGGCGCATCGGCCCCTGCTGGCCGAAGCCGGAGATCGCGCAATAGACGAGCTTCGGATTCACTTCTTTCAGCACGTCGTAACCGAGACCCAGGCGATCCATCACCCCGGGGCGGAAATTCTCGACCAGAACGTCGGCGCTCTTCACCAAGCGGAACAGCACTTCCTTGCCCGCCTCAGACTTCAGGTTCAGCGTCAGCGATTTCTTGCCGCCGTTCTGCGCGAGGAAGGAAGCGCCCATCTTCGCCTTGTTCAACGCCGGATCGGCGCCGAGCTGGCGCGCCAGATCGCCCGACTCGGGCACCTCGACCTTGATCACCTCGGCACCGAGCAGCGCCAATTGGTACGCGCAGAACGGCCCCGCCAGCACGTTGGTCAGGTCGAGGACGCGAATTCCGGAAAGCGCTGCAGTCATGTGCTACCCCTAAGTTCACTGTGGATCAACATCGATCCTGTCACGTTGATCGAATAATAGAACGCAATTCTTCACAGTGCAACCGTTTTTAGAACCTTGTTTTGTTTTTTAGAACAGGGTCGCAAAACATCCATCTGGCCCTAAGGCCCGAGCGATGGAAGATGGGATGACGTCGCCGCGCGCCAAGGCAACCGGAACAGACGGAGGCGCCGCGGCGACGCGACGCGGGGGACGGCGCGACGTGCCGCGCACCGGACGGGCGCGACACGCAACTCAGCAGAAAGGAATCAGGCCGCGGCGACCTTGTCGGCGAGCCACTGCACCGACGCCTGCGCGCGGGCGATCACGGCCGGCAGGTCGGCGCGCAGATTCTCGTCATTGAAGACTTCGAGCGTGTAATCGCCCGCATAGCCTTTGCCGCGCAAGCGCGCGACGAGGTCGGAGATCAGCCCGCCGTGCACGCCCTCGCCGGGAAAGCGGCGCTCGTGGCGCGAAATCTCGACGAACTCGTCGATCTCGGTCACGAAGTCGAACGAGCAGTCCGACAACTGCGCGAGGAAGATGCGGTCGGCGGGAATGTCCGCCAGCAGATCGAGCGAGGTCTGCCGCATCAGGATCTGGAAGGAATCGATGACAAGGCCGACGTTGTGGCGGTTCGCCATCTGCACCACCCGCCACGCGTCGGGGTACTCGCTCACCCAGCGCCCCCACGCCAGTGCCTCGTAGCCGATGCGGATGCCGTACGGTGTCGCGAGCGTGCCGAGCACTGCGAGGTTGCGTGCCAGCGCCTCCGGGTCGGCAATGGCCGTGGGGGCCGTCGAAGACGAGACGATCAGCAGCCGGCAACCCACCGAGGCCGCCAGTTCGATCATCGATTTCGCCGCATCGATGCGGTAACCGACCTCGCGGTCCGAAGCCCCGGTCATTTCCCGCAGGAACTGGAAGGCGCATACCCGCACGCCGCTCGCGCGCACCTTGCGTGCAGCGGCAGCAGCGCCTTCGGGATGCGCCAGCAGATCCTTGGCGCTCAAGACCAGGGCACCGAACCCGGCTTCCCGCACGGCGTCCATTTTCTCGTGCAGAGCGCCGGGGAGCGTCGCGCTGTTGATCCCGATCCTGTCAGTCTTCATCGTTCGTGCCGCCCGGGCGGTGAAATGTCATTGCTGTCGAACCTGAGCGCGCCGCGTCACTCCGTACGCTGCACGATCTCGAAGTAGAACGGATCCACGACCGGCGCGGTCACCAGGTGCTTCACGCCCGGCCGCTCCGGGTCGCTCTCCGGCCCGCGGGCGACCGGAATCCCTGCGTCGCCGAAGCCTGCCGCCACCTCCGCGAGCGAATGCGTCTCGATGCCGATGCAGGCGATCCCCTCGACGTTCAGCGGGTCGGCCGCCGGCTCCCCCTCGCGCACCTGGTCCGACGCCGGACGCAGGACGATGCGCAGTTTGCCGCAGGGGCTTTCCATCCAGATGGATCCGCTCGAGCTCGTTTGCAGCACGCGGAATCCGAACACCTGCTCGTGAAACTCGATCCACTCCTGCTCACGACCCGCGCACACGGTGAGCGCCACGTGCTCCACGCTCGTCAGCCCCATCGGCGTCGCCGGCGGCTTCGTCTGCGGCAGCGGCACGAAGTCGACGTCGTAGATCGTGTGATCGCCGTAACGATCGATGAAATATACGTGCGTTCCGCCAATGCCAATGATCGCGGGGATGTTCAGCTCCATCGCGCCCGCATGCGGCGGCACGTCCCACGCACCGGTTGCCTGCGCACGCTTGTAGGCGGACGCCACGTTCTTCACGCGCAGCGCGATCGCACAGATCCCCGGCCCGTAGGTCCGGTTGAAAGTCTGCGCAAAGCTCTCCTCGTCGGAGTTGATGAGGAAATTGATGTCGCCTTGGCGGTACAGGACCACGTTCTTCGACCTGTGTTTCGCCACGGCGGAAAAACCCATGCGTTCGAAATGGGCGCCGAGCGCATCCGGGTCGGGCGAAGCGAACTCGACGAATTCGAGACCGTCCATCCCCAGGACGTTGCCTGAAGCATCAGAGGTCGGAAAAAACGGGTCTTGCATCCTTTGACTCCTGGTTGCCACTTGCGAGCGGGCCGTATGTATTCAGCGGAAACGGCGCTTGGCCTCAGCGCAATTATTATCATACGTCCCGCATGAACCCAACGGCTTTCTGCGCCGCCGCGCGCGGTGTTCCGGTCCGTGTGGCCGCCTCGCCGCAGCGGGGCCATCGACCACAAATGCCATTGCAACGGATAGAACGATGTTCCATTATTTAATGGTATCGTAGATCAACCCCGGCAGGCGTGCCGCTGCGTAACCACGGTCCCGTGTTCGTACCTGCTGCGTAAAGCGCCACGCGCGTCCGGGCGAGATTCACCATAAACCCGGTTATCATGGTCCAATAATGAAAACCTGGTTTCATTTTACTGGAGCATTCCCATGAGCAGCGAAGGCGTCGCATCCGTAGAACGCGCCCTGACCATCCTCGATGTCTTCACCGACCGGGACAAGAGCCTGACCCTGACCGAGATCTCCAAGCGTGCGGGCTTCTACAAGAGCACCACGCTGCGGCTGGCGGAGTCACTGGAAAAGTTCGGCTACCTGCGCCGCCTCGACGACGGCGCCTACCGCCTCGGTCCCAAGCCGCTGTACCTCGGCTCCCTGTACCAGAAGCACTTCAGCACCTCGGACTTCGTGCCGCAGATCATGCGCCGCATGTCCGAGGAAATCCGCGAAGGCATCTCCTTCTTCGTGCGCGACGACGACCGCCGCGTGTGCCTGCACCGTGTCGACTCCCCGCGCGCGATTCGCGACGCGATCCATGAAGGCGACGCCTTCCCGCTCAACAACGGCGCGTCCGGCCACGTCCTGCTCGCCTTCAGCGGCCTGTCGGGTGCCAAGTACGACCAGATCCGCGACCGCTGCTATGCGATGTCCCTGGGCGAGCGCGACCCCGAAACCGCGGCAGTGGCCTGCCCCGTCTTCGCCGTCCAGCAACGCCTGGTCGGCGCATTGTCGGTCTCCGGCCCCAAGTACCGACTCGACGAAAAGACGCTCGAAGCCATGGTGCCCACGCTGCACAAGTTCGCTGCCGAACTCACGCAACTGCTCGGCGGCGCCTGGCCCGAAGTCCGGGGATTGCCGAAGGCCCAGACGGCCTGATCGGCCGGAACCCTCACCGCCGGGAGCGCTCATCCGCCCCGGCTCACTTCCTCCGCCGGCGCCCCGGGCATCCCCCGGCACTCGCGGAAGATCCGCGCCCTGCAATGCGCGCATACCTGCGGGTCGAGCGCGGGGACGATGCGCGCCAGGGCTTCGGCCTTGCTCGCGAAGATGTGCCCCCCGCCGCGCAGGCTGTCGTGCAGCCCGCTGCGTCGCCACGCGTCGAGCACCCGCGGTCGCGGCCGGTGGAAGTACAGTCCGCCGCCCGCGTCCGCCCGCGTGCGGAACTCGCGCGCCCACAGCTGCTCGCCGGCGAGATCCACGAAATTCATGCTCTTGGCCATCACGAGCAGGTGCTTCTGCCCCGGATGGCGCTCGCGGAACGCCTTAAGCACATCCCCTACGTACTGCGCCGCCCCGAAGTACACGTCGCCCTCCATGCGCACCAGCTTCAGCTGCGGGCACTCCGCCGCCTCGCCCGGGATGTCCTCGACGGGCGTGAAGCGCCGCTCCGGACCATGCGGCACCAATACCCGCATCACCGGCCGGGACGTGTGATGAAGGTAAAAGATCAGCGACAGCCCACTCCGATGAGGATCGCGAACTCGATCGGGATGAGCAGCATCGCGCCCCACGTCGCACCGAGGCAGACCGCCTCCTGCCGGCTGAAACGCGCGATCTCGACGATCTTCGGCACGTTGATCAGCGACCACGCCACATACAGGAGCAGTGCCGAGATCGCCGACATCGGGATTCCGGCGAGCAGATCCGCCCCCGCGAGGACCAGAAGCAGCAGGAGCAGGCTCGAAAACACCGCCGCGAGGGGCGTCCGCGCACCGACCTCGAGGTTCGGCAGCGAGCGGTTCAGCGAA
Organism: Aromatoleum toluolicum; assembly: GCF_012911005.2. Classification (GTDB taxonomy): domain Bacteria; phylum Pseudomonadota; class Gammaproteobacteria; order Burkholderiales; family Rhodocyclaceae; genus Aromatoleum; species Aromatoleum toluolicum. Next base: position 3,869 of record NZ_WTVS01000103.1, on the reverse strand, counting down.
CCGCAGGAGAGGTATGAGGAGAAGAAGCTGCCGGCGATGTTCGACAGCCCCTGCCCAAAGAATTCGCGATTGACGTCGATATGCTGTCCCGAGCGTTCCGCGAGCGCCTTCGCAATCGAGATCGATTGCCCCAGCGCAACGATCGTCAGCGACAGCGCGATACCCGACAGCTGCGCGAGCGTTGCCGGCGAAAGATCCGGCATGCTCAGGGGAGGAACCGCCGACGTCAGTGCCCCGAGCCGCTCGATGCGCTGACCGGTCTGCATCTGCCAGCCCTCGCCGAGCGCATAGCCGGCCGCCAGGCCCAGCAGCATCGCCGGCCAGCGCCGACGGTAGCGGACGACGACCAGTGTCGTCGCGACGGTCACGAGCGCGACGAGCGGTTCCCCTGTGGCAAGCACGCCGCCCGATCGCGCCAGCTCCCACAGATCCAGCACCGCGCGGTAGCCGATCAGGCAGGCGGCGCCCGACATGAAGCCGAGCAGCACCGACGGCGAAATGAAGTTGGCGAGCGAACCGAGGCGAAAACGGGCGATCAGGAACTGCATCACCCCGACCATGAAGGTGGCCGTGAGCACGAGCCGCAGATAGTCCGGCGAGCCCGGCAGCGCCAGCGGCGACAGCATCGCGAAGAGCGCGAGCGAGTTGGCGTTCGTGGGGCCGGACATCACGTGGCGGCTCGAACCGAACAGCGCCGCCACGATGCACGGAACGATCGCCGTATAGATTCCGTACTCGGGCGGCAGGCCCGCCAGGCGTGCGAAGGCCACCCCTTGCGGCAGAACCAGCAGCGCACCGAGCAGCCCGGCGATCAGGTCCGCCCGCAAGCCGGCCGCAGTCAGCGTCAGCAACCAGTCGCCTCCGCCGTGAGCGGCCAGCGCCGGGAAAATCCGGCTCCGCAGCCTGTGCAAATCCTTTGCCCCTCGAATTGTCCGTACGCCCGCGGCACGGTTTGCCTGACGACGCCACCTCCGGGCTGCGTCGCATTGCGGACAATTATCACCCGCGCACGTGTCCGCCGCATCCGCCGCGGGAAGCCGGCTATCTTCCCCCGCCGACGAGGCATTCCATGACCGCGTGCCACCCCGCCTCGGCCCCGGCGCCCGCCTGCGCAAACGCGGCCTCAAGCTGGACCATCTGTGCGCCGGTGAGGCGTGCTTCCAGTGCCTCGCCCGCAGGCGTGAGCCGCAACTGACGGACGCGCCGGTCGTGCGCGGCGGTTTCCGTCGCGACCAGCCCCATCTCGACCACTTGCCGCAATGGTGCATTCAAGGCCTGCTTGCTCACGCCCAGCACGCCGAGCAAGGCATTCACCGAAACGTGCGGATTGCGGCCGACGAAATACAGAATGCGGTGATGCACCCGTCCGAGGCCGCGCTCTTCGAGGATGCGATCCGGTGGCGCGGTGAAGGCGCGATAGCCGAAGTACAGCAGCTCGATCGCCTTGCGCAGCCGTGCCTCATCGGCAGCGGACGCGGACGGGTCGCAGGAGAAATTTTGGTCAACCATATTGACATGTTAGAAGGCGAACCATTACCTTGTCCATAGGTCAAGTTTATTGACATTTCACCGGACGCCACGATGACCGCCCAGCTATCCGCCCTCCCCGCATTTTCAACCCGCACCCGCGACCTGCACGCATCGCCGATCCGCGAAATCCTCGCCGTCGTCGATCGCCCGGGCATGATCTCGTTCGCCGGCGGCCTGCCCTCCGGCGACAGTTTTCCGCGGCTGTCCCTCGATGCCATGCCGCAGAACGCGCTGCAGTACGGTCCCAGCGAGGGGGAACGCCCGCTGCGCGAATGGATCGCCGCGGACCTGCGCACGCGCGGCCTGGATTGCACGGCCGACCAGGTGCTGATCGTCTCCGGGTCGCAGCAGGGCATCGACCTCGTCGCGAAACTGTTCATCGATCCGCAGACCCCCGTTGCCGTGGAGTCCCCCACCTACCTCGCGGCCCTGCAGGTGTTCCGCTTCTTCGGCGCACGACTGCTTGCCTACGACGCCGAGGCACCCGATACGGCATCCTTCGTGCGAGAGAAGCCCGCATTCGCCTACGTCATTCCCACCTTCCAGAATCCGAGCGGACGCTGCCTCGACGCCGCGCAACGCACCGCGCTTGCCGCCAGCCTCGACGAAGCGCGGATCCCCGTGTTCGAGGACGACCCCTACCGCGACCTCGCCTACGATCCCTGCGAGCGCACGCCGTTGTGCGCCGGGCTTAGCCGCACGCCGTGGATCTACCAGGGCTCCTTTTCGAAGAACCTGGCTCCCGGGCTGCGTCTGGGCTACCTCGTCGCCTCGCCCGAACTGCTCCCCTTCCTGACGCGCCTCAAGCAGGCTGCCGACCTGCACAGCAACCGTGTCAGCCAGTGGGTGGTGCTGCAGCAGCTCAACGATCCGGCGCGCCATGCGCGCATCGACGCCCTCGTCGCGAGCTATCGCGTCCGCCGCGACGCGTTCGAACAGGCCCTCCGCCGACATTTCGGCGACATCGCCACGTGGCGCACGCCCCCCGGCGGCCTCTTCTTCTGGCTGACGCTGAACGAGCGGATCGACACCCGCGTGCTCCTGCCGAAGGCCATCGAAGCGAATGTCGCCTTCATGCCGGGCGAGCCCTTCCTGCCGCACGAGGTCGAGGCCTGCGGCCAGCTGCGGCTCAATTTCAGCCATGCGACCGCAGAGCAGGCCGATGTCGGACTGGAGCGGCTGGCGGCGCTGGTGCGAAGCGCGTCCTGATTCCGGGCGCCCCCTCTCCGGGCTCCGGGCCGACGGCGGTCCATCCCACCCGCCCTGTGGCATGATGGGACGGACCATGAGCACACCAACCACGATCTACTACCACGGCGACTGCCTCGACGGCTTCGGCGCGGCCTACGCCGCCTGGCGCCGCCTCGGCGATGCGGCACGCTATCTGCCGATGCACTACGGGAACGCCTGGCAGGTCGACGACGTCGCCGGGCGCGACGTCTTCATCCTCGACTTCTCCTTTCCCCGCGCCGAACTCGAGCGCATGGCCGCGCGGGCCCGTTCGGTCTGCCTGATCGATCACCACGCCAGCGCCCGCGCGGCGTGGGCCGAGCTGCTGCACGCGGACGAAGGGAGCAGCGGCGCACGCCATCACGATCCCGCGCGCAATCTGACGGTGATCTTCGACCTCGAACGATCCGGCGCACGGCTCGCATGGGAACATTTCCACCCCGAAACGGCCGTCCCGGCAGCGCTCGCACACATCGAAGACCAGGACATGTGGCGCTTCCGGCTTCCCGGCACACGCCCCTTCTGCCGCGCACTGCGCATGCGCGACTTCGCCTTCCCGAGCTGGGATCCCATCGTGCGCGCAAGCGAGGATGCGACGTCCCCCGCCCACCGTGCCCTGCTCGATGAAGGCGCGGCCGTCGACCGCTTCCTCGCCATCGAGGTTGATCGGCTCTCAACAAGTGCGCTGGTGATGCCCGTGGGCTTGCAGTCCACTGGCGCGCCGGGCGCCGCGGCCACCCCGACCGACGAACGGATTGGCGGCCTGGCAATCAACGCCAGCGCGGCATTCGCGTCCGAACTCGGCGGACGGCTCGCCGAACGCTCGCGCACCTTCGGCCTCGTCTGGCAGCTCGCCGGCGACGGCTTCGTGAAGGCTTCGCTACGCGGCTGCAACGTCGTGAACGTCGCGCGCATCGCCGAACATTACGGCGGCGGCGGCCACCCCAATGCCGCCGGCTTTCGCATGCCGTTGCGCGATTTCCTCGATCAGGTGCTCTCGCCAATACCGGACATAACACTCTGAACGCCCGCATCCGCCAAATTTGCCTATAATTGAAGCCAGATGGCGTATATGGAGTTCATCATGAGTACCCCTGTCGAGGCCCTCC
>NZ_WTVS01000102.1 GCF_012911005.2 Aromatoleum toluolicum | reverse complement strand
GAAGGGAAGGACGACGCAAGCCTACGGCGGTGGTGGTACCTTTCGTAGTGCCACAGAATCGACAAACCATGGAGCCACGATGGAGCTCGACTGGCTGCTCGCCCCGCCATTGCCGCAGACGTTTCCACACTCTTTGCCGCGCCAGCAAATGCTCTACCGCCGCCTGCGCGACGCGATCCTGTCCGGCCGTCTCGCGTCCGGCACTCGCCTCCCCGCCAGCCGCGTGCTGGCCGCTTCGCTGAAGATCGCCCGCAACACCGTGCTGTTCGCCTATGAGCAGCTCGTCGCCGAAGGTTGCCTGGTGGCAGACCGCCAAGGCACGCGCGTGGCGGCGCTTCCTGCGCGTCCGGCCGTGCGATCGGCCACGGAGGATGCGCCCGCGGCGCGCCAACGACTCTCTGCCCGCGCTGCGGCCGCGCTGCAGCCCGAACTGGCGCGCGAGGTTGCGGCGCTGCCATTTTCTCCCGGTGTGCCGGACTTCGGTGCCTTCCCTTTCCGCAGTTGGCGCGCGTGCCTCGAACGCGCCTGGCGTGACGCGGGCTGGCGCCAGCTGGGCTACGCGGCGCATGGCGGCGACCCCGCACTGCGCGAGGCGCTGGCCGGCCACCTTACGAGCGTGCGCGGTCTGTCGATGGATGCGGCACAAATCGTCATCACCAGCGGAACGCAGGCGGCACTGGACCTCTGCGCCCGCCTTCTCGGCGACCACGGGGACACGGTCTGGGCCGAAAACCCCGGCTACCTCGCCGCCCGTGTCGCCTTCGGCCTCGCCGGGCTTCAGGTGCATGACGTGCCCGTCGACGCCGAGGGGCTGTCCCCCTGCGAGGACGACTGGCGCCATCACCCGCCGCGACTCATCATGATCACGCCTTCGCACCAGTACCCGACAGGCCGCGTCATGTCCCTGCCGCGACGCCTCGCCCTGATTGAGCGCGCACGGCGGTCCGGCGCCTGGATCATCGAGGACGACTACGACAGCGAATTCCGCCGCACTGGCCCCGCGCCGCCCGCGCTTTTCGGCCTGCAGGCGGACGCCCCGGTCGTCTATGTCGGCACCTTCAGCAAGACCCTCTATCCCGGCCTGCGCCTCGGCTACATCGTCCTGCCGCAAGCCATCGCCGCGGACTTCGCCCGTGCTACCGCGCAGGCGACGCGGGCAGGGCAGGGTATCGAACAGCGCGCGCTCGCCGACTTCATCCGGCGCGGCCACTACACCACCCACCTGCGTCGCATGCGCGCTCGCTACGCCGCGCGCCAGGCCGCACTGCGTGCGGCGCTGCGGGAAGCGTTCGGACCGCGCGTGGAACTGTCGGGCGGCGAGGCCGGGCTGCACCTGGTCATGTGGTTGCCATCCGAGATACGCGATACGGAGGTGGTAAAGCGTGCAGCCGAGTTGGGGCTGGGGGTGCGGGCGCTGGGGAGCTATGCCAGAGCGCCGATGATGTGCAACGGGCTTGTGTTGGGGTACGGGAATCTGGAGGAAGGGATGGTTTCGGAGGGGGTAAGGCGGTTGGCGGTGGCGGTGGGACGTCGAGATAGTGACGGGCGGGGAGTGGAGAGGCGAGTCTTCTAATGACTCCGTCTCTTTGTCGCGTTGCCGTGGCTCTCGTGAAATTTTCCACGCCCGTGACTACTTTTGATTATTGTTAATTAAGACAATAGTAACTTATTAATTGTAAATAGAAAGATCAATAGTATTGGCTAGTATTCCTCCAGACAAAGACGCCTTTGTCGCCACCCCGAAACCAACACTGTCTGGAGACGAATCACATGGAAAGCCAACTCAACGACATGCTCAAGCAAGCCTTCGCCGAAGCCACCAAGCTGTACCAGGAGCGCGGCTTCCAGCGCCGGGTGGGCTTCGGCAAGAAGCCGGCGCTGATCAATGTCGACCTCGCCAACGCCTGGACCCGCCCCGGCAACCCCTTCACGTGCGAGAAGATCGACGACGAGATCATCCCCGGCGTGCAGCGCCTGCTGAAGGCCTGCCGCGAGAACAATCATCCGGTGATCCACGTGACGACCTGCTACCAAGTCACCGACCGCAAGAATCCACACACCGACATGGGCCTGTGGCACAACAAGATCCCGGTCGACGTCGTGAATCAGGAGGACGAGAACATCTGGGCGATCGACTCGCGCATCGCGCCGATCGCGGGCGAGCAGGTGCTGATCAAGAAGCGCGCGAGCTCCTTCCATGGCACCTACCTCGCGGGCTTCCTGCGCGCGGCCGGCGTCGACACCATCCTCGTGACCGGCGTGACGGCGTCCGCCTGCGTGCGCACGACGCTGTGCGATGGCCTCGCCGAAGGCTTCCGCACGATCGCCGTGCGTGAATGCATCGGCGATCGCGTGCCCGGCGCGGTCGAGTGGAACCTGTTCGACATCGACGCCAAGTTCGCCGACGTCGAGTCGGTCGACCGCTGCGTCGACTATCTCTACTCGATGAAGGGCTGATCCGGGGCGCAGCGGGGGCATTGCCGCCCCCGCCGTGCTTCATCCGCCCGCGAGCCGGGAACGCCAATAACGAAAACAAGCGACGACCGACGCGTGGCGGCAGGTGCGCGCGATCGGCGCGCGCCCATCACCAAAGGAGTGTTTGTCATGAGTGGTTTGTCGATTTTCAGGAAGCTGCTGCTCGGCGCGCTGTGCGTCGTCTCGGGCAGTGTGGCGGCGGTGGAGACGATTGAACTGAAGATGCACAGCCAGATCGTCGAATCCCGCCCGGAAGCGAAGTATCTGCAGCAATTCGCCGACGACGTCGCGGCGCGCTCGAACGGGCGGCTCAAGATCAACGTCTTCCACGCCGGTTCGTTGGGGCTGAAGGACGCCGACCTGCTGCGCATCATGCAGGCCGGTGCCGTGGACATGGCGATGCTGTACGGCGAGTACTTCACGCGCGACGCGCCGGAGCTGGGCGTCGTGTACGTGCAGGGCGCGATCCGCACACCGCAGCAGCATCTGCAACTGCTGCCGACGATGCGCGCGATCTACGAGGAAGGCTACGCGAAGTGGCGCATCCACACCGTAGGCGGCGTCGTGAGCCCGGTGTTCAACGTCGGCGTGCATTGCAAGGAGCCGGTAAACAGCCTCGCGCAACTGAAGGGCAAGAAGCTGCGCGTGTGGGGCAGCCACCTCGTCGGCACCTTCCAGGGGCTGGACGTGGCGGCGCAGGTGATCCCGCAGAACAGCATGTACATGGCGCTGCAGACGGGGGTCGTCGACTGCGCCTATTACCTGTCGACGGTCGCGAAGACCGTGTCGCTGCAGGAGGTCGCGAAGTACGAGGCCTACATGCACCCGTGGGCTGCTGTGCCGTGGATGTTCGGCGTGAGCGACAAGGCGTGGTCGCGCCTGCCCAAGGACCTGCAGGCGGTGCTGGTCGAGGCCGGCGAGGCGATGTGGGCCAAGACGCGCGACGCCGCGGTGAGCGCCGAGCGCGAGAACGCCGCCGTCGAGGAGCGCAAGGCGCTCGGCATCACGATGCTGCAGCCCTTTTCGCAGGGCGACGTGAGCACCTTCGTCGCAGCGTCCGACAAGGCCTGGGCGGAGATGGCGAAGTCGGCCGGCCCGAAGGGCGTCGACTACTACCAGCGCATGAAGGAGGCGATCGCCAAGCTCACGCCCTGACGCGGCGTGGCAGGGGCGGCCGCCGCGCGGCGGCCGTCCGGATCGTTCCGGAATCAATCGCTGGAGACCAACATGCATTTCCTGATCCGCTGCCTGGAATGGCTCGCGCTCGGCATGAACCGGCTCGCCGCCGTCGCTGCCGTGCTGATGAGCTTGTTCGTGTTCCTGGGCGTCGTGATGCGCTACTTTGTAGGTGCACCCTTCGCCTTTTCCGATGAATTCATCGGCCTGCTGTTCGCCACGATGGCGTTCCTCGCGATGCCGCTGGGCCTCGTGATGCGCCGTCACATCATCCTCGACATCGTCACGCGCGGCCTGCAGGGGCCGCTGCGCCACCTCGTGGATATCGGCGCGACGCTGATCCTCACGACCTTCTGCGTGTGGTTCCTCGTGCTGTCCTACGACTTCGCCGACTACTCGCGCCTCCTCGACGCGCGTTCGGACATCGGTGCGATGGTGCTGTGGCCGTGGATGGCGATGCTGCCGTTGTGCACCGTGGTGCTGGTGCTCGTGAGCGTCGCCCAGATGGCCGACAGCCTGCGCCAGCTCGCCGGTCGGTCGTCGTTCTTCTCCATCACCGGCGAGGAGGACGCGCTATGACCTGGGGCATCCTTTCGACCAGCATGCTCGTGTTGATGGTGACCGGCGCGGTGCTCGGCGCCGCGCTCGGCCTCACGGGCCTGATCCTGCTGCAGTTCCAGGTGGGCGAGGCGACCTCGCTCGCGGTGCAGGCGGTGTGGAACACCTTCACCGATTTCACGCTGAGTGCAGTGCCGCTGTTCATCTTCCTCGGCGACATCCTGATGGCGAGCGGCATCTCGGGGCGCATCTACAACGGCCTCACGCCGCTGTTCCATCGCTTCTCCGGCAAGCTGCTGCACACCAACATCGCCGTGTGCACGGTGTTCGGCGCGGTGAGCGGGTCGAGCTCGTCTACCGCGGCGGCGATCGGCTCGGTCGGCTATCCGGAGCTCGTCAAGCGCGGCTACGATCCGGCGACGGTGATCGCCTCGCTCGCGGCCGGCGGCACGCTGGGCCTGCTGATCCCGCCCAGTCTGTCGCTGCTGATCTACGGCGCGACGCAGGACGTGTCGATCGGCAAGCTGTTCATCGCCGGCATCGTGCCGGGGCTGCTGCTCGCCGGCCTGTTCTCGGTCTACATCGCGGGCCTGTGTTATTTCCGCAAGGATCTGGCGCCGCGCACCGACGAGCGGCCGAGCTGGGGCGAGATCTTCACCGGCCTGCGTGCGATCTGGCCGCTGCCCATCCTGATCTTCTTCGTGCTTGGCACGATCTACATGGGGCTGGCAACGACCACCGAGGCCGCCGCGCTGGGCGTTGTCGCGGCGACGGTGCTGGGCTTCATCTGGGGCGACCTGACGCTGCCGAAGCTGTGGCAGTCGTTCAAGACCTCGGTGCTTATGTTCGGCACGATCGCGATGGTGCTGCTCGGCACGTTGATCCTCGCACAGGCGATCAGCGTCCTGGGCCTACCCAAGGAGCTCGTCGACTGGGTCGCGAAGATGGGGCTGAGCCGCTACGAGGTGCTGCTCGCGATCGTGCTCGTGTATCTCGTGCTGGGCTGCTTTTTCGACGGCATCTCGCTGCTTCTGATGACTCTGCCGATCGCCTTCCCGCTGATGATGTCGATGCAGTTCGACCCGATCTGGTTCGGCATCATCGTCACGATCCTGATGGAGGTCGGCATGATCACGCCGCCGGTGGGGCTCAACCTCTTCGTGCTGGTGACGATCTCGAAGCGCAAGGTTAGCCTCGGCGAGGCGTCGTGGGCGACGGTGCCGTACTGGCTGATCATGCTGGGCGTGATCGGGCTGTTCACGGCATTCCCGGAGATTGTCACCTTCGTGCCCAACCAGTTCTTCTGAGTTCGCGCAACGTCCTCCCCCTTGGCGATCCGCGGGCGCTCCTGGCCTGCGGGTCGCCTTCTTTATCCGGGTGAGGGGCAATGGCGACTATTGCGCTCAGAGACAACAATCGTGCCCCAAGCGGCAACAGTTCGGGCGTTGGGCACGGCTATTCTCGTGTCTCCTGCGCGATGCCGAATTCGTCGGCGTTGTCGTGCAGGAACTGCGCGAATCGGTCCACGGTGGGAGTCGGAATGTCCTTGCGCCAGCACACCAGGGTTTCCAGCGGCTTGTGCCGGCCTGCCAGCGGCCGGATGACGAGCCCCTTGCGCAGGATGTTCTCCGCGCAGCGCGCATACAGCGCGACGCCGATGTTCGCGGCCACCAGACCGAAGATGCCGTCGCTCGTGGACGCTTCCTGCGCGATAAGGGGCGAGAAGTTCGCGGCGTGGCACAGCGCGAAGAAGTGGGCGCGGAAAGCCTCCCACGAGTCCTTCGAACCGAGGATGAACTTCTCGTTGGCGAGATCGCGGATCGAGATCGACGGCTTGTCAACGAGCGGATGCGCGGCCGGCAGCAGCACCACCAGTTCCTCGCGCGCGACCAGGAGCTGGCGCACGCTCGGCGACTCGAAGGGGCCGATCAGGAAGCCGACATCGATGCGCGACTCCAGCAACGCCTCCTTCTGTTTCGAGCTAGGAAAGTGAAACAGCTCGACCTTGATGCCCGGATGGGTGTGCAGGAACTTCTCGATGATCATCGGCAGCTTGCCGTTGATCGCGAAGTCCATGTACGCGATGCGCAGGTAGCCGACCTTGCCGTCGGCGGCGGCCTGCGCGAGCAGCGAGGCCTTCTCGATGTGGCCGAGCGCGAGCCGGCATTCGTAGAGGAAGGTGCGGCCGGCCTCGGTGAGCTGCACGACGCGCGTCGTGCGCGACAGCAACTCGGCCCCGACGGCTTCCTCCAGATGCTGGATCGTGCGCGTGAGCGCCGACTGCGTCATGTGCAGGCGCTCGGCGGCGGGGCGGAACTGCAGTTCCTCGGCAACGGCGATGAAGGCGCGCATGTGGCGGATTTCGAAACGCATGGCGGCGGGTTCCCGACGGTGGAGAGGAATAATGATCGGTTGAGGCAATAATGGCTGATCAACTGTAAATAAAAACGACAATAGTGTCGACTAGCATTCAGATGGGAACGGTTGCCTGGTAGGCAAGCACACAGTCACATCCACAGCAGGAGGCAAGATGGCGGGAGCAGGTGCGGGACGGAGGGCGCTGCGGCGCGTGGTCGTGACGGGCTGGGGGCTTGCGACGCCGCTCGGCGTCGGCGTGGAGCGCACCTGGGCGCGGCTCCTCGCGGGCGAGTCGGGCATCCGCGCGATCGATCGCTTCGACGTCGCCGACCTGCCATCGCGCATTGCGGGCCTGCTGCCGGAAGGGGCCAATGCCGATGGCGGCTTCGATGCCGACGAGTGGGTGCCGCCCAAGGACCAGCGAAAGATGGATCGCTTCGCGATGTACGCGCTGTGCGCGGCCGAGCAGGCGCTGCGCGACGCAGGCTGGCACCCGTCGTCGCAGCCGGCGCGCGAGCGCACCGGCGTGCTGATCGGCTCGGGCATCGGCGGCCTGCCGGCGCTTGCCGAAGGCGCGTTGACGTTGGAACGCCAGGGCGCGCGGCGCATCTCGCCCTTCTTCATCCCGTCCGCGCTGGTGAACCTCGCCGCTGGACAGGTCGCGATCCGCCACGGCCTGCAGGGCCCCACACACGGCGTGGCGACCGCTTGTGCGAGCGGCGCGCACGCGATCGGTGACGCCGCGCGCATGGTGATGCTGGGCGACGCCGACGTGATGGTCGCGGGCGGCACCGAGGGCGCCGTGTCGCGCCTGGGTATCGCCGGGTTCTGTGCCGCACGGGCGTTATCGACAAGCTTCAATGACGCGCCGCAGGCCGCCTCCCGCCCGTGGGACGCCGCGCGCGACGGCTTCGTGATTGGCGAGGGCAGCGGCATCGTCGTGCTCGAGGACTACGATCACGCGCGGGCGCGGGGTGTGCGCATCCACGCCGAAGTGCTCGGCTACGGCCTGTCGGGCGACGGCTATCACGTCGCCGCGCCACCCGAGGACGGCAGCGGCGCCGTGCGCGCGATGCGCGCGGCGCTGGCCTGGGCGGGCGTCGCCCCGGAGGACGTGGACTACGTGAACGCCCATGCGACCTCGACGCCGCTCGGCGACCTCGTCGAGCTGCGCGCGCTGCGCGAGGTCTTCGGCGCACATGCCGAGCAAGGCGGGGAGGGCGGCCTGTCGGTGTCCTCGACCAAGTCGGCGATGGGGCATCTGCTCGGTGCCGCGGGCGCCGTCGAGGCCATCGTGTGCATGCTCGCCTTGCGCGATCAGCTCGTGCCGCCGACGCTCAACCTGTCCGCACCGCCCGAGGGCTTCGAACGCATGGACCTCGTGCCCGGCACGGCCAGGCACCGGCCGGTGCGCGTCGCGCTGTCGAACTCCTTCGGCTTCGGCGGCACGAATGCGGCGCTGGCCTTCGGCGCCGTCGCGGACTGAGAGGGAGGGCGCCACCGACCGAGACCCGCAGCGCCGGAGGACGTCCCGGCCAGCACAGGCAACACCGACGATCCACACAGATTCGAAAAAATATTCGAACGAGGAGACACGAATGACTACAACGGTACTGGAGATGCCCTTCGCCCCGGGGCTGCGTCAGGGCGTGCAGGAGCAGAGGGTGGATGCGACCTATCGCAGGATTACCTGGCGCCTGATGCCCTTCCTGTTCATCTGCTACGTCGCCGCCTATCTCGACCGCATCAACGTCGGCTTCGCGCAACTGCAGATGAAGGACGCCCTGGGCTTCAGCGACGCCGTGTACGGCCTGGGAGCCGGGATCTTCTTCGCCGGCTACTTCCTGTTCGAGGTGCCGAGCAACCTGATCCTGGAGAAGATCGGCGCGCGCAAGACGCTCGTGCGCATCATGGTGCTGTGGGGCCTCACGTCCGCGGCGATGATGTTCATCACCTCGCCGATGGTGTTCTACGTCCTGCGCTTCCTGCTCGGCGTGTTCGAGGCCGGCTTCTTCCCCGGCATGATCTTCTACCTCACCTGCTGGTACCCGGCCAATCGGCGTGCGCGCGTGATGGCGCTGTTCCTTACGGCGGTCGCAATGGCCGGGGTGGTCGGTGGCCCGCTCTCGGGCTGGCTGATGCGTACGCTCGACGGCTTCAACGGGCTGGGCGGGTGGCAGTGGATGTTCCTCATCGAGGGCCTGCCTTCATGTCTGCTCGGCGTGATCGCATACTTCTACCTCGATGACCGGCCCGAGCAGGCGAAGTGGTTGAGCGCCGAGGAAAAAGCCGTCGTCGTCGGCGAACTGCAGCGCGACCATGCCGACCGTCCCTTCTTCCATGGCCACTCCTTCGGCGATGCCGTGAAGTCGCCGCGTGTGTATGCGATGGCGCTCACATGGTTCACCTTCATTTGCGGCGTGTATGCGATCAGCTTCTGGCTGCCGACGCTGATCAAGGGGGCCGGCGTCACCGACGTCCTGTCGATCGGCCTGTACTCGGCGATCCCGTACGGCGTCGCGGTCCTCACGATGATCCTCGTGTGCCGTCACTCTGACCGCAGCGGCGAGCGGCGGCGCCACACCGTCGCGTGCGCGCTGTTCGGCGCCGCGGCGCTCGCGACGATCTCGCAGACCGCCGGCAGCCTGCCGCTGTCGCTGCTCGTGATGAGCATCGCCACCGCGGGCATCTTCACCTTGCAGCCCTTGTTCTGGGCTATCGCGACGGATTTTCTCGGCGGCACGAAGGCCGCCGCCGGCACGATCGCCTTCATCAACAGCCTGGGCCTGATCGGCGGCTTTGCCAGTCCGACCATGCTCGGCTGGGTGAAGTCCACGACGGGGAGCCTCAGCAACGGCCTCTACCTGATTGCCGCGTTGCTGACGATCGGGGCGCTGATCACGCTGCGTTTCCGGAAGCAGGCGCCGGCGCGACGTTGATCCGGCCGATTTCGTTCGCGACGCGGGTACCCTCCGTCGGCGACAGGGGCGCGGCGCTGCGCTGCTACCACCCGTACGCGCAGGTGCTCGAGCGCGAACTCGTGGTGGCACCGGGCGAGGCGATCGGGATCATGTGCCGACAGCTCCGGGCCGGCACGTCCGACCGCGAAGGGCAGGGCAAGGACCCGCCCTTCGCCGAATTTCGTTCGCGACGCGGGTACCCTCCGTCGGTGACAGGGGCGCGGCGCTGCGCTGCTACCACCCGTACGCGCAGGTGCTCGAGCGCGAACTCGTGGTGGCACCGGGCGAGGCGATCGGGATCATGTGCCGACAGCTCCGGGCCGGCACGTCCGACCGCGAAGGGCAGGGCAAGGACCCGCCCTTCGCCGAATTTCGTTCGCGACGCGGGTACCCTCCGTCGGTGACAGGGGCGCGGCGCTGCGCTGCTACCACCCGTACGCGCAGGTGCTCGAGCGCGAACTCGTGGTGGCACCGGGCGAGGCGATCGGGATCATGTGCCGACAGCTCCGGGCCGGCACGTCCGACCGCGAAGGGCAGGGCAAGGACCCGCCCTTCGCCGAATCGTCCTCTCGTCAGACTCGTGTGGCGAGTCGACGGCGGACTGGTCTACCGCAGCGGGGAAACCGGAGCCGCCGCCGCGTCGCTGCACCGTGCCGCCGAGACCGCCCGCACTCAAGGGGCGGGTTGGCGCAATCGGGCGCGCCTACTTCTCCGGCAGGGTCTGCGCCACCGCAAGCAGATCGGCGAGCGTCGTGTCGGGCAGCGTGATCAGCGAGATCATCGGGATGCCGGGCTGGCCGAAGCGTGCCTTGTGCATGAACTCCCACGGATTCTCGCGCGCGATGGTGCCGACGTATTCCGGGGTCTCGGGCGTCTTGAAGTTCAGCGTCTTGCCGTCGAAACCGTGGCACACCGCGCAGATGGTCTGGTAGGTCGGCGCGCCGCGGCCCGGTTCGCCGCGCGACTTCCGCGTCGCCCGATCGATGTGCTGGTCCATGTCGATCTGCCCGAGGCTCACGAAGAGGGCCAGTTTCTCCATCTCGCCGCGGCCGATCATCGCCTCCGTATAGCGGTGATTGTCATCGCTGATGATCTTGAGGATCGCCTTCGGATCGGCGCCGACCATCGCGCGCAAGCCCTTGATGCCGGTGTGGTGGGAGCCCTTGCCGTAGGCGCCGTCCGCGCCCTTGTAGTCCCAGCCGTGGCACTCCTTGCAGCGCCAGGTCGCCGAGCCCTTCTGCTTGCCGCTGGCGGGATAGGCCGGATGCGTCGTGTCCGGCAGTTCCTTGCCGAGTACCTTGCCCCAGTCGTCGTAGAGTTGCCCGCCGCGCGCGATGTCCCACACCTGGCTGCGCGCTTGCTCCGAATCGGCGGAGGCGGACATTGGAACGACCAGCACGGCTGTGGCCGCCAGGCCGCGCATGATGCCTACAACGAGTCCTGATGGATGTCGGTTCATATTCCCCTCCATTGGTTATGGTCATGATGCAAACGGCACACGTCGCTAATCATTTCTAGCACGCGGACCGGTGGGAGGACAGAAGCGTGTCCGGACGATGAGCGACCTGATCCAGGCAATGTCCGAATGGGGTGGGGCGCGTCATCACCCCCGCGGATTTCGGCTACGACGACGCTCGTGCCGATGGACGGCAGCCCACCACTTGCTTGTGCACAAGAGGCGCGAGTCCTTCCCGTCGGTCCATATCAAGCAAGCGCGTGACGGATACAGGCAAAAGCGCGGCGGGCGAACTTCCTAATATCTCCTCCCATGAAGCCGCCATCCGATGCGGCCGCTGTCGGCGACGACAGTCCCAACCCGAGGAGACAAATGCCCATGTTCGCAATGACCGACCGTATTGCCGATTTCGACGACGAACTGAAGGCCGCGATGGATGGCGAGTTCGAGCGCCAGGAGTCGCATATCGAGCTGATCGCCTCCGAGAACTACACCAGCCCGCGCGTGCTCGAGGCACAGGGCAGCGTGCTCACCAACAAGTACGCCGAGGGCTACCCGGCCAAGCGCTACTACGGCGGCTGCGAGCACGTGGATGTGGTGGAGCAACTCGCGATCGACCGCGCCAAGCTCCTCTTCGGCGCGGACTACGCCAATGTGCAGCCGCACTCGGGCTCGCAGGCCAACGCCGCCGTCTACATGGCGCTCCTGGAGCCGCACGACACGGTGCTGGGCATGAGCCTCGCGCACGGTGGCCACCTCACGCACGGCGCCAAGGTGAACTTCTCCGGCAAGCTCTACAACGCGGTGCAGTACGGCCTCGATGAGGCGACCGGCGAGATCGACTACGCCCAGGTCGAGGCGCTCGCGCTCGAGCACAAGCCCAAGATGATCGTCGCGGGTTTCTCCGCGTATTCGCGCATCGTCGACTGGAAGCGCTTCCGCGACATCGCCGACCAGGTCGGCGCCAAGCTCTTCGTCGACATGGCCCACGTCGCGGGCTTGGTGGCCGCGGGCCTCTATCCCAACCCCATCCCCTTCGCCGACGTCGTCACCACCACCACCCACAAGACCCTGCGCGGCCCGCGCGGCGGCCTCATCCTCGCGCGTGCCAACGCCGAGCTGGAGAAGAAGCTCAACGCCGTGGTGTTCCCCGGCATCCAGGGCGGCCCGCTGATGCACGTCATCGCCGCCAAGGCCGTGGCGCTCAAGGAAGCGCTGCAACCCGAGTTCCGCGCCTACCAGCAGCAGGTGGTGAAGAACGCCCGCGCGATGGCCGGCGTGTTCATCGAGCGCGGCTACAAGATCGTCTCGGGCGGCACCGATGATCACCTCTTCCTCGTCGATCTCGTCGCCAAGGGCCTCACCGGCAAGCAGGCCGACGCGGCGCTGGGTGCGGCGAACATCACGGTGAACAAGAACGCCGTGCCCAACGACCCGCAGTCGCCCTTCGTCACCAGCGGCATCCGCATCGGCACGCCCGCGATCACCACGCGCGGCTTCAAGGAGACGGAAGCGAAGGAACTCACCAACTGGATCTGCGACGTGCTCGACCACATCGACCGCGTTGACCAAATCGAGTCGGTGATCGCCGCGGTGCGCGAGAAGGCCAAGGCCTTGTGCGCGCGCTTCCCGGTCTATCCGGCCACCCGCTGAGCCGCGCGAGGAGCGACACGCCATGGCGATCAGCGTATTCGAGATGTTCAAGGTCGGGATCGGTCCGTCCAGTTCCCACACCGTGGGGCCCATGCGTGCCGCGCTGACCTTTGCGACCGGACTCAAGGAAGACGGCCTGCTGGCGCGCGTGCGCCGCGTCAAGGCCGAGCTCTACGGCTCGCTCGGCGCCACGGGCAAGGGCCACGGCAGCGACACCGCCGTGCTGCTCGGGCTGGAAGGGGAGGCGCCGGATCTCATCGACCCCGACACGGTCGAGGCGCGCCTCGCGCGCATCCGCGAGGCCAAGCGGCTGTCCCTGATGGGCCTGCATCCGGTGGCCTATTGCGAGAAGACCGACCTCATCTTCCTGCGCCGCCAGACGCTCCCGTTCCACCCCAACGGCATGCGCCTGACGGCCTACGGCGAGGGTGAGGTCGAGCTCGCGAGCCACGTGTATTACTCGGTCGGCGGCGGCTTCGTCGTGAACGAGGCGGCCGCGGGCGCGGATCGCATCGTCGAGGACCGCACCGAGCTGCCGTACCCCTTCCACAGCGCCGACCAGCTGCTGACCCAGTGCGCGGTGAACGAGCTCTCCATCAGCCAGCTGATGCTCGAGAACGAGAAGGCCTGGCGGAGCGAAGCCGAGACGCGCAACGGCCTGCTGCACATCTGGAAGGTGATGCAGGCCTGCGTGCGCCGCGGCTGCGAGATCGAAGGCACGCTCCCCGGCGGCATGAAGGTCAAGCGCCGCGCCGCGGCGATGCACCGCATGCTGTCCGCGGCGCCCGAAGCCGCGCTGCGCGACCCGCTCACCACGATGGACTGGGTGAACCTCTACGCGCTGGCGGTCAATGAGGAGAACGCCGCGGGCGGGCGCGTCGTCACCGCCCCGACCAACGGCGCGGCCGGCATCATCCCCGCGGTGCTGCACTACTACTACCGCTTCATCCCCGGCGCGACCGAGGACGGCGTCGTGCGCTTCCTCCTCACCGCGGCCGCGATCGGCATCCTCTTCAAGGAGAACGCCTCGATCTCGGGTGCCGAAGTCGGCTGCCAGGGCGAGGTCGGCGTCGCCTGCTCGATGGCCGCCGGCGCCTTGGCCGAAGTGCTCGGCGGCACGCCGGAACAAGTCGAGAACGCCGCCGAGATCGGCATGGAGCACAACCTCGGGCTCACCTGCGACCCGGTGGGCGGGCTGGTGCAGGTGCCGTGCATCGAGC
>NZ_WTVS01000101.1 GCF_012911005.2 Aromatoleum toluolicum | reverse complement strand
ACTCCACGTCGCTGTCCGCCTTGCCTTGGTCGCCGCCTGCATGCTGCTGGCGGGCGTCGCGGCCTATCATTTCAGCGCCCGTGTCGGGCTGGCGGCCCTGCGCGCCGACACGCGCCACGACCTCGACCTGCTGGCGACCGCCGTCGATGGCTCGGTCACCCGCTACGAGCATCTGCCCAGTGCCGTCGCGCTGAGCAGCGAGGTGCTGCGGCTGCTGCGCGCGGGGAAGGACGAGTTCGAGCCGCTGCAGCCGGCGGCGAACCATTACCTCGAACAGCTCAACGGCTTCTTCGGCGGCCTCGCGATCTTCGTGCTCGACGTCGACGGGACGGTGGTCGCATCCAGCGACTGGATCTATTCCGACAACCTGCTCGGCCAGAACCAGAAGCTGCGCTCCTATTTCCAGGCCGCCGTGCGCGGCGCGCCGGACCGTTACTACGCGATCGACGAGACGCGCAACGAAGCGGGCTACTTCTTTGCCCACCCGATCCGTGACGAGGGTCAGGACTGGCGCATCGTTGGCGTCGCGGTCGTGAAGATCAGCCTGAGCGAACTCGAACGGCGCTGGATGCCCCGGGACGAGCCCATGCTGCTGGCCGACGCGAACGGGGTCGTCATCGTCGCGTCGGTGCCCGAGTGGAAATACACGGTGCTGCGCCCGCTGAGCGGCGAAGTGGCCGCCGAGATCAGCGCAGCGCGGCGTTTTGCCGATCAGGCGATCCGGCCGTTCCCGGTGACGCTCGATGCAACGGGCTCCGGCGTGGCCGCGCTCGTCTCCTTCCCCGAAGCGCCGACGCTCGTGGGCGGGCGCCGCCTGAAGGCGCGGGATTTTGTCGTCGAGACCCGCCAGCTGTCGGGAACCGGCTGGCAACTCGTGACCTTTGCGGATCTTCGCGCGCGCCGTGCCGATGCGCTGACCGACGCGGCGCTCGGCGCCGCGGCGACGGGCTGCGTGTTGCTGCTCGGCCTCTTCCTGCACCAGCGCCGACGCACGCTGAAGAGCCGCGCGGAGGCGCAGGCCCTGCTGCAAAAGGCGAACGCTGAACTGGAGCAGAAGGTCAGCCTGCGCACCGCCGACCTGACCGCCGCGAACGAGCGCCTGCGCGCCGAGGTCGCCGAGCGTGAGCGCGCCGAGCAGACGCTGCGCGCGGCGCAGGACGAACTCGTGCAGGCAGCCAAGCTCGCCGTCCTGGGCCAGCTCGCGACCGGCATCACGCACGAGCTCACGCAGCCGCTCGGTGCGCTGCGCACCTTGGGGGGGAATGCGATCGAGTTCATGCGCCGCGGTGATCAGGCGACCGCGCAGGGCAATCTGCAGATCATGGCCACGCTCGTCGACCGCATGGGCGAGATCATCGACCCGCTCAAGACCTATGCACGCAAGTCGCCGGCGCGGCCCGCTTCGGTGGACGTTGCCCACGCGCTGCGCAACGCGCTCTTCCTGCTCGACCAGAAACTGCGCCGCGCAGGTGTTGACGTCGACAACCGCTGCGAGCCGGGCAGGGCGCTCGCGTGGTGCGACCAGAACCGCCTCGAGCAGGTGCTGGTCAATCTGATCGGCAACGCGGTCGACGCGATGGGCGAAAGCCCGGTGCGCCGCCTGCGGCTCGAAGCGGAGGCGGGGGGACCCGGCCGGCTGCTGGTGCGCGTCATCGACAGCGGACCGGGCCTTTCCGCCGACGCGCTTGCGCACATCTTCGAACCCTTCTTCACCACCAAGCCGGTCGGCGTGGGGCTGGGGCTGGGGCTTGCGATCTCGCAGGACATCGTCCGCGACTTCGGCGGCGAGCTCTCGGCGGCCAACCACACCGACGGCGGCGCCGTCTTCACGCTGGATCTGCCGGCGGCCGGAGAAAACCACGCATGAATTCCCCTCTCGCATCTTCCCGGGCCGACGAGCTCAAGGTCCTCATCGTCGAGGACGACCCCAACGTGCGCCTCGGCTGCGAGCAGGCGATGCAGCTTGCTGGCATCCCGGTACAGGCGGTCGCCTCGGCCGAAACGGGGCAGCGCCTTGTCGGCCCGGATTTCCCCGGCGTCGTTGTCACCGACATGCGCCTGCCGGGCATCGACGGCATGCAGTTCCTGCGCGCGTTGATCGCCCAGGACGCCGCGCTGCCGGTCATCATGATCACCGGTCATGGCGACGTGACCCTTGCCGTCGAGGCGATGAGGAGCGGCGCCTACGACTTCATCCCCAAGCCCTTCTCGCCCGAGCATCTCGTCGAGGTCGTGCGCCGTGCGCTGGAGAAGCGTGCGCTGACGATGGAGGTCGAAAGCCTGCGCCGCCGCCTTCACCATCGCGACGCGATCGAAGGCCGCCTGATCGGCCGTTCGCCACAGATGGAGACGGTGCGCCGCCTGCTGCTCGACCTCGCCGACACCAGCGTCGACGTGCTGATCGTCGGCGAGACCGGGACCGGCAAGGAGATGGTCGCACGCTGTCTGCACGATCTGAGCAGCCGCCACGCGGGGAACTACGTCGCGCTCAACTGCGGTGGCCTGCCCGACAGCCTCATCGACAGCGAACTTTTCGGCCACGAAGCGGGCGCCTTCACCGGCGCGCAGAAGCGACGCATCGGCAAGATCGAGCACGCCAACGGCGGCACGCTTTTCCTCGACGAGGTCGAGTCGATGCCGATGGCGGTGCAGATCAAGCTGCTGCGCGTGCTGCAGGAGCGCGTCGTCGAGCGCCTCGGCTCCAACGCGCTGATCCCGGTCGCGTGCCGTGTCGTCGCTGCGACCAAGGAAGACCTGCGCGAACTCGCCGACCGGCAGAAATTCCGTGCCGACCTGTATTACCGCCTCAACGTCGCCCGCGTCGAACTGCCGCCGCTGCGCGAACGTCGCGAGGACATCCCGCTGCTGCTTGAGCACTTCATGCTGCACGCCGCGCAACTGCACCAGCGCGCCATCCCCGAGGTCGCGCGCGAGCAGATGCAGCAGCTGATGGCGCACGACTGGCCCGGCAACGTGCGCGAACTGCGCAACGCAGCAGAGTGTCTGGTGCTCGGCCTGCGCCGCGATTTCGGCGCCGCGCCGTCACCGGAAGCGCGCGGGGCGTCGCTCGCCGAAGCGGTCGAAAACTTCGAGCGCTCGCTGATCGCCGCCGAGCTGCGCCGCCAGAACGGCAACCTCGCGCGCAGCAGCGAGGCGCTGCAGATCGCGAAGACCACCCTGCACGACAAGATCCGGAAATACGGGCTCGCGGGCTAGAATCGACGGGTTTCCTTTGCCCAAGGACAGCCCCATGACCATCCTGCGCGACAAACTCTACATCGGCGGCAAATGGGTCGCCCCGGCCGGCAGCGGCCTGATCGACGTCATCGACCCGAGCGACGCCTCGGTCTACGCCCGCATCCCCGAAGGCGCCCCCGCGGACGCGCAGGCCGCGATCGCCGCGGCCCAAGCCGCCTTCGAAGCCTGGTCGCGCCTGCCGGCCGCCGAGCGCGCGGACTGCATCGAGCGCGTGGCCGCCGGACTGGAAGCGCGCCGCGACGAGCTCGCCGCCGCGATCGCGCACGAAGTCGGCATGCCATTGAAGATGGCGGGGCGCTTCCAGGTCGCCGGACCGATCGGCAGCTGGAAGCACTACGCGAAGCTCGCGCGCGAATTCCAGTGGGAAGAGCGCGTCGGCAATTCGCTGGTCGTGCGCGAGCCGATCGGCGTCATCGGCGCGATCACGCCGTGGAATTTCCCGCTCAACCAGATCTCGCTGAAGGTCGCCCCGGCGCTCGCGGCGGGCTGCACGGTCGTGCTGAAGCCCTCCGAGGTCGCGCCGATCAACGCCTTCATCCTCGCCGACGTCATCGCCGAAGCGGGCCTGCCGGCGGGCGTGTTCAACCTCGTGACCGGCTACGGT
The DNA here is from genome assembly GCF_012911005.2 of Aromatoleum toluolicum. Classification (GTDB taxonomy): domain Bacteria; phylum Pseudomonadota; class Gammaproteobacteria; order Burkholderiales; family Rhodocyclaceae; genus Aromatoleum; species Aromatoleum toluolicum. The sequence continues at coordinate 10,002 of NZ_WTVS01000101.1, read as the reverse complement.
CCGGTCGTCGGCGAAGTCCTCGCGTCCGATCCGCGCGTCGACATGGTGTCCTTCACCGGCTCGACGCGTGCCGGCCGCCGTGTCGCCGAACTCGCCGCCGCGACGGTGAAGAAGGTCGCGCTGGAACTCGGCGGCAAGTCGGCCTCCGTGATCCTCGACGACGCCGACCTCGCCGCCGCGGTGAAGGGCACGGTGTCGAGCTGCCTGCTGAACTCCGGCCAGACCTGCTCGGCACACACACGCATGCTGGTGCCACGTGCGAAGCTCGCGCAGGCCGCCGAACTTGCGGCTGCGGCGGCAGCATCGTTCAAGGTCGGACCGGCCTTCGCGGAAGACAGCAAGCTCGGCCCGCTCGTCTCCGACGTGCAGCGCGAGCGCGTGGTCGGCTACATCCGCCGCGGCATCGCTGAAGGCGCGAAGCTCGTCGCCGGCGGCCCCGACGCGGCACCCGCGGGCAAGGGCTACTTCGTCGCGTCCACCGTGCTCGTCGTCGAGGACCGCAAGGCCACCGTCGCGCAGGAGGAAATCTTCGGCCCGGTGCTGGTGATCCTGCCGCACGACGGTGACGAGGACGCGATCGCACTGGCGAACGATTCGATCTACGGGCTGGGCGGCGGTGTATGGGCGGGCAGCGACGAGCATGCGCTGGCCGTCGCGCGGCGCATCCGCAGCGGCCAGATCGACATCAACGGCGCGCCGTGGAATCCGCGTGCGCCGTTCGGCGGCTTCCGCCAGTCCGGCCTGGGGCGCGAGAACGGCGTCTATGGGCTGGAAGAATTCCTCGAGTACAAGGCGATCCAGCTGCCGCAGAAGGCGTGAGTGCCGTGCCGGTGCGGGCCGGCGCGCTTCAGTAGCCGCCGCGGCCCGGCGTCGGTGCGCGCCGGGCGCGGAAGTCCGGCGTCAGCCCGATCGTCGTTGCCGCGTCCACCGCGCCGGTCGACGGCACCGCGAGCGGCTGCGCGGTCGCCTGCTCGCTGCCTTCGAGCCGCGGATGCCACACCCGCAGCGTGTAGTCGCCACCCGGCAGGCCGCCGAGCGTCACCTTGCCGTCGGCGCCGGTCTTCGCGAAATGCGGGCTCTCGGATACGTAGATATAGCCGACCATCCAGTCGTGGATGTTGCACCCCAGGATGACGACGCCGGGCTTGTCGAAGAGCACCGGCGAGGTCGGCGTGCCGCTGTAGAGCGGCAGCTCGAAGGTCTTGGCCGGCGAGAACGAGTAGACGTGGTGGCGGATGTTGTCATTGTTCGGGAAAAGGACCCGCGTGCCCGCCTGTACCGGCAGCACGTACGGGACGAATTCCTTGTTGCGCTGGTCCTCTTCGGCGACGCCCGGAGGGGTGCCGGCGCCCGCAGCGCCGCCGGACGGAACCACGACCACCACCGCATCGGCGACGGGTTTGCCGTCGCGGTCGCGCACCGTCGCGCGGATGTCCCCCGCTACGGCGGGGGCTGCCGGCAATGCGAGCACCAGCAGCGCAAGCAGGCCGCCGATAGCGGCTTTCGCTCGGCCGACGCGTGGTGCAGCAGGTAAGCGTGCACGTGTCTTCATCGCCGTTCAGAATCCGTAAAGATAGGTCGCGCGGAACAGATTCCCGCTGTAGGCGATGCCGCCGTCCGCGCGGCTGTCGCGGTACTCGTAGCCGAGGCTGACCGACGCCTGGCGGCCCACTTCGCGGCTCACGCCGATGCTGAATACGCGTGTCCGCGCCGGCATCGTGTATGCATAGGTATTGTCGCCGAACACCGGATCCGGCGCGATCGCGCTCGATGCGAGGAAGATCGGCAGGTTGCGCTGCGTCGTGGACACGATGTCGCCGCGGTGCCAGGTGTAGCCGAGCGAGACGAGGTAGCGCGGGTCGTACGCGAAGTCGGCGCCGATGCCCGCGCTGCGGCTGCTCAGGTCGAAGACGTTGGCGCGGATGAAGGGAACCACGCGCGCGGGCACGTCGTCCGATTCGCGCCGCTCGCTGCGCACGAAGGCACGCAGGGCGACGCGCTCCGTCACCCGCTTGCTTGCCTCCGCTTCGGCGGCATACAGCCACCCGTCGCGCAGGCGGCTATCGTATTCGAGCCGTGTCGCCGATCCGGTCAGCGCGAACTGCGGCACGTAGGGGCCGAGACCGAACTTGCGCCGATAGCCCAGCGCCAGGCCGGCGTTGATGTTGTCGAGTCCGTCGTAATGGCGGTACTTGGTGGCGGCGAGGGTCCCCTTCAGCGACAGGCTGTCGTAGTCGGTGAGCTGGAAGCGCGGGCCGCCCGACGTGGACACCGCGAGCGCAAGATCGCCCTTGATGTCCCGCCCGAGCTGCGCGCGCGTGAGGTTGTCGTCATAGACGAGCTCGACGCCGAAATCGTCGAACGGTGCCGCGGATGCCTGGGTTGTGCACAGAACCAGCGCCAGGCAGGCCAGCTCCTCACCGAACTTCATGTCAAGTCTCCTTTGCCGTCGTGCCGTGTTGAGCCGCATCGCGTGCGAGCCAGGGTTCGAGCTGCGCGGCCGGCAGTGGCCGGCAGATGAAATAGCCCTGCAGGCAGTCGCAGCCCAGGTGATGCAGCAATTGGCGCACCTCGTCGGTTTCGACGCCCTCGGCGACGACGCTCAGCCCCATGTTGTGGGCGAGGTCGATCACCGAGCGCACGATCGTCATGTCGTCCGGGTCATGCGCCATGTCCAAGACGAAGCTCTTGTCGATCTTCAGCTCGGCCACCGGCAGGCGCTTGAGCTGCGCGAGCGAGGAATAGCCGGTGCCGAAGTCGTCGATCGACAGGCCGAAACCCATCTCGTGCAGCCGCGTCACCGTTTCGAGCGCGCGCGCCGGGTCATCGACGATCGCACTCTCGGTGATTTCGAGCAGGAACCACTGCGGCGAGGCGCCATGCATGGACAGCAATTCGGCGATGCGCTGCGGAAGTTCCGCCCCGAGCAGGTCGCGCGCGGAAAGGTTGATCGACACCTGCAGCGCCAGTCCGTCCGCGCGCCAGCGGGCGCACTGCTCGAAGGCGCGGCCGATCACCCACTGGGTGATTTCGCGGATGCAACCGGTCTGCTCGGCGAAGGGGATGAACTGGTCCGGCGGCACGAAGCCGCGCACCGGATGCTGCCAGCGCACCAGCGCTTCGACGCCGGTGATTGCGCCGCTGGCGAGATCGAGGCGTGGCTGGTAATGCAGCACGAGCTGGTCTTCCTCCACCGCCTGGCGCAGTTCGCCGGTGAGCGACAAGCGGCCGTGATTCTCCACTTCCGTGTCGAAGCTCACATCGTAGACCGCGCAGCCCATGCGCTTGCGCTTGGCCACGTACATTGCCGCGTCGGCCCGGCTCATCAGCACGTTGGGATCGTCGCCATGCTCGGGGAAGGTCGCGATGCCGATACTGCCGCTGACGTCGAGCTGCCGGCCTTCGACGAGCACCGGCGCTTCAAAGGCCTGCAGGATCTTGAACGCGGTCGCCCCGGCCATCGCCGCACTGGCCGTGGGCAGCAGCACCGCGAACTCGTCGCCGCCGAGGCGCGCGGGCGTATCGGACGCGCGCACCAGCACCGAGCGCAGGCGCTCGGCGACCTCGCACAGCAGTCGGTCGCCGACATGATGGCCGAGCGTGTCGTTGACCTCCTTGAAGCGGTTCAGGTCGATGAGCAGCACGCTCACCGGTTGTGCAACCCGGCGGGCGAGCCCGAGCGCCTGCTGCAGGCGCTCGTTGAACAGCGCGCGGTTGGGCAAGCCCGTCAGCGCATCCTGCAGCGCCATCGACTTGATCTGCTGCTCGCGCGCAGCGATCGCCAGCCGCATGCGGTTGAAACTGGCCGCGAGCTCGCCGAGTTCGTCGGAGCGCGTTTCCGGCGGCCCCTGGTCGTATTCGCCGCGCTCCATGCGGCGCGCGAATTCGGCCAGCGCCGACACCGGCCGTGAAATGCTGCGCGCGATCAGCAGGCTGCCGGCCACGGTCGCGCCCAGGCTGAAGGCGGCGAGCGCGAGCAGGATCACCCGCAGCCCGTCGAAACGGGCGATCGCGTCGCGCAGCGAGTCTTGCAGGATGGCGACGACCGCTCCCTCGTGCTCACGCCCGAGGACCGCAGCAGAGAGCAGGAAATCGGCGCCGAGCAGATCGGGCGCAATCGGCGGCACGGCGGTTCCCGCCGGCGGGCCGAGCGCGCCCAGCAGGGCGCTGGCCCCAGGCGGCGGCAGCGTCGTCGCGGCAACGTTCCAGCCGCGCTCCCGCCCCCAGGTGGCGAAAGAGACGTCCAGCCCGGTGAGCAGCCCGAGATCTTGCGCGAGCTTGTTGTCGACGCTGAACGCCACCATCACCCACGCGACCGGCACCGGCGCCAGCACCGGCACGACGACGAGCTGGAAGGGCGCATGCCCGATCAGTGCGATCGTCGAAGCTGCGCCCTTGCGCTCGGCGTCCGCGATCAGGTGCGCAAACGGAAACGCCGGCCGCTCGCCGTTATTGCCGTGTGCTGCGGTTTCTCCCAGTACCCGCCGGTCGAGGCCGATCAGCATCATCTTCGCGGCGCCGATGCGCGCGCCGTGGTTGTTCAGTGCGGATACGATGGTCGCGTGGTCGCTGCTCATCAGCGCCTGGCGCAGGCCGAAATCCGAGACCAGCACGCTCGCGGCCGTGGTCAGCTGCTGGGTGCGATCCTCCATCATGCGAACGAAAATCCGCCGCCCGACTTCGACTTCCTTGCGCACCGACTCGCGTGCGTTCTCCGAAACCGCCCAGTTCAGCGCAAGCAGGGTCACGAGCTGGATCGCCACCAGCAGCAGTGCCACGAAGACGATGACCTGATGCGCGACGAAGCGCGTCATGCTGACGCGGCCGGCGAACAGCTGCGGCAGCGCGCTGTGCGCCCGCTTCAGCAACGCTCCGGCGGCATGCAGGGGGCGTGACGACCAACAGGAACCGGGGATTTGCGCTGCCATCGCTCAGCGCACCGTCATCCGCCGTAGCGCCGGTGCACGGGCGGCCGTGCACCGCCGCCTCGCCATACGGGGATTGCTGTCGTCGCTCGGGCTTGTCGATTGCATGCTAACGCTCTCGTCGTGGCGCGACCGGGCTGGTGAGGTCGGAGTGAAGCGGCTGCACGCAGTGACAATGATCCGCACGGCACCTGCCAGATCGCAGCCGGCCTGTTGGCCGTGCGGTTGAGCCTCGCCATTCGAATTGTGTCGGAGCGCATCGGCCTCGCCTGCGAAATTGTTCCCCATGCACGCGAACGTGGGGCAGGGGAGGAGACTGTCGCCCGATGCGATCACAGGCCCTCGTCCGCGCCGCACTGCAGCGCACGAAACGTGCCCGGCAACCCCGCTATCGTGACCTCGAAAAGGTTGTAGACCGGAAGCTTTGCGACCCCGTCTTTCGTGCGGGAGTGCCGATTTATGTTACGGATTGTTGCGCCCAAGATACGCGCAAGCGTTGACGCGTGTCAATTTGCGGCGGCACGAATTGCGATTGCAAGTCAGGGACTTGTCCAATCCGCGATACAACGAAAGGAATAGCCGCAGGCCGGCGGTGCCGCGCCGTCGGATCGTGCCCCTCGGTCGGACCCTCTCAGACCCCGCCCAGCGCACCAACCGTTGCGCCGACGACGATCATCCAGATCGGCGCCAGCCGCGTCTTCAAGGTCACCACCATGGTCGCGGCGATCAGCGCCAGCGCGCCGAGCCGGTGATCCGGCGCCGCGATGAAGGGCAGGCTCAGCAGCCAGCCGGTCGCGAACACCAGTCCGACCGACACCGGAGCGAGGCCTGCAGTAAAGGCGCGCACCACCGGCGCATCGCGGCGCTGTGCCCCCCAGCGGCTCACGCCCAGCGACAGCAGCGTGGAAGGCAGCAGGATGCCGAGCAGCGCCGCGGCCGCGCCAAGCACGCCGGCGACCTGGAAACCCAGCACGGGCACGAACAGCACGTTCGGCCCCGGTGCCGCCTGCGCCAACGCGATCGCGGTCGTGAATTCCGCATCGTCCAGCCAGCCGCGCTCGGCGACGAGGAAGCGGTGCATCTCGGGCGCGGTCGACATCGCGCCGCCGATCGACAGCAGCGACAGCATCAGGAAGCGCAGGAACAGGTCGGAGAGGTCGGCCAGCGGCAGGCTGCTCATCATCGGCCATGCTCCCGGCGTGCGATGCACCAGCGCGCGATGCACCAGCCGGCCGTGCCCAGCCCGATCACGACCCACGCGAGCGGCGCCCGGAACACCGTCACCGCGACCAGCGTCGTCAGCCCGAGTAGCGCGCACAGCACCGGCCCGAGCGGATTGCGGCGCAGCGTGCCGAGCATCTTCAGCGCCATCGCGAGGATCAGCCCCGCCGCCACGGCCCCCATCCCGCGCAGGGCACCGGCCACCGCGGGGAAGCCCGCGAGCTGGTTGTAACTCGCGGCCAGCACGATCACCAGCACCAGCGGCGCGAGCAGCATCCCGCTGATCGCCGCGAACGCCCCGCGCCAGCCGAAGAAGCGGTCGCCGAGCATCAGCGACAGATTGACGACGTTGGGGCCGGGCAGCAGCTGCGCGACGGAATAGGCATCGACGAACTCCTCCCGCGTCATCCAGCGGCGGCGGTCGACGAGCTCGCGCTGTGCGACGGCGAGCACCCCGCCGAATCCTTGCAGCGCAAGCACGGTGAAGGCGATGAACAGATGCAGCGGCGAGCGCGGGCGGGGGTGGTCTGGCGCAGCGGGTGTCACGGGCGGATTGTTCTTGCGGTGGGTGCGGGCCGGGCATCGGCCGCGATCGAACGCGAGAGCTTAGCGCAAAGAGGCAAGAACGGCGTGCTCCCCGGCGGCACCTTGCCCTTCATTTGCCGTCGCGCCGTTGCGTGCCGGGATATTTTTGTTGCCGCTGCAGTCTACGTCCTTGCCGGTGCCGTGCGGCCGAGGTTGCGTGCCGCGCACGTCGCAGTCGCGAAAGCAGCCGGGAATACGCAGAAGCGGCATGGTCCGCCTGCTGAAGCGGTTCTCCCCACGCGGCCCCGGCAACCCGCGCGCAGCTTGATCGTGCAGCGCGCCGAAGGAAAACCACCGCCCAAAGAAGATCCCCGCGCCCCTGGAACGATCCGCGTGCGGCCCGTCTCTACCACCTCTCCCCGTCCTCTTGCCCGGCGCCTCGTCGCCGCGGGCTGCCTCGCGTTGTCCCTCGCCTGGGCGCCGAATCTTCCCGCACAGGACCAGACCGTCCCCGCCACCATCGACAGCGACGGCGTCCAGCGCATCACCATCGTCGGCGGGAGCTACTTCTTCAGGCCCGATCGCATCCTCGCCAAGGCCGGGAAGCCGCTTCACCTCATCGTCAGGATGGAGGAGGGCATCGTGCCGCACCGCTTCGTGCTCGACGGCCCGGACGGCAAACCGGTCGCCGATATCGAACTCGCCACGACGCCGAAGACGGTGCAGATCGACCTGCCCCCGGGGCAGTATTCATTCCACTGCCCGAGCCGCCTCCTCATGTTCAAGAGCCACCGCGAACGCGGCATGTCCGGCACGCTCGAAATCCGCAACTAGCTGGTGCCACTTTCCGTCTCGGATAGCGTCCGCAAGGATGATCCAGAAACCACCACGTCCCGGATTTGCTCTAATAATGAAGCTTGCGAACAAGCATTGATCACCTCCTCGACAGATCCGGAGCCAGCGATGCATACAGCCCTCCCTCTCGCGCTCGCCGCGCTGCTTGTGTCCTGCGCCACCCCTGCCGAGCGTGCCGCCCAGGTCGAACGCGAGGTCGAACAGATGATCACCATATATGGACCGGCCTGCGAAAGGCTTGGCTACAAGCAGGACTCCGACCAGTGGCGCGACTGCATCCTGCAGCTCAATGCGCAGGAGCGCCATGAGCGTTACAGCCGGATGCCCACTTCCACCACCTGCATCGGCCATCGCGGTTTCTTCCATTGTTCGACGTTCTGAACCCGGACCCCGGAGCCTCCGGTGCGCGATCCCGCCGATAAGCCACCGACCACGCCCGCGTTTCGCGTCAGCGCCGTCATGACCCGCGGGGGGCCGACGTGCGGTGGCTGATGCTGGCCTTGGCCCTGAGTGCGGCCGGTCCGGCTGGCGCGGATCTCCTGCACGATGCACAGGAACGTTTTCGCGCGCTCGAGGGCTACCGCGTCACGCTCCGTTCGCTCGCCGCCGACGGCCAGCGACAGATCATCGCATGCGCCTACCGCAAGCCGGGCTGGATACGCCTCGACTTCGTCGAACCTCACAGCGGTGCGGTGCTTGTCTATGATCCCGCCGCACGCCGCGTGCACCTCTGGCCTTTCGGCGCCGGGCACTTCCCCGCCCTCAACCTCGCCCCGGACAACCCCCTGATCCGCAGCGCCGGAGGCCACAGCGTCGACCGCTCCGACGTCGGCGCACTGCTCGCAAGACTTGTCGAACTGCGCGCCAGGGGCGGGGCCGGCACGCCGGTCGATGCCGAGCTTGCCGAACGCCCTGCGCACCTCGTCGAAATCACCGGAGCCGGCAATGCCCACGTCGACGGCGTGCACCGCTACCGGGTCTGGTTCGAGAAGGGGACCCTCTTTCCCCTGAAAGTGCAAAGCTACGACGTGGCACTGGACGTCATCGAAACGGTCGACATGAGCGACGCCGAGCTCGATCCAGCCTTTCCGGAGCGTTTCTTCACCCCCTGACAGGGAGTAAGCATGCGGCCGTCGGCCAGCAATCAATACCACCTCACAACGCTCTGGCAACTCGACGCCCCGCTCGAGACCGTCTGGGACGTCATTACGCACCCCGAACGCTGGCCCGACTGGTGGGCCGGCGTCGAATCCGTCGTCGCTCTGGACCCCGGCGACACCGACGGCATCGGCGCGCGCCAGCACTACACCTGGAAAGGGCGCCTGCCCTACCGCCTGCGTTTCACCAGCTGCGTCACCCGTGTCGAGCGCCACCGTCTCCTCGAAGCGCAGGTCGTCGGCGAAGTCGAAGGCATAGGCCGCTGGCACTTCGCCTTCCGCGACGGGATGACGATCCTCCGCTACGAATGGCTCGTCTGCACCAGGCCCCTGTGGATGAACCTGCTCGCACCCCTGGCCCGTCCGGTGTTCCGCTGGAATCACGACTCCCTCATGCGCGCGGGCGGCGTAGGCCTCGCGCGCCACATCTGTGCCCGCCTGCAGGGTCACGAAACCCGGTCCTCATGATCCCGCCGCACCTCCTCGCCGCCGCCTGCGCCGGCGTCATTGCCGGCACCGTGGCCACCTTCGCCCAGATGCTACTGTGGTGGTTCGACGGCACGCCCGTCATCGACACGCTCCTGCGCGACGCCCGCCTGACTGCCGCCATCGTCATGGGTACAGGCGTGCTGGGGCAGGGGCCCGCCTGGCGCTGGGACGTGATGGCGTGGGCGACCGCCATCCACTTCGCGCTGTCGTTCATCTACGCGCTGATCGCCTGGCCCCTCGCACGCACCCTGAACGTCCCGTCCTCCGTCAGCCTCGGCGCCCTCTACGGCGCGGCAATCTACGTGATCAACCTTCACGGCTTCACCCACGTCTTCCCGTGGTTCGACGTCTCGCGCGGACGGGTGACCATCCTCGCCCATCTGGTCTTCGGCGCTTCCCTGTTCGCAAGCTGCGTCTTACTCGCTTACCGGATGCCTCATCCGCACCGATCCGGCTCGTCGAATCGGTAACAGTCCGAGCCGCGTTTCCGACAGCAGGTGAACCCGCCGTCCCCCTTTGCGCGCCCCGAAAGAAACTAATTTCGGGCAGTCGCAACAAAGCGCTTGACGGCCCGCTTGAGCTCTATATAATTCGCGCCTCTTCAGCGCTGCGGCGGATTTGGCGGCGGCGGTGGGGGGCAGGAAAGAGGGGTGTGGTGCGGCAGCGGATTTAAAAAAGTTTGCTGCGGTGCTTGACGAAAGCAGTTGAGTTTGTCAGAATCTCTTTCTCGCTGCTTCGGCAGCGGTTCTTTAAAAAATTGGACAACCGATAAGTGTGGGTGCTTGGTTGGCGCGACCGAACTGCTTCGGCAGTTTTAATGTTGCAAAGAT
>NZ_WTVS01000100.1 GCF_012911005.2 Aromatoleum toluolicum | reverse complement strand
CACCCCGCTGCCGACGTCGCGCAACTCACCCCCCGTCTGTGGAAGCAGCACTTCGCGGCCAACCCCCTGCGATCCGATCTCTTCGAAATCTCGAAGTAGTCAAGGACGCTCGTCAGTTACCGCTTACTGGCGCCGTGAAGCATGCCCGTGATCTGCATGATGCTGTCTCCGTGGGATGAATCGTTATGACGGAGATACTGCAGAAAGCGCCTTTCGGAACGCTTTCGCTCCCGATCAACGCAAGATCACGTTACAAATGGGATCTTCCCCGCATTTTCCGTAGGCGAAGAACGACCCCGAACGGCGGATGCGGCCACCGGTCAGGGCGAATTGGGGACAGACCACGTTTTTCAGTGGCTGTGATTTCGCGCAAAACTCACACAACGATCTGTGGTTCAGGCGGCGGTGCTCTTCGTGGTCGCCCCGCTTTACCCGGCTGGGCCCGGCGCCCCAGCGTGGGGGCCACCTGTGCGCCGAAAAGCGCTGTGCCGAGCGCGAAATTGCCATTCGTCGCCCGTCGAATCTCGTCGACGATGCCAGGGTCGAGATTGTGGCGGAACAGTTCGCGATAGGCTGCCTGCCGCTCAAGCGCATTCGGGCCGAGCGTCTCGAAGACTTCGTGCGGAACCACGAACGTGCCGGACTCGCCTTGGGCGTTGGCGCGGTAACTGGACCACGGGTAATCGGCCGGATGGACGACCATCCCGGCGCGCACGGGATTGAGCTCGATATAGCGCTGACAGGCCAGGAGATACCTGTCAGATTGCGTTGGGCAGGAGCGGTAGCGGCCTTCCCAGAGGGTGCCGCTGCGCCGGTAAGTTCGGTTGATGTACTGCACGTAGCGTTGACCGAGGGCCTTCATCATTTCGCCCGGCGCTTCGGCACGTGGGGCTGAGACGAGCAGGTGAACGTGATTGGTCATGAGGACGTAAGCGTGGATGCGGCAACCGGTCGTTGCCGCGTACTCGTCGAGTCAGCCGAGATACCGACGGTAGTCCTCGTCTGCGTAGAAGCAGGCCTGCCGGTTATTGCCGCGCTGGATCAGGTGAAGTGGAACGTGAGGCAGGGACAGGCGAGGGCGGCGCGGCATGGCGGTGAGCGAAAGATGTGGAACGCATAAATGCTACACGACTCCTCGTTCATCTTCGTGGAAATCGTGGTCTGTCCCCTATTTCCGCTATTTCCGCGCAGGGTTAGGCATCGCGTTCACCTTTTTTATGCTTGGCATCGCCTCGATTTTGGTGCTTGTCCAACGGTTCTTCGCAGTACCTTATGACAGTTCTACTGCGTGGGTCGGTCACTATTTTTATGTAGTAATTCCGAGCCCGATCTATCACCTGTGTCAATGTGTTCCACTGGCCAGAAAGTCGAAACAGATCGTCCCCGGAAATCAATTCATAGAACGGCTTCTTTATGCCCGGACGGTTGGCCTTTGCAGCGATCTTCGACTTCGCTGAAACGGAGGATTTCAGCTTCAACTCGAACGCACGGATAAAAGAGCCGCACTTCGGACAAGGTTGTCGTTCCGCAATAGGCGTGGATGCCGGCTCCCTTAACTCAAGCTGGCAATTGCCACATTTAACGGTCGCGTGTTCGTCAGTCATTACGGTGCCGAACGTCCGTGTTGACCGCCGGGTTGGACGACAACCCGTTACCGGGGGTTCTGCGAGATAACGACATCAGCTAGATCATTCTCCACGAGGGCGCAATAGCCACTTGATAAAGATGGCGTGAATTCCAAACACGAGCCCAAAGACGAACGAGAATACGAAGAACCAAAATGCCATGAGCCCCAAAGTGTCAGCGTCGCGTGCAAACCATAAGCCAGCAAGCATAGACGCAGACAACGTAGGAAGGGCAAAAGGTCGAGTGGTCTTGTTTGCTGAGAGGCGAATAAGAACCCCTAATAGGCCGATACCCGCGATACACGATGTAACTGAGAGCAGGTTTGCGCTCACTCGACTCCACCTTAGTGCACGATCACATTTGTCAAGTCCTTGACCACCCACCTAGTTTTTCGTCGCTCAACTGTTAAGAGGACAAGATCGTTCGGTGCGTGAACGAACTGGAATGCTGCGACTACTTCGTCGCGAAGCTGATTAGACGACTGACTTCTGATTACGGTGATACGATGCTCAGCCGTGATGGGGCGGAACATGTGTTTCCAGTCGGGCACTTGAAGAGTTCCGGAGAAGTCCCGTTGAGACGATAAGATTCCGTGGCGCGCCTCATTTACCGCCCCATGATCTGGAAATGTGAAGCTCCGTAGGACGCGCGAGAACACTTCTCGGGACACGGGGGACCTATTGACCGAAAGTTCAGTGGCGAGGAGCTCTTGCATCAGATCCGTTCGTCCTCTAATCCATTCCTCCAGAACATGCTCTACGGCCTGCACCGCTTCCCTGGGCGCTGCATTTTTCTTCAAGAACTCTTCAAACTGCGAATTCCTAACCCCTGCTGCTTGCATTTCTTTTCTTTCTTCACGAGTTGGCGAGCCCTGAGGCGGTGACAAGTCTAGTCGTTGGCCAACGTAGTGCGTCCACCCATTGTCGCCGGCTGGTAGGTTCGTTTCCGCTGCAATTGCTCGAGCCTGCGGTACATTTCTCTTTGTAAGCCATCGTTCCTTTTCTGTCTTCGTCTTGGCTCTAACGAACTCTCTAACATCACTCTCCAATGAAGACCAGCTCGCTTCACTGCCGTAATCCTTCTGCCTTCGCTTCTTGAGCTTGAGAACGTACTCGTAGCTATTCTTCGCCATCTCCATCGCATCAGACTCGTACTTGTACGTAAGGTCGGGATCATGACTGTCCGGCCCACCCCGCGCTTTAGAGTGGCTCCAAACCCAGTCATCGGGACAAACGACCAGCGTTGACGCTTCACCCTGATGGGAAAAGGAGTCCTGGTACCCATGCAGCGAGCGGCCAAAACGATAATATAAATCATCTGAGTCTTCAGACTCATTTGCGCGCTCGGAGATGTCCTGCGTGGCATACTTCCCCCCTGCGTGCACCGGCCGACTCCGCGGATGACGTGGTACTGCATCATTTGATCTGAAGTGCCGATCTCGTACATCCCGGGAAGCATCTTCGATGTTCCCGCCCTGTCCCGCGCAAACGGATAGAAGAATCATGTGAGTCGCGCTGATCCACCCCTTGTCAGTTTTCTGATTCCCGCGCGCGATCTCGTTCGCTTCATGGTGCCCAAACCCACCCCTTGCGGCGAGCCAATATGAGAGACCGAAATGAACATCCGTTTCGTATGCGAGGAGCGGGAGCGGAAACAACAGGCAAACGATAGATAACGCTAAGATAGTTGCATGGTTACGCAGTAACCTCATGTATCGCAGTAATGCAATGCGCATAATAGTGACTACCATATTGTCGCCCAACGTTAAGCTTCAGCCGACGGCAAAAAGCGCAGCTTTTTGACGGTCGGCTGCAAGCGCTTGTTAGCCGTCGCTACCCCCATATGATGCGCGGTTGTGGGCATTGAACTGAAGCCGGGGGCTTCATGCTTTCCACTAAGCCGCCATACGCAAGGCCGCCCGGTAGAACAGCAATTAGCACAACTGAGGCCATTGAAACAATTGCACCACGGAGAGTATACGGTTTGGCCCTTCTTCTGATTTTCCAGAGAAGTTCTGGTCCTTGAATCTTGAGAATTACGCCAACGAACAGGCACATGGCGCCAAATACAAAAACGAAAGTGCTTGTCTTGAATTCGTGCATAGCAATGTAGATGGCTATCCCAAGCATTGTGCCGCCGAGCGCTTGATAGAACCCTACCCAAAGAAAGGCAAAAAACATTAGAGTGCGCCACACGGCACGAGCATAGCGCTTACCAATAGTATTCTCGACTGGCTTTAAGTGTGGTCGCAATAAATATATCGCCATTAGGATAACGGCGACAAAGAATAATAGAACCGTTTTGCCTGAAAATACGAATTGCAAAGCGCATCCGGCTCCACGATTTCCTAGGTTTTCTGAAATGTCAAAAAAAGAAATTCCGAACCATCCAAGAAATGCATAGAAAAAAATGGCGCTAACTACAAGCGATTTGGAGGCGCGTTGATAGCGCAGTGCTCTTGCGTCGATGGGTGTGATACGAAAACCCAATAGTCCAACGGCTTTGTTGATGTAGGTAAGCATAAAGGATGGCTAGCGATTGACGTTAGGGGCCGCCGTAGCGGCGAAGCCGCGAAGGGCACCCACAAGCGCAGCTTGTGGGTGGTGCCTCTCGTCCAAATGGTTAGCCATTTTCGCTAAGCCACTGGCCGAAGCTTTCCTTTGCAACATTCGTGAGAATGTTGGCAAATATTTCACTGTCACCAAGGTACAAGCAATGGCGAATAAGTGTGTATGGGTTGAGTTTGTCATTTGGGTTTGCTTTCTCAAACCATGCTTGATAGCGCTTAACTTTTGAAATGTTTTCCCGCATGTAAAAGTTAAACTTACCCCTGCTGATATCTGGCTTCATGTCAATGATTTCTTGAGTAAAACCATCGACCTTGTGCGCTTCAAACTCGAATCCGTTGAAGAAGTGGTTTGCGATCTTTAGAAAACTAAATGCGTTTAGGCTCGAATATTTGAACTTATCTTCAATGGGTTGGCTTTGGCTTTCGTCTGTTTCTTTTTGAAGCTCTTCTTCGGAGATTTCTTCTTTCTCAATCTCCTGAACTGTAGAGTCTCTGATTTCGCGAAACTCCCTGTCCGCGAGTTCAAATAGCGCGGCGAGGGTGTTAATTCTTCGCTTTAGTCTCGTTGGTATGGATTTTTTGTACTTGATTTTATGATCTAGAACGCTCCACGAATCTTGGATGATTGTTCTGATCTGTACTTCGAATCTATATTCCGAGTATTTACTGTATTCGGGCAATGCTTTTCTTGTTTCGTTGAGACACAGGTCCAAGTGTAGGCCCTTGTAGCCGAAAGAGCCCTCTGTGTTTTCTATTTGGGAAATCTTGTCGGTTCTTTCGACAACCATGAAGTGCTCAGACAGACATTGTTCAATTTTTTCGATGTCATCTTCGTATAAGCAAACCACTCTTAGCCCAATCAGGTCCGTGATGTGGTCACGTATGGTGTACGGCGTGGAACTGGACTCGAGATCTGTTCGATACTTCAAGTTGAACTTCTTGATGCACTCCTCGCGATCTTTGACACGCCCGTCAATTTTTGAAATATCTATCGATCCGGCGTGAATCAACAGTGCATTGATGAGTGCAATAAAGGAATCCTTCGCATCCTCAAGTAGTTGATGGCTTGAAGTATGAAACTCACGAAATTGGGTCTTCTCGGCTTCAAAGTCGAGCGATGGCATGAGTGACTCGCCTTGTAATGGCTAACGTGAAAATAACCGGCCTGCGCGGCTTTTCGCGCAGGTCCGGTTGATTGTCGGGTTAGTTTTCTTCTCGACGCTCTTTCGGGACGAAATTCCAGTGTTGATCCACATACAAGGCTCCCATGATTGCCCCAAATTTGCCGATACTGATTCGATCTTGTTGTGCAACCTCAACGATCGACCAGTCGTAACTAGCCTCTGGTCGTGCAATGTAAACGAATGAGCCTTGCACCAACTGCCTTGGCTTTTGGTAGTAGTCAGTTAGCGTATAGCTATATGCATCAGATGCATGAACAACAATATCGCTTAGCCCATTAACTCTGTGGACGATATATAAGAAGTCATTGTCGTCTGCTGGATGATCAATTCGCCGCCATGACGCTACTTTTGTATGGTTCGTGAGTGATCTTTCAAAAAATTGAGGAATGGTGTAATAAAGATCGCGTCCCATCGCTAAATTACCTTCTTACGTTGCCCAATCTTAGATATGAATTCCGCATAGGAATCAGACTCTAGTTGTGAGAAGACGACTGTATGCAACCTCAAGTTGAACTTGGCGAAGAAATCTGCCGCCACCTGCTTCCAGAGATCGGATTGGTGTCGCACTTCCGAAATATCGCTTGCAGGTGACTTGACCACCAAATCCACATCCGACGTCTCCTCTCCAAATAGCGCACTACCAAAAATGTGTGCTTGCTCGACCACGTTGAGCCCGTCGACCCGCTCGCGCAGCCACGCGGCATATGCCTGAACCTTGTTTGTTCTACGGTTCGCTCTTGCGCAGTAGGCCGAAATCAGGTCAGCGAATTCGCGGGGAAACTGATTTTCTCGATAGTCGTAGCCAGGGTTTTTGCAGTGATGCTCAAACGCTTCTATATGAGAAACCATCTTCTCAACCAAAGGCTTCTCTACCGCGCTAATTTTGTCGAGCGAAGTTAGGATATTCTTTATGTTCTGATTATTTGGACATATTGTGTCGCGCCGGAGTTTTTGCCACGTGCTTGGATCGTGGCGTATATCGCCGGTCGAACCTGCTGAAGAATTTGGACCGAAACTTAGGAAGATGCGGCGGTTCTCCTCCATTAGTTTTCTGAGGTCTTTGGCGGCAGCCGATAGATTCTTATATCTATTCTTATCGACATTCGATAAGAATTTCAGCTTGTAGAAAAACAAACACGATAGAAGTACGAGTACGATTCCGAGAGCGCTGAGCGCTACATCAGCTCCAGATGAGAGCTCCAACTTGATCCGTGCCTCTGGACGAATGATTTCGATACTACCGGCAAGCTGAACTAGACGCTGGTACCCAATCAAAGCAAGCCCAGCAATCAATAGGGTCCAAGTGAATTTCCATTCGAAGGCTGGGTTTATAAGTCGATTCAACTTTTCGAGAAGAATCGAACGTAGAGATAGGTCGGTCGCCATGGCGCTGGAGAAAACTAACGTATGGTCGACACCAAGTGTCGTCCTAAAAGTGTTATCGGACACGTCGCATAACATGACATGCCACGTAAGTGATTGAAATGCAGTGTAGCACTTGCGAATCTGCATGGCATTGCGTCGGATAACAGGGTTCGGCCGTGCGTAGCGGGCGGCGGCAGGGTCGGACGAACGACGGCAGGCCGTCGTGGCAGATCAGAAGATCTGCGCGCCCAACTGATCGATGAGCGCCGCCGGATCGACGTCCGGCACCTCGAACTCCAGGTCATCGAGCGAGACGTCGAACGGTTCGCCTTCGCGGTAGGTGACCGGGAAGCGCACGCCGAATTCGAGGCCGGAGCCGAGTTCGACGGCGGCGAGTTCGAAGCGTTCGTCGTAGAGGCTGGCGCCCAGTACCGTGACGGCGACGTAGCCGGAGATGTCGAAGCGGAAGCTGGGTTGGGCGTGCAGGGCGGCTTCGGCGTCGATGGCGAGGCCTTGCGAGGGCATCCAGTCGATGTGCACGGTGGCCTCCGCGGCGCCGGAGATGCCCAGCGCGCCGCCGATCTCGAGGCCGCCGGTGGCGCTGGCGCCGGTGATGCCGAGGCCGACGCCGGCGCGGGCGGCGAGTCTCAATCCCGCCTCGGCGGGGACGTTGGGAGAAAATAGGGGACAGACCACGATTCTCTGTTTTGTGCTGAGTCCGTGAAATAGTGGTCTGTCCCCTATTCCGTCCTCATCCAAGGGTGAGCCGATGTCGATTCGGCTCACCGGTATTCAAAGCAGTGTCCCTTCCGTGCCGCCCGGTGTCGCCAGCCTGACCTCTGCGTCGGTGAGCGATCCGGCAGGCCCACGCCACAACAGTCGCCCGCTTCGCGCAAGGCAGCGCAGCCGCCACGCGAAGAACATGTCGCCGAGAAACTCGTCGCAATCCCACAGCGCGGACCCCACCGCTTGGCCGGCGGGCTGCCAGTCCTCGTCGCACTGCGCGAGCAGCAGTCCGTCGTAGTAGTCGTCGCCGTGCTGGCTGATGCGGCCGTCGGCCCAGCGTCGTACGCCGGAAGCGATTGCCGCGTTACGCTGCCATTCCTGCGCAAGTCGAGCGATTTCCGCGGCCTTGAGGGGCCGCGCCCGGCTCGAGCGCCTCGACGATGCGGACGTCCGTGGCCGTCGGTGGCAATACCGCACACAGGCGTTGCAGCCACAATTGCGAAGAGCTATGCGCGCCGGTCCAGATGAACACCGTGCCGTCCCGCGCCGCCTCGGCAGCCTGCCGATAGCGTGTTTTGTCCTGAGTCCGTGAAATAGTGGTCTGCCCCCTATTTACTATTTACTCGTGCTTGACTCGGCCGGCTATCGGGTGTCCCCGATGCCGTTCCGAAAGGAGGCCGCGCCTTCGGCAGGACACCGGGGCGGTGCACTGTTCGCGTCCGAACCCTCCGATTCGATCGGCAGCCCGGGGCATTGGCACTGGTAGGGGATGCTCGAGGACACCCACGTTTGCCACTGGCGCTCGCTCATGTTGTGGTTGAGCTTGGCACAGATCTCCTGGCGCCAGCTGGCCGGCGCGGGCCAGAGCCGCAGGTTGCCGTCCTTGTCGACGGAGACGATCTGACGGCCGTCGGCGTCGAAGCCCACCCCGACGAGGGAGTCGGCGTGTCCGCGGAGGGGGGGGCCGAGAGGATCGCCGCTGGCGGCATCCCACAACCTCAAGCTGTTATCCCAGCTGCCGGAGCCGAGGGTCAGGCCGTCGGCACTGAATGCAATGCTGGTGACGCCCCCTGTGTGCCCCTCCAGCGGACCGACCAGCGTCTTGCCGCTCTCCGCATCCCAGACGCGCAGGCTCCCGTCCTGGCTGCCGGCCGCGATACGGCGCCCATCAGGACTGAAGGCGAGACTCAGGATGGGATTGCGGTGTCCCGCGAACGAGCGGATGTGCTCACCGGTCGCCGTGTCCCACAGGCGCGCGGTCTTGTCCCGGCTGCCAGTGGCAAGGAGCCGGCCATCGGGGCTGAGGGCGAGGCTGGCGATGGGGCTGGTGGTGCCGGTCGAGATTTGGCCGAGGACGCGCCCGCTGTCGCGATCCCACAAGCGGACCACTCCGTCCTTGCCGCCGCCCGTGATGCGGCGGCCGTCGGCACTCAGGGCCAAGGCGACCAGCGGGGTAGCACCATCCGCGACCAGCGCGGCGACATGTTCGCCGCTGCGGGCATCCCACAGGCTGATGCGGGTCCTGCCGACGGCGGCTGCCACGAGACGGCCATCGGCACTCATCACCAGGGTGGCCGGCCGCGACCCGGACTGCGCCAGCGGCGTGGCGAGGCCTTGGACGACTTTCGCATCCCACATGCGCAGGGTCTTGTCCGCCCCGCCGGACGCAAGGAGCTTGCCGTCAGGGCTGAAGGCGACCTTCATCACCCCGCCCGGGTGGGCGGCGATGGCGGAGCCTTGGGCGCGGCAGGTGTGTGCGTCCCAGGCCCGCAGGCTGCCATCCCAGCCACCCGAGACGACGAGCCTGCCGTCGGGGCTGATGGCGACACCCATAACGGCACCGGAGTGGCCTTTGAGCTCGCACAGCGGCAGGCCCTCGGTCACGTCCCATATCCGTACACGGCCATCCGCTCCGCCGGAGACGATGCGCCGCCCATCGGGGCTGAAGGTCACGCTGGCGACATTGCCGCCGTGGGCCTGGGCGCCGCCGCGGGCAGCAAAGCGCCGCCCCGCATCACGTCCGGTCCGGGCATCCCACAGGCGCAGGCGGCCGTCGGCGCTACCCGTGACCAGATGGCGGCCGGTCCGGTCGAAGGCCAGGGCGGACACCGGAGCCTTGGCACCGTGGAGCAGGGCGAGCAGCTTTCCGTTCGCCGCATTCCACACACGCACGTCCCGGTCCCAGCTCGCCGAGGCCAGCAGGCGGCCATCGGGGCTGATCGCAACGTTGTTCACTCCGGTCGGATGCCGCGCACGCAGCAGCTCGCGGCCGCTTTCGGCATCCCACAGGCGCAGCGTCGTGTCTTCGCTTCCGGAAACGATACGGCGGCCGTCCGCGCTGACCGCCACCATCCACACCCATTCCGCGTGACCGGCCAAGACCGGCCCCATCGTCTGGCCGCTTTGCACGTCGCGAATCCGCAGGACGTGATCCGCGCCGCTACTGATGATGCCGCGGCCATCGCCGGTGAAGGCCAAGGCCACCACCGTGTCCTCCATGACCATCAGCTTGCGCTCCCGATGCCGGGCCCATCCGGCGAGAAGGCTCGCCCCCACCGCGGTGTTGTCATTGGCGAGGCTATCGGCCGCAAGGGCCTGCAGGAGGGCACGGTCGCCGCCTTCGGGCAGGGCCCCCGCGAACATGTTCTGTGCATCGGCCGCGAGGCGCAGGGCGGTGGCACGCAAGGTCTGCTGATCGGCCGTCCGCGACAAATCGACTGCTTCCCGGAACCAATGGTCCGCATCGGATGACAGCCGGTTGGCTGTCCATGCGAACCAGCCGGCCAGACCCAAGAGACCTGCAAGCAGCGCTCCGGCCACGCGCTGCAAGCGGCGCCTGGAGACGTTGCGTGCCCGGTGTTCGCGCGCGCGCGCCAGCCGCTCGTCCCTGGTCTGGCGCACGACGCCCACCAGGCGGTCGTGGATCAGCTCGATGCGCGCCACGCCCTGCTGCTGGTCGATGCGCAGCAGGTGATGGTGGTCGGTCAGCGTGGCCAGCTCCTGTTCCGTCAGGTGGCCTTCGGCGAGGGCCGCTTCCCTCGGGTAGCTGCCCCGATAATGCTCTCCCTGGATGAGATGGGTCTCGATGAAGTCCGCCACCCGTTCCGGCATACCCTCGAGGGCTTCGGCGAAAAAGCCGCGCAGGATGTCGCCACCGGCACTGGTGACCAACGTGGCGTCGATGCGGCCGTCATGCACTCGCCGCCGATTGAGGCGAGTGCAGCACAGGCTCAGCAGAACCGGTTCCACGTCCGCCGCCCCGCCGTTTGCCTCGAGGTCAGTCGGCGCGACGAAATCGACGATCTTCGCGGCGACGCCTTCTCCGAGCACCGCCGTGCCGGCCCGTTCGGTGGCCCCGATGGCCTCCGCACGCGTCATCGGCAGCAGTCGCAGGCGATTGCGCAGCAGTGTGGGCACCTTGTCCTTCCAGCTTTCAAGCTCGGGCAGGAAATCCTCCCGGAAGGACAGCACGATGCGGTAGGGTTGAGCGTTGATGTCCAGCACGGCACGCCGCTCGCGCTCGCCCAGCGCGGTTGCAAGTTCGGTGGGAATCCGGTTCTCGATGAGGTCGGCCAGCTCGTCGAACACGGCGCGGATGCGCTCGCGGTCGCTGCCGCTGCGGGAAAACAGCTCCTCGAACTGGTCCAGCACGAGGACCGGGATCAGCGGATAGTTGTCGGCGCTCCAGATCTCCAGATCGCGGCGGTGCAGGAACTGCCATAGCCCCTCGCCGGGTGCGCGTGGCGGACATTCCGCGCCGATGCGGGCGATTTCCTCCTCCAGTCGCCGCGCCGCCTGCTCCAGCGGCGGGCAGGGCGCGTGTTCCGAGAAATCCAGGCGCACATACACGGGGAGGTAATGTTCGGCGCGCAGCAGCGGGAACACCCCGGCTTGCAGCAGGGAGCTCTTTCCCTGGCCGGATTTGCCATACAGCGCGGTCACCGGGGCCACGCGAATGAGCCTCAGCAGACTTTCGGCGGCATCCTCGCGGCCGTGAAAGTAGGCCTGCGAGGCTTCGTCGTAGGCGGCAAGCCCTGGCCAGGGGTTGTGGGCATCGAGGCCGGATCGGGCTCGGGCGCTGTCCGTGGCAGGGGTGGAACGGATTGCGCTGCAGACGGCACGCGGCATTTCGAGAATGGCGACGCTCATGATGGCCTCATGCGGCGGTCAGGCATTCGCGCGGACGCCGGGCGTCCCGCACCAAGGACTTCAGCTTCGCCAGCAGGCGCCCGTCGGGCACGCCCTCGGGGGCATGGCCGAAGTCCAGACCGCCCCAGGCGCGAACGGGCTCGGCGGTATAGCGTTCCGGTTCGTATTCGGCGTCGACGATCACCGGCACGATGAAATCCCGGTTCATGGCCTGGAAGCGCTCGTTGGCCTTGCGCCACTCGATGAAGACGAAGGCTTCGTCGCGCTGGTCGGCGGCGGCCGACAGCAAGGGCAGGAAGTAACGGCAGCCCCGGATGCCGTCGAGGATGCGATCGGCAAAGTCATTGCCGGGTTCGATCGTCTGGCGATCGAACCACACCTCTCCCTCGGCGAGGCCAAGGCTGAGCAGAGCCTCGAGAATCGCCTCGGCGCGCGCCTGGTCGGTGGCACGGGAATAGCTGATGAAGAACAGCGCCCGGGAAGGCACGTCGGCCCTTGGCAAGATCCCGACCCCCGTTTCCGTGTCGTCCTTCTGGCGGCTGTCCTGGTCGGCCTTCCAGCGGCGGTACAGCTCGGCGACGAAATCCGCGGGACGCTGCTGGGCAATGATCTGCGTGCCCTTGCTGTAGCTGCGCAGGAAGCCGCTGAGGCTGGATTCGGGCTCTTGCTGTTCGACCATCCACTCGCGCTTGGCCTTCAGCGACAGGCGGTCCTTACTGGTCAGGCGCAGGAAGAAGCGGCTCAGCCAGTCCGGGAAGTTGCAGCCGATGAGCAGCAGGTTGCGATCCAGGAGTTCGCCGAGGAAGCCGGTGGGCACCTGGCTGCCGCGGGACATGATGTTGTGCGCATACTCCAGCACGTCCTCGTCGTGGATGGCGAAGAGCTGGGCCGGGCGGGCCTTGCCGAAGAGATAGAGGAGCTGCACTTCGCCGGCGCGCCGGGCCCAGTCGGCCGGCAGGTCGCGGCTTTCGCTGGTTGGCAGCTTCGGCGAATGCACGATCTCGTTCACCGCCCCGCGTAACCGCAGACAGCGGGCCAGCAAGCCGTCCGGCGTGAGGGTGACGAACAGGCGGAAGTCCGTGATCTCGGCCAGTTGTCGAAGCGGCGCCGGGAGCACGGCGTCACCGGTCGCGGACAACTCCTGGATTGCCGCATCCACATCGCCATAAAGCTCCTCCGGAGACGCGTCGGTCAGCCTGAGCCGCGCGACGGCCGCGTCCAACTCGCGGAAGGGGGGCAGGTCGGCGGGATCAACGTCACAGTCGTGCATGGCCAGGAGGCGTTCGGCCACCCTGCGCTGCAGCGACTCGCGCCCATCGGGACCGACCAGCAACTGGGGCCCCAGCACCGGCACCACATAACCGTCACGGATCTGGCTGATGAGTCGATTCCAGGCAGCGTCGTTCATGGCTCGTTCTCCTTGTGACTTCCTCGGACGTCGATGGCGTGACGCCCAATCCGGATCGCACCATCCGAGCTTCGAGCATCGAACGTGCCAGCGCCCGAGAAGCCGTGCATTGCCGCGACCAGCAAGGCAGATAGCCAATCACCGGCAGCCTGGGAGGTGGCTGCAGATGCGAAAAGGAGTCGGTATGTGATCGGCGCAGACCAACAGATGGTCGATCGGTGTTTGTCACTTCACGACAGGAGCTTCCGGTGGGGGCGGCTCAGAAAATCTGTGCCCCAAGCTGATCGATGAGCGCCGCCGGATCCACGTCCGGCACCTCGAACTCGAGGTCATCCAGCGAGACGTCGAACGGCTCGCCTTCGCGGTAGGTGACGGGGAAGCGCACGCCGAATTCGAGGCCGGAGCCGAGTTCGACGGCCGCGAGTTCGAAGCGTTCGTCGTAGAGGCTGGCGCCCAGTACGGTGACGGCGACGTAGCCGGAGACGTCGAAGCGGAAGCTGGGTTGGGCGTGCAGGGCGGCTTCGGCGTCGATGGCGAGGCCTTGCGAGGGCATCCAGTCGATGTGCACGCTGGCTTCGGCGGCGCCGGAGATGCCGAGCGTGCCGCCGATCTCGAGGCCGCCGGTGGCGCTGGCGCCGGTGATGCCGAGGCCGACGCCGGCGCGGGCGGCGAGGCGCAGCCCGGCTTCGGCGGGGACGTTGAGGTGGGCGTCGCCGGTGACGTGGGTGTTTTCCTCGTGCGAGGGGTTGTATTCGATGCCGACGCGCAGCTGGTCGAGCGCGCCGGGGCCGATGCTGGCGTTGGCGCTGAGGTTGCCGCCGACTTCGGCGACGACGCCGGGGACGATGGGGATCTGCGTCGACATGCCGAAGAGGCGCTTGTCGTATTCGAGCTTGGAGAAGATCTCGAGCGAGCTGGGCAGGGCGATTTCGCCGGAGACGGTGATTTCGCCGGCGGGATCGACGCGGATGCCGGCGGTGCCCTGCAGCCACGGGGCGATCTGGATGGTCGCGGAGCCGCTGCCGTAGACGACGATGGGGGCGTCGGGGCCGCTGGGGGGGC
>NZ_WTVS01000290.1 GCF_012911005.2 Aromatoleum toluolicum | reverse complement strand
TTCTCTCACAAACTATTGATGGTCAATAGTTTGACGGGTAGAATGTAGGCATTGGTTGAGTAGGAGTTTCAGCATGGCAGATCAAGGCGCTTTCGACTTTGGCCCGGATGTTCCTCGGAGCGGCGTGGCTCTGAAGCGGGACTTCCACGGGTTCGCTCAGTTCCGCGAGGACGAGCACAGCCCTTGGGTGTTCTACGTGTGCGGCTTCGACTCTACCGTGACCGGCGAGGCTGGCCAATGCACCGTGTTGCGGGCCGATGGCGGCCGCGAGTGCGTGCCCATCGACGCCGAAGATCGCATCACCATCGCCGGCCGAAAGTACGGCCGGAAGCACTGGAACCATTGAGGGCCTGCCATGCGTTTCCATCGCTTCGGCAAGTACGAGTTCCGTGACACCGAGCGCAAGCGTGCCGCTTTCGCGCGCAAGCAGAAGGCCGAGCGCGAGGCCCTTCCTCTGTTCGCTGACCAAGTGGCGGCCGAGCAGATCGACGTGGACGAGGAAATGACGGCTCGCCGGCTGCAATGGGAGCGTCAGCAAGCCACTGACCGCAAGCGCCGAGCCGACAAGTGGCGCGAGGCACGGCGGCGCCTCAATGGCTACCAAGAGCCGGTGCGCGGGGCCTTGCTGGCGTACTGGCAGGGATGCAAGTGGCCTGCCGATCCGAGCTACTTCCTCTCCATGCTGCACATGTACGACACCGGCCGCCTCTCTCTCAACATCCCGAAGGCTTGAACTATGTCCCACATCTTGATCGACCACCTGACACAAGCCGCATCGTTTTACCGTGGCCAGCTCCGCGCCGCTCATCGTGCGGTTGCATACCTGAAGGCGCGCGGCCTGCGCGGCGACATCGCGGCCCGTTATGGCTTGGGCTATGCCCCGGCCGGCTTCCAGGCGCTGCGCGAGGCATTCCCGAACTACAACGACCGGGCCTTGGAGAAGGCCGGGCTGGTTGCGGTCAATGACGGCGGCCGCCGCTATGACCGCTTC
Source organism: Aromatoleum toluolicum (assembly GCF_012911005.2). Taxonomy (GTDB): domain Bacteria; phylum Pseudomonadota; class Gammaproteobacteria; order Burkholderiales; family Rhodocyclaceae; genus Aromatoleum; species Aromatoleum toluolicum. Next base: position 91,513 of record NZ_WTVS01000290.1, on the reverse strand, counting down.
CGCGACCGAATCATGTTCCCCATCCTCGATGACGCCGGCAGCGTGATCGGCTTCGGTGGCCGCGTGCTCGAAGGCGACGGGCCGAAGTATCTCAACTCACCGGAAACCGAAGTTTTCCAGAAGGGGCGCGTGCTGTTCGGTCTGACCCAGGCGGCCGAGGCCATTGCCGCGACCGGCACCGCCTATGTGGTGGAGGGATACCTGGATGTCGTCAGTCTGGCCCAACATGGTGTGCAGAACGCTGTGGCCACGCTGGGCACGGCTACAACAGGCCAGCATGTGGAGCGGCTGCTGGGCTTGGCCAAGCGCGTGATCTTCTGCTTTGACGGGGACGACGCCGGCAGACGGGCGGCTGTGCGCGCCCTGGACGTGTGCCTGCCTCATGTCACCGACGCAGCCGACGTGAGTTTCCTTTTCCTTCCGCGCGACCACGACCCGGACAGCTACGTGCGCGCCAAGGGTGGGGATGCCTTCAACGACTTGGCCTTGGAGGCTTCAAGCCTCGAAGGCTTCTTCCTGGCCAGCGCGATGCAGGGTTGCCAGTTGGAGTACGCCGAGGGCCGGGCGCGGCTGGTTGCCACGGCTGCGCCGCGTCTCCAGCAGATCAATGCACCGGCAATGCTGTGCCGGATTCTGACCGCCATTGCTGGGCCGTCCAAGTTTTCCGTGGGCGAGCTGATCGACTTATGCGGCTTGGAAAAAAACATGCTTTCAACTATTGACCGTCAATAGTTTTATGGTAGAATTCAACTCATCGGCAGCGGATGGACGGCCGATGAACCCCGGAAACAACTGTGAGCAGACAGTGGGGCGCTGAACCGATCTTTCGCACGCGAAAGGGACGATCCACCGAAGACCATCATCAACATGACTTAGGAGCTTTGACCATGCGTACTACCGTTTATGCCCGCCTCTTTGACCGACTGGCCGACCTGATCCCCAGCCTGCAATCCGCCCGCGCTGGTGCGGTTTTCTGCGCCCCTCCGCGAATCCCTGACGACATGGCCGTGTATTGCCACATTGCGGCCGCCGAGGGTGACATGCGCCTGATCGAGCTGGCCGACGACAACCAGAAGAAGGGCACGGTAATGCCTGCGCCGTGGCTCAAGCTGCGTGTGGATATGGCCAACAAGCTGGCCGAGGTGCTGGAGATGGAAGACACCTTCGGTTATCAGGTGATCTACACGGGCGGCAGTGCGGTGAATCCGCGCCGCGCCCAAATCAACATGTTCGCTATGAACTGGCTGCAAGTCATGGTGAATTTTGAGCTGTGCTTCCAGCCTGCCGACGTGTCGGTGGCGGCCTGATCGACAACCAGGGAAAGGACGAACGATCATGAAAACCATCGCTATCGCCAACCAGAAGGGCGGAGTCGGCAAGACCACTGTTGCCCGAAACCTGGCTTTCTTCGCCATCGAGCGCGGCTTGCGCGTCCTGTGCGTTGACCTCGATCCGCAAAAGAACTTCAGCAAGACCCTCCGGGCACTGCGCGAGCGTACCGTGGGCGACCAGGGCGACGAGCTGCAATCGCTGACGGGTAGCGCCTTGTTCGACGGAGAGGCCATCGAACTGCAACCGCTTCCGTGCGGGGAGTCCGCTGCGCTGGTGGCTGCTGACCGCGAGCTGGTGGACGTGGCCAGCCGCCCGCTGGAAGACCTGCACGCCCCGCGCGCTGCGCTTGCCAAGCTGGCCAAAGACTTCGACGTGTGCATCATCGACACGGCCCCGACGCTGGGGAATCCGCTGTATGCCGCGCTGATCGCCGCTGACTTCGTGGTGTGCCCCTGCACGATGGATCAAGACGCCATCGACGGCCTGGGCGACCTGTTTGAAGACATTGCGCGCGTGCAGCAACTGGAATGGAACGCCGACCTTGTGACGCTGGGCCTGCTGGCCAACCGCGTCAATACCCGCCGCGCCTTCGACCGCAACGCCCTGGAGCAACTGCGCGACGAGCTGGGCGAGGTGGTGATGGAAGGGGTGCTTTACGACCGCGCAGCCACGCAGTACGCCAAGGATCGGCCGGTGTGGCGCGTGCAAAGCGGCGAAAGCCAAATCCTGGCCGCCCGCGAAATGAAAGCGGTGTGCAACCAGATTTTCGACAAAGCCGCGATCTAAAAGGACAAGGACATGACCGCAACCGCAACCAACAAAAAGCCCGGCCTCAACCTGGGCAAGCTGTCCGCCGTGGCTCAGATCGCCGTCAAGCCGGTGCAGCCGGCCGACGCCGAAATCGAACTGGCGCGCATCTACAGCGTCAAGCAGGTTCGCAAGACGTTCCGCAACCTGGAGGAACTGGCCGAGAGCTTCAAGCTGAACGGCATCATCGAGCCGCTGGTGGTGCATGAAGAAGCGGACGGCCGCTACCGCATCATCGTCGGGGAGCGCCGCTACCGCGCCGCGCCGCTGGCTGGGCTGGTCAAGGTGCCCGTCATCATCAAGAAGGGGTTGACCGAGCTGCAAATCCGCCGTTTGCAAGTCACGGAGAACAACGACCGCGACGACCTGACCGCCTACGAGGAAGCAATGGGCGTGATCGAAGACGTGGAGCTGTACGGCACCAAGGAAGCCATGACGATCTGGAACCGTGGCGAGGCATGGGTTAGCAAGCGCATGGCTGTGCGCCGCTATGCAGACCCGGTGCGCGAGCTGCTGGAGAACGATCTGTGCGGCGACTTCGAGGTGCTTCACTGCCTCAACCAGATTTACGACATCGAGGACACGCACACCGAGTTTTCGCGCCTCTCTCACCGCATGAACGAGGGCTTGCCCTTGTCGCGCGACGAAGCCCGCAACACGCTGGCCAGAATGAAGGCATGGAAGCAGCAGCAAGACGATCTGGCCCAGCGCCGCATCGAGCTGGACAACGCCAAGAAGGCCGGCGACAAGGCCCCGGAGAAGACGCCTGCATGGCTGGAAGAACAGCGCAAGCGGGATGCCGAGCGTGCGGCTGCTGGAGCTGATGCCGGCGACCAGGACGAGGACGGCGGCCAAGACCCCGCACCGGCCCCGGCCGTCGCCTCGGGACGCGGCCAGCAAGCCCTCCCGACGATGGAGCTGACCCCGGAGCAGAAGGCCGCCGCCGAGAAGGAGCGAGCCAACGAAAAGCTGCTGTCGCTGCGGGAAGAAACCTTCGAGTGGGGCGAAGCCAATCAGGCGCAGTTCTTCAGCATGAAAACCCACATGACCACGCTGGGCCACAACATGCACGAAACCGAGTGGGTGCTGTGGCAAGGGTTCCTGTCCATGACCTTGCCGATGCTGGAAGGCATCGGCCCGGAGCGGGCTGTCATGTACCTGAAGAAGCTCCAGGGCGAGCTGAAGGACAAGACGCCGGCGCAGTTGTGGGAAGAACTGCATCCCGACATCGAGGGCGCTGGCCGGAATGCCTCTCCCGACATGCCGGAAGGCTGGCGTTTCTGACCTCTCTATGAGGGCGGCCGCTGGCCGCCTCTCTTTCAACTTTCGCGCGCGAAACCGCGCTGATGCACCGGACGGCCCCAATGAGACTGAAACGCCTTACCCCGCAAGCCTTTGACCGCGCTGCCGCCGACACCCGCATGGGCGACCAAGCCCGTGAAATGGCGCGCGCCGTGTTGGTGGATGGACGCGCCCAAGTGGACGTGGCCACCGAGTACGGTATGAGCAAGCAACGTGTCAGCGGAGCCGTGGCCACTATCGAGCGGGCATACAAGAAAACTACGACGCCGGGCGTGAGTTCCATTCGCGTGGAGCTGGATCTTCCTGAAACCTTGGCCTTGGAGCTGGCCGCCTTGGCCGAGGCAATGAAAGGGTGCGACGACGCGGCCAGATGCGCCGAGGCGCTGGATAAGGCCACGAACGCCGTGCGCAAGGCCGCCAAGTTATTGGTGGCCGCGCCATGACCTACGCGATCAACCAAGACGAGGCGCAGGGTGCTCCCTTGCGCCTTTGTCGTTTATAAACGATAATATGGACATGTTCACCGTTCGGCACTACATCACCGAGGACGAGCACGACCCGTTTCAAGAGTGGCTGAAGAAGCTGCGCGACCCGATTGCAAAAGGCCAGGTGGTCAGGCGCGTGGGCCGCATTGAGGCGGGGAACTTTGGCGATCACAAGCCCTGCCGCGAAGGTGTGTGGGAGCTGCGAATCGACCAAGGCCCCGGCTACCGCGTCTATTACGCGATGGCGGGCGCGGTGGTAGTTCTACTGCTATGCGGCGGTGACAAAGGCACCCAGGACGCCGACATCGAGCGCGCGATTGGGTTTTGGAAAGACTGGCAACGGAGGTCAGCATGAAGGATCGAAGCCACGACGAAGCAATGGCCGAACTGTTCAAGGAAGACCCGGCTTTTGCGGCCGAGTACCTAAACCAGCTTCTCCTGGATGGAGAACCGGCCGATCTACTGGTGGCGCTGCGCCAGATGGCTCAAGCGCGCGGTGGCGTGCGCGCTATCGCCAAAGAAACCGAGCTGAATGCCAACCAGCTCTACCGCACGCTGTCGCCCCAGGGCAACCCGGAGCTGCGCAGCCTGTCTGCCGTGCTCAAGGCGCTGGGCCTGCGCTTGGCGGTGCAGCCAGTCGGCCAGCACCATGCCACGGCATGAATCGGAACGCACAAAAGAAAATGCCCGGCGAGCAGGCCGGGCACTTCAAAGACCATCATCAACCCCTAACGGATCAACCCGCTTGGCAGCAAGAGACACATAAGGAGCAATGAATGTCCCATCATAACACAGACAGCGAAAGCGCAACACTTTTTCCACTTGGGCGAGGCGATGAGCCGGCAAGTGGGAACATCCTGGCCAGCGCCGTGCAACCTGACCTGTTTGTGGTGCTTGAGGCGATCCATGATTGGCCCGTTAAAGATGATGTGTCCTCAATGGAGTACCCCATCTTCTCCCTGTCAAAGAACCGCGACACGCGCATCCGCGTCTATTCGCGTGCAGGCCGGAGCATTCGCATCATCCCGTCCGCTGTGGGCGCGGCTACAGTCTTCGACAAAGACATCCTGATCTACTGCATCAGCCAGATCGTGCGAGGGCACGATGCTGGCATCAAGGTTTCGCGCCGTGTCCGCGTGGACGTGTACCCGTTTCTGCTGGGAACGCGCCGCAGCACCGGAGGCGCGGCCTACGAGCGCGTGGTGGACATGTGCCGGCGCTTGAAGGGCACCACCATTGAAACGAACGTCAAGACGAACGAGAAGGAACAGCTCGAAGGCTTCGGCTTGATCGAAGACTACCGCGTGACGACCTGGACGAAGAACGGCAAGGGCGCGCTGGAGTTGGAACTGACAATTTCTGAATGGCTCTACCGGGCCGCAATGGACTTCGACATCCTCACGCTACACCCCGACTACTTCAGCCTTGGCCAAGCCCTGGAACGCCGCTTGTACGAGCTGGCCCGCAAGCACTGCGGCGATAAGGCATGGTGGGAAATCAGCTTGCCGTTGCTGCTGGAGAAAACGGGCAGCTCGCAGACCTTGCGCCGCTTCAAGCAGGAGATCAAGGAAATCGTGGAGCGCGACCCATTGCCCGACTACCGGATGTTCCTCGACGAGTCCGTGAAGCCCAACAAGCTGGTCATCATGACCCGCGATAACGCCAAACTGGTATGCGAGGCCAACAAGGCCGGCAAGCTGTCCTGGGTGTCCTACTTCTTGCAAAAAAAGCTGGCCTGACGCCCATGCAGAGGCTCGCCGCACTGCCCCAGCTTGACCACCGGCAGAGCCTCAACCGCCCATCGTGGCCCCCTGGCCAGCGCCGGCCCGGACTCGTCTATCGGCGTACATTTCGCCTTCTTGCCAAACTGCGCGAATTCGTCTATCGCGGTACGGTTTACTCGTCTATCACCGCACACCCCTGTGCGACAAAACTACCGAAAAACCCGCGTCAGCATTGGATTTTTAGCCCGGAAGCATCCGAAAACGCCTTTTTTGCTGCCACGCTGAAAGCATCCGATACTGCCAAAAACACTCGTCTATCGGCGTACATTTGGCTACTTATCCACAGAAAAACCGGCCGTTTCGTCTATCGACGTACAAACACTCGTCTATCGCGGTACGTTTTTCTCGTCTATCGGCGTACAGCTTTCTCGTCTATCGGCGTACATGCCACTTGGAAAAAGTCTTACGCGACAAGGACTTACGACAGCTTATCCACAGCGTAACACGCGCGCGCGTTTTAACGCCTTCTTATTTAACGTTTTAACGCCGCCGAAGGGGGGTGCCCCCCCTTCTCGAACCCTCCCGGCCGGCTTCGCCGTCCTCCCATCCCCCCAGGGGCTTTGCCCCTCGGCCTTCGGCCTCACCCCAAGTCGTGCGCGCCCTTGGCGCGAGTGCTTACAAAGCCCGGCTGCGCCGGGCGGGGGTGCTCCACCGCCCTGCAACCACGGTCTAAGCGGCTCAGGCCGTCCGCAAGCGGCCGTCCTGACCTGCCCCGCAAGCGGGGCACCCTACGGGCGCTAAGACACCGGATAAATCACGCCCGCCGCGTCCTACGGCCGCGCCGGCCGCTCAACCGGGCGCGCTGCGCGCCGTGGAAGACCGTCCCTGCTACACAACCGTCAAAAAGTCTTCAAAAGGGAGGGGCGAAGCCTTCCGCGATGGGCATGAAGGCTTAAAAGGGCTGAAATGGCCGCGCAGGAGGCCCGCTACGGCGTTTTCTGACCATTGGCCAGCCCTGACCCCTCGGACACCCGGAAAAATCGCTTGTAGCGCGTTCTGTGCGGTCGATTTTTTTGCTGAACAGGGGTCGATTCAGAAAACGGAATTTAAAGCACGCTAAGGAATGCTCGATCCAGCAACGGCGCGGCTTTGCGTGTGGCGTCTGCCGCTGGAAGCGGCGTTTCGGCTGTTCTCGAAACTCGGCAGTCTCGGCGGCTCGATTCGAGAGCGGTTTTCGAGAACGGGACGGACAAGGCCAGCACTGGCGCGGCCCGCATTCTCACGGTGGCTTCTTGAAAATGATCGTTTGCGAGAGCGGTGGCCATGCCAATGGCTTAACGTACTTTATTTTCCGTTTTCTGAGACGTCCCCTACCTCATCAGCAACCAGGTGCCGGCGCTGCTCCAGGACATGGGCCACGAACTCGTGGTGCATACGGTCGTCACCGGCGGCCAGGCCCTGGTGGACACGGTGAGCGGCTTCGCCCAGCTCGCCAGCCAGTTCCCGGCCGAATGCCTGTTCGTGGTCTGGCTGAACCCGTATTGGGGGCCAATCGAGCACGAGGGCAAGGGGTTCGAGCAGTTGAAGGCGTACACGACCAACAAGGGCCGTGTGTCCGCCATCATCCAGATTCCGGCGCTGAAAGAGGAAACCTACGGCCGCGACTTCGCCGAAATGCTCCAGGATCGGCGCACCTTCGATGAGGCCCTGGCCGATTCGGCGCTCACGATCATGACGCGGCAGCGGCTCAAGATCGTGAAAACCCAGCTCTTCGCCCAGCTCGAAAACGCGGCGGTGCTCTGATGGCGGCCGACGACAAGATCGAGGAGCTGATACGGGAGATCGCGGCCAAGCACGGCATCGCCGTGGGCCGCGACGATCCGATCTTGATCCTCCAGACCATCAACATGAAGCTGATGCAGGACAGCGCATCGGCCCAGCAGGAAATCTTGGACGCCTTCAAGTCGGAACTGGAGTCCATCGCCCACCGATGGGGTGATGACGCCAAGGGAAAGGCGGAAAGGACGCTCAACGCGGCGTTGGCGGCCAGCAAGGACGCCATGACGCGGGGAATGCAGGAGGGCGCGAAGGCGGCCGCCGAGGCCGTGCGGCGTGAGGTTGAGGCGGTGACGGCGCAGCTCGTCGCGCCGATCCGCGAGGCGCGGCGCGTCGCCATGATGAACATGGTCGCGGCCGGCATGGCGGTCGTGGCCGCCGGCCTGGCCCTGTGGGCCTCGCTGTAGATGGCGATGCGGGATCTCATCGTCAGAACTGGCGATGGTCGACCGCGCCGGCGGCATCGCCAGGTTCGGCGATGCTGGCCAGCTCCCGGCATCGTCGCTTGTGACGATGCTGCAGGATGATTCCACCAGGCCCTCGGCGGGCCTCCCTCGCCAGAAATGGCGATGCTCGAGAAAAAAGCCCGGCGACCGCCGGGCTTCGTTTTTATGCGGGCCTGGCTGACAGGCCCAAGGACTGCGATCTCCCTGGCCGCTCCTGGGCCTGGGATTGCTTGCGCTCCTGCTCCTGCTTGCGCATCAGCAGCTCATGCCGGCGGGCGGCCTCGCGCATGGCATCCCAATCGGAAGCCAGCTCGGGGTTCTCGGCGCGCATCTTGCGCGTCGCCAGCTCTTCGATCTTCGGCGAGTGCAGGCCCATGCCTTCCTTGATCTCGCGGACGGCCTCCAGGCGCGCGTGAAGCGTCTGCAAGCGGGCCTGCTGCTGCGCCTGCTGGTTCTGCCAGGCTCGCTTAGAGCCGGGCAAGGAAAGCCGGCCAGGCGCGGACGCCTGGGTCTGCTGCAAACGGGCCTGCTGCCGGTCGATCAGGTTTTCTAGCCTGTCCTCGATGTGCTCCACCTGGTCGTGCTTGGCCTGCACGTAGAGCGCCAGGGTTTCGGGGTAGGACTGCTCGACCGGGGCCGCCTCTAGGGTGGCCTGCTGCTCGATCTCGGCCGCCTGGGCGGCCTCCAGCAAGTCGGCTCCGGTGTCCTCGCGCGAAGCGCCGAAGGCGGCACCGCCGAGGGTGGCCGGCGCGCTGACGCGGGCCGGCTTGGTGGCGCGGCTCTCGGTGCCGCTGCCGGGGATGGTGAGTCGTTTCAAGGGCGTGCCTCCTTTTTAGCCGCTAAAGCTACATGGAGCGCCCCCGCGTCAGTTTCGGGGCCTCTGCGGCGACTGCCGCCTTGCCCTGGGCGTTGTAGCTGATGCTCTTTGCGCTCCCAATTTCAGGTACTTTATCGAAATCTGACCGAGCGTGCATGACAAAGTTCTTGCCGATCTGCTGGTACACGTTGGTGGCGTCGGCATGAACGATCACGCCGGCGTGGGTCTGCTTCTTGTCGGCCGCTTGGGCCGTGTACAGGTTGTAGATGCCGGGCTTCAACGCGCCCGCCTTGTCTACTTTCTGATTCGTCCAAGCGCCGTCCTTTTCGGCCTGAACGATGCGTTGACCGTTCATGACCAAGAGGCGTTCTTTCATCGGGCACTCCTATGGTTGCCGTAGTTCTCAAAAGGGTGATGGTGGCCCCATGCAAGCCGCGCTCCAACAAAAAAGCCGACCTCGGCAAAGCGAGGCCGGCTCTTCCCAGCGGCCGGGTTGTGCGTTTTGTCAGGGTTCCAGGGTAATTTTAAGGAAAACCAACCGATTTATCAGGTCTTTTTGCGTCCGCCGCTGGTCGGATCGGCCGCCCGGCCTTGCGCCATGACGGTTTCCAGGGCCTCCAGCCGGCCGCGAAGCCCGGCCGCTTCCTCGCGGGCCTGGGCAGCGTCGCGCTTCGCCTGGTCGCGCTCGCCCTGGGCGGCGGTCAGCCGCTCGGCCTGGCGGTGTGCCTCGGCCGCCATCGCCTTGCGCTGCTCCTGGTGGGCCTGCTCGGCCGCCTCGGCCTTGGCCTGCACCTTCACCAGCTCCGCGCGCACCTGGTCGCGCTCGGCGGCGGCCGCCTCGGTGGCCTTCCGCTGCTCGGCCTGAGCGGCGCGCGCCTGGTCGGTCGCCTGGTTCGCCCGCTCCAGGTCGGCACGCAGCTCGCCGGCGCGGCGCTCGATCTCGGCGGTACGGCTGTTCGCGGCCGCGAGGTCGGCCCGCAGGGCCTCCACCTGGTCGGCGCTGGCCGTGGCCCTCTCCTGGGCCTTGTCGCGCTCTGCGCGCGCCTGGCGGGCTTCCTGATGGGCGTGATCCAGCTCCGTGCGCAGCTCGCCGGCCCTGGCCTCGGCCGTGGCCGCGCGCTCGCTGGTCGCCGCGAGCTTGCCGCGCAGCTCGTCGGCCTCGCCCTTGGCGGCCGCCTCGACGGCCTCCAGGGCCGCGATGCGGGCCTTGGCCTCGTCCAGCTCGCCGGTGAGCTGGTCGGCCAGCTCTGCGGCTTCCTGGCGCGCTGCTTCCGTCTCCTGGCGCACGGCCTCCAGCGCCTCGCGCTCGGCGGCCAGGCGGTTGTTCGCCATTTCCAGCGCCACGGCCCACAAGTCGCCGCCCAGCTCGGCCAGCTTGTCAGTGATCGCCTGCGGTGCCGGCTCGCGGATCGGGGCGGCCTGGCTGGCCTTGCGTGCGCGCCACTCGTTCATCGCCTCGCTGATGGTGGTGAAGCTGCCGCTGCCGAGCTGCTTGCGCACGTTCGCCAGCGTGGGGTTCTGGCCGGCCGCGTCCAGTTCGTCGGCCACCGCAAATATCTGCTCCTTCGAGATCGCCATGTCGGGCCTCCTTTGGCCGGTTGTATGTTGTAGCGTGAAGCATACTACAACATACAACACTACGCAAGCGGTTTAGCTGAACTTTTTTTAGCGGCTAAAACGCGGGCAAAAAAAGCCCCGCTCGATGGCGGGGCGATGGGTGGGGGTCGGTGGTCGGCGATGCCCGGCGCTGGGCGTGTCAGCCCTCCAGCAGCGCGACAAGCTGCACGGTGCCAAGGTCGGCCTCGAACTCCTGGCCGTCATCCTCGTATTTGAGCCAGGCCCAGCCCTCGGCCGGGGGCCGGCGGTTGAGGATCAGCCGTGCCGGCCGGTCGTCGTGCTTGACCTGGATGATGGCCTTCTTGAGCTTGTCGGGGTCGGCCTCCTTCGGCTCCTTCTTCCCCTTGGCGTCATCATCCTGCGGCCCCTGCTCGCCGTCGCCGGCCTCGGCGTCGGTCTTGCCGGTCAGCGCATCGACGGTGTTGGGATCACGGTCGCCGTCCTCGTGACTGCGCTTGTCCTCCAGGAACTCGCGCAGCAGCTTCACCGAGCCGCGCGTCAGCTCCTGGCTGTCGTCGGCCAGCCAGGCGGCCACCTCGTCGGGGTTCTTCTTGTAGGCCGTCACCAGCTCGTTGATGACAGTCACGTCCTTGCCCCGGCCGCTATTGAACGCCTCGGCAATGGGTTCGGGCAAGTCCAGCAGCGTGACGTGCTGCGTGACGAAGGCCGGCGACTTGCCGATCTCCTTGGCGATCTCGCCCTTCTTCTTGCCCTTCGCCAGCTCGCGGCCGATGAAGTCGGCGATCTCACGCGCCGTCAGCTCGTTGCGTTGCAGGTTCTCGATAACCTGGTCGGCCTCGTTGTAGTCGTTGTCGATGAAGGCCGGGATCGTGGTCTTGTGCGCCCACTTCGAGCCGCGATAGCGCCGCGCGCCGTGGTTGATGAGGTAGCGCCCCGGTGCGTCCGGGTTCTCGCGCACGCTGATGGGCGACTTCACGCCGCGCGCTTTGATCGTCTCGCCGATCTCCGCGATGCTCTCCGGCGAGAAGCCGGGGTTGTCGGCCGTGCGCGGCTGGTGCGGGTCTTCGTCGATCAGGTCAAGCGGCAGCTCCTGCGGGCCTGCGCCGCCGGCGTTGGCCGCCGGCTGCTCGTTCAGCAGGCCGGCCAGGTCGCCCAGCCCGTCCAGGCCCAGCCCGGACGATTGCGGCTTGTCCTGCTCCTTCTTCTTGGCGTTGGTCTTGGCGCTCATTGCGCGATCTCCATCTTCGTGAACACGTAATCCGCCAGCGCACGCACCTCCTGGGTGGCCTTCCGCGCGGCGGTCTTCTTGATCTTCCACACCGGCATCTGCTCGCCCAGCGCCTCGGCGATGCTGTCACGCGCGCCGATGCTGAACGGCAAGATGAGCTGCGGGTATGCCTGCTGCAACGTCGCCAGGTTGTTGACGTGGCGCGGCTTCCGCGCGTCCACCTTGTTCGGCACCATGCCGAGGAAGCGCAGCTTGGGGTTCTGCTTGCGCAGGTTGCTGATGACCGCGACCATCTTCTTCATGCCCTGCAAGCTGTACGCCTCCATTTCGATGGGCGACAGCATGTAGTCGGCCGTCAGCACGGCCGCCGTCATGGCGACGCCAAGGGAGGGGGCCGTGTCGATCAGGCACACGTCGAAGAACTCGCCCAGCGCGGCCACACTGGCCCGCAGCGCGGCGGCCGCCTGGGAAAGCTCCATCTTGTCCAGGTTCGCCAGGTTGGCGTCTGCCGCGATCAGCGCCAGGCCGTCATCCTCCCGGTCAGCGAACCAGGCGCGCAGCTCGTCGCCGCCGGCGGTGAACATGCGACTGGCGGGATAGCCCGAGTCGTGGCCGGCCAGCGTCCAGCTCGCATTGCCCTGGGTGTCCAGGTCGATCACTGCAACCCGAAGGCCGCGCTCCTGGAAGTCGAACGCCAGGTGGCAGGTTGCGAACGTCTTGCCTTGACCGCCTTTCTGAATTGCCGTGACCAGTGTTTTCATGAGTTGGGTTCCTGTTTCCTCTTTCCCTTGGCGTCGGCTTCCCAACGCTTGACGATGAACGCTTGATGCTCCGGCAGTACCGCCGTCACCCGCTCGAAGCCCTGCGGGAGCACTTCCCCCGCCACTGCCCACACGCGGCTGACCGCTTGCGATACCGCCCCCTTGGTCAGCCCCAGCGAGGCCACAAACTCGGCCTGGGGCCTTCCATCGACCAGCACGCCGCGCGCTATGTCGATGGTCTGTTGCCCGATCTCCAGGCCCTTGATCGCCGCCTGGAATTGGGCTTCGGTTAGCCGTTTCTTCATGGAGAACACCCATATAAACTCCACACCCGGTTGTTGAACAAAAGGCGGTGCCAGCCGCCGACCATGTGCAGAAGTTTAGCTAAACTCGCCGCCCGCGTCAAGCGTTTTAGCGGCTAAAAATGGGCGCGTGATCTTCTTTCTTGGCGTTCAACCTGGCCGCGTCAGCGGCACTCATGAAGAACGTCATCAGCGGGCCGACCGTGCGGCTCGAACCGTTGGCAAAGCACACGTCGAACTGACCGCCGGCGGTGTGCGGATCGACGCCTTCCACCAGTCGCCAGGGGTCAAGGCCCCATTCCTCGGATTGCGCGCTGTACCAATAGGCCGGCGCATCGCCGTTCAAGTCGCTGGCCGCGTACTCGCGCACCAGGACGGCCACCCGGCCGGTGTTCGGCTCCACGAATCCCGGCGGGTAGGGTAGGGTCTGTTTTTTCATGTCAAAGCCCCTTCGGCTTGTAGATCGAAACGAAGTAGGTGATCGCGGTCAGCACCGCGAAGTACGCCAGGAACGACCAACCGGCATACACGCCAGGCGTGTTCCAGTGGTAGAGCATCCGCACGAACTGGAAGAAGGTGGCAATCGACAGCACCCACTTGAGGATCGGCCAGACCAGCACGGTCGCCACCCATACGAACTTGACCAGGCCGGCCAGCAGGCCAGCACCGGGGGCCTTGTTGGGGGCAGCAGACGCGGCGGCAGGCTCCACCGGCGCGGGCGCGGCGGGCTGCTCGATCTCCTTGGGGAACTTGATGATGTTGGACATAGCTTGACCCTCCACGCGCTTACGTGTTGAATGCTGGGTGCTCCCACTCGGAAGCATGGTTACGGTGTGCCAGCACCAGGCCAAGCGCCCCGGATCACTCCGGGGCGTTCCTCCACCTGGGGCCGCCCTTGATCTTGCCTCGGCTCACGCAATACTCCTTCTTGGCGTCCTCGATAGGCCCGGCCGTTGCCGACCGGGCCATGTGCTCTTACCAGCCGGCCCGGCGCTTGGCCTGCTCGACGGCTTCCATCGACCAATGGCCCTTGGCCTGCCCCTCCAGGGAGCATCCGGCGAAGTACGCCTTGCCGCGCAGTTCCTCGGCTTTGCACACCAGCTCGGCCGCCTCGGCCATCATGGCCGCGATCTCGTCACGGCGGGCCGGGAAGTCGGTCGCTGCCGCGCCCTCCAGCTCGTCAATCCAGGGCATAATCTTGTTGTCGCTCATCGGACTTTCTCCGGTAGTTGACCTGGGCAATGTGCCCGGCCTTCAAGTGCTATATTAGGGCAAAATGCCCTAACCTGTCAAGCACTTTAGCTAAACTTTTTTCGCTTTACCGGAATCCGAAGGCTAAACTTTAGCCGCTAAAACCTTTCCCTTGGCGTCAATCCTCTTTCCAGATCACGCCCAGCCCGGCCTGGTCGCACAGGATCGCCCATGCCGCATAGGGAATCGGGGTGTCCTCGCCGATCCAGCGGCGGATCGTGCGGTCGCCCTTCGCGCCCAGCCCCAGCGCCTTCGCGGCCTTGCTGCCGCTGAACCCGGCCAGGCGCAGCACCTCTCGGACTTCCTCGCCGGTCGGTTGCGCCCAGCGTTCGGCCGGCTTCAAGCACTCCAGCCGGATATTGGCGTCGTTCGTCATTCGTTCGTTCTCCTGGTCAAGTGATAAGCCGCAACTGGTCGAAGCCGTAGATCGACTGGATGCAGCTCGGGTCTGAATCGACCACGCGCCGGCCTGCGCGATTGGTCTTGTACGTTACCGGCCTGTCGTCGTGCGCCCACACCTGGCGGGTGTCGGGATGCACCTTCACGATGATGATGCGCTTGCCGATGTAGCGGTCGAAAACCGGGTGATGGACGCTCACGATCTCGCACCGCTGGCCGGGCTTGAACTCCACCAGGTCGGCCGGGCCTCCATCGCCATTCCTGGCGATGCTGCAGGTTGCCGCGCTCGCTCGCGGCATCGTTGTTTCCGGCGATACAGGCCCGCCCTCGCCCGGCTCGGCATCGTCGGCTTTGACGATGCTGCAGGTCATCGTCGTTTCTGGCGATGCGGGATCTCGCTCCGGGCCTGCGCCGGTGATTTTTCCCTTGGCGTCCAACCCGGCGGCCCTGGCCGCCTTGATCCTGGTCGCGGCCTCGGCCGCCCAGCGCCTGGCGATGAAGGCCCGATGCGAGGGCAGCACCACATCGACCAGGACGAACCCCGGCGGCACCAGGACGGTCGCCGGTGCGCGCCGCGCCGGCGGCTCCAAGCCGGCCAGCCAAGCGGGCAGGGGAGCATCGGCCAGGCGGTCGCGGTAGCTGGCCTCGACCATCACCGGGCGCTTCTTCTCGGCTCGCTGCGCAGCCAGGATGCCGCGCGCAACCTCGTCCACCGTCATGCAGCCCTGCGCCGTGTCGAAGTGCGAGCGGTAGCCCGTTTCGGAGATAAACGGCCTGTCCAGGTCGATGACGTGGAACTGGAAGTGGGCACCCAGCGGCCCGCCGTAGCCGGCCTCGTACTCCACCAGGGCGCGCATGTCGCCATCCGCGACCAGGAACTGGCCGCGCTGGCCCCACAAGGGCACGTCGCCAGGCACCGCCGCGCAATGGCGCTCGATGACCTGGCCGGGCGCGTCGTGGTCGGCCATGCTGCCCACGTGCGTTCCGCCGTTCATCTTCCAGATGACGGCCTCGTATCGGTCGCTGGCCGCCTCGGCGGCCGCACCGTCACCGCGCATGATCGCCGCGTCGATCTCCACCACGGCCGCCACGGCGGCGGCCAGCAGCTCGTCGCGGTCGGTGGGCAGCTCGGCCAGCAGCTCGGCCGCCGGCGCGTTCCAGTCCTGGCCCGGCTGGGCCGGCGTCTTGCGTTTCTTCGCCATCGGCCGGCCCCTCAAGTGTCAGCACGCCGCCACGCGATCACGTCGCGGGCTTCGTAGCCGTGGCGCTTGCAGTCGTCGCAGAATCCCGAGCTGAACCCCTTGTGGTTCGTGCCGATCCATGCGGCCGGCTTGCCGCATTCGTGGCCGTAGGTGCCCGGCTCGGCGTTGTGGCACTTGCCGTCCGTCGCGTAGCTGTTCGTCGGTGCCTGGGGAGCGTTGTTCCTGGTCATGGTCGCCTCCTGGAAGCCCCGGCCGAAGCCGGGGCCGCCCCTCATCAGTCAATAGCCCGGTAGATCGCGGCCGCCTCGGCGTGGCTGGCTGCGAAGCCGCGCAGGAAGTGATAGCGGTCGATCAGGGCATCGCCGGCGTCCGTGTCGGCGGCCTCGGCCGCGAGCTGACCCAGCGCGAACAGGGTTGCGACAATGCCGGCGGCGTCGGCCGACAACTCGCCTCGGAAGCCGTTGCCGTCCACCTCGATCTCCAGGCGGTCGGCCAGGTCGGGGGCCATGTAAAAACCGCCGTCCGACAAGGTGTAGTAGTGCCAATACGCGCCGCTGTAGCGTTCGCAGAGCCGGCGAAGCCAGGCATACACCAGGGCCTCGCCGCGCATCATCAGACGCGGGCCGAAGTAGGCGGGCAGGAAGTCGAGGCGCTGGGCCTCGGCGACCAGGGAAGCGGTAACGGGTTGCTCTTGGGTGTTCATCGGACTTTCTCCGGTAGTTGACCTGGGCGAAATGCCCGGCCTTCAAGTGCTATATTAGGGCAAAATGTCCTAATCGTCAAGCACTTTAGCTAAACGTTTTAGCCGCTAAACCTTGCCCTTTCCCTTGGCGTGCATTACAATGTAATTCACGAACCCAACCGGAGAACCAATCATGGCTGCAAACCAGCTCGTACAAACGCGCATCGACGGCGCGATCAAGGAAGAAGCGGCGGCCGTCCTGGCCGCGATGGGCCTTACCGTGTCCGACGCGGTGCGGCTGCTGCTCACGAAGGTGGCCCAGGACAAGGCGCTGCCCTTCGAGCCGCTGATTCCGAACGCCACCACCATCGAGGCGATGAAGGAAGCCCGCAAGGGCAAGCTGCCGCGCTTCGCCACCGTCAACGATCTGATGGCCGATCTGCATGCGGCAGATTGAGCGCACCGGCCAGTTCAAGCGCGACTACAAGCGCGAGGCGAAAGGGCAGCACCGGGCCACGCTCGACGCCGACCTGGTGCCCGTCCTGGTCGCGCTCGCCGACGACCAGCCGCTGGAACCTCGGCACCGCGACCACGCGCTGACCGGGGACTGGAAGGATCACCGGGATTGCCACGTCAAGCCCGACCTGGTGCTGATCTACCAGAAGCCCGACGCCGACACGCTGCGCCTGGTGCGCCTCGGCTCTCACTCCGAACTCGGCTTGTGATCGGCGCGGGCCTGGCCCCGCGTCTCACGTTTCATTGACACTTGAGGGGCGCTTTCCGCGCCACCGGCCGAGCTGGCCGACCCCCTTCCTTGGCGTAAAACCTGCGGCGGTGGAGCTGCTGCGATGCTTGAGGATCGCGCGGCCGGTCGAACCGCGGCGACCTGGTTGGGGAGTGTGAGGGGGCTTTGCCCCCTCGCAAGCTCTCGAACTTACTGCCTTCCGCCAGGCGCTTGCGCCTGGCTCTCCTAAGCCGTAGCGCCGAAGGCGCTCCATTGTGGGGTGAGGCCGCAAGGCGGCCGAGGGGCGTAGCCCCTGGGGGGATGGGAGGCCGCTTGCGGCCGGGTGGGATCGAGAAGGGGGGTTTCCCCCCTTCGGCGGCCGGTCATGCTGCGCGGTAGCTTGGGCCGTGTTGCCGTTTTTTTCGCCAGCCTCTGGTTAAAACTACCTGGTTATATAAAAAGGTTATAAAGACGGTTAAAAACCTGGTTAGCATGACCGAAAAACGCGCGTAAACCGTTGTCACGCCAAGGAAAAGCGCGAAGAGGCCGCCCCTCAAGTGTCAATGGATAAGCCCCCCATGTGTCAATACGCTGCCCCTCAAGTGTCAAGAACCGCGCCCCTCAAGTGTCAGTAGGGCCGCCCCTCAAGTGTCAATACCGGGGCAGGGTTCCTAACAGGGTTATCCACAACTTCGGTGGATAACTCCATGCCGATCAGGCACTTAGGCCGCCTCGGCGGCCGCCTGGACGGCTCGACCAGGCCGAAATCGGCCGCTGCCCCCCAAGTGTCAACATCGCGCCGGCCCCGCTGCCCCTCAAGTGTCAACGTCAGGGCTGCGCCGGCCGGCCTCGGCCGACTTGTCCCGAAACTGTCCACAACGGCCGCGCCGGTGGGGCAGGGCAGGGAAGGCCCCGGAAACGGGCCAGGAAGGCCCGTCAGGGCCGCAAAGCCCAGCGGCGAGGGCCACCGGCCCGGTGAGGGGTCTCCTCGTTTTCAGTGCAATAAGTGACGGTACGAAAAGCTAGCACTGGCGCGGAGGTGGTGTTGGTAGATCGTTGATTTCATTGACTTTCCTGTTCACTTTCAAATCTGCGATTCGTGGCGTCAAACCGTGGTCGGTTTCATCCATTGGTGCCAGTTATCGATGCATTTGGCCGCGAAGGCAGGATTTGGTCAGCATAGCGGTCAACCGGGAAGCGAAACACACCCCGCAAGTTGATGCTCTCCAGCCTGGTGGGCGCAATCTTCCCGATCAGTTCCGGTGGAATGACCTGGCGGCGGTTCGACCAGCGATCCAGGACCGCCTGCATCTGTGAGGTATTCCACGCCATCACGATGTTGGCCATCAGGCTCAACGCATCGGCCACAGCCTGCATTTCATCGACACGTTTGGCCTGCGCCGGGCTGATCCGGCCGGTATAAATGGCGCGCTTGAGGGCGTTAACAGCCTCGCCCCGATTGAGCACCCGGCGCAACTCGTTCCTGAAAGCGTCCTTGACAAAGTAGTCAGCCAAAAACGCCGTACGCAGCAACCGCCCCAATTGCACGCCAGCCTCATAGATTGGATCGCCCTGGGCGGCAGAACCGAACCGCGCAAGAGCTGCCACCGCACTGGCATGTCCGCTCATGACCGAGGCTGCCAGGTGCACCAGACTATCCCAATGCTTTTCGATCAAAGCGACGTCGACATTGGCTTCGCACACCGCAGCGATTTCTGCGGGCACTTTGGTGCCGCGTGGCACAAAGAGGTGGCGCTGTTTGAGTTCCTTCAACCGCGGGCAAAGATCAAAACCAAGCAAACGGGCATGTGACATGGCAAAGTCGGTGTAGCCATGGGTATCCACAGCAAGCTGGCTGGTCTCCAGCTTTTCTTGGCGGATGACACCTTCAATGGCCACGCCCGCCTGGCGCTCATTGAGCACAAAGGGCTGCGCATGGAAGATGCCCCACCGGTCTTTTACATGGGAGTAGATTCCAATGGAAGGTGTGTTGCGCCGAGGATCAAGCCGGGCTTGCCACACCCGTTTGGTGGTCTCCATGCTCATCATGTCAGAAGATGCCAAATCGGACCGCCCCCAGGTGGCGGCAATCGGGTGTCGCTGCATGAATTCCAGCACAGCCTGGCAGGCCTGGCTCAGACGCCGTTCGTCCCGCGCCCAGCGCATGGCCTGGCGAATGCTGGTGGCAGACAATTGCGGAATCATGCGCGCGCATTCGACCGCAGTCAGACTGGTGCCGTGGGCCATGATGCCGGCATAGACCATCAGCAGCTCGTCGGTAGAGCGCGGCTCACGTCCGAGCATGATCCAGCTAAAGCGCACCTGGGCGTCAACGGCCAGAATCACTTCCGGCAATTGAACCTCACCGATGCGGTGATCCAAAGCCGCGCGCAGCTTGGTCACTTCTGGGTCTTCGTCCTCTGCGGGCAATGGCGACAAATGGAGTTCATCATCCACGCGCAGTACGCCACTGCGGGCTGCAGCGGCCACCGCATCGACACCGGCAGTTACTCTGGCCAGCAAAGGCTTCAAGAAAGTGGCAGCCTTGCTGGGTAACGATAGACGGGCATAGTGTTTCTTGGACTCTGCCTGCCAACGCTCGTCCGTGAAGAACAAGCGCGCACGACCCCGAAAGCTCAGGCTGTGCTCAATCCAGACCGAGCCATTGCGCACCGCGCGGCGCAGGGCAAACAGGGTGGCCACCTCCAACGCCTGAAACGCCCGTTCCCGGTCTGGGCTGGAGATCGAAACCTGCCAGATCATTCCCAGACTTGGTGCCACCACTTCAACTGGCAGCTTTCTGGATCCTTTGAGATATAAAGCTTGCAGCTTGGCAAGGTACTCGATGGCAGGATGCTCGCCGGTGGCCTGCCAGGGCAGCTTTGCAATGGCGACGAGCAACGACCGCACGGGGCGAATTCCATCAATCAATCCCTCGCGGACCAGGGAGGCCCTGCTCGGTGGTTTGCGTTTCTGGGTTTCGGTGATCAAGGCTTCAAGACGGGCACGCAACTCAGCATCTGGCACCGCACCTTGCGCGCTCAAGGCAACAAGTTCGCCGAGCAGCGTTTTGTACATTGCGGCCCAATTGACGGTAGCGGGGACATCGGCGGCAGCCTGACGCCACAGATCGGCGATCCGGCGCTGCACCATAAGGATCAACTGGTCTGTGGTGGTGAACAGGCAATACCGAAGAAAGCATGCGACCTCCACGGTGCGCGCTGGCTCTTTGATCTTGGCTCCGGCTGAGGGCGGCCTGGAGACAAGTCGGCGCGCGTAGCGGCGCAAGATGAGATCGGGGATGTCTGCCAGGTGCTTATGAACGTCCAGCGTGTAAAGCAGGTCGATGCGCTCCAGTACCTCGCTGATTTGGCGGGTTGAGTGTTTCGCCGGTGCAGCCCATAGCCAACTCTGCTGGGTTTGTCCATCTGGGCGCAGCTCTGAAACTGAGGCTCGCCAGCGATCAAGTGTTGCTGGATCAACGCTGGCGGCGATGGCGGTGCCTGTTTCAACTTCAAGCTGGGCAAGTGCCGCCGCAATCAGTGTCCGAATTGCCCGCTCGTGCACGATCACCAGCTTGTTCTTGTACAGCCATTGACGCGCCCGCACGAGTAGCTGATCGCGGTCGGCGCAGCGCGCCACTTCGTCGCGCAGTTCACGTACCAGTGAGCGGCGCTGGTGCTCGCTCATCCACTGGAATCCAAGGACCGTGCAGGCTACTTGTTGGTGATCGAATAGCGTGCGCCCGCGTTCATACATGGCTCTCAGCGAGGCGACTTCTGGTGCTGCAATGCCAAGCTCGTTGCCAAGGTGGCGCCACAAGGCTACTGGAATTACCCGAAAGGCACCGAGCAAACGCCCACTCATGCGCAGGAAACCAATATGGAGCGCCAGACCAAGCTTGTGGGAATCACCTCGGCGTGCATTGATTGCGTCGCGCTCGGCACCATCGAAGGTGAAAAATGCCTTCATCTCGAAGTCGCTGATATCGCGGGGGAGCCCACGCATCCCCAAAAACGTTGTGTGCCAACCCTGCATCGTGAACCTCAAAAGTGGGAGGCCACCATACCCGTTTACAAAGCGAACAGGAAAGTCAATGAAATCAACGGTCTACCCAGACCACCCCCGCGCCAGTGCTAGCTTTGCGTACCGTCACTTATTGCACTGAAAACGAGGAGACCCCCCGGTAGCGCTGCTGCTCGAAACTGCGGTCGCGGATTTCACCCAGGCGGTTGAAAAACACTGCCCTGGCCAGCGCATTGCGCGCCTCGCCCTTGTTCAGGCCGGCATGCACGCGGCGGCGCAGTTCCACGCTTTGCAGCCAGTCCAGGATGAACAGCGTGCGCTCGATGCGGCCCAGCTCGCGGAGCGCCACGGCCAGGCCGTTCTGGCGTGGGTAGCTGCCGAGCTTTCGGAGCATCAGGGAGGCCGTCACCGTGCCCTGCTTGATCGAGGTGGCCAGCCGCAGGATTTCGTCCCAATGGGCGCGGACGTGCTTGATGTTGAGCGTGCCGCCGATCATGGGTTTCAGCGCGTCATAGGCGGCGTCGCCCTTCGGGATGTAGAGCTTGGTGTCGCCCAGGTCGCGGATGCGCGGCGCGAAGCGGAAGCCCAGGAGGTGCATCAGGGCGAAGACGTGATCGGTGAAGCCCGCCGTGTCGGTGTAATGCTCCTCGATCCGCAAGTCGGACTCGTGGTACAGCAGGCCGTCGAGCACGTAGGTCGAATCGCGCACGCCGACGTTCACGACCTTGGTGTGAAATGGCGCGTACTGGTCAGAAATGTGGGTGTAGAACGTCCGCCCTGGGCTGCTCCCGTATTTCGGGTTGATGTGGCCGGTGCTCTCGGCCTTGCTGCCGGTGCGGAAGTTCTGGCCGTCCGACGATGAGGTGGTGCCGTCGCCCCAGTGCTCGGCGAAGGGATGGCGGAACTGTGCGTTGACCAGATCGGCCAGCGCCGCCCCGTAGGTTTCGTCGCGGATGTGCCAGGCTTGCAGCCAAGCCAGCTTGGCGTAGGTCGTGCCGGGGCAAGACTCCGCCATCTTGGTCAGGCCCAGGTTGATCGCGTCGGCGAGGATCGTGGTCAGCAACAGGTTCTTGTCTTTGGCCGGGTCGCCCGATTTCAGATGCGCGAAATGCCGAGTGAAGCCCGTCCATTCGTCCACCTCCAGCAGCAGTTCGGTGATCTTGACGTGCGGCAGGATCATTGCCGTCTGGTCGATCAGCGCTTGGGCGGTGTCGGGTACCGCCGCGTCGAGCGGCGTGATCTTCAAGCCTGACTCGGTGATGATGGCGTCCGGCAGCTCGTTGGCCGTCGCCATACGGTTGACGGTGGCAAGCTGTGTTTCCAGCAGCGTCAGCCGGTCGTTCAGGTACCGGTTGCAGTCGGTGGCCACGGCCAGCGGCAATTCGCTGGCCTGCTTGAGGCTGGCGAATTTCGCGGGCGGCACCAGGTAGTCCTCGAAGTCCTTGAACTGGCGCGACCCCTGCACCCAGATGTCGCCGGAACGCAACGCGTTCTTCATCTCCGACAGCGCGCACAGTTCGTAGTAGCGCCGGTCGATGCCGGTGTCGGTCATGACCAGCTTCTGCCAGCGCGGCTTGATGAACTCGGTCGGCGCGTCGGCGGGCACCTTGCGGGCGTTGTCGCTGTTCATGCCGCGCAGCACCTCGATGGCGTCGAGCACGTCCTTCGCGGCGGGAGCGGCCCGCAGCTTGAGCACGGCAAGGAATTCCGGCGCGTAGCGGCGCAGCGTGGCGTAGCTTTCGCCGATGCGGTGCAGGAAATCGAAGTCCTCGGGCTGCGCAAGCTTCTGCGCTTCGGTGACGCTCTCGGCGAAGGCATCCCAGGACATGACGGCCTCGATGGCGGCGAACGGATCGCGGCCCGCCTGCTTGGCCTCGATCAGCGCCTGGCCGATGCGGCCGAACAACCGCACCTTGGCGTTGATCGCCTTGCCGGACGCCTGGAATTGCTGCTGATGCTTGTTCTTGGCGGCGTTGAACAGCTTGCCCAGGATGCGGTCGTGCAGGTCGATGATTTCGTCGGTGACGGTGGCCATGCCCTCGATGGCAAGCGCCACCAGGGTGGCATAGCGTCGCTGCGCCTCGAACTTGGCCAGGTCGGCGGGCGTCATCTGGCCACCCTCACGGGCGATCTTGAGCAGGCGGTTCTGGTGCACCGACCGCTCGATGCCAGAAGGCAGGTCGAGCGCCTGCCACGCTTTGAGGCGTTCGATGTGTTCCAGCATGTGCCGCGAATTCGGTTTGACGGGCGATTGGCGCAGCCAGGCCAGCCAGGTCGTTTTGCCGTTGTCCCGACGCTTGAGCAGATCGTCGAGGCGGCGGCGATGCGCGTCCGACAGCGGTTCGGCCAAGGCATCGTAGATGCGCCGGTTGGCGCGGGTGATTGCTTCGGCGCTCGCCCGCTCGACGGCGTTGAGGGCAGGCAGAATGACCGACTGCTGCCGCAGGTGCTCGATCAAGGTGCTGGCCAGCACGATGCCCTTGTCGGTCTGCAAGGCCATCTCGGTCAGCAACTGGACGGCCTGCCGGTAGTGGCCCATGGTAAAGGGCTGGAAGCCGAACACCGTTTGCAGTTCGACCAGGTGCTCGCGCCGGGTCTGCTCCCGCTGCCCGTATTCGTCCCAGCTTTCGACGCTGACCTTGAGCTGGTCGGCGACCAGTTTCAACAAGGGCGGAAACGGCGGCTCATCGACGCCCAGGATGACACCAGGAAAGCGCAGGTAACAGAGCTGCACGGCGAAGCCCAGCCGGTTGGCCGGGCCGCGCCGCTGCCGGATGATGGAGAGGTCGGTTTCGCTGAACGTGTAGTGACGGATCAACTCATCCTTGGTGTCCGGCAACGCCAGCAGGCTTTCGCGCTCGGCGGCGGACAGGATTGAACGACGTGGCATATTTACTGATCCGTTCTCAAGTATTGATACAGGGTTTCGCGACTGATTCCGAATTCACGAGCCAGCTTGGTCTTTTGCTCGCCAGCCTCGACACGTTGGCGCAGTTCGGCAATACGCTCAGACGACAGGGATTTCTTCCTGCCACGGTAGGCCCCGCGCTGCTTGGCGAGCGCGATGCCCTCGCGCTGCCGCTCGCGGATCAAGGCGCGTTCGAACTCGGCGAACGCGCCCATTACCGACAGCATCAGGTTCGCCATCGGCGAGTCCTCGCCGGTGAAGGTCAAATGCTCCTTAAGGAACTCGATGCGTACGCCGCGCTGGGTGAGGCCCTGCACCAGGCGGCGCAGGTCGTCGAGGTTGCGCGCCAGACGATCCATGCTGTGCACCACGACCGTGTCGCCTTCGCGCACGAAGGCGAGCAGCCGTTCCAGTTCGGGCCGCCGTGTGTCCTTGCCCGACGCCTTGTCGGTGAACACTTTATCCACCTGGATCTGTTCGAGCTGCCGTTCTGGGTTCTGGTCGAAGCTGCTGACGCGGACGTAACCGATGCGCTGACCGTGCAAGGTATCCTCCTGAGGGAAATGTGTCAGGAAGAAATCTATGACCCTTGACGGCGCATGTCAATCAATTCGGAAGGCAACTCTATTCTGACGATTTAGCGCCGGATGGTCTGACGCCAAGTTAGGGTATGCCTGAGTCTGACGGCAGCGAGCCGCAGGTGTTCGGATCAGCACCGGTTTCGTTCTCTGCCTTGGCCCGCGCCTGGAAGCGCTGATAGCACTCCAGCCCGCAGAAGTGCTCGACATACTCCACGCCTTCCGGGGTAAAGGCGGCATCGAGCGGGATTTCCTTGCAGCACACGCAGCAACTGGTGGCAGTCGGATCATTTGCATTCATGGTGGCACCCCTCCATTGACTGACAAAGGCGGCGAATGCCGCCGCCGGCATTGGCTTGGCGAACAGGAAGCCTTGTCCCGTATCGCACTCCGCTTGCCGCAACAGTGCGAGACTGGTCGGCGTTTCCACGCCCTCGGCCACCACGTCCATGCCCAGCCCGTGCGCAAGCTGAATCACGGAGCGCACGATGGTTCGGTCGCGGTGATCGGCGACGAGTCCGGCGACGAAGGACTGGTCGATCTTGAGCGTAGTAATCGGGCAGCACTTCAGGTGTTGCAGGCAGGAATAGCCGGTGCCGAAGTCATCGGCGGCGAAGCGCACACCGATCTGTCGCAAGGCTTCCAGGGCGGGGAAGATCGCCGGATTACCGAATGCGACCGATTCGGTCAGCTCGATTTCAAGAGACTCGGCGGGCAACTCGGCATCAGCCAGCATGTCCTTTACCCACCCGTCGAAACCCGGTCTCACTTGGCTCGCCGAAACATTGACGGCCAGCCGGAACGGTTGCCACGCCAGCTTCCGCCACTCGCGCATCTGGCGGCAGGCTGCGCCCAGCACCCAGGCACCGATTTCCGGCATCAGGCCGGACGATTCGACCACAGGCAGGAACTGGCCGGGCGGCAGCAGCCCGAGCGTCGGATGACGCCAGCGCAACAGGGCTTCCGCACCGACAATCTGGTCACTGCGCAGATCGACTATCGGCTGGTAATGCAGCTCAAGTTGCCCGCGCACAACCGCCTGCGCCAACTCGGTCGCCGTCCATCCGGCGGGGTGCGAGGTCGTCATGATCCGCCCCGGAAGGCCCGCAGTAGCCGCGTCACGGACAGCACGAACAAGCCGGTCAGCGTGAGGGCTGCAATACCCCAATGCTCCCCGATGAATGCGCCGGCGGTCGTTCCGGCCAGCACAACGGCGAGAATCGGCAAATGGCAGGGACAGGTGAGCACGGCCAGCGCGCCCCACAGGTAGCCGGTGAACGGCTTGCGTGTCTTGGTCGGCAGGCGTTCCGGGCCGTTCATGGCAGACTCTCCGCGTGCTGTGCCGGCTCGGTCGGCAGGGTGGCCAACTGCGCTTCCAGATCGGCCAACGCTTCGCGCCGGCGTTCGACGAACTGGCGCAGCACGGCAAGCTGCGTGGCCGCTTCGCCACCGTCCGCTGCATCCAGCGCCCGGAACAGCCGCGCCAGCGCATCGAGGCCGATGCCCGCTTCGAAGGCGGACCGCACGAAGCACAGCCGCTGCAAGGCAGCCTCGTCGAACAGGCCGTAGCCGCCTGGCGTGCACGCCACCGGCCGCAGCAGTCCGCGCAGCAGGTAGTCGCGCACGATATGCACGCTCACCCCGGCATCAAGGGCCAGCCGGGACACCGTGTAGGCGTTCATCGAACACCTCCTTTTTCTCACCCGGCGCAGCAGGAAAGCTGCTTCACATCCTTGTTGAAGGTCTGCGCCGCGAGCTTCAAGCCCTCGACCATCGTCAGGTAGGGAAACAACTGGTCGGCCAGTTCCTGCACCGTCATGCGGTTGCGAATCGCCAGCGCAGCGGTCTGGATCAGCTCGCCCGCTTCCGGCGCGACCGCCTGCACGCCGATCAGTCGTCCGCTGCCTTCTTCAACGACCAGCTTGATGAAGCCGCGTGTGTCGAAGTTGGCGAGTGCGCGCGGCACGTTGTCCAAGGTCAAGGTGCGACTGTCGGTCTCGATCCCGTCGTGCTGGGCCTCTGCCTCGCTGTAGCCCACGGTGGCGACTTGCGGATCGGTGAACACCACGGCAGGCATGGCGGCAAGGTTAAGCGCCGCGTCACCGCCCGTCATGTTGATCGCCGCACGGGTGCCGGCCGCTGCCGCCACATAGACGAACTGAGGCTGGTCGGTGCAGTCGCCGGCCGCGTAGATGTCCGGCGTGCTGGTCCGCATGCCGACGTCGATGACGATAGCGCCTTGCAGGTTGAGCGCGACACCTGCCGCGTCCAGTGCCAGGCTGCGCGTGTTGGGCGAGCGACCGGTGGCGACCAGCAGTTTGTCGGCGCGCAGCTCGCCGTGCGCCGTGGTGAGCACGAATTCGCCGCCCTCGTGCGCGACCTGGCTGGCCTGGGTGTGCTCCAGCACCTCGATCCCTTCGGCGCGGAACGCCGCCGTGATTGCCTCACCGATGGCCGGGTCTTCGCGGAAGAACAGGGTGCTGCGTGCAAGAATCGTTACTTTGCTGCCCAGTCGGGCGAACGCCTGCGCCAGTTCCAGCGCTACCACCGACGAACCAATCACGGCCAGCCGCTCAGGAATGGTGTCGCTGACCAGTGCTTCGGTGGAAGTCCAGTACGGCGTGTCCTTCAGGCCGGGAATCGGCGGCACGGCCGGACTCGCGCCGGTGGCAATCAGGCAACGGTCGAACGCCAGCACACGTTCGCCACCACCGTTGAGTTGCACGGTCAGGCTGTGCGCGTCCTTGAAACGGGCTTCGCCGTGCAGCACGGAGATGGCGGGATTGTCATCCAGGATGCCTTCGTATTTGGCGTGGCGCAGTTCATCGACGCGCGCCTGCTGCTGGGCCAGCAGCCGCTCGCGCAAGATCGTCGGCGGTGTGGGCGGCATGCCGCCATCGAACGGGCTTTCTCGACGCAAGTGGGCGATGTGAGCAGCGCGGATCATGATCTTGGACGGCACGCAGCCGATATTGACGCAGGTGCCGCCAATAGTGCCGCGCTCGATCAGGGTGACGTGCGCGCCTTGCTCGACGGCCTTCAGCGCCGCCGCCATCGCCGCGCCGCCGCTGCCGATAACGGCAATATGCAATCCGCCACCATCATCACCAGCCTTGTCGCCGCTACCTAGCCATTCGCGCATCTTGACGAGCAAGCCGCCGCCCACCGGAGGCACGAGCGCGTCGGCGAGCGTGGCCCGATAACCGAGTCCGGCCACGGCGGCAGTCAACGCGTCCGGCGATGTGCCGGTCTCGACGGCGAGCTTGGCGCTGCCCTTGGTATATGAGACATTCGCCGACTGCACGCCTGGCACTTTCTCCAGGGCTTCCTTGACATGCACTGCGCACGAGTCGCAAGTCATGCCGGTGATTTTGAGGGTGGTCATTCATCGTTCCTTTTCTGTGTTGGCCGCTGGCTCACGCCGTCAGCCGTGTTTTGCTGGGAGTTCGCAGCCATCCGGCCCGCAGCGGCGATTTGCCGGTGAAACCAAGTCCCAGATCGACACGCCGATCATCAGGGCCAGGCCGGTGTATACGAGGCGCGCTGTCCACCAGTTGCCAAGCAACCAGACGGTTCCGGCGAACACGATGGCTGGCCCGATCATGCCGAGCAGGCTGCGGTGCCATTGCCGATGACTGAGCCAGCCCAGTGCATTCGCCAGCAAAGCGACGACGGCGAACAGCGGCAGCAGCGTGAAAATGAACAAGCCTTCGTATTCCTGTAGAAAGCCCAGCCCGATGGCCGCGCCCAAGCTGGCGATGGCCGGAAAACAGGCGGCGCAGCCCATCGCGGAAACCACACTGCCAAGCGCGCCGGCCTTGTCGGCAATGCGTGTGATCAGTCCCATGATCGCCCCAGGGTCGGGTTCAGTGGCTCACTGCTTGACGCTGGAGGGATAGCCCGCGTCCCCGGTTGCCTTGGTCAGCTTCTGCACACTGGTCTTGGCATCATCGAAGGTGACCACCGCTTCGCGGGTCTCGAAGGTCACGGCAACTTTACTGACGCCATCGACCTTGGAAATCGCCTTCTTGACGGTGATCGGACAGGCCGAGCACGTCATGCCCGGTACGGACAGCGTGACGGGCTGGGTAGCGGCCCACACGGGGGCAACAACGGCGGCGAGGGCGAGGGAGGCAAACAGTTTCTTCATGGTGAACTCCGATCAGTAGAAAAATGGCATGACATAGGGAAATCCGAGCGCGACCAGAACCAGTACGGCCACGACCCAGAAAATGAGCTTGTAGGTCGCTCGCACTTGGGGAATCGCGCAGACCTCACCCGGCCTACAGGCTTGCGCAGGGCGGTAGATGCGCCGCCAGGCGAAGAACAACGCCACCAGCGCTGCGCCGATGAAAATCGGGCGATACGGCTCCAGCACGGTCAGGTTGCCGATCCAAGCCCCGCTGAAGCCCAAGGCGATCAGAACCAGCGGCCCGAGGCAGCAAGCGGAGGCGAGGATGGCGGCCAGCCCGCCGGCGAAGAGCGCACCGCGCCCGTTTTGCGATTCAGACATACGTTGGCCTTTTGAATTTGGATTGGATAGCGTAACCTTACTTCCGTACTCATGTACGGAGTCAAGCGATATGGAAAATACTTTGGAGAACCTAACCATTGGCGTTTTTGCCAAGGCGGCCGGCGTCAATGTGGAGACGATCCGGTTCTATCAGCGCAAGGGCTTGCTGCCCGAGCCGGACAAGCCTTACGGCAGCATCCGCCGCTATGGGGAGGCGGATGTAACGCGGGTGCGGTTCGTGAAATCCGCTCAGCGGTTGGGCTTCAGCCTGGATGAAATCGCCGAGCTGCTGCGGCTCGACGATGGCACCCACTGCGAGGAAGCCAGCAGCGTGGCCGAGCACAAGCTCAAGGACGTGCGCGAGAAGATGGCCGACTTGGCGCGCATGGAAACCGTGCTGTCTGAACTCGTGTGCGCCTGCCATGCACGAAAGGGGAATGTTTCCTGCCCGTTGATCGCGTCACTACAGGGCGGGGCAAGCCTGGCAGGGGCGGCGACGCCTTAGCGTGCTTTATTTTCCGTTTTCTGAGACGACCCCGAACAGCTCATGCGAACCGCTGGCCAGCCACTGCCCTACGGCGGCCGCCTCGATGCGAGCCGGATGCCTGCCGGCGAAAGTGAACACGATAGACGAATCACTGCCCGCGAAGGCTCTGTTTCCGGGGCTTGGCGGTCGAATTCGAGTGCCAGCACGCATGAAATCGGCCTGATCCTGGCTAACTTGCCCATTTTTCCCGGCCTGGAGCCATTCGAGGCTCGGGCCGACGCGCCCGATTCGTCTATCGGGGGCTTTTCGGGGTCCCCTCGTTTTCAGTGCAATAAGTGACGGTACGAAAAGCTAGCACTGGCGCGGAGGTGGTGTTGGTAGATCGTTGATTTCATTGACTTTCCTGTTCACTTTCAAATCTGCGATTCGTGGCGTCAAACCGTGATCGGTTTCATCCGTTGGTGCCAGTTATCGGTGCTCCCTGCCGCGAGGGCAGGATTTGGTCGGCATAACGGTCAACAGGAAAGCGGAACACGCCTCGCAGGTTGATGCTTTCCAGCCTGGTGGGAGCAATTTTTCCGATCAGTTCCGGCGGAATGGCCTGGCGGCGGTTCGACCAGCGATCCAGAACAGCCTGCATTTGTGACGTGTTCCACGCCATGACGATGTTGGCCAGCAGACTCAACGCGTCGGCCACAGCCTGCATTTCGTCCACACGTTTGGCCTGTGCCGGGCTGATCCGGCCGGTGTAAATGGCGCGCTTGAGGGCGTTGACCGCCTCCCCCCGGTTGAGCACCCGGCGCAATTCATTCCTGAAAGCGTCCTTAACAAAGTAGTCGGCAAGGAACGCGGTTCGCAGCAAACGTCCCAATTGCACGCCAGCGTCATAGATGGGGTCACCCTGGGCAGCAGAGCCAAACCGCGCCAGTGCTGCCACCGCACTGGCGTGACCACTCATGACCGAAGCCGCCAGATGCACCGGGCTGTCCCAATGCTTTTCGATCAGGGCATCCACCGAAAACCAAGGGCCGTGCACGCTACTTGCTGGTGATCGAACAGTGTCTTCTCCCGCCCGTACAGCGTGCGCAGCGAAGCCACATCAGGGGTGGCAATGCCAAGTTCCTCGCTCAAGTGGCGCCACAGGGCGACGGGAACCACCCGAAAGGCATACAGCAGGCGGCCACTCATGCGCAAAAACCCGATATGCAGCGCCAGACCGAGCTTGTGGGCGTCACCCCGGCGCGCATTGATTGCCTCGCGCTCTGCACCATCGAAGGTGAAAAACGCCTTCATCTCGAAGTCACTGATATCGCGGGGCAGCTCACGCATCCCCAAAAACGTCGTTTGCCAGTCCTGCATCGTGAACCCCATTAGTGGGAGGCCACGATACCCGTTTGAGAAGTGAACAGGAAAGCCAACAGAATCAACGATCTACCAACACCACCCCCGCGCCAGTGCTGGGTTTGCGTACCGCCAGTTATTGCACTGAAAACGAGGGGACCCCTTTTCCAGAAGGACGGCCGCCGAGGTGGCCACCGACCTGCTTCCACCACCAGCTCGACGCCGGCACGCCGAAGGCAAGGGCGACGGCGGCCGATCCCGACCGGCACTTCGCCTGTTGCGTTTGTTGTTGTTTGCTGTAAAATACAACATACAACAACAAACAACACAATCAACCGAAAGGAGCCTGTCATGGCAAGCGAAGCGATCATCACGGAAGAACTGATCTGTAAAGCCGCCGAACAACTGGCGGCAGAGGGGATGCGCCCGACGAACGAGACGGTGCGCGAACTGCTGGCGAAGTGGACGAGCACGAAGGGCGGCAGCTACGCCACCATCGGCCCGGTGCTGCGCGCCTGGAAGGCCCGCCGCAAGGCTGCCGAGTCGGCCGAGCCGGTACGCGAGGCCGCGCCCCAGGTTGTGCTCGACAAGGTGCAGGGCTGGGCTTCGGACATGTGGGGCGTGGCCCTAGAGCTTGCCAATGGCCGCTTGGCCTCCGAGCGTGAATCCCTGGAGCGGGTGCGTCAGGAACTCGAAGCCGAGACAGCGGAGGCGCTGGCCCTGGCCGAGAAGCGAGAGGACGAGCGCGATGAAGCACGCCGGCAAGCCGCCGAGCTGACCGACCAACTCGCCAGCCTTCAAGTCGACGTGGCTGCGCAAACCGAACGGGCTGCGGCTGGTGAAGCACGGGCGGCAGAGCTGGAGAAGCGGGCCAATGAGGTGCATGACGACCTGAAGGCCGAGCGTGCGCGGCGTGATGAAGCGGAGGCTGCGCGCCGGACGGTGGAAGCCGAGCTTTCCACCCAGCGCGCGGACGTGGCCCGACTCTCCCAGCAAGCGGCAGACTTGGAGCGCGAGCTGGCCCAAGTTCGCGGTGAACTTGCGCGAGTGCAGGATCAAGGAGCGGCCGAGCTGGCGGCGGCGCGGAAAGAGCACGCCGAAGGGGCGGCTGCTCAACGTGCCCAGCATGATGCCGAGGTGGGGCGACTGAAAGATGCTCACCAGCAGGCATTGCACGACCAGAAGCAGCGCAGCGTGGAGGTCATCGGCAAGCTGGAGACTTCCAAGCAGCGCATGGAGGCCGAGCTGGACGAGGCGCGCAAAGAGGCACGCGATGCGGCC
Source organism: Aromatoleum toluolicum (assembly GCF_012911005.2). GTDB lineage: Bacteria > Pseudomonadota > Gammaproteobacteria > Burkholderiales > Rhodocyclaceae > Aromatoleum > Aromatoleum toluolicum. The sequence continues at coordinate 59,503 of NZ_WTVS01000290.1, read as the reverse complement.
GCCCAACTTGGCCGGGTGACAGGGGAACTCGACGCGCTGCGCAGTCAAGTCGCCAGTCAAGAGGCGACCATCCGGGGCTTCACCGCAAAGAAGGCTGACAAGACATGATCGGCTCCGCGTGGCTGCATCTGGCCAGCTTCGCGGTCATGCTGGTGGCGACCCGCACCGTTCGGCGCTGGACGTGGCTGTACGCCCTGTCCGTGCTGCCTGGCACGCTGGCCCATGAGGCTATGCACTGGATGGCCGGCTGGCTGTTTGGTGCGCGCCCGGTTTCCATGTCGATCCTGCCGCGCCGGATGCCTGACGGGGAGCTGCTGCTGGGGCGCGTGCTGTTCATGCGCCTGCGCTGGTGGAATGCGGTTCCCGTGGCCCTCGCGCCGTTCCTTCTCATCCCGTTGAGCGCCGGCCTGCTGTGGCATTCCGCTGGCTGGCCCGCTCTGGCGTGGCCCAGCCTTGGCCTGAAGCTCCTGGCGGTGCAATGCCTGCTGGCGACGTGGCCGAGTGGCCGCGATTGGTGGCACGCCCTGGGCGGTGCAGCCGTGGCCGGGGCGCTGACGCTCGCTGGCCTCTACCTCTACAACCGTTTTGGCTTCGCCCTGCGGTGACTTTCGCGCGCGAAAGTCCGCGCTTGCGTGTTATTTGCTTTCACAATGAAAGCAAATAAACGCCAATATCTATTGACGGTCAATAGTTTGACGGGTAGAATATAGGCATTGCTTCAGTGATGAGGCGATGCCCCGGCAGGGGTGACGGTGAGCAGACCAGACCCCAGCCGCTTAGACCATCTTCAACCCTTCCGCATAAGGAAAACGACCATGCAGACCGCCCACGTCGCCCAGGCCAACACCACCGCCCAAGCCACGGATTACCCGCAATGGGTGATCGTTGAGAACGCCGGCACCGATGCCGAAGACGTGTGGAGCGACCACCACACTTTCAAGGCGGCGCTGAAGGAGCTGGAGAGCTGCGGCGGGACGGATAACGGCTTCGACCTGATGAAGCGCCTCCCCGATGGCACCCTGACCACGGAATTCTGACCCATGCGCTGCATCGACCTCTTTGCGGGGGCCGGTGGCTTCACCGAGGGCGCGCGCCTTGCCGGCGCGCGCGTCGTGTGGGCCGCAAACCATTGGCCGCTCGCTGTTCAGTACCACCAGACCAACCACCCGGACACTTGGCACGAGTGCCAAGACCTTCAGCAAGCCGACTGGCGCGCGGTGCCCGCGCATGATGTTGTGCTGGCTTCGCCAGCCTGCCAAGGGCATTCGAGGGCAAGAGGCCGCGAACGGCCGCACCATGACGCGCTGCGCAGCACGGCTTGGGCCGTGGTGGCTTGCGCGGAATATCACCGCAGCCCGGTGATCCTGGTCGAGAACGTGCCGGACTTCGAGAAGTGGGTGCTTTATCCGGCTTGGCGCGATGCGCTGCGCCGGCTGGGCTACGCCGTTTCGCCGCATCTGGTCGATGCGGCCGATCATGGCGTGCCGCAGAACCGGCAACGCCTGTTCCTGGTCTGCACGCGCTCGCGGCGGCCGCTGCGTTTGAGCCTGCCGCGCCGCGAGCACCGACCCATTGCCGACGTGATCCAGTGGGATGCCCACCCGTGGAGTCCGATCGCCACGCCCAGGCGCAGCGAAAAGACGCTGCGCCAGATCGCGGCGGGCCGTGCTGCGCACGGCGACCGCTTCTTGATCCCGTACTACTCCAGCGGCAGCGGCCTCACTGGCCGCAGCATCCACCGGCCTGTCGGCACCATCACGACCCGCGACCGCTGGGCCGTGATCGAGGGCGACCGGATGCGAATGCTTGCCGTGCCCGAGGCACGGGACGCTATGAGCTTTCCGCCGTCCTACGTCCTCCCCAACGTCCACCGCGATGCCATGCACCTGCTGGGCAATGCCGTCTGCCCCGTGGTGGCCGCTGACTTCCTCAACGAGCTGCGCCTTGCGGCTTGATCGAACTTCCTGGAGCTACCCCATGAAACCCCCTCGCTTCCTTCCTGTGATCCTCGCCGGCCTCGCCTTGAGCTGGGCCGGCTCCGCTTCCGCCTACAAGCCCGGCGTGCTGCGCGAGCTGGCCGATGCCATCGAGACAGCCGCGCCCGTATCCGTGCCTGCGGCCGGCTCCATCGAGGTGGGCTTTTCTCCCAAAGGCGGGGCCGAGGCCCTGGTGCTTCGCGTCATCGACTCCGCGAAGACAGACATCAAGGCACTGTCCTACAGCTTCACCAGCCCGCGCGTGGTGGCCGCGCTGCTGCGCGCGGCCAAGCGCGGGGTGGCCGTTTCCCTGGTGGCCGACTACAAGAACAACGTCACCGACGACCGGAGCGGAAAGGGCCGGGCGGCCCTTTCGGCGCTGGCTGAAGCTGGCTGCGACGTGCGCGTAATTTCCGCTTACCCGATCCACCATGACAAGGTGCTGATCGTGGATCGCCAGACTGTCGAGCTGGGGAGCTTCAACTACTCCGACGCGGCCGCGCGCGTGAATTCGGAGAATGTCCTGGTGAACTGGAATAATCCGGCGCTGGCCAAGGCATATCTGGCCCATTTTGATCGCAACTGGCGGCAATCCGAGCCTTTCCGTGCCCGGTATTAACAGGAACTCGGAGAACATCATGACCGTCGATTTTTTCCTCATTGACGCCCCGCACGCCGTCCCCCAGGAATTCCAGGCTTGGGAGGACGCGAAAGCGCATCATCGCGCTGTTTTTCTGCGCTGCGTGGATGCCGAAGATGGCAGCGCCGAACAATCCCGCCTCGATGCGGAAGGTCGGACCGCGAAGGGCGAGGCTGACCGCTTGGAGCAGGCCGCGCGAACGGCTTGGCTGCGGGCGAAGCGGCAGTCCGTGGAAATCCACCTCAACGATGACACGCGCGAAACCCGGCATTGCTTTACCGAGCAGCCGTTGCGAATCCACGCTGGTTTCACGCATGAGGATGCGGCCGCTGGCTGGCGTCAAGTCCTGTCCTTTTCTGCCAGTCCGACCCCTGACGCCGACACCTTGGCCCGGATCGAGCGGGCGAAATCGGATGCCGTCTCGCAACTGGAGTCCTATTGGGCCGAGCTGGCCGACGCCACCGATATTCAGCGCGTGATCTACCAGGGCGTGCATTACACCTGGAATGTGCTTGGCGAGGGAATCGGCTTCGGCGGGCAGGCATTCCGTGTTGAGTGGCTGACCGCTGATCGAGAGCCGACCGAGTGCAATTTGTTTGCGCAGGGCCGCATCCCGGTTTGGATGCGTGACAAGCTACCCGACAACGCCCGTACCATTGAAGACTTGGGCTACCGGATTAACCCGTTTCCGGCTGTGGATGACAGCTTGGATGACGACCCGCCGTATTAACCCCTGGGCGTCTCCCCTGCGGGGCCGGGCTTTCGTGCTGCGCATCGAGCCGCCTGCGGCGTCTCGCCCCTTCGGGCGTCAATCCCTGACGCCTCCGCGCCGTGCCGGCGCTGCGCGCTCCGCTTGCCCGGCCTGAAGGCCGCACCGAGGAACTTTCGCGCGCGAAAGTTCAGGCTGTGGATCTGATCCGTGGTGTGCCGGCGCTGGTGCGCTGAATCCGCTACGCGCGGGGCCGCACCCCACCACTACCTCGCGCCTTTATTCGTCGTCATGGTGCCCTCCGGCCGGGCTTCTCCGGTCAAGGGCCGGGCTGCGCCCTGAAATCCTCACCCGTTCGGTGCTCGCCCTTCGGGCTGCGCTCCGCGTGCGGCCTCCGGTTTCTCCCTTGACCGCGCCCGTCCTGCGTGCCCCTGGACGCCGAGGCGACGAGGTAGATGGTGGGATGCAAAAGCCGGCCCCGCGCTCCGCTGGCCATGTGGGTAATCGACGGGGAGCAGGGGAGCTTGTGCCCCTGCGGGGCAAGAGCAACTGCAACACCTTGGGGGCCTGTTCCGGCCCCCAAACCCCGCCCCGAGGCTCCAAGGTAGCTTGCCTGAACCCCGAAGAAACACAAGCCGGGAACCCGCGAAAAATCAGGCTTTTCTCTCTCACAAACTATTGACGGTCAATAGTTTTATGGTACAATATGACTCATGGTGTAGGAACAAAGAACGGTTCTGCACCAGGCAGCAAAGACCACCATCAACCGAGCAAAAAAGGAGCTTCGATCATGGCCAGCATCAACACTTTCACCATCGTGGGCAACGTGACCAAGGACGTGGAATTGCGCTACACGCCCAGCGGCACGCCTTCCGTGACCTTCACTGTCGCCGTGGATAACGTCTATTTCGACCGCGACGGCAAGAAGCACGAAGAAACCGACTTCATCCCGGTGACGACCTACGGCAAGCAAGCCGAGAACGACGCCAAGTTTCTGAAGAAGGGTTCCACCGTGGCGGTGATGGGCCGGATTCGTAGCTGGTACAAGCAGGCCGAACGCAAGGGCGGTTTCAACTTCGAGGCCGAGCGCGTGCAGTACCTGGGCCGTCCCAGCGGCAACCGTGCAGGCGGTGACGCTGGCCAGCAGCAGCAAGGCCCCGGCAACGCCGAGCACGACGACTGGATGCGCGACTACGACAGCACCGAGCAAGCCGGTCAAGGCCGCCGCTAATCATGGCCAGCAGCTTTACCCGTGATGAGCTTTTCGATCTGGAATATGCAGTGAAAAACCTCATCGACGACAAAAAAGACTACTGCCCGAACGAAGAAGGCACCGCCGAGGCGGTGGCCCGCTTGGAAGACCTCCAAGCCAAGATTCAAGGGATGTTGCGCGAATCCGCGCCGCAGACCTGAACAACCGACAGGCCCGGCGAGCAGGCCGGGCTTATCGGCCCTTTGATCCCTAGACCATCATCAACTCACTGGAGAAATGACCATGCAACTCGCAAGCCGCTTCCGCAATGCTTCCGGTATCCGCGCCGACATGCCCCTGTCGGATGACCAAATCCGCGCCGTGGCCCCCTCGATTTTTGCCGAGGCCGCCCACGAAAGCCGCTCCGCGCGTTACACCTATATCCCGACCATTGACGTTCTGAACGGCCTGCGCAAAGAGGGTTTCCAGCCCTTCATGGTTTGCCAGACCCGCGTGCGCAACGAGGAAAAGCGCGAGCACACCAAGCACATGATCCGCCTGCGCCACGCCGACCAGATCGCCGGCCGCGAGGCGAATGAAATCATCCTGCTGAACAGCCACGACGGCACCAGCAGCTACCAGATGCTGGCCGGCATGTTCCGCTTTGTGTGCTCTAACGGCATGGTATGCGGCGAGACAACCAGCGACATCCGCGTGCGCCATAACGGCGACGTGGTGGGCGATGTGATCGAAGGCGCTTTCAAGGTGCTGGACAGCTTCGAGGAAGCCACCACCCAGCGCGAGGCCATGCAGGTGCTCACGCTCAACCAGGGCGAGCAGGCCGCCTTTGCCCGCGCTGCACTGGCCCTGAAGTACGACGACCAGGACAGCGGGGCTGTGCCCGTGACTGAATCCCAAATCCTGGCCCCGCGCCGCTTCGAGGATCGCCGCGACGATATGTGGACGACCTTCAACCGCGTGCAGGAAAACATGATGAAGGGCGGACTGCGCGGCCGCAACCGCAGCGGCCGCACCACCACGACGCGCCCGGTCAACGGCATCGACCAGAGCGTTAAGCTGAACCGCGCCTTGTGGGTGCTGGCCGAGGAAATGCGCCGCCTGAAGGGCTAACCCGAGCCGCCCGGCCACGCTGGACGCGCGGCCGGGCCTCCCTCCCACCACTACACGAAGGACGACACCATGAGCAGCCACCACGAATGGGCCGAGGAAGTCACCGCCCAGCACGACGCGCAAAAGCCCTATGCACCCGAGAACGGCCAGCCCTTGCGGTTCAAAGCCGGCGATCCAGTGATTTACACGAACCCGGCAGGCATTGAGTTTCCCTTGCGTGTCACCGGCTTCTATCAGCGCCCGGCTTCGCCGTGCGGCCAGTACGCGAACGGCGCGCGCTATCTGCTGGACTGGGATTGCCCGTGGTTCCCGGTTCCCGAATCCCGCTTGCGCCTGGATGAATCCCGCGCCGTGCCCGAGCTGGAGGCCGCCGCCTAAATCGGAGCGCCGGCCGCTGGCCGGCGCTGCACCCGGCTGACGCGCACCAGGGCGAGCAGGCCCGCGCGTCAGCCTCACCCTCGACCATCCAACCCAAGGACATGACCATGAGCAAGACCGCTACCGACACTGCCACCAACGAACTGATCCGCCACGCTATCGCCGCATGGGGCTACTTGGTGCGCTGGGGTTCCCGCCTGACCCTGGCCGAGTTCGCGGCCGCGATCCGCCGCCACTCGTCCCATGCGCGCGCCGAGGCCCTGGCCGCCGCGCTCGAATCGGCCACCGGCTTTGTGGCCCGCGACTGGCGCGGCTTCCGTGCCAACTGGCAATGCTGATGACCACCGCCCGCCTGCGCGGGCGGGCGCTCTTGGGGCTGCGCCCCGCCGCGCGGCATCCTGCTGGGCTTGGCCGGCACGGCTACGCCGTCCCTGCATGGCCCTTTTCCGGGTGCGCGCCGTGGGCGTGAGAGCTGGCCAGGGCTTCGGTTCCCGGAAGCCGAAACGTGGGCTTTGCCCGGCGTGTGCAAAGCGCGGCATGACGCAATGGCGGGCCACGGCTGCGGGGATGCTCCGCTGGTGCCAGTATTGCCAGCACAGCGAAGGGCAGGGCGTCTATGACCTGTTGCACCAGGATTCCCGCCGTCGTTAGGGCGTCTCCCCTGCGGGGCCGGGCTTTCGTGCTGCGCATCGAGCCGCCTGCGGCGTCTCGCCCCTTCGGGCGTCAATCCCTGACGCCTCCGCGCCGTGCCGGCGCTGCGCGCTCCGCTTGCCCGGCCTGAAGGCCGCACCGAGGAACTTTCGCGCGCGAAAGTTCGGGCTGTGGATCTGATCCGTGGTGTGCCGGCGCTGGTGCGCTGAATCCGCTACGCGCGGGGCCGCACCCCACCACTACCTCGCGCCTTTATTCGTCGTCATGGTGCCCTCCGGCCGGGCTTCTCCGGTCAAGGGCCGGGCTGCGCCCTGAAATCCTCACCCGTTCGGTGCTCGCCCTTCGGGCTGCGCTCCGCGTGCGGCCTCCGGTTTCTCCCTTGACCGCGCCCGTCCTGCGTGCCCCTGGACGCCGAGGCGACGAGGTAGATGGTGGGATGCAAAAGCCGGCCCCGCGCTCCGCTGGCCATGTGGGTAATCGACGGGGAGCAGGGGAGCTTGTGCCCCTGCGGGGCAAGAGCAACTGCAACACCTTGGGGGCCTGTTCCGGCCCCCAAACCCCGCCCCGAGGCTCCAAGGTAGCTTGCCTGAACCCCGAAGAAACACAAGCCGGGAACCCGCGAAAAATCAGGCTTTTTTCTCTCACAAACTATTGACGGTCAATAGTTTGACGGGTAGAATATAGGCATTGCTTCAGTGATGAGGCGATGCCCCGGCAGGGGTGACGGTGAGCAGACCAGACCCCAGCCGCTTAGACCATCTTCAACCCTCCGCATAAGGAAAACGACCATGCAAACGCTGACCGCCACCTATTCCCCCGAAGACAACAAGCTGCGCCTTTACCCGTCCTCACGACTGGACAGCGCGACTTATGAGCGCGTGAAGGCGGCCGGCTTCAAGTGGGCACCCCGTCAAGAGCTTTTCGTGGCCCCCATGTGGACGCCGGCCCGCGAAGACCTCCTGATGGAACTGTGCGGCGAGATTGGCGACGAGGACACGGGCCTAGTTGAGCGCGCCGAGGAACGCGCCGACCGCTTCGAGGACTACAGCGACAAGCGCGCCCATGACGCCAGCGCAGCGCGCAACGCCGTGCAGGCCATCGGGCAGCGGTTCGAGTTCGGGCAACCCATCCTTGTGGGCCATCACAGCGAACGCAAGGCCCGCAAGGACGCCGAGCGCATGGAAAATGGGATGCGCCGCGCCGTGCAGATGTGGGAAACCTCCGAATACTGGAAGCAGCGCGCAGCCGGTGCCCTGCGTCATGCGAAATACAAGGAGCTGCCCGCCGTCCGTCATCGCCGCATCAAGGGGCTGGAGGCCGACAAGCGCAAACAGGAGCGCAGCAAGCAAGAGGCCGAAATGTGGCTGAAGCTGTGGCTTGAATGCGAGGCCGAGCAAGACGCCGAGCTGCAAAAGGCCGTGGCCCTGCGCATCGCTGGCATGTGCTGGCTGCACTTGCCGCGCAAGGAAGGCGACCGCGAAGACTGGAGCCACACCCCGACCGCTTACGACGCCTTGAACGGCTCGCATCCGAACCTCTACGCGCCGCGCACCCTGGCCGAAGTGATCGAGGCCGCCAAGAAGACCTACCCGGCCACGGTTGCCCACTGTGACCGCTGGATTGCCCACTATGAAAACCGGATTGCCTACGAGCGCGCCATGCTGGACGAGCAAGGCGGTTTGAAGGCCGAGGGTTTCGACATCCAGCCGGGCGGCCGTGTCCTGGTTGATGGTGAATGGCTGGTGGTGATGCGCGTCAATAAGAAGGGCGGCCAGATCAACAGCGTGACCACGAACGCCCGTTATGTGCGCGTGCGTGGCATTGAGGAAATCAAGGACTACCGCGCGCCGACCGAGGAAGACGCCGCCAAGGTCAAGAAGGCCGCCAAGCTGCCGCCGCTGGTGAATTTCCCCGGTGAAGGCTTCATCGAAATGACCGCCGAGGAATACAAGCGCAAGCCCACCGATTACAAGGGCACCCGCACCGCGCAAGCCACGGCCGAGCATGGCGCGTACCGCTACCGCACCGCCTTTTTGGCCAATAGCGGCTATCGGATCGTGCAGGTTTACATCACCGACGCCAAGCGCGTGGACAAGCCCGCGCCCGAGGCGGCCGAGCCGGTGAAATTCGAGCGCGAACCCGTGGCCCCGGCCCCGGTGACGGCCGAGCAGGCCCCGGCCAGCACCGAGAGCACCGACAACCGCGCCGCGATGGCCGAGGACTTCCAAGCCATGCGCGACCAGCTCAAAGCCGGCGTGCAGGTTGTGAGCGTCCCGCAACTTTTCCCGACCCCGGCCGATCTGGCCGCGCGCATGGTTGAGCTGGCCGACATCGAGCCGGGAATGCGCGTGCTGGAGCCGAGCGCCGGCACCGGCCGGATTCTGGAGCAGTTGCCCGAGGGCTGCGAAGTGGTGGCCGTGGAGATTAACGCGGCCTTGGGCGGCCGCCTCGATGCAGACCGCCGCGCCGTGGTGATCGGTGATTTCCTGCAATGCACGCCCGAAACCCTGTGGGGATCGTTCGACCGCATTCTGATGAATCCCCCCTTTGCCAACGCCGACGACATCAAGCACATCCGCCACGCGCTGCGCTTCCTGAAGCCGGGCGGCAAGCTGGTGGCGATCTGCGCCAACGGCCCCCGCCAGAATGACCAGCTCCGCCCGCTGGTGGAGCAGCACGGCGGCGAATGGGAGAACCTGCCCCCCGATACCTTCGCGGAATCCGGCACCGCCGTAAATACCGCCCTTTTCACCCTGACCGCCTAACCCACCAACGCACGCGCCCCGGCTTCGCCGGGGCCTCTCAAGGAGTACGAGCCATGCAACCGAAATTCATGCCTTGGGTTGACCTGCTGCCGGAAGTGGGCGACCCGATCCGCAACGAGCGCAACAAGCTGGCCGCCAAGCTGGCCAGCGCCGAGGAACTGGAAAAACAAGCGGCCGCGCTGCGCGCGGGAGTCCGTGAGGGCCGCGCCGCCCTGCTGGATCGAATCATGAAGCAATGGACACTGCACGACATCGAGCAGGCCGCGACCGCAGCCGCCGACCGTGGCCAGCCGTTCCCGCCTGGCTTCGTGAAAGACGGCGAGCTGCGCGAGGCGCTGCGCGCCCTCGATGGTGCCCCGTCCCCGCTGGAGGTGCTGCAAGCCTTCCACGCTGGCCGCGTGATCCGGCAGCACAACCTTTTCAGCACCGCGACCGAGGAAGAACAGCGCGCCACGCTGCACCGGGTTTTCGACTGGTGGAATTACGGCGCTGTCCCGCTGCTGACCCGCTTGGAAGGCTAGGGGAGGGCGGCCGATGTCTATACAGGAGCAGGCCGCCGCACTGGTGGCCGCCGTCGATCCGGCCGCTGTCGCGGCCCTGATCGCGGAATTCCCCGAGGCCGAGAAGGTGGGCATCCGCGCCAACTGGCAAAGCCTCGATCCCCATCTAGGGCACCGCGTCCCGAAGGCCCCGGCCGACCGGGCCGAGTACCTGGCCCTGAAAATCGAGCAGTACGAGGCCGAGCTACAGCGCGACATCGCCACATATACGCGCTACCGCGAGCAGGGCCTAGCGGCCCTGTCCGCTTACGACGTGTGCATTTCCAGCGGTAACAACCCGCTGGGCGCGCTGCGCACGGCGCTGCGCCTGAAGGACGCCCACATTTCCTATGACCTGTCCATTCTGGTCAAGCTGACGCTTGAGCTGGAGGACGTGAAAACCGAGCTGGCCGAGGCGGAACCCCCGCAACTGGCCCTTTTTTGAAACGCGCGGCCGCCCGGTGGCGGCCGCAACTGGAGCACCTACTATGCCCCGCGCCCATGTCCCGACTATTGACGAAGTTTTAGCCGATCCCGCCGCCTCCCACTGGATGAAAGACGCGCTGCGCTCCGCGCTGACCCGTGACCCGGTGGACGTGGCCAACGATGCCGCCTTCCTGTGCGCCCTGCTGGACAAGCGGGCCGATGCTGCTATGGAGGCGGGCAGGGCGGCCGTAGCCGCGACCGCTCCCCAGGTGGAGCGGTAGGCCGGCGACAAGCCCGGCTGCGCCGGGCTGGAAGGGCAGGGCTTCGCCCTGCTGGCTGGGCCGGCAAGCCTGCGCGCTGCGCGCGCCGTCCTGCCGGCGTCCTTCCTTGTGTCGCTGCTGCTGGCTGGGTCGATCTTCTCCTTCCCCGTGTTCCTCTCTCTCCCTGGCTTCCTCTAACCCCTGAAATCCTGCCGGGCGAATCGTCCCGCGTTGCGGGCCGACCGGGCTGCTCCAGGTTCGCGCATTCGCGCTCATCCCCTTCGGGGACTGCTGCGCAGCCTTGCACATCCCTTTCGCTTGCGCCCTCCGGGCGCTGGCCTGTCGGCCTGAAGTGAGCTTTCGCGCGCGAAAGCTAGACAACTGCACAAAGGCGTCCGTGGTGTGCAGAGGGTGGGGTTGCCTGTCACTTCCAAGGGTATCAGTTCGTTCTCGCCGTCAAGGGCTGCGCGCCCTGGCGGGCGCTTGCGGCCGCTGGCCGTTTCACCCTTGACCGCTGCGCTGCGAACCGATCCAGAGGAAGTAGGCAATCCCGCCCACTTCCTGGAGTCCATGACATGACTGCTTCGCACATCGACCTTTTCACCATTGACGACAACGGCCAGTTTCAACTGGCCAGCGCCGGCCAAGTCATCGAGGCCGCCTTGGCCATCCTTGACGAAAAGGTGATGCGCAACGGCCTGATTTCCGCGCCGGCTGACGCCAGCGCCTTCTTCTCGCTGCGCCTTGGGAGCTTGGAGCATGAAGTGTTCGCGGCCATCTTCCTGGACGCACAGAACCGCGTCATCGAGTACATCGAGCTGTTCCGGGGCACGCTGACGCAGACCAGCGTGTACCCGCGCGAGGTGGTGAAGACCTCGCTGCGCCTGAACGCCGCCGCCGTCATCTTCGCGCACAACCACCCCTCCGGGGTGCCCGAGCCGTCACGCGCCGATGAGAACCTGACCAAAGTGCTGAAGGATGCGCTCGCCCTGGTGGACGTGCGCGTGCTGGATCACGTCATCGTCGCCGGCGGGGCGTCCGTGTCCTTCGCTCAACGCGGCCTGCTGTAGCCGCTGCCAGCCGGGTGAAAAACCCGGCAAACGCCCCTCCGGGGCGTTTTGCCCGGTAGTTTTAACGACCGTTTTTCCTGCCGGAAAAAGCGGCATTAAAACGTACCTTTTAATTACCGTCGAATCCGGTAAAATTCGCCCTTTCTGGACAAATAACTACCGTGAGGCCCTTATGAGCGAGCATCGCCCGATCTACGGCGCGAATACAGCCGTTTTGAGCGACTTTCCCGAGCCGGTGAGGGCAACCCTTCACCTGATCGAAAAAAACCCGTCTAACGAGGCCGCGCTGATCCTGCTCCAGTGCGCCGCTTCCGCCGCGCACCCGGACTACCTTTTCAGTCTGGCCATGCTCAGTGCTCTCCCCATCGAGTACAAGGAGGCCGCACTGGAGCTGATCGAGCACAGCCTGACCAGCGGTTTCACCGTGGACGAGCAAAGCGCATTGCTGCGCTTTGTGGAGCCATTGATGGCCACCGCGCTGCGCGCTCCGCGCGCCCGCTGACGCGCCGGCCCATCATGGCGCTCGACATCTTCGCGCTGCTGACTTCGGACGGCGACCACGCCCAAGCCGACCACATGTTCACCGGCAAAGCCGGCGACATGGTGGCCGTGGCCGACGTGCTCGATGCCGTGCATTGCGAGAATCGCCGGCTGCGCGCCGTGCCGGCGCTGGCCAGTCGATTCCGCAATGGCGCTACCTATCCCATTCCCTGCGTGCGACTGACCAAAGCCGAGTGCCGCGTCCTGGTGGACGCGATCACCGACTTTGGCCAATCCATGCCCAAGACCACCAAAGCCCGCAAACTCGCTGACCTGCTGGCCAGCTCCGTTTGCGTCTACTGATCGGAGCCCTTCATGGATGACAAAACCGCCGACCGAGTGATGTCCGCATCCCTCGACTATTTCAGCCGCAACACCTTCTTTGCGCTCCTGGTGCTTGTCGCCGGCTGGGGCCTTGGCTGGCTGCTGGGCTTCGCTCTCGCTCGCAGCATCCAGTCCAAGACCGGCGCGGCATTCTGCCGCCGCCTGTGCCCGATTGTGGGCGTCCTGGCCGCTTTCCCTCTCGCCTACAAACTCATGTTCTCCGCGTGAATCTGCCGTGCCTCGTTACTTCGCATACTTGCGAGTCTCGCGCGACTCGCAAGACGTGGCGAACCAGCGGCTTGGCCTGCTGGATTTCGCCAACTCGCGCGGCTACGCCCCGCTCGTTGTCGTTGAAGAAACGGCAAGTCGCTCTGTTCCCTGGCGGGAACGCGCGCTGGGCTCGCTCCTAACGGAGCAGGCCCAGCGTGGTGACTTGCTTTTAACTTCCGAATTCACCCGCTTGGGCGGGTCTCCCGGACAAGTCTTTTCGATTCTGGAGACTGCCGCCGAGCGCGGCGTCACCATCATCATCACGAAGAACGGCACCGTCATGGACGGTAGCCTGAATGCTCAAATTCAGGCCGCCGCTTTCGCTATGGCCTCCATGATCGAGGTGGAATTCACCCGTGCGCGCACCCGTGAAGGCTTGCAGCGTGCTCGCCTTGAGGGCCGAATCGGCGGCCGGCGCAAAGGCAGCACCGGCCGCCTCAAGCTCGACCCTCAACGCGACAAAGTAGGGGAGCTGCACGCCCTCGGTTTGACGACGCCGAAGCTCGCCAAATACTTTGGCGTCACCGAGAAAACCATGCGCAAGTTCCTTGCGCGGCACTTCCCCAAAAAAGCGCCGGATTGACACGGCTGGCCCTTCGGCCCAACCGTGCCAATCCGGTTTTCCCGCTCCGCTTCCTTGCCGGTCTTTCGTTCCAGCTTCGCCGGAACTCAGGCCGCAACCTCTCCGCTTGCACTGGCTCGATGGTGGCCAGCCTTCGGCCGACCACCATCCTTGCCGTATGCCTTTCTCGCGGCTCTTGATCTGGATCGCCGCGAAAGACGCAGGCCACGCAATGCGCGGCCTGGCTCGCAGTTGGTGATCGCCTATTCGCTATCGCTTCTAGGCTTTCCACTTCTCGCCCCGTAGGCTGCTACCGTTGCCATTCTGCTTCGTGTCGCCGGGCCGTCTCGGTTCCCGCTGCCGCCATTCGGCGGCCGTCCCGGCCCGTCCGCTCCGCTGCCGGTTTTGTACAACTTTCGCACGCGAAAGTCGGGGAGGCGCAATACGGCTTCCCTTGCTTCGCAGCGGTTCGCCTTGCGCCTTCTCCCGCTTTCCGTCCTGCTGTTTCGTTCCGCGCTTGTGCCGCGTCACGCAGGGCCGGAAAGTGCGAAAGGCGAGGGCGACTTCCTTCGTCCGTCGCCTTCGCCTTTCCTTGTCACGCAACCGCGCCCGTTCCGTGGCGTGTGTCGGTTGCCTTGAATTCTGAATGGCTGCACTACAGCGTGCCCCATTCCCTTTCGTGATCGTCAGTTGAAATGCGCTCCAGGATGCCGGCGCATCCTTCCGCGTTGTTTGCGTAGAACCCCACGTCGATGCCGTAGGGGTTCGTGAGCCAAATTTCCGCACCGTCCGCGTTAATCGCCCAGCCGTCAATTTCCGCGCGTCCGTGGGTCTTCAGGTGCTGGTATAGCTCCTGGCTCCCGATGCTTTGCTCCATCGTCTTCACCGTCCGTTGTTGGGCGAATCGTCCCGCTTTGCGGGCCGACCGGGCTGCTCCAGGTTCGCGCATTCGCGCTCATCCCCGCGTTGCGGGGACTGCTGCGCAGCCTTGCACATCCCTTTCGCTTGCGCCCTCCGGGCGCTAGACCGTGCCACTATCAACCGCCGCGTTTCCCACAAGCTCCACAGGCCCTCGCGCTGATCCGCTTTCCCACAAGAGGTTTCTTGTGGAAAAGCGGGCGCGACCGTTGCCTCTTGCGATATTGAGGTATCGCGGGCAACGGCTACGGGGCCTGTGGATTTGTGGAAAACGCTCGTCCGCTGCTTGCAGCCTTCTGCCCCTGGGTGAGTCAAAAACCAACCCCACCCGTTTCGTCTCCCCGTGAGGGGAGCCGACCAAAGGCGCGCCTCTGGACTCCGGGCCGTCTCTCCTGCAACCGCCGCGTTTCCCACAAGCCCCACAGGCCCTCGCGCTTTTCCAGTTTTCCACAAGAAGTCTCTTGTGGAAAACCGGGCGCGACCCTCTCCCTTTGGGATATTTGGGTATCCCCGGTCGAGGGCACCGGGGCCTGTGGATTTGTGGAAAACGCTCACTGGCTGGCCTCGGCCGTCGCTGCTACTTCAGGCGCAGTCTGAACAGGCGTCACCGGCTCTGCCGGTTTCGCTGCATCGACTACCAGAAGGGCCTTGATCTTTGGCATCGCTTCGCGCCAAAGATCAGATGGAACCGCATCAAGCCGTTCCGTCTTGATGAGTTCCATCACTGCCTTCTGGTTGCGCTCGCGTTCCTTGCGCTGCTGCTCTCGCTGTCGTTCCTCCAGCTTCCGCAGCTTCTCGCGTTGTGCTGCGATTTCTTCATCCAGCGTCTTGGCCTTGCGGCCTGACTTCGGATTCGTCGTTTCACTACTCATGGCTCTTACCTCGCGTTGTGGGTTCTAGTGGAAAACCTGCCTGATCTGGCGGGACGTGCTGCGTCCCTGATCGGCTGCATTTTACCAAATGCGCGGTTTTCTTCCACTAGGGCCTGGGGGAGAGAACGGCACCGTTCTTCCAGCTCGCAGGGCAAGCCCCGCGCCCCGGAAGAACGGTCACACACCACGCAACATGGTTGCCGGTGCTAAAAGCCGCGCTGTGGCGCGCCTTTTAGCGTGGCGACACCGAAAAGACAACGCGGCGACACCGAAAATGCTATAATGGCCTAAACCCTTATGGAGTAAAGGAAAATGCCGAGAGCGAAAGGAACAGGGAAAGGCCCAACCGAGCGGTTCAACATCCGACTCGATGAGGACACGGCGGGGTTCTATCGAACCAAGGCAAACGAGCACGGAATCAGCATTTCCGAGTTTTTGCGCCAAACGCTGGTGCAGGGCGTGATCGCAGAAAACGTGCAAGACATCGAGCAGCGGCTGCGCCGCCTTCTCGATGAAATCCGCGCTGGCGGGCAGGGTGGCGGAAAGGTCGAGATTCCCGATGAACTGTGGCTTTCGGTCTTCACTGCGGAGTACATGCTGGCGGCGATTGTTGAGGCGCGTGACGTGCAGCAGTTGTACGAAGCGCAGAACAAGGCGAAGGCAAAGCTCAAGCGAGTGAAAGGAGGCTGAAATGGCAAAGAGAGAGGAAAAGGGAAGCGCCGGTAGCTTCTCCCGTGGGGCCGAGTTGTGGATGCACCAAGCCAGGCTGTTCGTGGTGGCCATCTGGACGGTTGTGCTGATTTCCATCTTGGCCGGTCTGGCAGTCACGACGGCGTACTTCTGGAATGCGACTACCGCAGACGAAAAGTACGCGCTGGAGCGGAACGTCTTGGCGCACACGCGGGATGCGCTCTACATGACGGCCGGAAAGATGGAGCTGAACGTCAACGGCGAGCTGCGCAAGATGGAAGTTTCCGAGGTTGCCTTGCTGACCGACGACATGGCCGAAGATGCTTGGCGAAAGCTGCGCAACGGCGGCATGTTCGGCTTGCTGACTTCCATCGGTGTGGTGTTTCTGATCTCTTTGTACTGGTGGGGCTATGGCCGTGAACGGATGCAGGACAACCAACTGCGCGGGGCCAAGCTGGTGGAAGGAAAGGAGCTTGCGCGACTGATCCGACACCGCGACGAGGCAAGCCCTTATGAGATTGCGGGCGTGCCCATGCGCGTGAAGTCAGAGACGCTGCATACGCTGTTTGCCGGCGCGCAGGGTACGGGTAAGTCACAGCAGTTTTTCGCACTCATGAAACAGGTGCGGGCGCGTGGCAAGCGGATGATCGTGTATGACCCGACCGGCGAGTTCACCCAGGCGTTCTACCGTGAAGGCAAAGACATCCTGATGAACCCGCTGGACTCCAGAAGCCCGAACTGGAACATCTGGAACGAAATCGCCAAGGACTACCACTTCGACAACATGGCGAACGGCCTGATCCCCGATCCGGCCGAGTCCGATCCATTTTGGGCGCTTGCGGGCCGGATGGTGCTAAAGGACGTGATTGCAGTATTGGGGCGCGAGGGCCGCCGCACGAACCGCGACCTCTACAACGCTATCGCCAAGAGCAACCTGGACGCCATGCACGCATTGTTGCAGGGGACAGCGGGCGCAACCTATGTTGATCCCACGACCGAGCGCACGGGGATGTCACTCAAGATGACTGTTCAGAACCAGCTTGAAGCCTTCCGGTTTTTGCCAGATGAGGGCGAATCGTTCTCCATCCGAAAATGGGTACATGAAGAAGGCGATTCATGGATGTTCATCACAGCACGGGAAGCGATGCGCGAGGCATTGAAGCCCGTTCTGTCGTTGTGGATCGACACGGCAATCAAGGCCGTGCTTGACTTGGAGCCGATCCACCGCGAGCGGCTTTGGTTTTGCATTGACGAGCTGCCGACACTCCAAAAACTCGACATCCTGAAGCTGGCTCTGACGAACACACGGAAGTACGGTTTGTGCATGGTGCTGGGCGTGCAGGACTTCAGCCAGCTCTACGAAATCTACGGGCACGATCTGGCCAAGACGATCATTTCCGGGTGCCAAACGAAGCTGCTGCTGCGTGTGACGGATGGAGCTGCGGCGAAGCTGTTGGCCGAATTGATGGGACAGGCCGAGGTGGATGAAAAGGATGAAACATTGAGCTACGGCCTCAGCTCGCAGCGTGACGGCGTGAGCGTGATGGCGCGCCGACAGATGCGCGACCTTGTGCTGACATCGGAGATTTTGACGTTGCCCGATATGACCGGCTATCTGCTGGTTCCGGGCGACTATCCCATTGCCCGCGTCAAGTATGGTTACGTGCCGACAGAGAAACAGGCCAACGGCTTCATCGAGCGCGACGGCTTTGCGATCAGCTTCAAGCCGACCACGGCGGCCGCAGCGCCGGCACCCGCTCCGTCCGCCGCTGAAGTTCAGCAGCCGGCCGCGCCGGAGCAAGGCGACATGTTGGATGACGACGATATGGACGCGCCGGCTACGGTGGAGGTTATGCGCAACGAAAATGGCGATGTGATCGACAAGGCAACCGGCGAAATCATCAAGCCAGCCGAGAAGGTTTCGCGCGCGAAAGATGATGCAGATGCGAAATCAGCCGGCCAGGGCAAGAAGCCCAACCCGCTGGCGGATGCGCTATAGGAGGATACCGAATGAAAACTCAGAGACGGGCATTTCTACATTCCGTCGCGGCCGCCTGCTTGGCGGCTTTTTGCGTTTCCGTGCAGGCCGAGCCGGACTTGCTGCAACCTGATGAAGCCTTCCGGGTGTCGGCTCGCCGGGTGGATGCGCGAGTGGTGGAGCTGGAGTACATCATCGCACCGGGCTATCACCTGTACCGCGACCGTTTCAGCTTCAAAACGGACAACCCAGCCGTGACGGTGGCCGGCGTTGAGCTGCCGCCACCGCTTGAAAAGTTCGACAAGGCGATGGGCCAGAACATGCGCTACTACACCGAGCGGGTGGCGGTGCGCGTGCGCTTGGCTGGGGGCAATCAGGCCGTCAAACTGGTGGCTACGGCACAGGGCTGCGCGGCGATTGTGGGGGTGTGCTATGCACCGATCACCAAGGCTTTCAGCGTGCCGGCAATGGGAGGAAGACAGGGATGATTAGCATGAACAACGTGGGCAGCGCCGGGCAGGCACTGCACTACTTTTCCGCTGACAACTACTACACCCAGGACGAGGGCTTGGAGCATTCCGAGTGGTTCGGCAAGGGGGCCGAACACCTTGGGCTTTCCGGCAAGATTGATCGTCAAGCCTTCTTCGAGGTGTTGAACGGAAAGGTGGATGGCCAAGAGCTGGGCAAGTGGGTCAAGAACGAGGAAACCGGCGAGAAGGAACGCGAGCACCGGCCGGGCACCGACATGACGTTTTCCGCGCCCAAGAGTGTTTCTCTCATGGCCGAGGTGTACGGCAAGCGGGACGTGCGGGAGGCGCATGAGGCGGCCGTCAAGAAGGCACTCAGCCACATCGAAACCGAGCTGGCCAGGACGCGGCAAACCGTGGACGGGAAGACCGAAGCGGTACAGACCGGCAACGTGACTGTGGCCATGTTCCGGCATAACACAAGCCGCGACCTCGACCCGCAGACGCATACGCACGCCGTCATCATGAACGCCACCAAGCGGGAGGATGGGCAGTGGCGCTCCCTGACGAATGAAGAAATCTACAACGCCCAGCGCGTTATCGGGGCCATCTACACGTCCGAGCTGGCCGACCGGCTCCAGGCGCTGGGCTACGACATTCGCCGCACCGACGAGAAAGGCAACTTCGAGATTGCCGGTATCACCCGCGAGCAGATCGAGCACTTCAGCCAGCGCCGGGCAGAAATAGAGGCGGCGCTGAAAGCCAAGGGCGTGGACATCGACGATGCCAGCGCGCAGCAGAAGGAAGACGCCACGCTGAAGACCAGAGCGCGCAAGGTGGACGTGGATCATGAAGCCTTGATCGGGAGCTGGAAGGAACGAGCCAAAGACATCGGGATCGACTTCGACGCCATCCAGGCCAAGGCCGACGCGCAACGGGCGCAAGGTGGTGTGGTGCGCGCTGACAAGCTCACCGGGCGCGAGGCGATGTCCTTTGCGGCCGCACACCTGATCGAGCGCGAGGCCGTGGTATCCAAGAACGACCTCATGGCGGCGGCCATCGAGCACGGGGCAGGGCGCGTATCGGCATCGGAGGTGAAGCGGGCCTTCGACAAGCTGGAGAAGGATGGTGATCTGGTGGCCTTGCCTGACGGCAACTACACGACCAAGAAGATGCTGGGCAGCGAAATGTGGGCACTCGACCAAGTGCGCGCACAGAAGGGCCAGACGCCGAAGATGATGGAGCCGGAAGCGGTGGCAGCGCGGATCGCGCAGGCCGAGGGCCGGCAGGGCTTCAAATACAGCGAAGGCCAGAAGGAGGCCATCAGCAAGGTACTGACCACTGAAGATCGTTACGTGGCGGTGCAGGGCCTTGCCGGGACGGGTAAGACCACTATGCTCAAAGGCGTGCGCGAAATGGCGCAGGAGCAGGGCTACACGGTGCGCGGCATGGCTCCGACCGGGGCGGCCAGCAAGGTGCTGGCTAGGGAGACAGGTATTGCTACTGATACCGTCTCGATGTTCCAGATCAAGGAGCGGCAGCTACAGAAGGACATCGAGTTTGCCAAGCAGTACGCACCCGACTTCCAGCGCAAGGCGGAAGTCTGGATCGTGGATGAATCGTCCTTCCTGTCGCAGCGCCAGAAGGCCCAGCTCGACCACATGGCCGAAAAGGCCGGGGCCAAGGTGGTGTACCTGGGCGACACGCTCCAGTTGCAGGGTGTAGAGGCCGGCAAGCCCTTCGAGCTGGCCCAGCGGGACGGCATGGAAACCGCCTACATGACCGAAATCAACCGCCAGAAGACCGCCGACCTGAAGCAAGCCGTGGACATCATCACCGGCCGCGACAACCTGGGGGACGGGCAGCGTCTCACCCAAGTGGAGCTGGCCAACAACGCACGGGCCTTCGAGTACATGGACAAGGCTGGGATGATCCGGGAAATCCCCGAGAAGTCCGAGGACGACAAGGGCCGCCTGGTGGCGGCCGTTGTGCAGGACATCTTGAAGCTCGACAAGGCCGAGCGGGAGCGCACCATCGTCATTACCGCCTATAACGAAGACAGGCGGGCCATCAATGCCGGCGTGCGCGAGGGGCTGAAGGAACAGGGCGAACTGTCGCGCTCCGAGGACACACGCGAAATCTACACCTCGAAGGGGTGGACGCGGGCCATGCAGAAGGAGGCGCAATACTACAAGGCCGGCGACGTGGTGCGCTTCGGGCGGGACTACCAGCAGATCGACGCCAAGAAGGGCGAATACATGCGCGTGTCGGCCGTGGATGCCCCCAATGGCACTGTGGTGCTCCAGAAGGAAGACGGCTCTGTGATCGCATGGCAGCCGAAGAAGCACAACAAAATCGAGGTGTACGACCGCGACACCCGCGAGCTGGCCAAGGGCGACCTGATCCGTATCACCCGAAACGAAGGCGAGTTCAAAAACGGCGAGGTGGCGCGCGTCACGGCTGTGGCTGGGGACAAGGTGACGCTGGAGCTGAAGCAAGGCAAGGATGTGTCACTGCACCAAGTGGATCTCTCTCGCAACAAGCATTGGGATCATGCCTACGCGCAGACGGTTCACGCCTCCCAGGGCGCGACTCAGCACCGGGCCATCTTCCACATCCGAGCGCCTCAGACCGAGAGCGAGAAGAAGCAGGAGCGGGCGCTGGAGAACATGGCCAAGGTCTTCGGGGATCGGAGCTTCTATGTCGGGGCCACGCGCGCCTCGCATGAGCTGCGCATCTACACCAACGACAAGGCGGTGGCGGCCAAGGCGGTGGCGGCGAAGCAAGACAAGACCAGTGCGGTGGAAACGCTCCGGCAACACGAACGGGCCACGGCAATCACGGCCGACAAGGCGGGAGAACGCCCGGTGTCGCCGCAGCGAAACGGTGACGTTCAACGGTAATCCCTATAAAATGTCAACTTACGCGCGCTGGCCTTAACCAACTTTCGCGCGCGAAAGTTGGCGGCTGGTTCTGCCTTTCGCCAGTAGGCAAGTCGGCTTAGACTTGTGTGATGAACCTTTGACTATGCTAAAGAACAAGCCATGACCGACCCAAAGGACGCCGAGATGTCGGCCGATGGGCAGGGAACTAAACGCCGTAGAACTCGCAATTATGGCGACCGCCGAACGGTATCCCTGCGGATGGACCCCGAGCTGCACGAGCGCATGATGGACTTGTGCGACGATCTGAAAATACCTGCCAACACCTATATTTCGGGACTCATCGAGACCGACCTGAAGAAACGGAAAAAGTGACCGCGCCATAGACGCCTCGCCCTGTTTGCCGGGGTGCCGAGAACCCGAATATCATGTGAGGTTCATCGGTGGATTCAGGGAGAGGCGCGCGTGTCTATTATTTCAACGATCAACTGGAAACGTCTGGCTTCGGTTTTTGTGCCGGGCGTACTGATCGCAGCCATCAGCATTTATGTGCTGGGCTTTCGTGCCCCGCCTTCCCCTGATCTTAGGGTTCTGCCCGGTAAAGCACTGGCCGCCTACGACGACTTCTACCCGATCCGCGCCGATGACACCGGGGCGCTATACCTGGATCGGGAATTGTTCGTGAAGGCGGTCAACTACCTCTCTCAGCATCCCTCGCCGCGCGCCGTGGCGGATTTGATCTACCTGGGCAACTCCAACAACGTCACCCTGTTGCTGGACGGGCCGACCAAGGCCAAGTACCTCATGCTGACCCAGCAGCCCGACTATGTGGCGCTGTCGGAGGTGGATCGGGAGAAGGATCGCATCTTCCAGTCCTATGCGGACATCGTGAACGGCATTGGCCAGACGTTCGCGGGCACGCCGGTAGAGATCGTCTTGCACGACACGCGCAACCCGCTGCGCTCGATTGTGGCTGTGCAGAACCCCATTTCCGGCCGCAGGCTGGGCGACACGAATACCAACTTCGGTATCCAGCTCATCAAGAACTACAGCTATGGCGAAGGGCAGGGCCAGGGGCGTGGTGCTTCGTTTGTGAGCTACGACCTCACCCTGAAAGACGGACGCGCGGTGAAGTCCACCACGATCCCGATTTTTCACGATGTGTACGGCTTGATCGGATTCATCTGCATCAATATCGACATATCGAAAATGGACAAGAAACACCCGGAATATATCGAGCATTTTGTTGATACCTTCAAGGCTACCATCGCCAATGACGCCATTAACGAAATGATCCAGAACAGCAAGCGTAAGAACTGATTTTCTCAACCCTCTCTGTAAAGGAAATGACTATGGACGCTGGAGCCATTCAAGAGCACCTGGAGCTGCTGCAATTCGATCTGGCGCGGCCGCTACTGGTAATGAAGGCCCCCAAGGGGATTCTCGGTTGCGGTTATATCAATGTGGAAACCTGCAACAAGACCGGCGAGGTTTGCGCCATCGTCACCGGGGTGAATACCTTTGACGACATGCGCAAGGCCAAGGTGGTAGCCACCTCGAACAAAGCGGTTGAGCTGGGCATCCAAGTGGGTGAGTCTGGCCAAGACGCACTGAACAAGATGCGGTGATTTAGACCGTGCCGCCTGGAGATTGGAGCAAGGCCATTCAAGTGGAAGTCATCTTCTATACGAGCTGCGCTTTTCTGCTGACCGTCTTTTTGGTCAGTATGGTGCTGGCTCTGCGCGGCAACCAGGCGGCCAAGTATTTCCTGTGGGTATGGGCGGCGCTGATGATCCTGGCGCTGCCGCTCATGAACCGGGCCAACATGATTTCGCACATCGCCGCTGGCCTGATGCTTGTGTTTTTTCTCTACGTGCTCTACATCACCGTCCGCTATGGGATGGAGCGCGTGGACGTTTCTCACGAAGAAACCCGCCGTGTCCTGGCTGAATCGAACCGGCGCATTGACGAGGAACGGCGCACCCTTGCACGCCGTCTGCACGACGAGGTGAATCCCCAGCTCCTGCTCACGCGCAACGTACTGAAGCAGCTTGAGCCGCTGGTGGCTGGGAATGGGCGGGCCGCCGAGCTGCTGGGTAATGCCTCGGGAATGCTGAATGATGCCTATGCCGAAATGCGCGACATCATCAAGAACACGCGAATCGAGGTGATCGACTCCATCGGCTTCACTGCGGCCTTGGAGTCGCTGGTGGCCCACTACACGAACATTTCCGAAAAGCCGGCCATCACGCTGGAGCACGATCTACCAAAGCGGCCTGCGATGCCAGAGGCATCGGCTATCAGCGCCTACAAGATCATCCGGGAAGCGATTTTCAATGCCATCAAGCACTCCAAAGCTGCCCAGGTGCGCGTCAGCATCCACCACAACAAGGCGCTAGACACCTACAAGGTGGAAATCACCGATGACGGGGTGGGGATGAAAGCCACGGCTCGCAATGGAGAGCACGCCGGCATTGGACTGATCGACATGCGCGAGCGGGTGCGGGTGCTTGGTGGTGCGCTGAAAATACAGGCGGCCGATCCTGCCAACCAGAAGCGGCCGGGAACGAAACTCAGCTTTTCGTTTTCAGGGCAGTTGTCGTAATGCCGTGACGGATCGCCAGCTTGGTGATGTCAGCTTGGCTTTCAACGCCTAGCTTGGCTTTTACGCCCTTCATCAAGTGGCCAATGGTCTTGGTGGACAAGTCCATCGCGGTGGCAATTTCGGTCATGGATGCGCCATCGGCTGCAAGGCTGAAGGCCCGCATTTCGTTCTCATCCAGGAGCCGGTTCGGGTTCCGATCCTTGACGGCCGACCATGCGAGTAGGCGGGCAATCTCGGGGGAAAAGTATTCCTTGCCCTGGGCTACCGTGTTGATCGCCTCGTTGAGCACTTCCGTACTTTCATCCTTGCGCACAAAGGCCAGCACGCCGAGCTTGTAGGAACGCTCGATGATGTATTGGTCGTCAAACTGGCTAAAGACAATGATTTTGGCCGAGGGGTCGCGGGCCAGTAGTTCCTCGCACACGTCCAGCCCGTTCTCACCACAGCCTTTGCTGTCAAAGCGCACGTCGATCACCAGGACATCCGGCTTGACCTCTAAGAAGCGGTCGATCAGCCCATCCAGGCTGTAGGCCACCTCTACTACGTCGATCCCGTAGTCCTTCAATACATCGCGGAAACCGGCTACCAGCAGCCGGTGATCGTCCGCAAGAAATACTTTTATTCCCAAAACGTCACCTATTGGTTTGGGATCGTATTGATCCCGAAGTTCGTTGGCCATGCAGGCAGGCGCTGCCGTGCTTGGCGGATAGCGGCCATGCAGATCGGCGGTGGGTGCAACACCCTCGCCGGCGAGGCAATAACCGAATTTTGACAGAAAAGCCGCATTCGATATACCGCGCCCGGCTGATCTAGCCATGATCCGCACCGTTCGGGGGACGGCATTATACGTGCGAACTAACCTATTGCTTCCGCTGACAGGAAGTTATTTTTCTCCTGCATGGTATCATTTGGCCCCTTGTCGTGGGCATTTCATGCCTTTGGCAAGCTGGATTCGGCGGGTAAAGCGGGGCTGTCGGATGGGTGCCTCAACGCCACCTCCCACGATGACAAACCTAGGCTAGATGCCTTGTCGCTCTAGGTTTTTTCTGTTATCGTGCTTTCATCGTGAAAGCAAGTTGACTGCTACAATATCGCAATGGGAAACGCCTCTATGTACTTCTCTGCACGCGCACTGATCGCGGCGGCATCGCTGATGCTGCCGCTCGCTGCTTCTGCAACGTGCTGGGATGAGGCTGGGCGCGGCTACGGGATCGACCCCTTGCTGTTGAAGGCGATTGCCTGGAAGGAATCGCGCGGCTGGACGGGTGCAGTCGGCCCGAAGCTGAAAGACGGCAACCGCGCGCTGGGCCTCATGCAGATCAACACGATCCACCTGCCGAACCTCGCGCGCTTCGGCATCCGCCGTGAACACCTGTTCGACGCTTGCACCTCGCAGAAGGTGGGGGCCTGGGTTCTGGCCGACTGCATCCAGCGTTTCGGCGCTACCTGGAAGTCCGTGGGCTGCTACTACGCCGGCCCGGCATCGACCAATGTGAGCGCCCAGGTTGAGTACGTCCGCGACGTGCAGCGGTTCTACGAGGGCTACCGCAGACAGCAAGCCCACCAAATTTCAACTTCACCGGCCCAAGTGGCCAGTTTCCAAGGGGATTGATATGGCGTTGCCAGCCAAACCGTTTCGCATTTCTATCGTCTTTGCGCTGGCTGCTGCTGGCGTCACTGCTGCCAATGCGCAGTCACTGAACCAGCCCAACCCCCTGGATCGTCTCTCCGACGTGGTGCAGTTCGGCGTGCCCCGCGACACCAAGTTTGTGTTCTGCGACGGGGAAGACTGCCCGGAACGCTCCATCAAGCATCTGTACGTGCCGCCTCCACCGCCGCCTGCTGTCCAAGAGCCGGTCATGCCTGCGCCTCAATCCATCCAGCCGCCCGAAGAACTTTCGCACGCGAAAGTCCCGGCCAAGAAAAAGCCACTGAAGAAGAAGCGGAAGAAGCCCGCGATTCAGTACGAATGCAAGCCTGTCAGCAAACCGAAGTGATGGGCTTTCCGTCTTTGCGCATCCCCCTGGCGCAAGGCCCCACACGGGGAAATGCAGGGGTTCCAACCAACTTTCTACGTAGGAGTTATTGAAGATGAACGCAGCAATTCAAGCAGTCGATGTTCGCAAGGAAGCGGGCCAGTGGTTCAAGGCCCTGATGCTCGCCGGCCTGATCCTGGGTCTGATGATGCTGGCTTCCGGCGCATACGCCAGTGACGGCACGGAGTTCGACGCCGCCGTAACCAAGTGGGACGGCTGGGTGAAGGGCAACCTGGGCAAGCTGGCCGCCCTGATCGCCATCGGCGTGGGTTCCGTCGTCGCCGCCGTCAAGAAGGACTGGAGCTGGTTCTTCGGCGCGGTGGTGCTGTCGATGGGTATCGGCGTGATCGTCGGCATCGTCAACGCCAGTTTCACGGCCGTCATCTAAGCGCAGGAGGTGGCCATGTCCGAAAAAACGGATCTCTCTCACTACATCCCGCGCCGATTGGACGACGGAGCCAAATTCCTCTTTTGGGAAATGGACGTTGCCATGATCGGCCTCATGGGCGTGTTGGTTGGCATTGGCTCAGGCTTCCCGGTGATTGGGCTGTTCCTCGGTATTGGAGCGGCCTTTTTCTACGGGAAGCTGAAGGCTGGGAAGCATCCGGGCATGGCCACCCACCTCCTGTACTGGTTCACCGGGTTTCCCGAGCCGAAAGAGCTGCCGGGTAGCCACATTCGAGAACTCAATGGATAGGGGCTACACGCGCTATGGCACCAGATAAAGCAATCAATGAGCGGGACAAGTTGCAATCGCAAGTCCGCTTCCACCGCGCGATGAACGCGGGCCTGCTGGGCACTCTGTTTTTCGGGGTGCTGCTGCTGGGCTTCGTCGTCGTGCGCGACACAACCAAGATCGTGCCGCCTGAAGTTAAGCGGCCCTACGAGATTGGATCGAACTACGCCAATAAGGACTACCTGCTGGATATGGCCGGTTATGTCCTGGGCACGGTGTTGACCGTCACGCCGGAGACGGTTGATTACAACAACAAGGTGATTCTCAAGATGGCCGACCCGGACGGCTACGCCGGGTTGAAGACCGCGCTTGATGCGGCCGCAATGCGGCTCAAACAGGAGCGAGTCACCACTATTTGGGTTCCTCGCAAAGAGGAAGTCAGCGAGCAGGACAAGCGCGTGAAGGTCAGCGGAAAACTCAAGACCTTTATTGCCGACAAGCTCACTTCCGAACGCGAGAAGGACTATCTCGTTGAATTCACCATCACTACCTCGGGGCGTCTCTATGTTTCCAAGATCGAAGAAATCGTTAAGCGCGATCCTTCTGCTAACAAGCCTGCTGGCAACTGAAGCAGGCGCAACGCAAGTCGTTGAGAACGCTGACCGGGGCCACGTTCAAGTCAATATCTCGGTCAACGAAACCAATCGTCTCGCAATCGACGGGCGCCGCATTGCCAATGTGGTGCCCAGCGTGAAGGGCGTGCTGGCAGGCCAGAAGGACGAGGCCCTGGGGGCTTACTACTTCACGCTGGCCAGCGAGTCGCCCAACCAGGGCACGGTCACGGTTTTCGTGTCCGACGAGAAGGGCGTTACCTACAAGCTGATCCTCGTTCCGCGTCCGGTGGCCGGCGAGGAAATCATCATCCGGCCGCCGAGCGAGAAGGCTACGCCTTCGAGCCGCGCAGCCGCTGATGGCCGCACCGTCTCCTACCAGCGCCGCATCAAGGACTTGATGCTGGTGATGGCCGACGACGAGCTGAAGGACAGCGTTGAAACCATCCAGGTGAACAAGGAAGTGCCTTTGTGGAAAGAGGGGCGCTTGATCTTGGTGGCCAAGTACATGGATGGCGAAGTGGTGGGCGAGAAATACCGCCTGACCAACGTTTCCCCCTCCGAAATGCTGCTGGTCGAGCAGGAGCTTTACCGCCGTGGCGTGCGCGCCATTGCCGTAGAGCACCACACGCTGATGCAGGGCGACGGGACGGACATCTACATCGTTCGGGAGCGCAAAGACAATGAGTGAGCCGAACGCACAAACAAAGAAACGCCAGATGATGCTCATCGGCGGGGCAGTGACCGGCATTCTCGGTCTGGCCGGGGCTGGCATGTTCCTGTTCGACAGTGGCCCAGCACAGCACCGCGAAAAGCCCAAGACCGTCAGCATCACCGCACCGGGCACCGTAGATGACAAGGATGCGTGGCGTGCGCAGCAAGCGGCCAAGGAGAAGTCCAACGAAGCCTTGATCGGGGAAGTTAAGACCCAGCTCAAGGCCCAGGAGGAACAGAACAAGAAGCTCGCGCAGGCGCTGGAGGAACTGAAGGCCAACAAGGCCGCAGCCGGTTCGGCTGGCAGCGCAACGGCTGCGAAGCCAGATGCTTCGGTTCTGGACAAGCCTTTGCCCATTGGCAACGGCACCGGGCCGGGCCAGCGTGTTCTCCAGTCACCGAACGGCAAGGGCGGGGCCACCACCCTAAACCAGCCGCTCAATCAGGTGGATGTGCCGGCGCGGCGGGAAGTGGAAATCATCACCTTCAACAATGCCGAGGGCAAGGGCGCAGCGGGCGCAGCCGTTGGCGGCGCTGGTGGCATCACCGAGGTGCTGGGCTTCCCAACCGACGAGAAGGCCAAGAAGTACGGCACCACCTCGGGCGGGGCAGACGGCAAGAAGCAGACCATCGAGTTTCTGCCGGCTGGCTCCTTTGTGCGCGTGGCCATGCTCAACGGCGTGGATGCGCCGACAGGCGGGCAAGCCCAATCGAACCCGCTGCCGGTGGCTTTCCATGTGCTCGATGTCGCCAATCTGGCCAACAAGCACAAGCTGGACATCAAGGATTGCCGCATCGTGGCCGCCACCTGGGGCGATCTGTCCTCAGAGCGGATGATGGGCCGCACCGAAACCCTGGCCTGCGTTATCAACGGCGAGGCCGTTGAAATGGCGATCAAGGGCCAAGTGATTGGGGAAGACGGCAAGGCTGGGGTTCGGGGCCGTCTCGTCACCAAGCAGGGCCAGTTGCTCGCCAATGCCCTGTTTGCCGGCGCGCTCAGTGGTATCGGCAAAGCCTTCCAGTCCTCCGCAACCATCACCAGCACAGGCGGCGGCGGCATCACGCAAACCATCGACCCGGACAAGATCGGGCAAGCCGCTATCGGTGGTGGGGTAGGCAGCGCGGGCCAGCAGCTCGCTCAGTACTACCTCAAGGCTGCGGACAAGCTGTACCCCGTCATCGAAACCGATGGCGGCCGTACCGTCGAAATCCTCATCACCAAGGGCGCTGTTTATTCCGGCAAGGCGCTCGCCAAGGACGATTACCGGGGCCTCCTGAAGCGCACCGGCACCAACTCCAGGAGATACGAAGATGATTAAACGAGTGTTGACCCTCGCGCTGGCTGCTGCGCTGGCTGTTCCCGCATTTGCCCAAGATGAAGCGCCCGCGTCCGTGGTCGAGAAGTTCAAGACCATGTACCCGAAGACGACCTTCAAGGAAATTCGCAAGTCGCAAGTTTCCGGGCTGTATGAGGTAGTGATGGGCGAGAACATCGCCTACACCGACGAGTCGGGCCGCTACTTCATTTTCGGGCACCTGTTCGACATGCAGCAGCAAGTCGATCTGACTGCCCAGCGCAAGCTCGATAGCAAGAAAACCGAGTTCCCGGCACAGCAACTTGGCCAAGCGATCAAGACGGTCAAGGGCGACGGCAGCCGAATCCTGGCCGTGTTCAGCGACCCGGATTGCCCCTACTGCAAGCAGTTGGAGGGCGAGCTGGCCCGCCTGGACAACGTGACCATTTACACGTTCCTGTACCCGCTCGAATCGCTGCACCCGGAAGCCAAGACCAAGGCCGTCAGCGTGTGGTGCGCGCCGAACAAGGCGAAAGCCTGGAGCGAGCTGATGCTGGCCGGCAAGAAGCCCAAGCTGGTGGCCTGCAACAACCCCGTCAACGACAACTTGGTGCTGGGTTCCAAGCTGGGCGTGGTGGGCACTCCTACCCTGATTGCCGCCGATGGCCGCGTCCTGCCTGGCTCCGCACCGGCCGAGAAGATCGACCAGTGGCTGAACGCCGGTAAGCCTGGCGCGCCGGCCGCTGCGCAGGAGGCAACCCAATGAAGCGCACCGCCTTGATGTTTGGTGCCGGCGCGCTCGCCTTGGCCCTGACGGGCTGCGGTTCGCTCGCTGGCCGCGACTGCGGCGCTTGCTGCAAGGGTGTCGGTTTCAGCGGCAGTGCCGCGCACGCATGGGAGGGAAGCAAATGAAGGCACTGGCCTTGACCTTTGGCATCGGGGCCGTGGTGGCCCTATCCGGTTGCAGCAGCATGTCTGGCTTTGATGCGAAATCCGAATTCGCGTGCAAGGCCCCGGACGGCATCTTGTGCGAGTCGATGAGCGGCATCTACGCCAATGCCCAGGCGAAGAACCTGCCGGGCCAGCGCGTGAATGCGCGCGGCGAGGCTCCGGTGGAACTTTCGCAGGCGAAAGCCGGCAGCAACGTGATGACCAAGCCCATCTACTCGGGCACGCCGATCCGCAGCGCACCGCGCCTGCTTCGCGTCTGGTTCGCCCCGTGGGAAGACACCGATGGCGATCTGCACGACCAGTCCTACGTGTACCTGCCGGTCGATTCCGGCCGCTGGCTGATCGAGCACAACCGCCGCCGCATCCAGGACAACTACCGGCCGGTACGCGCCCCGTCGAATGTGACGGCCCAGGCTGCGCAGCCGCAAACGGCCGGCGCTGGCCAGCAACGGCAAAGCCCTGGCGTGCTGGGGCAGCAGCCAACGCCTCCCGCTGACAACGGGATGGAGTCTATCGGCGTCCGTCAAGACCGCATGAGCAACGAGCAAGCCACCGAGCTGCTGAACGGAATCATGCGCCCCGGCAACGTCATCCCGGACAGCGAATAAGCATCGCTGGCCGGGCGGCCAACATGGAGAACATTCAATGCAAGACAGCATGATGGACAAGCTAAAGGGTGCTGCCGCCCGGTTTTGGGACGAAACCGTGCTGGGCAACACCTCGGATGTCGGGAGCCAGCCGGCCCCCGTGGCGGCCGCCAACGAGGTGACGAGCCTCTATGGGCTGCACAGCATCCTCAAGTACGACCAATACGACCCCGACACGGGCCTTTTCTACAACGACAACTCGGTGGCCTTCTGCTTTGAAGTCATCGCGCAAACCGGCGCGGACGACGACATGGCGAGCCGCCTCAATACGCTCTTTACCCCGGTGCCGCCGCACTACGGAATTCAGTGGTGCCTGTTCGGTAGCCCGGTGCTGGATGACCAGTTCCAAGCGTACATGGATCAACGCCATATCGCGGTGGACAACGGCAAGACCACGCCGTTCTTTCAGGAGCTGGCCAAGCGCCGCGTGGAGTACATCTACAAGGCAAAGGGCAAGCCGCTTTGGCCCAATGACAACTACGTGGTGAAGAACATCCGCCTGCTGTTCTCCATCACCAAAGCCGGTTCCTTCCGTGACGCCAAGCTGGTGGAGGAAATGTACGAGCTGCGCGAGACAGTGCGCGCTTCGCTGCGCACGGCAAGCCTGCCGTCCTTCCCCCTCGATGCTGACGGGCTGATTAGCTTCCTGTGGCCGATCCTCAACCCCGAAAGCATGTTCAGCAAGGAGCCGTTCCCCGATCTGCGCTACGACGACGGGAAATCCATCAAAAACCAAGTCACGGCCTTTGGCCAGCATGTGCGCGTGAAAGCCAACGAGCTGCTGTTTGGCCTGCCGCCCGAGAAGCAGGGCGACGAAGACAAGCGCATCGCCGTGCGTGGCTTCGGCGTGCTTCAGTACCCGCAGAAGAAAGAGCTGTGGGAGATGGCCAACATCATCGGTTCGTTTTTCGATGACGGCCTTCAATACCCGTGCCCATTCCTGGTGTGCGGTGGCGTCTTCACGCTTGACCCCAACGTGGTGGACGGCAAGGCTCAGATCAAGGCCGCACGCACCAAGCAAAACGCCAAGTCCAAGATGGCCGAGTTCCAGCCCGAGCTTCAGGCCCAGGCGAACGATTGGGACATCGTGCTGCACCAGCTCAACAACGGCGGCAGCATGTGCGAGCTGTACCACACGCTGCTGCTGTTCGCACCCAAGCGCGTCATCAACCGGGCAAGCCAAGTGGCCCTGAACGTGTGGCGCAGCGAACGCTTCACGATCTGCCCGCTGCAACTGCTGCAACTGACGGCCCTGTATTCCAGCCTGCCCATGACGCTCACCGAGACGGTGCGCGACGACTTGCAGAAGCTACGCCTCATCACGTCCAAGACCACGGTGAACGCGGTGGACATGGCCCCGGTGATTGGCGAATGGAAGGGCGCAGGCGACCCGGTGATGATGTTCTTTGGCCGTCGTGGCACCCCTACCTTCCTCGACTTCTACAGCAACCAGCAGGGCAACTACAACGTGTTCGTGGCGGGCGTGTCCGGTTCGGGCAAGTCCGTGACCATGAACGAAGTCGTTTCGGCCTATCGAGGTATTGGCGCGCGGGTGTGGGTGATCGACGTGGGCCGCAGCTATCAGAACCTGATCCGGCTCCAGAAAGGCACCTTCCTGGAGTTCACGCCGAGCACGAAGCTGTGCATCAATCCATTCACTTGGGTGGGCACTGACGACGAGCTGGATTTCAAGGCGGAAATGCGGATGCTCAAGCCGATGATCGGCCGCATGGCGTCCCCCAATGCGCCGCTGACGGAATTCCAGTACGCGCTGATCGGGGAGGCGATTACCGCCGTCTGGCAAGACTACGGGCAGGACACCAACCCGACCCGCATCCGCGACTACCTGTTGAGCAACATCAAGAACGAGTCGGGCAGCACCGAGCGCGTGGCCTACGAGCTGGCCAAGCAGCTCGCGCCGTTCACCAAGGATGGCGTCTATGGGGACTTCTTCAACGGCCGCGCCAACATCAGCTTGGACGCCGACATGGTGGGGCTGGAGCTGGAGGAACTGAAGAACGCTCCCGAGCTGCGCCGCGTGGTGCTGTTCGTGCTGACCTCGCGCATTGCCCACGACATGTATCTGACCCGCGACCGCAAGAAGCTGTGTCTGGTCGATGAGGCATGGCAGCTCCTGGGGGCTGACAAGGAAACCGCAGAGTTCATCGAGGAAGGCTACCGCCGCGCCCGGAAGTACAACGGCATTTTTTGTGTGGGCACGCAAGGTATCGAAGACGCCTATAAAAATGA
This sequence comes from Aromatoleum toluolicum, assembly GCF_012911005.2. Classification (GTDB taxonomy): domain Bacteria; phylum Pseudomonadota; class Gammaproteobacteria; order Burkholderiales; family Rhodocyclaceae; genus Aromatoleum; species Aromatoleum toluolicum. The sequence goes on along the minus strand of NZ_WTVS01000290.1, from coordinate 26,478 downwards.
TGCGGCCCAGGCGGCCTACAACAACGCCGACTGGAAGATTCTGCTGCGCCAAGACCGCAAGAACCTGGAAAAGCTGATCGAGGACGGCATGGTGAATTTCTCGCCGGCCGTGAAGCGGATGCTGCTGTCGCTGCGCACCGAGCGCGGCCGCTTCAGCGAAATGCTCATTTCCTCGCCCAACGGCGATTCCGTGGTGCGCCACATCCCCGATCCCTTCTCCCTGCTGATGGCTTCGACCAACGCGCAGGACTTCAACGAATGCAACGCGCTGCTGGAGCAGGGCCATTCCACGATGGAAGCCCTGGAAATCATGCTGGCCCGCCGCGCCCCTCAAGAACAACTGTCCCCGCGCCGGAGGAAAGATGACTACTGAACCGAACACCAACCCAACCCCCGAGACGCCAGCGCCGGCCGAGGCCGCCGTGCCGGCCGCCGACCGGATGCGTTATGTGATCCCGGCCGTGCTGTCCACCTTGCTCACGCTGGTGGCGCTCGCGCCAGTGGCCTACGTCATCAACCGCAACATGCCTGCGCGTGTGGCCACCGTTGATTTGCAGGTGCTGGTGGAGGAAGACCAGAAGCGCACCCTCGACGTGATCGGGAAGGGTGGCGACGTGACCGACGAGCAGCGCGCCGTGGCGCAGAAGCTGACCATCGACTTTGCCAAGAAGCTGTCCGCGACCGTGGATGCGCTGGGGCAAGAGTGCAACTGCGTGATCGTCAACAAGGCGGCGCTGCTGGGTGGCGTGACCATCGACTACACGGATCAAGTCCGGGCGAGGATGAAGTGATGAAGGCGAAGCGCATCTACTGGACAGTTTGCGCGGGTGTGTTCGCCGTGGGTGCGCTGGCCGCCGCCACTACCCCTTGGCTGGATTACACCTTCAACCTCACCAACAGCCTGCCCGGCACCCTCTACGTGATCCACAAGGGCGGGGAAGTGAAGAAGGGCGAGCTGATCGCCTACCGCTGGCATGGCGGTGCGACCTATCCCGCTGGCACCACCTTCATCAAGCGCGTGGCCGGTGTGGCTGGCGACACGGTTAAACGGGCCGGCAGCGCGTTTTGGGTGAATGACCAATACATCGGCACCGCCAAGCCCTTCTCGAAGGCTGGCGTGCCTCTCCAGCCCGCGCAAGAGGGCGTTATCGGGGCAGGGGAGTATTTCGTTTCGACGCCCAACCCGAACAGCCTGGACTCGCGGTATGCGCTGACCGGCAACGTGAAGCAGGCCGAAGTCATCGGGAGGGCTTATGAGATTTTCTAAGCTGATCGCAGCCCTGCTGATCGCCTCGATCCTGCCTGCCGCGAACGCGGCGAGCTTGGGCAGCATCGGGCCGACCTACCCGATTGGGGAGGAAAGCGCCCTCGACATGATTATGAAGAAGCTGCGCGAAAAGGAGCGTAGCGGCGAGCTGAAGCGGTTGCAGGAAGAAGCCATCCGCCGCTCGATGGGCAGCATCAAGAACATGAAGCCGGTGGACGGTATCACCACCGTGCGCGCCCGCGCGCAGCGTTTCATCGACCCCACCGTGACCTACACCAAGCCGGTGACGACCGACGACGGCCGCATCGTGGTGCCGGCTGGAACGAAGATCAACCCGCTGGACATGACCAGCCTGACGAAGACGCTGGTTTTCTTCGACGGCCGCGACCCCGAACAGCGCGAAGCAGTGGGGCGCTTGGTGGCCAAGGGCGGCCAGCTCAAGGTGAAGCCGATTCTCGTTGCTGGGTCTTGGCTCGACCTCACCAAAGCCTGGAAGACCCAAGTTTTCTACGACCAGAAGGGCACCCTTTCCAAACGGTTCGGCATCACGGCCGTGCCGGCTGTGATTCGTCAGCAGGGAAAGATGCTTGTGCTCGATGAGATTCCCGCGAAGGAGCTGCAATGAAACGCTGGCTTGTAATGGCTTTCATGGTGCTCGCGGCGACTTTCGCGCGCGAAAGTATGGCCGGCGTGTGCCAGGGCAAGTTTGCCAACCCCATCACCGATATTTGCTGGAGCTGCCTGTTCCCGCTGACGTTGGGCGGCACGCCGATCATGACGATGGGCCAGGAGGACACCGGCAACCCGGACGGCTTCCTCTGCACCTGCACCAACCCGCTGCGCATCGGCATCAAGACCGGCTTTTGGGAGCCGGCGCGGCGCGTGGATGTGACCCGCACCCCGTACTGCTTTGTCTCGCTGGGAGGCATCAAGCTCGATCCCGGTATCCGTGCCCCGGAAGGCGAGATCCGTTTGCAGCAGGACAACACCAAGCAGTCCAACTATCAGGTTCATTGGTACGCCGATCCGATCCTTTATTGGCTGGAGGTGATCCTGGATAACCCGTGCCTGGAGACGGGTTCCTTTGACGTGGCCTACATCACCGAAGTCGATCCGACTTGGAACGACGACGAGCTGACCATGCTGCTGAACCCGGAAACTTTCCTGTTCGGCAACCCCATTGCCCAAGCCGCGTGTGCCGGCGACTGCGTGTTGTCATCGGCTGGCTTTGGCAGTAACGCGCTTTTCTGGTGCGCCGGCTGCCAGGGTTCGATCTACCCCTTCAACGGCCATGTGCAGGCCCACGTCTCACACGTACAAGCCAGTTCGCTGCTGGTGCAGCGCATGACGGCCAAGCTGCACCGCGAATTCCTGATGTGGGGCACCTCTGGCGCTGACGGCTTGTGCGGCATCTATCCCGAGCCGGTGATGGACAAGACCCAATACAAGTACCAGATGCTCTACCCGATCCCGCAGACGGAAAAGATCAACGGGCGCTGCTGCCAACCCTATGGCCGCACGACCGCGATTTGGGGCGCTGGCAAGAGCTACCCGTATGCCGGCGAAGACTTCGCCTACATGATTTTCCGCAAGAAAAACTGCTGCCTGGGAGTGGGATTCTGATGAACAAGAAAACTGTCATCGGGCTGATGCTGCTGGCCGCTTTCGCCCGCGAAAGCGTGGCGCAGAGCACGCCGACCGCATCCCAGCTCGACCAAGAACGCCAACGCATCGAGCTTGAGCGCAAGCAGATGTTTGACCCGAACAACCCCGCCTCGAAGGCCAAGAAGGGCGCTATGCCCAACTCGGCCGACATCGACCGGGAAATGCGCCGCGTAGATCGTGAGCGCAAGCAGATGTTCGATCCAAACAACCCCGCGACCAAGAACGCCGCCAACGTGTTCCCCAACGTGCCGACGCCGGAGCGCGCCGGGATCGACATCGAGGCGCTGGCCAAGCAATACGAGCAAAAGGCCCAGGCCCGCAAGATGGATGACCTGATGATTTTCGCCAGCTTCACGATGCCGGCCGAATCACTCAAGCGGATCGTCAGCCAAGCCAACCGGGTGGGGGCTTCTGTGGTGCTGCGCGGTTTCAAGAACAACTCGCTGAAGGATACGGCGCTGGCCATCAAGGAGCTGGGAGAGCAGGGCGGCAACGTCCTGGTGAACCCCAACGCCTTCACCAAGTACAAGGTCAAGGCTGTTCCCACGATGGTGCTGGCCAAGGCCGCAACCATCGACCAAGTGGACAACGAGGGCTGCGCCCTCCCTGACAACTTTGTGGCAGTGGCCGGTGACGTTTCGCTGGACTACGCCCTGGACGAGATTGTGCGCCGCGCGCCGCAGTTTGAAGCCGTGGCGTCTCGCTACCTTCGCCAGATCAGGGGGAACCAATGAAGCGCGTCCTTTCCATCGCCGCGATGCTGGCCGCTGTGGGCGTAGCCAGCGCACAAACCATCACGACGCCGGCCGACGCCTTCAATGCCGGCAAGGACTTCGCCAACACGGGCAAAGGTGTGGTGGGGGGCAAGATCAATGGGGCAACTGGCTCCAACGTGCTGCCGTACTACAGCACCACGGCACCGGAGACGGCAAACTTCCAGGAGGGGCGCAACCTCATCGGCGGGGCGGGCACGAACAAGCAGATTCAGTGCGAGACGTACAAGGCCCCCAATGCCTTCCAGCAGCAGGAATGCGACGCGGTGAACTTCATGAGCAAGAACCCGACGCAGCGGCCGAAGTTCACCATCGACAAGCAGACCGACCCGATCCTGACCGGCTCCAAAGGCGTCATCAACAACCCCGGCAGCATCCCCGGCGCTTCGACGCAGCAATGCCGCGTGGAGCGCGTGAAAAACCCGGCGACCTACATCACCGAGACTTGCACGGAAACGCAGACGCTGGAAAACCTGTCCTGCAAGCGCGTGCTCAAGGTGGCGTGCGATCCAGAACGCGACGGCTGCGACCAGGGCGGCATTGTCCCGAATAGCTGGGCCGGCGACATGGCCACCAGCTTCACCCCGGACGGGGCCGGCAACTACATCCTCCAGTTCGGCACCATCGCGGACAACTATTGGGGCGGCTGGGGTGCGGTGTACGACCGCAACCTCACTTTCGACATCCGTGACGTGGGGCTGATTACCCGTTTCGCCCTGACCCGTGCCGCGTTTGACGACTGGCTGATGGTCAAGGTGAACGGCAACCTCGTCTATGTCGGCCCGCGTGGTGGCGACCGCCTCGAAATCTATTCGCCGCCTCCGGTCTTCGAGTCCTCCAGCACGCGCTCATGCACGCAGACTTGGGACGATTGGGGCAGTGGCTGGCAGTGCTCCGATACGGGCGGCGGCGGTTGGTGGGGCGGCGGCGGTGGCGGTAATGCCGTCTCCTACCAATCCTGCACGGCCGTGGGCGGCGGCTGGAATTGCACAACCAGCGACTACCGCACCGGCATGGTTCAGTACTGCGCCACCTGCTTCAGCGGCCCGGAGCTTTCGACGAGCTGGAACTTCGGCTTGAACATCGACGTGAAGCCCTACCTCAAGAACGGCTCCAACACGATCTTCATGCGGACGATTGTTGCGGGCGGCGGGGAAGGGGCGATCCAGCTCACGACGCGCCAACTGTGCCCGCGCAACTGCTATGACCAATGGGACAACAGCCAGTGCGCTCCCCTGGAACAGAGGGCTCAATGATGATGAAGAAGATTCTTGCCGCATTGGCCTTTGTCGCCAGCTTCAGCGCCTTCGCAGCGCCTGACTGCCAGAAGACGGGAACGGTTTGCACCGCGCCCAACCAGACCCGCAACGTGTCGGGCCTGTCCGTCTTTCGTGAATGCTGGGAATACCAGGACACCTATCAATGCCGCAGCCAGAACATGGTCAACGACTGCCAGCCGCTGCGAGACAAGGGGTGCTCTCAGATCGGATCGTCATGCGTGGAGCGCGACGATTCCGGCACCTGCGTGATGTACGAGCAGAAATACAACTGCCCGGACAAGCCTGAAACCTACACCGAGAAAACGGTGTGCGATCAAAGCGCCTTCTGCCAGAACGGCGGGGCTGGGTGCTTTGATACCAGCGCGCCACCCGACAAGGACTTTGGCCAAGCGGCCGTGATGATGGAGGCCGCCCGCGAGGCCGGCGTGTACGGCATCGACCCGAACAAGGTCGAAATCTTCAAGGGCTACATGGAGGAATGCAGCATCAAGGTCTTGGGTGGCACCACGCTCAAGAGCTGCTGCAAGTCAGCCGGTGGTGGCGCTGCCTTCAGCAATTACGCGCTCCTGGGCGCCGGCATGAAGGCGGCAGGCGAAGCGGGCCGCGAATCCATCGTGCTGGGTTCCAAGTACATGTACGACTCGCTGTATGGCCAGCTCGACAGCTCCCTTGTAGATAAGGGACTTGGCGCAATGAATAGCTGGGCCTCCGGCTTGGGTGATGGTGTCTTCAATCCGCAATTCGGGTTCTATGGCTTCACTTTTGAGTTCACCTTTGCCAACGGCTTCCAGTTCGTCGGTTTTGACCCGTACAGCTTCGCCCTGTCCGTGGCAATCATGCTGGTGCAGGAATGGTTGAGCTGCGATTCGGCCGAGCAGGTCATGGCCATGAAGCGCGGCCAAAACCTGTGCGTCCATATTGAGACGTATTGCAGCAAGAAGGTGCTCAAGGTCTGCGTGGAGAAGAAGGAACGCCACTGCTGCTTTAACTCCAAGCTGGCCAAGATCATCAACCGCCAAGGCCGCGCCCAACTCGGGATGCCGATGAATAGCTGCGGCGGCTTCAACCAGGCGCAGCTCCAGGCCCTCGATTTCTCCCGGATTGATCTGTCCGAGTTCATCGCGGACATCGTGCCCAAGGATGTGCCGGCATCGACCATGAGCAACCGGGTGCAGCAGACCGTCAACAAAAAAGTTCAGAGCTACTACGACCAATGAAAACTCTCTCTATCGCCCTCATTCTGCTGGCCTGCTCGACTTTCGCGCGCGAAAGCCTCGCTGGGCCAACCGTCTATACCCGGCAACACGACGTGCTGGCCGCTGCGATCCGCAACGGCAGCTCCAGCGGCGTCATGGAAGGGGAGGTGGCCGAGCACTTCACGCGCCAATTCCGCTCGACCGGGCCGCTGCTGGTGACTGCGAAGGTCATCAAGTCTTTCAGCCGCGCCGACTGCAAGCGCCTTGAAATGGTGTTCACCAAGAAGGACGTGGATACCCCACAAGGCCGCACCGACGCGATCCTGAAGACCCAGCTCAACTACTGCCTCGACGGCACCCCGCCAATTTCCGTGGAGTAAGCCAATGATGAAGCGAAGCCTTCTCCTGCTGGCCCTGCTGTCCGGGTACGCCAATGCGCAGTCACTGGATTACCCGTCTGTTTGGCAGTGCGATGCGAACAAGCCCAACTGGTACTGCGACATGGAAGACGCCAAGCCGCAACCTGTGCAGCCGACGCCGGCACCGGCACGGCAGCAGACTAGCCGCAAGGCTGACCAGCCAAAGCGCATCGAGCTGAAGGACATCAAGACCGCCGAGCAACTGCGACAAGAACTGAAGCGCCGGGAAGACGTGGCGGTGATGAACCCCACCGACCAGAACATGAAGGACTACCTGGAGCTTTGGCAGATGACGCAGGACAAGGGGGCTGTCTTCGCTGACAACTGGCGGCGCGTGGTCTGGCAAAACCCGAGCCTCGACTACGCGCAAAAGCGGCCGGTCAATAACTCCGCGATCAAGATTTACGACGAAGGCCGCATTCAGAACGAGGAACAGCAACTGAAGATGTTGGCCAAGGAGCACGGGCTGATCTTCTTCTTCCGTAGCGACTGCCCGTACTGCCATGCAATGGCCCCGACGCTGAAGATGCTTTCCGACAAGTACGGCATCGAGGTGCTGCCGGTATCAGTCGATGGCATGGGCCTGCCCGAGTTCCCGAACCCCCGCGACGGCCGCGCGCAAGCTGCGGCTTGGGGGATTGAGCGCGTGCCGGCACTGTTCATTGGCTCAAAGCAGACCGGCGACCGTGCGCCCGTGGGCTTCGGAATGATGGCCCTAACCGAAATCGTCAATCGAATCTTTGTCCTCACCGGCACCAAGCCCGGCGATAACTTCTAAGGAGCTGCCCATGCTACTGAAAAAAGTAACGGCGCTGGTGACGGCATTTGCTTTCACCACCTCTACCTACGCCATGAACATGCAGGAGCTTTTCGACTCCGTGAATGCTCAAGGCAACGTCAGCAACCCGGCCGTGCTGCAAGGCCAGACGATGAACCTCTACACCGGGGGCAGTCTGTTCATGCGGATGCCCAAGCGCACCTACCAACTGGCGACGGTGACGCCGCCGAGCTGGAACGCTGGGTGCGGCGGCATTGACCTGTTCGCGGGCGGCTTCTCGTTCATCAACAAAGAGCAGTTCGTGGCCATGCTGCGCAACATTGGCTCGAATGCCCTGGGCTACGGCTTCAAGCTGGCCATTCAGAACCTGTGCCCGACCTGCGACAACGTGATGCAGGCCCTGCAAGCCACGGCGCAAGCTGCCAATCGTCTCAACATGGATTCCTGCGAGGCGGCCAAGGGGATCGTCAATGCGGCCGTGCCCGACACCTGGACGCGCGGCAAGCAAAACGCGGCTAAGAACTTCGGTGTGGACACCAACATTTTCGAGAACATCACCGACGCTTGGACGAACGTGATGAACAGCGAAAGCCGGGCCAACCAGACGGTGAACTCGGCGGCCAGCGCGCGACCCGAGGCGAAAGACCAGCTCCCGACCGGCAACGTGGTTTGGAAGGCGCTCAAGAAGCTCGATGGCGTCACCGACGAGCAACGCATGATCCTGATGTCGATGATCGGCAGCATGATTTTCCCGACCGGCGACACCCCGCAACTGCCTATCCCGCTGCTGCGCAAGGAAATCACGGTGGAGGCCCTGGTGGGTGCGCGTACCACCTCCGACACCATCACGGTGCCGATCTGGCGTTGCGACACCACCAGCGCGGACGGCTGCTTGAGTCCGACCGAGGATGAAGTGACCACCAAGAGCTTCAAGACGATGGTGCGGGAGAAGATGGAAAAAATCTCCGACAAGATCGCCAACCGTTCAGCTCACGACGACATGGCGGCCACCATCGGCTTCCTGAACGCAACCGATCTGCCCATCTACAAGATGCTGGCCGTGACGACAACCCTCAACAACACCTCGATGGCCGACGCGCTGATTGGCCGCTACCAGGAGCTGATCGCCGCCAAATACGCCGAGGTTTACATCCAGCGTGCCGTCACCGACCTGCGCGGCGCGATGGCGAAGTTCTCTGCCGCAGCCGATGCCACCCAGGCCGCCGAGCTGGGCAAGATGAAGCCCGAGCTGGAGGAAATTTCGCGCGCGGCAAAGCAGGTGCTGGCCACTGCCTACTCGCAGACCATCAGCACCTACAACATCGCCCAGGAGGTGCAGTACATGGAGCGTGCGCTGAATGCCAACCTGTCGCAGACGCTGCGTAACTCGCTCGCCTTCGGCAAGAGCCTGCGCTAAGGGGGGATGCCGTGGACATCGAAATTCAAACCTACTGGAACGTAGAAACGCTCTACTACGTCTTCAACGCCGTGGCCTCGATGATGGCCGGCGCTGGCTTCGCTGGCTTGCTGAAGCTGGTTTTCCTGTTCGCCATCGCAATCGGCATGTTCGGCTACATGAACAAGCAGCTCGAAATGGCGAAGTGGTTTATCCACGCCCTGGCCTTTGTGACCGTGCTCAATCTGCCGATCGCGCGCGTTGCCTTGACAGACAAGACAGGGCTGGAGCCGCCGCGCGTGGTTGATAACGTGCCCTTTGCCCTGGCCGTCACTGCGCAGACGACCAATCTGGTGTTCGGCGCGCTGACCAACACCTATGAAACGGTCTTCGGTGTCCCTGAAGACCTGGGCCTGCAAAAAGGGGATGTGGGCTTCGGGCACCGCATCCTGAAACAAGTCAATAACGCGACGATCCGCGACCCCAGCTTGCGCTCCGACCTGATGCAGTTCATCAAGGAATGCACGCTGTACGACGTGAAAGACGGTGAAATCACCCCGCAGCAGATTGTGGGCGGCACCGATACCTGGAACGTGATTTTCAACAACACGAGTCCAGCCCGCTTCGTCACCTACAACACCCTGACGAATGCGCCTACCACCGATACCTGCACCAATGTTGCGGCCATCCTGAAGGAGAAGGTCAACGACGCGGTAACGGCTGGCCAAGCCTTCTACGGCAAGCAGGCTTTCACGCGGGCAAGCAGTGATGCTATCGCTACCAGCATGTTCGTTTCGACGGTGGGCACGTCCTACGACTGGATTCTGAACAACTCCAGCAACGCCTCAGACGCGATGAAGCAGGCGATGTTCAACAACATCTGGAAGGAGGCCGGCACCGAGCTGCCGGCGCTGCTGAACGATCCTGCGCGGGTGGCCGAGGTTAATGCCCTGGCCGGCGCTGCCCAAGCGGCGCGGCAAGCGGACGGCTCCAACAGCACCTTGAGCCTGCTGGCGCAAGAGACGCTGCCCCACATGCGCAACTGGATCGAGGCAATCATCTACGGTCTGTTCCCGGTTGTTGTGGTGCTGATGGTTGTCAGCTCGACCGAGGGGGCAAAGAAGATCATTGCGGGCTACATGATGTCGCTGGCCTGGATCGGCCTGTGGCCAATCTTGTTTGCCGTCATCAACCACCTGTCGCTCATGCACTTGCGCTACAAGGCGCGCGCGCTGGAGCTGGCGGCCGGTGTGCCGTTCCAGCTCACCGATGCTTTCGACGCCACGCTGACCAACGAGCAGGCGGCCATCGGCTACATGGTTGTCCTGGTGCCATTCATCGCCGGGGCCATCATCAAGCTGGGGCAGGGCGGTTTCATGGGTGTTGCCGACCGGATGATGACCGGCTTTGCCTCTGCCGGGGCGGCGGTGGGCGCAAGCAATGCCAGCGGCAATGTCAGCATGGGCCAAGCTGGACTTGATACCGCATCGGTCAACACGACCTCGATGAACAAGTACGACAGCAACATCGGCCTGCAAGGCGGCGGGGCAACCATCGGTCGGGGCAATGGCTCGACGGCCACGATGGCCGCGAACGGCGCGGTTGCCTTGCAACAGCTCCAAAACCGGATGCTGACGCAGATGAACATGGATCACCGACTGGAAGCCGGCCGCAACCAGGAAGCGCATCGTACCGACATCACATCGACCGGGGATCAACTGGCGCGCCGGCACGGCGACAGCTCCAGCCTCACGGACGTGAAGGGGCACGATACAACCCGTGGTCAATATCAGAATACGGGTGTGGTGGCGGCTCGCGGGAGCGAGGGTGGGTATGGTGGCCAGCACTCAACCGGCCAGAACTTGGATCGCAACTTCCGTGAGGGTTCGCACTTCCGCACGGCGGCCGGTGCCAATGACCAGCTCCACATGAATTTGGGTGTTGGCCGTGGGAACCCCAACGGCGGCGGTGCGCCTGGTGCTGGCGGTGCAGGCGGTGCGCCTGATCCGCGCGAGGAAAAGCGCATTGCCGACGCCATGAAGCAGGGCGGCGCGAACCAGCAACAGATCGACCAAGCTCTGAAGAACTACCGGGGCGGCAAGGGTGGTGCCCAGCCTTCGGGCGGCCTCATCAACGCGGGCCTGGGGTACAACGGCGCGAAGACCTACACGGCCGAGCACGGCCGGGATCGGGGCGTGGATACGGTTCATGGCAACCAGGAAGCCGCGCGCACCGAGCGCACGTTTGCTGAACGCGGCTCACGAACCGAGCAGGCCGGGACGGGCAACCAATCGGCCCAAAACGACCGCCACGGCCGCGATGCAGCCCTCACAAACGTGGATGAAGTTTCCCGCGTGCGTGATGTCTCTGACCGCCGTGAGTTCGGTACTGGCGACCGCGCCAACCGTAGCGACAGCAACAGCTTCACGACTCACAAGGATCTGATGGCCGATCCGTATCTGTTCGAGAAGGTGGCCGCGCGCAATGGCATGACCGCCATGCGTTTCGCCAACCAATCCGAAGACCGGATCATGGACATGGTGCAGGACTACGTGAGCGAGAAGGGCATGGTTCAACAAGCTACCACCATGCCGCAGCAGACTTTCGCAGGCGAAAAACTGCCGACCACGAAGGGCGAGCTGGAGAAGCAATCCGCCAAGGATCGCGCCGGCATCCCGCAGGACATCCAGGGCGTCCACAAGAAGAAGGTGGCACAGACCGGCTACGGCGGAACCGCTCCGCTCAAGGTCGATACCTCTGCGCCTCCGATCATTGCGGAATCCAGAGGGGACGTACAGGGCCAGCTCGACCCGAAGAACAAGGGCAGCATCCCGGCGCGTGCTGGGGCCTTGGACGAGAACGTGAATGCCTGGGCCAGCCCGGACAAGGCTGTAGGCGCTGGGCGGGCCAATCCCGCAGCCGTCAACGAGGACAACATGATCCGCGACGGCAAGGACACCGTTCAGAAGGCTTGGGACAAGCTGACTGGCGGCGACGGTACGGCAGACGGCGAAAAGCTGAACGACAACATGAAGCGGGAAACGGCCGCCTCGGTTCAGATCAACAACGGCAGCAAGTAAAGGGAAAGGGGGCTTTGCCCCCTTTCAAGAATTGCCGCCCGTGTAGTTATCGCCCCAGGGTAAATGATGAACAACACAAGACTTGCCGGTAAATGGATTAACGCCTGCTGCGCTATTTGGCGCGCCAGTGCCGGGCCATTTCGACATTCCCTTGAATCCATCGCTTAACCACCATGCAAGCCAGAATGGAATCCAGAAAATCAATCCGCCGCCGAGCATTGGAATGTAGTCGGCAAGGAAATTACCACCGGATGCCGAAAGTGCGGCAGCGGCCGGCAATGGAAGCCAGAGCATCCAGCGCCTTCGAGAGAACAGCATTTTTTTCAGTCGCATCATTATTGTTCCTCAATAACCAGCATCACGTAGGTGGCCGTGTTTTTGTCATCTTGCATATGCACGACACGGAAGCCCTTTTCGTAAATCTGCTTGATCGTCACCTTGCCGATGTGTTCGCACTGCAACACCGAGTCGCCACCACGGAAGGGGCCGATGCAGACACCGCCACGCTTCGCGGCGGCCGCTTGGGCGCTGGCGTTCGTCATGCCGGCAAGTGCTGCCACGATGAAAGCAACGTAAAGCATCTTTTTCATTACAACTCTCCTTCCAATTTGGATAGAATTTGCGCATCTTGTCTATTGACAAAATACGCTCAAAACCCTTACGGTGCAAGGGGATGAGCCAGATATTCAAGACTGTTTCCGCAGCGTGTGGCCATGTGTCGCGTGCTGTCTTCGTGAAAGCAGCGCGGCGGCTGGGTCTTTCGTCCGAATCTTACCGCATCGCTGAAGAAGTGTTCCTCAAAGGCTACCGGCAGGCAACCGTCGCGCGCCACGTCGGCGTCTCGCGTCAGCGGGTGCATTCAGTGTGCCGGGAGCTGCTGGAAGAAATCAACAACCAACTTTCCCCTGAAAGGGCAACCGATGAAAAAACTACTCCTGATTCTCATTACCACGGCCACCTTGGGCGGATGTGCTTCGCAACAGCCTCTCAGCATGAGAAATGACTGGCGCGCTGGCACCGATCAAACGCCGTATCGCTCGATCCCCACAGCCTTAATCTGTGACGACTGCAATTTGCAATGATCCCGTCTCACTGGTTCAGACGGATCATTCTGATCGTCTTCATCATGGAGGTTGCTGGCGGCATTTTGTGGGTAACTGGCAGGTTATCCACGAATCCGGCCGCCAAGCCAATGACTCAGGCTCTCGGTAGCCTGATATTCCTGTTCGGCTTTTATGCCAGCGCGCCATTATCGGCGCGCTTCCTTGCTCCGCGACCGTCGCGGGATGCTGTGCTTCAAGAGCGTTTGGCAAGGATAGTGGCAACCGTCCCTGATAGTCGCCCCGTCTTCCTGTATGACCATGCCGACAAGGAAGCCAACACCGTGGGGCTGCTGCCGAGTCATTCGCGCATCTACGTGACAACCGGCCTGCTGGCCAGCATGAGCGACGAGGGTATGCGGGGCGTGATCGCCCATGAAAACGCACATGTTCATGAGCGCCATATCTTCGCCACGTTCACCTATGCCTGCTGCTTTGCTGTGAGCAGCCACCTCCTGGACAACAACAACTTTTTCTTTGCCGCCTTCCTCCTGTTCCTGGGGATTCGCCGGTATTGCGAGTACCGGGCGGATGCCGGCGCTGCGCAGTCCGTAGGGCGCGAAGCGATGTTGACGGCGCTGCGCGAGCTGGCCGTGTTGTACCCCTCGAAATCCTGGGTTCGCTGGTTCTCGTTCGCCAATGCTTACCCAACCTTGGCCATGCGGATGCGGGCCGTGGAAACCGGGCGAAAGGCCCTTCTGTGAGGTGAGTGCGCATGGATGCCTTCTACCTGCAATGGATCGGCTGCGCGTTTGGGGTGCTGGGGGCCTTGCTGCTGGCCCTCAACAACCGTTTGTCGGGCTGGGGGTTCGTGTCTTTCCTAGCCTCGAATGTCTGCTGGATCGGCTTCGGCGTCATGACCGACGCGCCGGGCCTTATCTTCATGCAGGTGGCTTTCACTGCCACAAGCCTGCTGGGCATTTATCGCTGGATGCTGGCCAAGCCCGGCTTTCGCGCGCGAAAGCAGGAGGGGTGATGAGGCGGGCGAAAAAGTACCACACCATCACCGACATCGTAGGCACGGTTTACTGCGAGCAAAAGGTGGTTTTCGACCGTGAGCGCGGGGATGCCCGGCCGCTGGAGGTTCGGGCGAAGGCCGCTGCCGGCACCTTCGAGCACCTACGGTTTCAGGTCGAAGGGCAGACGCGCGCGGCGATTGACCGGCGCTGTTTCATTGCCACCGCGATCTACGGGCCTGACGCCGCCGAGACAAATTTCCTCCGCGCTTGGCGTGACCGGGTGCTGATGCCGGCAATGGTAGGGCGCTTGTTCGTCCGAGCCTACTACGTCGTCTCACCTGGCTTGGTGCCTCTGCTGTGCAGGAGCCGGTGCGCGGCCACGGCTGTGCGCGCTGGGCTGAACGCCCTGCTTCGCTTGCTGGGGATGCCGCGATGAGCAACTTGGCCAGCTACATCCTATTCGCCCTGGCCCTGGTGCTGGCCGGCTGGACATTCATGGTCTGGCGAGGGTTCACTCAGAACTGGCTCCCTCCCGAGCTTGCGGCCGGCAAGGTGGCTCAAGTGGAGCGCAACCTGTTCATCAATGCACCGTTCCCCGTCGTGGGCCGGCCCGATCAGGTGTATCGGCTTCCTGATGGGCTGCATGTTCCCCTCGAAAACAAGAACCGCGATGCCCACCGCGTCTATGAGACGGACATTGCACAGCTCTCTTTGCAAGCGTGGCTGCTTCGCCTGAACGGACTCGAAACAGCGCCCTTTGGCTTCGTGGCCATCAACAACCGAAAAACCCGTGAGCGCCGAGCCATGCGCGTGGAGCTGCGCGACGACGCCTATTGCGAGCAGTTGGTGGCCCGGTACATCGACCTCACCGAGCGCAGGGCCAAGGCGCGCAAAAGCCGGGGCCGCAAATGCGACACATGCGGCCATCGTTCCGAATGCTTTTCTCTCAACCCTTAACCAACAACATGGAGATTCCACCAATGACTACCCCTGACCGCGAACTGCGCCTGATGGAAACCTTTGTCGGCCTTCTCAGCGACCATCAAAAGGACTTCGAGGGCTTCGTGCGCGACGTGGAGAACGTCCGCTACTGCCATACCCCCATCGACGGCCAGCAAATCAATCGTTGCGAGTATGCGCTGCGCAACATGGAGATTCGCCTGCTGACCATCCACAACTGCATCCAGGCGGGGCGGTTCGACGCTGAAACGCTCGATGCGTTGGTTCAGACCAAACATACCTGGGCCAGCATGAAGAACCGGGTGGATAGCTACCTGGGCGAAATCCACCAGATCATCAGCCAGACATCCGCCGCGCTGCGGCCGGTGCGCGAGAGCTTGGTGGCGTGATCGCCCTCCCCTTCCTATTGACGTTATCGCGCTAAACGCCTAGTGCCAGTAGGATTTTTTTGATAAACTTGCTTTCACCGTGAAAGCAAACAAACGGCATCTGAATACTGGCACTGGACACCCGCATGGACAACTTACCGATGGATGCGCTGCTGACGCAGATATGGCAAATGGTTTCTCCCTACGTGGGCGGGGCCTGGGCCGCACTGCAACGCATCTTCGCTGAAACCCCTACCCCGCTGTTAATCGGCATTGTCGTTGGCTTGTTGCTCGCGCGCGTGCTGCGCGGCGTGCTGATCGTGGCGGGGCTGGCGGCAGTGGTGTTTGTTGCCGTGCGGGTGTTTGGCATTGCTGTGCCCGGCTTGGGCTGACTGGAGGCGAACATGGAAGACAAGAACCCTTATGAACTCGATACCGGCCCCGTGGCTGCGCCCCATCCGGCCGACGTGCGCCGTGCGCAGTTTGTTCAAGCCAATGCTTCCCTGTCCCTGGAGGGGATGCCGGTGGACGCCGCCGACCTCGCCATTCAGGAGGCCGTCATCGCCGGCACCCTGACCCCTGACGAGGCGGTAGCCAAGTACCTGGAGCGCGCACGCGGGGCCAGCCAATGAGCGAGCAAGAGGACTACACCTACCCCGGCACGCACGTTCTCAAGAACAAGGCCGACATCCGCGACCTCGCGGCGCTTCAACGCTTCGAGCGCGGCGCAACGGCCGTTCGCATCCAGGAGCTGCGCGAAAACCCGGTACGGGGCGAATACGACTTGGCCCACCTTCAGGCGATCCACAAGCAGGTTTTTCGGGATGTCTACGAGTGGGCCGGCGAAGTGCGCAAGGTGGATATTGCAAAGGGGCCTGCGGGCGACCGAACCCTGTTCACCTTCAAGGAAGACATCCCGCAGAAGGCGCAGGAAATCCAATCCGCGATCAAGGAAGCCAACTATCTGCGCGGGATGGACAAGGAGCAGTTCAGCGGGAAGATGGCCGAGGTCTATGCCGGCGTGAACGAAATGCACCCCTTCCGCGAAGGGAACGGCCGCACGACGCGCGAATTCATCGGGCAACTCGCCAAGGATGCGGGCTACCAGCTCGATTACTCCAAGGTCGATAAGCAGACGTGGAACGAGGCCGCCAAGGAATCCGCGCGCGGCAACTTGGAGCCGGCGCGCGAGGTTTTCTACGAAATCACGACCGTGGAGCGGGCGGTGGCCTTCGACAAGCTGGCCACGCGCGAAGCTCTGGCCAAGCATCCCGAGCTGGATGGTGCCTACAAGATGCTGCACGACGCCCACCGGGCCGGGCAGGACGCCGCTTACCTGCGGGCAGAAATTTCCAAAGAGCTGCACAGCGGCCGGCTGGTGGGCGATGGCGTGACGCTGGACGAGTCCAAGCGAGTCATCGACCACGCCGCAGCCTATCGCGGCCTGATGGTGCGGGATGCCGAACGGCTTGGCGGGCAATTCAAGGGCGAAGTGGTGGCGGTTTCGTCGCACCACGCGATGCTCCAAGTGGGCGACATGATCGCCGTGCGCTACGAACGCGCCAATCTGGATCGTGACCTTGCCGTGGGCGACCGCGTGACGATCCAGTACGACAAGGCGCGCAGCCAAGTCTATGAGCAGGGCAAGGAGCCGGCGCGGGATCGTGGCGGCAAGGACATGCAGATGGAGCGCGAGCGCGTGCCGACGCCGCGCTGACTTTCGCGCGCGAAAGACCAAAGGAGAAGAACATGAATCGAGAAACGCTTGAGCTGCTGGTTTTTGTGGGGATGTGCTTTGCCGCGTCCTACCTGTTGATGCGCGAGTTTCGTGCCTACCTGGATGCCGTCTTCAGCCGTTCCCCCGGAGAGCTGTGGGCCGATGTCTGGAAGCGCGCTCATGCCGAGCACGACCTGAACCGTAAGGCCCAGCTCGAAATGTTCGGCTCCAAGTGGGCGACCGTAGGGGGCCGCTTGCTTGTGGTGGGGCTTGTCATAGCTGGGGTGTGGTTTCTGGCTTTTGTCCCGGCTGCTGCCGTGCTGCTGGCCGTCTATCTGGCTTGGGGGTTGTACGCCACCCGCAGCCTTGGGCTGACGGCCAACGACGTGTATGCGCGCCTGCTGAAGCGCGACCGCATCACCTACCGCCTGCTGCACGCGGCCCTGTGGCCGCTCCATGCAAACCAAGCCAAGAACCAATCCGGTAATCAGTGAGGAATCCAGACCATGACCAATCAACTTTTCAGCCGTGCCGGCGTCCGCTACGAGGTGGCGCTGGATGTCCTGGGGGC
Source organism: Aromatoleum toluolicum (assembly GCF_012911005.2). Taxonomy (GTDB): domain Bacteria; phylum Pseudomonadota; class Gammaproteobacteria; order Burkholderiales; family Rhodocyclaceae; genus Aromatoleum; species Aromatoleum toluolicum. Next base: position 8,949 of record NZ_WTVS01000290.1, on the reverse strand, counting down.
CATCATCGCCCACCACTCCGAAGCCATTGCCGCCGAGCGCGAAAAAGCTACCCCTGACGAGGCCGTGATTGCGGCCGCTCAGAAAGCGAAGGACGAGCTGCGCACGATCCGCGAAGACCTCGATCCGAATGCTGACGAGGCCATCGAGCGCGTCATCACTCAGTACGGCCAGCAGGCCCGCGACCTTTACCAATAAGGCAGGAGGGCAGACAAATGGCTGGGGAGGTTTCCAAGTACGCAATGGAGAGCGCCTACAAAGACGTAGAGCGCGATGCACTGGCAAGAACGACGGCGCAGGAGAATCCGAAGGCGATCCTGTTGGGTGGCCAACCGGGATCGGGTAAATCGGCGCTGGCGGCCGAGGCGATCCGCGAGCTGCGCGCCAACGGTGGCGCTGTGGTGATCGACGCCGACCGGATGCGCGAGGAAAACCCGCGCTACAAGCAGCTTTCGCGCGAAGACCCCCAGCACGCCGCCGACCGAACGCAGAAAGAGGCCGGCGAATGGGCTACCCGCCTCACGCTGGCCGCCGTGGAGAACCGCCGCAATCTGGTGGTGGACGGCACGATGCGCAGCCCGGAGAACATCCGGGACTTGACCACTCGCCTGAAGGAACAGGGTTACGAGGTGGAGGCCAGAGTGTTGGCCGTCAACCCGGAAACCTCAGTGACCCGCGCACGGCTGCGCTTCGAGGAACAGGTGGCCGAGCGCGGCACCGGGCGGTTCGTCAACAAGGAACAGCACGACAACGCCTACAACGGCATGGTGGAGTCCGTGCGCGCCTTGGAGCGCGACAAGCTCACCGACTCGGTGCGCGTCTATGACGCCAACCAACGGCAAATCTACGAGAACAGCCAAGAGCGCGGAGAGTGGAAACGGCGAGCAGCAGCGGTTGATGTGTTGGAGCAGGAGCGCGGGCGCGCCTGGACGCACGCCGAGCGGCGCGATTACGTGTCCGCCCTGGACGACATCAATACGCTGGCCAAGCAGCGGGAAGGTGTGCGCGACAACGTGACCTACACCGTGGGCACCGTGGCCAAGAACGATGCGAAGGACTACAGCAACGTCAATGAAGCCGCCAGGGCCTTCCGGGATGCCAAGGCTGAAGACCAGCCCTATGTGATCCGCACCGAGCGCCTTCCCAATGGCCGGGAGTCGGCCTCGACGCCGGGGCAGACCACGTACACCGAGAAGGAGGGTGTGCGGGAGTATGGCAAGTACATCGGGGGCAACGACGAGGCCCTGAAGCGGGCCTACGCTGATGCCTTGCGGCCGGAACAGGAGCGCACCGCGCGGCCGGTGCTGGCCGACCGTGACGAGCTGGCGGCCAAGCTCGAAGCGGCTCGAAACGACTTGGCCCATTTCGAGCAGACCCCGGCCTATCAGCGCGCCCAGGCATTCGACCAGCTCACCAAGCGGGAGGCGCTGGAGCGCCACCCGGAGCTGGACGGGGCCTACAAGCAGCTTCACGACATCAAGCAGAGCTGGACACCTCAGACCAGTCAAGACCAGCGGGAAACCAGCTACTTCAATGCGCGTGCCGAGCTGTCCGAGCAGCTTCATCGGGGCCGCGTCCCGGAGGGAAGTGTCACCGTGGATGAATCGCGGCGCGTGATCGACATGGCCGCCAGTCATCGGGGCTTGGTGGTGCTGGATGCGCAAGAACTCAAGCAGGACGTGAAGGGCGAAGTGGTGGCCACCTCATCGCATCACGCCCTGGTGAAGATGTCCGACATGGTGGCTGTGCGCTACGAGAAGGAAGGGCTGGATCGGGATGTCCGGGTAGGCGAGAAAGTGACGATCCAGCACGGCAACGAAAAGAGTCAGGTGTACGAGCAGGGCAAAGAGCCTGCGCGGGAGAACGCGCGGGACGTGGGCCGGGACATGGGCCGGTAAGCAAGGGAGAAAAACATGGCGATCTACCAGATTGGCGGGCAATCCATTCATTCAGACGACCCAGCCTTGTCCGAGCTGCTGGCCAATATCTACAGCTCGCGGGAGCGGCCGCTGTGCCTGTGCCGTACCCCTGGCATTGAAATGTACGTGGCCAAGGTCGATGACAAGTACCTCATCAAACGGATGCCCAATTCTGGTAGCGGCCACGCCCCGGCCTGCGATTCCTACGAGCCGCCGCCCGAGCTGTCCGGGCTTGGCCAAGTCATTGGCTCCGCGATCCAGGAGAACCCCGACGAAGGCACCACGGCGCTGAAGTTCGACTTCGCGCTGTCCAAGGGGGCCAGCCGATCCGCGCCGGCACCGAGCGGAAAGGAGACGGATAGCGTCAAGACCGATGGCAACAAACTGACCCTGCGCGGCACCCTGCATTACCTGTGGGAAGAAGCGGGCTTCAACCGATGGGCACCGACGATGGCCGGCAAGCGCAGTTGGTACGTGATCCGCAAGTATCTGCTGCAAGCAGCCGAGGACAAGACTGCAAAAGGCGCGAGCTTGGCCGGAATGCTCTACATGCCCGAATCGTTCAACGCCGAGAAGAAGAACGAAATCACCCAGCGGCGACTCGCGCAGATGATGCGAATCGCCACGCCCGAGAAGGGCACCCGGCGCTTGATGCTGGTGGTGGGGGAGGTGAAGGAACTGGCTCAGTCGCGCTACGGGCACAAGATCGTCCTCAAGCACCTGCCCGATTGCCACTTCATGATGAACGACGACATCTACAAGAGGCTGCTCAAGAGATTCGAGGTGGAGCTGGGCCTGTGGGATGCCTTGGAGGGCACCCACCTGATGATGATCGGCACTTTCAGCATCGGCGCTACCGGCGTGGCCTCGCTGGAGGAAGTCGCGCTGATGTGCGTGACCGAGAACTGGATTCCGTTTGAAAGCACCTTCGAGAAGATGGCGCTCGATGCTCTGACGCAGCAGAACCGGCGCTTCATGAAAGGGATGCGGTACAACCTGCCTTCCACGCGGCCACTGGCCTGCGCGGTGGCTTCGGATACCGAGCCGGAGCCGACCGCCATGTACGTGGTTCCGCCTGGGGCCAGTGAAGACTATGCGGCCGCCGTCGATGAATTGATTGCGGAAAGCAAGCTCCCTTCATGGAAGTGGGTGGCTGGCGAGGCTCCTATGCCGGCGCTGCCGGCGCTGCCGGAGCACGGCCGATGATGAGCGCCCTACTCCGCTTCGTCGGCATTCGCCCGACCGTCGCCCCGACTTTCGCGCGCGAAAGTCTGCCGGCGACTCAACGCGCAACACGATGGGCGCTTCAGCGTGCTCCCCGTGGCCCCGTCCTGATGCTGGACATCGACGGGGTTCTACACCCTGGCCAGTCTGGCACGCTGATTTACCTGCCCCTGCTGGAAACATGGCTGCGAACGCATCCCGATGTTGATGTGGTGATTTCGTCCAACTGGCGCGAGACGCACACGCTGGATGAGCTGCGCAACTTCTTCTCCATCGAGCTGCGCGAGCGCGTTATCGGCTGCACGCCCGTTTTGCCTGATTGCACCAGGCTGGACGAGATCCTTTGCGTTGTCCGCGAGTACGGCGTCACCCAGTGGGCTGCCCTCGATGACCGCGTGCAGGAATTTCCAGATACACGCCGGCTGGTGGCCACCGAGTATCTGGACGGACTTACCGGGGAGTCGCTGCTTCAGCTCACCCGCGTGATGTGGGCCGCACCGTGAAGGTGTGGAACGCCCTGCTTTGCCTGTTTGGCATCCATTCGCCGCTGTCCACGCCCATCTATTCGAGCTGGGACGGAACCCAAGTACATGAACGGCGCTGCGCCCGTTGCGGCAAGGTGCTGGGTCATATTCTCAACTGACACACGGAGATTTCCATGAACCGACAAGACCTGATCGACGCCATTGCTGAAGACACCGAAGCATCCAAGGCGGCCACCACGCGCTTTCTCGATAGCCTCATCACCATCGTACAAAACGAGGTGGCCAAGGGCGGCGCGGTGAAGCTCACCGGCTTTGGCACTTTCGAGAAAGCAGCCGTCGCGGCGCGCACCGGGCGCAACCCGAAGACCGGCGCGCCGATCAAGATTCCCTCGACCCACAAGCCGAAGTTCACGCCTGGGGCCACGTTCAAGGACTTGGTGAAGGACTGAACCATGAGCAAACATCCCGACTTGAACGGAACCGCGCTTGCGCTGCTGCGTGCGCTCGACCGTGGCGAAGTGCGGGGCATTCGGGTGCTTTCGGAACGCGCGGCGGGCCGCCCATTGTGCGGTGCTGTCGATCTGGCCGTGATGCGCGAGTACCTGGGTGAAACCCGCCACCTTATCGACCGCGGCTATCTGTCGCGCAAGCCTGCCGGCACATCCATCCGACTGTCTCTGACGCGCAAGGGCCGGCGCGCACTCCATCCTGGCACGCCGTTCTGGCCAGCGCCTGTGACTTGGGCGCTAGGGGCGTCCATGCTTGCCGCTGGCGTAACCGGATGCGCGCCGATGCCTCCCGAGCAACCCCGTGTGCTCCTGATGGGCGCGCCCGTGCTCACCGGGCTGGCCCAAGTGCGCGATCCACAAACCGGCACCGACTACTTTGTGCCATGCAATCCGTGTGCGGCACCAACGCCCAAGACTCCGATGCTGGGCAGCACCGATGCTGCACCAGAGGCGACTGGCAAGGCGGCTGCACGGCCGCAGCCTTCGGTCTTGGCCAAGCTAGACGCCCATACTGTCGCCACACTCGCCATCCCGGCCGAAGCGGATGCCATCCCGGCCGGCTCCGCCCAGCTCACCGACGACGTGCGCCCCGTGACGGTAGTTGCAGTCGGCCCGGCCACGGCCGCGCCAGTCGCGGCTACTGCCTCCAGTTCGTTGCGCTCGCTCCCGTTTTCTAGCTCCGTGGCAAATCTGAACGATGAGGCCAAGCGTAGCTTGTCCGAGCTGCTGCCACTGGCCATGACGGCCGAGCGCGTCTTGATCCGTGGCCGCACTGATTCGACCGGCACCGTGGCCGGCAATCGCGCCTTGGCCATCGCAAGAGCTGCGACTGTGCGCGCCGCGTTTGCCCGTGGTGGCGTTGACCCCCGAAAGCTGAAAGTCTCCTACTGCGTGACCTGCTTTGTCGCCTCGAATGACACCGAGGCTGGGCGCAGCGCAAACCGGCGCGTAGAGGTTGAGCTGGTGATGCCAGTGCCGGCCGTGGTCTTCAGTAAGTGAAAGCTGGCCATGAGCGCAGATGACCGGGATTGGTATCGAGAGCGGGCCGCGAAAACCATGCAGGATCATTACTATGACCCGAAGGTGTTTCGCGGTTCGCGCGAGGTTCGCGCAGACCAACCCCGTATCACCTTTTTGCAGTTCGTCATCGCCAATGCGCTGCCCTACGCCTTTCTGATTGTCGCGGGCGCGATCTGGCAAATAGCGCATGGGGCGACTCCACACGACGCCCTCTTGATGACGACCCAATGGCTCAAAGGTTTCGTGTTGAGCCATCCGGTCTTGTGCCTCCTGATGGTGGCCGGTGCGGCCTTCTACATGGCAAGGCCGCGCCTCGCCGGCATCGCCTATGTCTGGATCGGGATCGGGTTCCTGTGCTTTGTTGCCTTCGATTACTTCGGCAAAAAGCCTGCCGCCACGGCCGCACAACGAGCGGGCGAGCCGCCGCGCGTGGCCACCATGAGCGTGCCAAAGAATCAGCGCGGGCACTATGAGACGCCGGGCAGCATCAACGGCCAGCCTGTCACCTTCATTGTGGATACCGGCGCGGGCGTGACATCCGTTCCTGGCTCGCTGGCCAAACCCTTGGGCATCACATCATGCGAACCTCGCCAGTTCAGCACGGCGGCCGGCGAGGTCTTCGGATGCGTCGCCACGGTAGCAGAAGTGGTTTTCGGTTCCTTCCGTGCCCATAACGTCCAGGTTGCCGTCATGCCCACCATGAACGGCCCTGCATTGCTGGGCATGAACATCCTGGGGATGGTGCAGATCGAGCAACGCGGATCGGCGCTGCTGTTCTCCACCACCCATTTCCGAGAAGACGATTGAACATCAAGAACAACAAGGAGGAAAACATGCGTCACCTTCCGCTTTACCTGCTTCTGACCGCTGCGGCCGGCTGCACCCTACCTGCGCTGGCCAGTTCTGAAGCGGTGCCCGACGATGCTCCGGCTGCTGTAGCGGCCGCCACGGCCGCCGAGGTCAAGGTGGCCATCACCGGGCGCATCGACCTGACTGCTGATCGAGGGCGCAAAGTCTTCATCGAATTCCTGGCCAGCCCAAAGCTGACGGCCGCCGCGCGGGCTTCGCTGGCCTCCAGCGGCTTCGAGCTGGTGGACACCCGCGAACAGGCTGACGTGGTGTACGAGCTGGATGGTGCCTTCCAGGCGCTGCGCCCCGCGACCCGGCGTACCGCCGAGGTTCGCGTGGGCGACTATGCCGAGAACCCCGCACCCTTGGCCACCAAAAGCGGCCGGGGCGGCTCCGTGATGCTGTCGCTGAACCCGCTGGCCATGCTGATCGGCACGATTGCATCCAATGTCGGGAATGCAACCGGCGCGCAGGACTCGGTGAACGCGGCCACGGCCGGCGACCCGGACGGCAAATGCCTGTCGCGCTGCGAGACGTGGCGCTACCGTCAGCGCAATGTCGTCAACCTGACGCGCAAGGAAGGCAGCACGGAACAGAAGTGCTCCGTGCTAGCCACGGCCGAGGATGCCGAGCTGGTGCCGGCGCGACTCATCCAGTCGTCCCTTGCGGGCTTGCAGGAGGCTGCCGGCTTGATTGTGGCCCTGGGCCTCTCCGCTGATCCTGCTTTGGCGAAATGAACGCGCCGGGCCTGTCACTGGCGGATCGCTTTTGGATCGCCCATCGCTGGGCCGCTTTTGCGCTGGGCACGGTGTTCCTTGGGGGCGTAATTGTCGCCAGCATCGCCGGGCGTATCCGGCCTCACTACGCTTGGGCCTATGCGCTCATGAGCAACTTGGCCTTTCTGGCCTACGGCCTCGACAAATCAGCGGCCGTCGCTGACCGTTGGCGCTGGTCTGAAAAGTCTTTGCACTGGATCGCGCTGCTATGCGGCTGGCCCGGTGCCTTGATTGGTCAACATGCCTTCCGCCACAAGTCGCGGAAGGCTTCCTTTCTGTTTTTCACCTGGCTGGCCAGTGCCGCGAACGCCGCTATTTTCGCGCACTTGACTGGCTTCTATCGCTGGAGTTGGCAATGAACGCTACTCGCGCCCTTGTGGCACTGATGGCCTGCCTTGCCATTGGAACATCGCACGCGCAGCAGCGCGAATACATCGTCTATGACGGCCAGAGCTACCCCGGCGACCAGCTAGACGTTGCGGCGGCCTCTCCCGTGATGGTCAAGCCGGCGCAGCGCCTGGGCAATGGGGACTACTCCATCCCGCGCGCTGCGGACGGCCACTACTACATCGCCGGGGCCGTCAACGGCTTTCCCGTGGTCTTCATGGTGGACACCGGAGCGCGCTTCACGACGCTGCCGGTCAAGCTCGCCCGCAATGCTGGCATCCGCGCTGGCCGCGCAACATCCTTTGACACGGCCGCAGGCCGTGAACGTGGTGGCATCACTGCGGCCAACACGGTGATCGTCGGCCCCTTCGCCGTTGAGGGTGCGGCTATCGCCGTCCTGGAGCGCCTTTCCGCTCCGCTGCTGGGGATGGACGTGCTCAACCGCTTCCAGATCGCCTATTCGGGCGGCTTCATGATCTTGCGAGGCGGCCGATGACGCAGGCAAAGGCGCGCGCGTGGGTTCGGCTTCCTTCTGGCCGTCGCCTCGACCTCATCAATCCCGATCCCGGCGCGTGGCTCGACAGTGACCTTGCCTTGCGTTTGGCGAGGACGTACCGCTGGGGTGGGGAATCATCATGGCCCCTGCCCCTCTCTGTGGCCCAGCATTCGCTCCTGGTGCTCGCTTTGCGCCGGCTGTGGAGCGACACCCCTTTGCCGGCCTCTGACGCGCTCCTGGAGCTTCTACACGACGCCGAGGAAGGTTTCCTTGGGTTCGATTGCATTTCTCCGTTGAAGGACGTGCTGGGCCTTTCCTTCCGTGCTGTTTCGTCTCGCCTGATGGCTGCGGTTTCGGAACGGTACGAGCTGCGCGCTTGGTCGCCGGCAGCGCACGCCGTCCACAAGCGGGCCGACTCGGTGGCGGCCGCTTCCGAGGCTGTGCATTGCATTGGCTGGGCAGCTCATGAAGTGCGTGATGTCCTGGGCATCGTGCATCCGGTGCTTGATGTCGATCCGCTGGCTGAAATCTACGGTTGTCGGCCGTGGGAGCCGTGGGCGGCTGACGTTGCGGCCGAGCGGTTCCTGGATGCGCTGGAGTCGTTGCGTGCTGCTGTGCATGGGCAGATCGAGGCGCAAGCGTGACCCCTGGGCGTCTCCCCTGCGGGGCCGGGCTTTCGTGCTGCGCATCGAGCCGCCTGCGGCGTCTCGCCCCTTCGGGCGTCAATCCCTGACGCCTCCGCGCCGTGCCGGCGCTGCGCGCTCCGCTTGCCCGGCCTGAAGGCCGCATCGAGGAACTTTCGCGCGCGAAAGTTCAGGCTGTGGATCTGATCCGTGGTGTGCCGGCGCTGGTGCGCTGAATCCGCTACGCGCGGGGCCGCACCCCACCACTACCTCGCGCCTTTATTCGTCGTCATGGTGCCCTCCGGCCGGGCTTCTCCGGTCAAGGGCCGGGCTGCGCCCTGAAATCCTCACCCGTTCGGTGCTCGCCCTTCGGGCTGCGCTCCGCGTGCGGCCTCCGGTTTCTCCCTTGACCGCGCCCGTCCTGCGTGCCCCTGGACGCCGAGGCGACGAGGTAGATGGTGGGATGCAAAAGCCGGCCCCGCGCTCCGCTGGCCATGTGGGTAATCGACGGGGAGCAGGGGAGCTTGTGCCCCTGCGGGGCAAGAGCAACTGCAACACCTTGGGGGCCTGTTCCGGCCCCCAAACCCCGCCCCGAGGCTCCAAGGTAGCTTGCCTGAACCCCGAAGAAACACAAGCCGGGAACCCGCGAAAAATCAGGCTTTT